>CAYRLG010000011.1:0-111395 GCA_964425195.1 uncultured Desulfobacterales bacterium
TACCTCCCCCCTTAGATTTTAAGATTTTACTTTTTCCTCTATTATTCTTTGTAGCCTTATTAGCATTACTCAGTTTGAGACTTATTTACTCATTCATATATGGAATGTATGTATAATTTATTAAAACCTCTCTTATAACTTTCTTTGCTCTTCTTTTACATATCTTCAACTCTTCGCTTGACTCTCTTATTTCTTCACTTGCTCTCCTCGGTTCATGTCTGATTCTCCTTCTTAGCTTTAAGAAATTTCATTAAATTATGCTATTAAGGAGCTTCTATTTAGAAGCTGATATCCTTATCATACAAAAAATAATAACCTGATTCTTGATAACTATTGCCGATAATGCTAATCTTAATTCATCAATATCATAAAGTATTAAATGATAAGATTATATTGTCAAAATAACATTTCTATCACAGGAGAGTTACAATAATGAGTCAAGTTATAAGAGAAGGTGACAATACTATTATAATACCAGGAATGAGCATAGTGGCCTCAATGGCTGAGGATTTCAAAAAAGAGCTGTTAGCAGCTATTCACACATACAAAGGAAAAGTAGTGATTGACCTTGCTGGAGTTGATATGGTTGATTCTGTGGGACTTGGAGTTATTATTGCTGCCCACAACACATTGACACAAAAGGGAGACTCTTTGGAGATCATAAATGTCTCTAACGATATTTATGGGCTGTTTAGCACAATGAGACTTAATAGAAGATTTAAAATTGAGAAGATTTAATAAGCTCGAGAGAACATACCACGGCAGGAACTTAGTCCCTAATAAAGTTCCTGTCAGAATTATAAAATAGGTAAGAGTTCTTTACTGCATAAAATATTGTTTTAAATCATGATCTCTTATGATAGTAATACAGTTAAAACTAATAAGGTTAATCAAAGGGAGCTTAAAGAATGAAGCTAAAGAAAAGACGATTGACTATTATCTTTTTTATACTTATTTTGACTATTACTGTAGGATGCAGTAAAGAGGAGGAAAATGAGGAGTATTCTACTGTAAGTAATATGATAGTAGAGAGAAATAAAGCAAGGTTTAGCAGAGCAGCACAAGACGCTTCTTCATCAAAAAAGCTGGTTGATAACGAAACTCCATTACAAGATGATGATATTGCTACTATACAAAAAGAGCGGCAAAAGATACCGGCAATTACCTTTGAGGAAAATGTTAAAATTGTAAGTGAGTCGTCAGGCGAAGTAATTGGAACAGGGATAGCCTCTCTTGATAAATCAGGTAGGATTGTAAGTATAAGAGTTAAAAATAGATAATACACGCTCTTTTTTATGGAGTCGATTCTGCTAATATTAAATTGATTAAATCAAACCAACTTTTACTTAATTTGAGAACATACAAGACAACCCTGCATTGTCAGTGGTTTTTCAAGTCCGCTCATTGCAAGAAGAGTATCATCTAAAAATAACCTCTTTGTTTCATCATCAGCTATAATTTCACCTTTGTGTAGCACAATTGTCCTTTCGCACAGTTCAAGAGCCATATCAAGATCATGTGTTGCAACTATTTTAGTGTGTTTAAAGGTTTTAAGTAGATTGATCAACCTTCTACGAGATAGTGGATCCAGATTGGAAGACGGTTCATCCATTATAAGAATATCCGGCATAGTTGCAATTACTGCAGCAATCGCAACTGCCCTTTTTTCACCACCTGAAAGTTTGTGTGGAGAGCGTTTTATAAGATGAGAAACGCCTACGGTATTAAGTGCTTCCATTACTCTCTCTTCAACTTCTGCCTCTGGAAGTCCTAAATTGATTGGACCAAATGCAACATCATCAAAAACCGTTGGCATAAAAAGTTGATCGTCTGGGTCTTGAAAGACCATGCCTACTGATCTTCTGACTGCTTTTAGATTTTTTTTGTTTAAAGGGTAATCTCCAATTCTTATACTCCCTTTAGTGGATGTAAGAGAACCTATAAGATGGAGCAGAAGAGTCGATTTTCCAGCCCCATTGGAACCAACCAGTGCCACTGACTCTCCATGATGGATTTTAAAATTGATATTATTTAGCCCAATAGTACCATCTGGATAAGTGTAGTGTAGATTTTCGGCTTGAACAATATGGTGACTCATAAAAAAAGAAACTCCGTAATCAACTCTCCAAGTTCTACAGGAATATTGCAGAGTCTAAATATTATAAATAGCAAACCCCATGCAGAAACAAAAAATAGCTCCAAAATACCAAAATCCGTTTTTCTTATCATTTGAATGTGCCCATCAAATCCACGACAGCACATAGATAGATGTATCCTCTGTGCACGATCAAGAGTTCTAAGTAATAGCTGACCTATCATTGGAGCAAAGATAGAGAGTTTCATATTGCTACCAGCATCAAAAGTACGAAGTGCTCTTGCTCTTACCATTCTGGATGCCTCATCAATAAGTACAAACATATATCTGTACAAAAACATAAGTTGGGCAATAAATGGACCTGGAACACCAAATTTCTGGAGGGCGAGACAGACAGAATCAAAACCAGTTGTACAGATTAATATAAGAGCAACTCCCACAGTTAGGCAAAAACGAACCATAATAGAAAAAAAAGATATCCACCCCCCACTTATCTCAATTACACCAATCTTCTCTTTTAAACCGATAATATCTATCAAACTTGTAATATGAATAAACTCTATAATATCTGAAAAATCTAATCTTACAAGAACATCTCTATCCATTAAAGGGTTAAAAATACCAATAAAAAAAGCAAATGGCATGAGCATAAGTATCTTTTTAATAAGATAAGCTAAAGGTAAATCAGCCCATGCCACCATAACAGCGGGATATATGAGAAATGGCATTAAGATAGAAATCTCATATTTGTTGAATGAAACAACCGTTATTATAAATATAAAAGTAGTGATAACTTTTGCCCGAGGATCAAGGTTATGAAGCCAAGTTTCACCGGAAGAGAGCCTATCCATGTAGAAGATATCAAACAGATTATTTTGAAGATTTGACATATCAAGAGCCTCTATCCATTTAATTTTTATTGCTCTGTATTAATTATCACATAGCTATTCATTCGATTTTTTACGTTTCAGGACAAATCCAATAAGAATAGCAATTGTTAGTGTCAATAGCCCTCCAACAACTCCGGCAGCAGAAGTTCCAGGATCAACTGCTGGCCATGATGAAGAGAGCTCCTTACTTCCTCCTAATGTTTCAGCAGTGCCTACCATTTGTGCATTATTGCTATCAGTAGCGTTTTCTGACACTATTTCTGAACTACCAGAGTTAAATCCATAGTCTGGCATAAAGGCTGTCTTTTCTTGAATTTTAGATAGAGATGAGTGCACTCCTTCAGGTGTTTGAAGCTCATCAACTCCTGCAGTTTTTAACATTGCCCACTCAAGTCCATCAGGATTTGATGATGCAAACCAACTTAAAATTGATCCCGTTATTATAGTAACAACAATAAATCCAATAAGAACATTGCGAATTGATGAGGAGGAGTCTATTGCAACAGAAGAGTAGGCAGCATTCAATATTTCAGGTTTAGCTTTCCAGATAAATATTACTACAGCAGATGTAATAGCTCCTTCTACAATGCCGATAGCTAAATGTATTGGTAGCATTAACATTAAAAATGTAGTAAATGGAAGCTCTGATATACCAGATAAAAGAGTTTCAAAAACAACTGCAAATGCTCCCATCAGCAAGCCTATAATAGCAGCGACAAGAGAGGCTATCATAATATTTCGCTCTGTTTTTTGCCATGTTGTATGTTTTCTAACAATTTTTTTGTAAATAATAGGATAGGCGATAAAACATGGGAAAAATCCTAAATTGAATATATTGCATCCAAGAGCAAGAAGACCTCCATCTGCAAAGAAAAGTGCCTGTACAGTTAGAACCGATGCCATTGTCAGAAAAGCAATGTGAGGTCCAAGCAGAATAGCAAGAATCATTCCTCCTCCAAGGTGTCCACTTGAACCTGTAACTGGTATAGTAAAATTTATCATCTGTGCCGCGAAGATAAATGCCCCTAAAACACCCATCAAAGGTACTTTCTGGTCATCCATCTCATCTTTAACCTTTTTTGAACAATAACCAATTAAACCAGCAGTTACTGCCCACATTGTTCCACCAACCGCAGGGGAAATCAAAGCATCTGCCATGTGCATGACGTTCTTCCTTATATTAACAGTAGTTAAAAATTATGGCTACTGACTATATGGTAAATAAAAAACCACGTAAAGCCAGTATAAACTATGTACACTAAACAGTTGTGTACACACACTAAACCTTCGTGGTTTTATATTTTTTAAATTTTTCATTGTAAAGATAGAACATTATTCTTTCTTTACAGTTAAATATATAAAGAGTAAATACAATTTATATACTAAAAGATGGTGATTTTGGAAAAATATAACATTTTGCGGACTTCATGCCAGCGATATTTGGGCAAAAATATAATAACTCAAGATCATAGTCAAGGAGATTATATGCTTAAAAATCCAGAATAAAATCCAAAAACTATATTGCCCATACTAATTTTTCAGCATAGAGAGCAACTTAATCATAGTCTCTTTTGCATCACCTTCAAGCATTACTGTGTTGCTGTTTTTATAAAGAGGATTTGGCACACCCGAATACCCGGGTTTTTCATCAAAATTACAAATAATTATATTTTTTGCCTCATGTGCCATTAAGATAGGCATCCCAGAGATGGGAGTCCCTTCAACCTCTATAGCCGCGGGATTTACCACATCGCAAGCACCTACAATTATAGCCAGATCAGTTGAGCCAAACTCAGGATTTATCTCCTCCATCTCTATAAGCATGTCATAATCTACATTAGCTTCTGCAAGAAGAACATTCATGTGTCCTGGCATTCTGCCTGCAACAGGATGTATGGCATATTTTAGCTCTTTACCCATATCAATTAGTATGTTTGCAAGTGCTGTAACTTCCATTTGTGCCTGGGCAATTGCCATTCCATAACCAGGAATAATGATGATCTTGTTAGCCTCTTGTAATATTTTATTTGCCTTTTCAAAAGGTTTTATTATCTCAAGAACCTCTCTGTTCTGTTCTTCAGAGTTTTTTACCTCAGAATTTTTATTATATAAGATATCATCAGATGAAGGAGCTATAGCAGAAGAGTCATCAATACAATCGCTTATAATGGCTGACTTTTTAGAATCTATATTTAAATTAAGCGGAAAAAATACTCTTATAATATCTCTATTCATGGCTTTGCACATAATATATGTAAGAATATATCCAGATGCTGCAACAACTGCACCAAATGCAATCAAAAGCCTATTTCCTAAAACCATTCCGCAAAGTGCTGCAGATAGCCCCGTCATTGAATTTAGAAATGAGATTAAAACAGGCATATCAGCACCACCAATACGTATGGAAAATAGAACCCCCAACAACAATGAGAGTACTATTTGTAGAAGATAGAGATAAAATGCAATATCTGCCGGTACATGGAACGAGATAGAGCATGCAGCAAACATACCCCAGATAGTTATCAGCACAAGTATATTATGTGAGGGAAGAATTTGAGGCAATTGTCTCATTTTATTAGCTAACTTGGCTCCAGCAATAAGACTTCCACTAAAAGTAAAAGCTCCAACTGCTAATCCAATGATACCAGAAATAGCACTTACAGAGTCAAGAGATTGCCCGTTTCTTGCTAACTCAACAAGAGATACGAGAAAAGCGGCTGCGCCACCAGCACCATTTTGGATAGCCACCATTGCAGGTATCTGATTCATATTTACAACTTTTGCTACAGCATAACCTACAATTGCACCAATAAGCAGTGAAATAGCAACCAATTCTCCACTTACTATCTGGTTACGATACAAAATTAGGATAAATGCAAATAGAAGTGAAAAAGCCGCAGCTAAATTACCAAACCTTGCTTTACGTGGTTCGCTAAAGAGCCATATCCCCACGATAAGACCTGAAATAACCAAAAAATCAATAATCAGATTCATAATAGTATTACTCTCATTTATCATTTGATATCTTGTAAAGATATGGTCTCTTTTCTGCCTTTGAAAAGACCAAGCATTCTATCTGTAATAGCAAATCCTCCCACAACATTAAAGGTAGCTGCTATTATGGCTATTGAACCAAATATGTTTTCCATAGTTGTCCCTTTTATTGTAAAAAGAAGGACTGCTCCTAAAATTGTAACCCCAGAGACAGCGTTGGTCATGGACATCAATGGAGTGTGTAGCAACGATGGAATTCTTGATATCAATAGGTATCCAATAAAAAAAGATAGGATAAAAATTCCTAACATAAGTAGTAGATTTATCATTTTTGTACCTTGATAAGATTTTATTATTATTTATAAAGTCATATATATTTGGTCATAAATTGATTTTTGCAGAATCTGTAGAGACACACTGTCGTGAGTCTCTACATTAAACTATGATTCTATTCCCATTGCTTTGAGTGCTCCTTTATAGTGGATGCGTGATTCATGGGTAACAAGAGAGTTGGCTACAATCTCATCGCTAAGATCAATATTACCAATCCCTTTCTTAAAGAGATTTTCAACATAGTAATAGATATTATTGGCATATAGCCAACTTGCATGGGTTGCTACTCTTCCTGGAATATTTTGTATTCCACAGATATTTACATTCAGTTTTTGGACAAAACGCCCATGTTCAGTAATTTCACAATTACCTCCCTGATCAACTGAAACATCCATAATTACAGAACCCGGTTTCATAGTAGCAACCATAGCTTCAGTTACCAAAACTGGGGCAACTTCTCCTGGTACAAGCGCACTTAAAATTACCACATCAGCCTCTTTTATATGCTGCGAAATAATTTCACGCTCTTTTTTAAGCCACTCTTTTTCTAAAGATTTTGCATAACCTCCTTCTGCAAGTGCAAACTCTTGCGGAATATCAAATTCAATAGGCTTTGCCCCTAAACTTTGGGCTTCTGTAGATGCGTTTTTTCTAATATCAAGAGACTTTATAACGCCCCCAAGCCTTTTTGCTGTGGCAATTGCCTGAAGCCCAACAACACCCGCTCCTATAATCAAAAATCGTGCAGGCTTTATGGTACCAATTGCAGTACCTATCATTGGAACAAAGGTTTGCATCTGATTGGCAGCCATTATTACAGATTTATATCCAGTTACTGTGCTCATTGAAGATAGAGCATCCATTCTTTGTGCTCTGGAGATACGAGGAATTCCATCCATAGTAAATGATGTTATTGCTTTATCTCTAAGGCGTTTAATCATAGTATGGTTATCAGGTGACGCAGGATGAAGAAATGTGATGAGCATTCCACCATCCTTTAGCATGTCTGCCTCGTGCTTTCCAACTTGCTGATTAAAATCTGGCTGCTTAACTTTTAAAATGATATCAGATTCAGCAAATAACTTTTCAGGATCAGCAATTAATTTTGCCCCAACGTTTTTATACTCATCATCACTTATCAATACTCCATCGCCAGCAGATGACTGGATAGCTACCTCAAAACCAAGTGCAATAAATTTTTTGACTGTTTCTGGAGTAGCTGCTACTCTCTTCTCTTCTGTTAAAATCTCTTTGGGTATTCCAATTAACATTGATTACCTCCTCTCCTCTCTTTCATAGTGTTATGATAGTATGACTATTAACTATCGTAATGCTATGAAACAATTTAGTTATTTAGCTTATACTGCATATAGTCTGCTTAATATTTTATCAAAATAGGTTGGTTGCGGAGTGCTTCTTAATTTTTCGACCGTTGTCGTTATCTTGTAACCTATCTCATTTGAGATATCTGCCTTGTTGCGGCTCAACAGTTGAACTAACGCCTCTCCAGCAAGAACTCTTGCATCGTAATAAATATTGTCGTCAGCAAGCAGCTCAATCACCTGCAAAATTAATTCTGGTGTAGGAGATTTTATATCTCCAGCCCGTTTTAAAACTTCTTCACGAAGTCTCCAGTTACCTTTATATCTAAGTATCCGAATAAGACCATGCTGATACTCTGATAAAGAGTCGGTAGCTGCAAACTCCTCAATCATACTCAAAACTGCTCCCCAATCAGTAAGATTTCCAAATGGATCGTGTTTCATTATCTCTAATTCTCCTTTAATCTTTAGTCTAAAATATTTATTAGTTTTATATTAAAAATCGATACCTTAATCCTTAATTTGATTCTTAAACACTATAGAGCAAAGGTTATGCCATGATAGTATCTATTGTGATAACATACTGATATTATATTACATAAAGTGATTTGTTATAATAAAGAATAAAATGGTCTTGAGTTAAAAGTTGGGCACTAAACGCCCTATTATGGAGTGGAATAGATTAAATTGAACACTATAGAAAATTGATAACATGCTTGAATGATAAGATAACAATATTTTAGATAGTAGGGAAGAATAGATGTGGGAGAGATCGCCCAATATGGGCTATTATGACACTTGTAAAGTTAACATCTTACGGAAGAGTGCTCTGCGTGATATTCCAAGTAACTTAGCAGCTTGAGTACGATTTCCTCGACTCTGTTCCAATGCCTTTTTTATGAGGGTCTGCTCCATCTCTTGGACAGATTTACGAAGATTTAGTACTTTTGTACTCTCTTGTGATATCTGAGGCTCATGAGTTGTTTGTAAAAACTCAATATTACCAAGAGTTACATATCGTTGAAGCACATTGCGTAACTCTCGAACATTACCGGGCCAGTTGTAATCTATAAGCCTATCCATTGTTGTACCGGGTATTCTAAATCGTTTAATACAAGAAGGCATTTTACTCTCTATTTGGCGGAGGAAGTGATCTACAAGTAGTGGGATATCTTGCCTGCGATTGCGTAAAGGGGGAAGCTCAATCAAAATTATCTGAATACGATAAAAAAAATCAGCTCGCATAGAACCATTTGCAACTCTGTCTGTTAAGGCAACGTTTGAAGCTGAAATTACACGAAAATCGGAAGTTACGCTCTCTGTAGAGCCAATTGGTCTGTAGTCACCACTCTCAATAGCCCTTAACAGTTTTGCTTGCATATTAACACTCAACTCACTGACCTCATCAAGAAAGAGAGTTCCTTTATCAGCCATATCCAAATAGCCCGAAGAATCAGCATGAGCACCTGAAAATGAACCTTTACGATGTCCAAAAAATTCTCTTTCAAAAAGGGTCTCTTGGATTGCTCCACAGTTTACAGCAATAAAACGTCTCTTGTTTCTGACGCTATGGTCATGTATAGCGCGAGCAACTAACTCTTTGCCCGAACCTGATTCTCCAAATATTGCAACATTAGCATCCGTTCCCGCAGCTTTTAGAATAAGCTCGTAAACAATTTGCATTTCAGGAGAGTGACCAAGTATATCTCCAAGTCGATATCTCTCTTTTAATGAAGAGCGTAAGATACGGTTTTCGCTATCCAGAAGTTCAGCCATTTTTTGTGCAGCTATCTGCTCCTCTTTAATTTGGGTAACATCCTTAAATGTTGATAGTAAAGCAGGTGATCCTTTAAAACTGATTGGTGTATGAGATGCTTGTATCCATAATTTATTACCCAATCTCTCAAGAGAGTGAAGCTCTTCAACTCTATTGTAGCAACTCTCTTGAGTGGTATTTTTATCTATGGTTTCAATCCAAGTGCTGTATAGTTTAGATAGCTCCTCAACATTTCCAGCAGATGGAGCGTTAATAAAACTCTCATTTATTGCTTCTGGTGAAGGGATATTAAACATTTTACAAAATGCAGGATTTACATAGCAAAATTGACTATTTTGAACTAATACAACACCTTCATCAACCTGTTCAGTTAAAATTCTATAACGCTCTTCGCTCTCTTTAATAGCCTCTTCATAACGCTTAAGCCACAATACTTTACTCAAACGTTCTCCAATTGCCCTTAAAAGCCGATCCTCCTCTTCAATAAATGGAGTATGGCTATCAGGAGGAATCTGTCTATAATAGACCTCTACACTTCCAACCTTTTTGCCATTCAGAATTATATCACTGCGTTGACACCAGATTGTCTTCTTAAATTTTGCAGAGATATAGTCTTGACCATCTATATTGATACGAGCACAAGCATTTTCCGGATATTGCCACGCCTCTGGAATCAACTCAACTGCACGCTGCATTATCCATGACAGGGAGACATCTTGATTTTCAAATAGGTTGGAAATCCCATACAGACAGTTTAGCTCCTTGATCCTTTCTGTAAGGGCGTTTGGTGCATCAGATACTGTCAATGGTTTGCAATGAACCTTATCTTTACCCATGGATTTATCCCTTTTTAAAATCTATATTCACAAATTTTTCCCTGATAATTTTCTACAAAAACTCTTTTATCGTCTCTATGTTTTATATAATCTGGCAACATGGGTACTTTTCCATAACCTCCAGGAAGATCAATCATATACTGAGGAACTGCGATACCAGTGAGACTACCCCTCATTGCTCTCATAATTTCAAGCCCAGTATTAAAAGATGGTCGAAAATGGGCAGTACCGGCGACCATATCGGGGTGATGCAGATAGTATGGTTTTACTCTAATTTTGACAAGGTTTCTCATGAGTTCGATCATGGTTTCAGAATTGTCATTTACATCTTTTAGTAATACGGTCTGACAGCCCAATGGAATACCTGCACGGGCAAGTGTAGAACAGGCAGACGCAGCTTCATCAGTGATTTCAGACGGGTGGTTAAAGTGAGTATTGATATAAAGTGGGTGGTATTTTTCCAGAATCGATACCAAATTATCTGTAATACGAAAAGGCAATGTACAAAGGACTCTTGTATGAATTCTTATAGTCTCTACATGGTCAATCTGCCTAATCTCAAATAAAATTCTGTCAATCTTTTCTGTACTAAGAAGTAGTGGGTCGCCCCCAGAGATAATTACATCATGTATCTTTCTATCTTTTTTAATATAATCTAAACCCTGTTTAATAAAATTTAATCCATAAGAGTCATATTCTCTATTTAGGCTATTTGGTTGATCTTTTATTTTCTGATCAATTTGAGAGCCAACTTTTCGCTTTCGCATACAGTGGCGGCAATACATAGCACACTGATTAGAGACAAGAAAAATAACTCTGTCAGGGTATCTGTGGATAATTGAAGGAACAGGAGATTGAGGTTCTTCGTTAAGTGGATCATCCACAGTGATAGGGTTAGAAGATAAATTATCCAAAGGGTTAAGAAGTTCAGAAGGATCAGGGATAGCCTGCTTCCAAATGGGATCATTAACAGATTTAATTAATGATAGATAGTATGGAGTTATGCGCATTGGGTATTTTGCAATTACACTTTCTATCTCATTGGGTTGTAAGTTAGATATTTTTAAACACGATAACGTATTATTATCATTTGATATATCTTTATAATTTACTCTATCTAAAAGATTATTGCTAAAATAGTTAGTAAGCTGTGAAAAGTTTATAATGCTATTTTTTAATTGTGCCTGCCATCTTGCAGAGCTGATATTTATAATTTCCATTATCTGATTTTGTAAGTTAGATTTTTTGCAAAACTCAATTTATGATCGATTAATAAATAGATTTAACCATGAAGATTAAAAAGAATATCATTTTCTAAATATAGCTGTTCAAGTTTTTGCTGATGAAGTTTTAATTGATCTCCCATTCTGCTCGCCAAATCTTGCACAATATACTTGATAACACACAGCATGTTTGAAGTATTGCCAATAAATGGAATTGAGTTCATTGGAACCACAAGGAAAAAGTTGGCAAACTGGATAATAGGAGACATTGTGTTATCTGTAATTAAAATTAAAGTATGCCCCTCTCTTCTGATAAATTTGCCAAGTTTTATAAGCTCGTTAGGATATCGTGTTGTAGCAATCATTACAACAACACTGCCAGCCGGTGCATTTGCTAAATGATCTATTGTGGTTGTGTCGCTCCCTTTGAGAATAGTAATTCCTTTACGAATACGCGAAAGAGACCAGCCCATAAAATAGGCAAAGGTGTAGGATAGTCTTGAACCGGTTACATATACACTTTGGCTTTCAACCAGATACTCTACAATCTCGTTGAGCTTATTTATGTCAATTGATTCATAAAGGTGTTGAAGATTGCTCATCTCTTCAAGCACTACATGGTTTAAGCGGTTTATATCAGGTTTTTGAATTCCTTTTAAATCAGCGCGATCAAGAAGTGTTAACCCTGTATCAAGAAAACCTTTAAGAGCATGTTGAAATTCACTGTATCCCTTATATCCGCAACTATCTATAAATCTAATAACTGTTGCCTCACTTGTTTTACAGGTCTCTGCAAGCTCTTTTATGGTCATAAATACCGCTTTTGTTGGGTTTTGCATAATATAGTTAGCAAGGATTCTTCCCTTTGGAGTTAATGAATCTAAACGGCTGATTATGTTAGTCATCACGGAATTTGAATTTAATGCCGGATTTTGTATTGAAGTTACTGTTGGATTAGTCATTTTATTACTGATTTCAAATTTGATGTTCCGAGTTAATGTAAAATAGATCTTGAGTCGTTATCCATTATTAATTTAAGGCTTATTGCTCTCACTCTATTTATCCTCTGCCAGACTAAATTTATCTCCTATCGGATTAAGTGTATTTCTAATCTTTTATATATCAGAACCACTAAGATACAGCAATGAAGAAAGTATTAAGTATATAACCTTGAGTTATACAAATTCACCATTAGTTATAGCTATAAGTAATACTCGCTATATTAAAGCAATTTAAAAATAACAAAAAAGTATTTTTTAAATAATTAAAAAACTTTTTTGTTATTAAACTAATCTAATAGAAAAATAATTAGTAATTATAAATAGATAAAAATAGTTATTTTAAATAAATAAAATCAATTATATCAAATATTTAAAATTAAATTAATATAATTTTTATTATATGGTATTATAACTGCATACAAATATTATTATACATAAAAAAATAGCTTTCTGTCTATTTAGGATAGAGCATAATTAGAAGTGAACTAATAATTAATAGATAGAGCAAAATTAAACAAAATACCTAAATTAATTAATTTAAGGAGAAAGAGATGAACACTACAACCTTTTTAGAACTATCTGCCAAAGCCTTTTCCAATATGAGTCATCATCAATCATCTATTAAATTAAGAGGAGCTTGCGTAAGATCAACTATAAGATACACAAAATCAGCTCTATTTTATTTTCTGATAACAATTTCAATACTTCTATCTCTCTGTGTAATTGGAAATTTTACACAAACTGCCAGTGCCGATGATTCAACTATATCTATAAAGGCGATTGACTCCTATCCTGTCGCACTGTTTCAGGGTAAAACTCAAGATGATATCCGCAAAGAGCTACCTACTTCAGGAGCATACAGAGATGAGACTACACCTATTGAAGAGGAGGTAGAGGTTATGGTTGATGGCAAACCTGTAAAAACATCAATTGTACGATATCTTACAGATATGGAGATATTCCAGTATAGAGGTGATGTGCTTTGGACATGTATTGCAGCTTTTTTAGTCTTTATCATGCAAGCTGGATTTGCAATGGTAGAGTCTGGATTTACAAGGGCTAAAAATGCCGTAAACATAATGATGAAAAATATAATGGATTTTTGTATAGGCACAGTTGCCTTCTTAGCTGTAGGTTTTCACATCATGTTTGCTGGTCCAGATGAGTCTCTCTTTTTTCTTGGCAATACATCAGTTACACAGTGGGGATTTGCTTTTTTCCTATTTCAAGGAGTATTTGCGGCTACAACAGCCACTATTGTTTCTGGAGGTGTAGCAGAGAGAATTAAATTTACAAGCTATCTTGCCTACAGCGTTGTTATATGTGCCGTTATTTATCCAACATTTGGTGGGTGGGCATGGGGAAGCCTGTTAGATGGTAGTGGTTGGCTTGAAGGAGTTCTTGGTGTTGGGTTCTACGATTTTGCAGGCTCTACAGTTGTCCATTCAATTGGAGGTTGGCTTGCGTTAGCAGGTGCAGTTGTTGTGGGTCCAAGAATCGGGAAATTTGATTCAAAAGGCAATCCAAGAGCTATTCCTGGTCACAATCTTCCTTTTGCTGTTATTGGCGGATTCCTTCTATGGTTAGGATGGTTTGGGTTCAACCCCGGAAGTACCACTACGTTTGACGGCAATCTTGCAAGAATCGCTGTTATGACCAACATCGCTGCTGCTGCCGGAGGTATCTCTGCTATGATAACAGTTTGGTTTATATTTAAAAAACCTGATGTAGGTATGACTGTTAACGGATTTCTTGCTGGTATGGTTGCCATCTGCTCGGCAGTGGATGTTGTAAATATCTGGGGTGCTCTTATAATCGGTAGTGTTGCTGGTATCCTTGTTATATGCAGTGTTCTATTTATTGAACGAGTTCTTAAAGTTGATGATCCTGTCGGTTGTATAAGTCTTCATGGGGTGTGCGGTGCATGGGGAACCCTTGCGTATGCTTTTTTTGGTGTTGAGACATTTAGCACCACTGTTCTTATGGCACAGTTAGTAGGTATTGCTACAGGCTTTGTGTGGGCATTTGGAACTGGTATTGTTTTATTTGTTGCTATTAAGCACACCATTGGTCTCAGAGCGAGCCAAGAAGAGGAGGTTACAGGATTGGATATTACCGAGCATGGTAATGAAGCTTATGCAGGATTTCCAATTGATAGTCATTAATTTTAAGGAGAGTGAAATTATGTGTGCTATCGCAGGAGTATTATTCAAAAACGATTCAAAGAGAAAATTTAAGATGAGCACTGGAGAGGCACTAACAGAAATTTTGGATGCCACGCTGCACAGAGGTCCAGACTCAGCAGGATGGGCACTTTATAAGACACCATTGAACAATATTTATAAAAAAGTTGCAGGTAATCTTATTCGTATGCGTTTTCTGTTGCCCCCAAAAGATGCTCAAGTATCAATAAAAAAGATAGCCAAGCAGTTAGAGAGCCTTAACGTGGTTATTGTAAAACAATATTTAATTGGTTCTACACTATCTGTTCATGCAAGTTATGGCGGAGATATGCTTTTACTTACACGCTCTTTTGAAAAAGAGATGCTTCCAATATCTGTAGGAACAAGCCTTGATATTATTAAAGATATTGGACACCCTCGTGATCTTGCACAGAAGTACAATATCAATAATTTTAATGGTAGCCACGGCATTGCTCATATTCGTCTTGCTACAGAGTCAGGGGTTAGACCTGATACTGCCCACCCATTTTGGGCATGTGGATTTGCTGATATTGCAACCGTTCACAACGGACAGATTACTAATTACTGGATTATGAGAAGGCGTTTAGAGCGAAAAGGTATGGCATTTCAGACGCACAATGATACAGAACTTATTGCTGTTTACTTAGCTTATCAGATGAGCAAAAATGCCACTTTAGAAGAGGCACTACAATCATCCCTTGATGATCTGGATGGTACATTTTCATATTTGGTTGCGACAAAAAACGCCATTGGCTATGCAAAGGATAAACTTGCTGCAAAGCCTATGGTTAAGTACGAGAATGATGAAATGATCGTTATATCCTCAGAAGAGGTTGGTATTAACCGCCTATTTCCTGGGCAGTCTTTAAAGACTGAAGAGCCCGCTCCACTAAGTTATGGGCTATGGACAAGAGATTTGTATGATATAAATGTAAAGGAGAAAGAGTATGCCATCAATTGAACCATCGGCTAAAATATATAGCATAAACTCTGCCAATATAAACTCAAACAGCTCTATAATAGACCTCTCTTCCATGCCTATTAAAACTGCAAATGAGGTGATCCGTGGTTATGGTGCTGCACACCAAAATATTGAGATTATAAATCCTGATGCAAAACATTACATTGCAGTGGGATTAACAAACCCTGTCAAAGTTTCTATTCAGGGTTCTGCAGGGTATTTTTGTGGCGGATTAAGTGATGGACCTTGTATTGAAGTAAAAAATAATGTCAGCTGGGGGGTAGGGGATAACATGCTTTCTGGCACAATAGTTGTGGGTGGTAATGCTGGAGCAATCGCGGGTGAGGCTCTTCGTGGTGGCAATATAATTATTAAAGGCAATATGGGTTCACGAGCTGGTCAAGTTATGAAAAAAGGGACTCTCTGCTGTGTGGGAAACTCCAATTTCATGGCTGGTTATATGATGTATGGAGGTAGAATAATTATACTTGGCAACTCTGGAGAGAAGGTTGGCGAAAACATGGCAGGAGGCGAAATTTATGTAGGTGGCACTATTCAGTCATTGGGGGCAGATACAAGGCTTGACCAAACTTCTGATGACGATTTTGAATCGATCATGGCATTGCTGGATGAATATGGCATCTCTTTTAGTGGCAAATTTAAGAAAGTGGTGTGTGCAGGAAAAGAGCTTAATTATGGTAAGCCTGAAGTTCAATTGAAGCGTATCCCATTTACCAAATTTTCAGGAAGTTCTGCCAACTGGTGGAATGAAAAGATTCAAGAGGACATAAGAGTAAAGAGCCAGATTGGTAGATACAGGGTAAGAGGATATGGAACATCTCGTCATATTCCACATTTCAACGACATTGCATTTAAATATGATATATCTTCTGAATTGAAAAAGATAAAAAAAACAAATGTGAGCATGAGAACATTCATAGGTTCTCGCAATGGGGGTAAATCTCTTGATTTAAGTATGCCTGTATTGATAGCTCCTATGAGCCTTGGAGCTTTAAGTCCAAAAGTCAAAATAGCCCTTGCAATTGCGTCTCGTCTCTCTGGTATATGCGACAATACAGGTGAGGGAGGCATGTATTCAATAGAGCGAGCTGAAGCTCAACAACTGATTGCTCAATGCCTTTCAGGACGGCTTGGCTGGAACATACATGACATGAAGCGAGCCGATGCTCTGGAGCTTTATATTTCACAAGGTGCAAAACCAGGTCTTGGAGGACAGCTTATGGCGGCTAAGCTGACAAAAGAGATTGCACAGATGAGAGGTATTCCTCATGGCATGGATCTTCGCTCTCCATCTCGACATCCAGATATACTTGGAGGTGATGACCTTATTATGAAGGTACTTGAGTTAAGAGAAGCTGTAGGGTGGAGAGTTCCTGTTAGCCTAAAACTTGGTGGTGGAAGAACCCGTGATGATATCAAAATTGCATATAAAGATGGCATTGATTTTGTTGAACTTGATGGGCTTCAAGGAGGGACAGGGGCTGGTAGTAATGAAGTTATTGAATATGTTGGTATTCCAACAATTTCCGCACTTATGGAGGCAATGGATGGACTTGATGAGATTGATGCTTCAGGAGAGCTTCCGATTGTTCTTATGGGAGGTATTCAAACTGGAGTAGATGCTGCTAAAGCTATTGCTCTTGGTGCCACGGCTGTAGGACTTGGAACTTCAATGCTTATAGCAGCCGGTTGTACAGGGTGTATGCAGTGCAGTTCTGGCAGATGTTCCGTAGGAATAACAACGCAAGCTCCTCAAAATGTTGAAAAATTTGATATTGATAAACAGGCAATTAATATGTACCGTTATTTAGAGTCTTTCAGATGGCAGCTTGCAACAATTACATCATCATTAGGTCACTCAAATGTACATGAACTATGCAGAGATGATCTTATTGCACTCACTCCTGAGGCTGCGGCATTGACTCGCCTTCCATATAAACCAGAATATGCACATAGAAACTATCCTAATAGAAATAAAACATCGAATTCATCACCTGTTGTATCAGCTTTAAATATAGCAGATGGTGAGCTAAAAGCTCAGGAGACTGGAAGTGCAAATTTTCCAAAGAGTTCCAGAGATATTATTAGACGTATGAGTAAAACATCTACAGATGATATTAAATCACAACAGAAAATTGTAGCAACAGCACTTGAGCCAAGAGAGAATCCATTTCCAGCAGATAGATCCGCACATCTTGATGATGTAGTATTTTTATCAGCAGCTTTGACCCGTTTAGTGATTGATCCGTATCGAGAGGAGTGCAGCACAAAAACACGAATTACACGAAGTATTGAGATTGGTCAGGCAAAAACTAATGTACCTATGGTAGAGTTAGACCAGCCATTTTTATTCACAGGTTTTGATGCTGCACCAGAGCATATTAAACGTACACTTGCCTGTGCTATTACAACTTGTGGATGTGGATATTTAGGAAGATACCCTCTTATAAAAAATAGTAAGGTAATTGAAGATAATTGTAATAAAAACATCTGGTTTCAACTTCTTTTACCTGAAGATACTCCTTCACCAGAAGCAGATGCTCTAATCTATTTGCTTTTACCAAGTGTGAACAACACTGAAAATATCAGTAATAATAGTATTTGCAAAAATAGAAATCCATACTATCCAGAACGCCTTACCCCAAATCAGCTAATTGGAATCTGTGCTGATTCTAAGACACTGCCAACGGTGTTGCCTTATGCACTGAGCAAAGGCTTTGATATCCTTCTTATTGATACAACTTCAGGAATTGCAAAGCCATGGATAGAGTTAAATAACCAATTTGACCTTACAGTTATTCGTGATGCAATTTTAAGACTTCGCTCTATGAATATGGAGGAAGAGATATCACTTATCAATTTTGGTGGACTTCGTTCTGGAACAGATGTGGCAAAATCTTTAGCATTGAACTGTAACGCCTCTATATTTGGTGTTGCTATGGCTATTGCTTTAGGCGGCTCTATAAATGGTAATACCATTGAATTTCCAGAGTACTCCTCAGATGAAATGAACCTTTATAATGCTGCTGTAAATTGGATTAAGGGTACAACACAAGAGGCTGCTATAATTGCAAGATGTGCTGGCAAAACAAATATACACAATCTTGAGCCTGAAGATATGCGTTCTATATCAATTGCGACTTCGGAGGCTCTTGGTCTCTCCTTGACTTCAGGAGCAGTAAAACGCGAGCAATTTTAGCGTAAAAACATAGTAGTTATAGGCAATTAATCTATATTTTATATAAAATATACATATTTAAGGAGAGCCAATAATGACAGCCATAGCAATTATGAAACCACATATTATCAAAGAGAGTAGAACAGAGAAGATAGGAGCGATAAATATTGATAAAGATGCAGTGTTTAAAACATTAAAAGAGCAGAAGATTGAGTTTATATTGGCTCAATTTGTTGATATTCATGGTGCTCCTAAGGTGAAACAGGTACCTTTAGAGAGTTTTGAGAACATTGTGGAAAAAGGGGCAGGATTTGCAGGTGCTGCTGTCTGGGGCATGGGAATGGGTCCCGAAAGCCATGATCTGATGGCAAGAACCGATATCACAACTTATACACAGCTACCTTGGCAGTCCAATGTTGCTTTGGCAAGCTGTGATCTCTATGTTGACGGTGAACCATGGCCATACTGCCCACGTAATAATCTGAAACGAATGCTCAATCTGATGGAACAAAACATGGGATATCTCCTTAACGGTGGTTTTGAACCTGAACATTTCCTTGTAGCTTATGACGATAAAGGAAATATTAAACCTTGGGACCCGCTTGCAATAGATACCCAACCAAAACCGTGCTATGATTTTAAGGGGATGTGTCAAAGTATGGATTATCTTCAAGATATAATGCGTTATGGCAATCAGATGGGATTTGGAATATATCAAAGTGATCACGAAGATGCCAATGGGCAGTATGAGATAAATTTTGATTGGACAGATGCAGTTCATGCTTCAGATCGCCTTATCCATTTTCGTATGATGAGTGGTCAGATTGCCCAAAAATATGGTGCTATTGCAACATTTATGGCAAAACCTTTTGAGAATATGACTGGTTCTGGTGCACACCTTCATTTTCATATTGCCGATGCTATAACAGGAAAAAATATATTCCCCATAAAAACTGGTGAAGAGGATTGGAAGGGTCTTGGTCTCTCTCGAACTGCTCTTTACTATATTGGCGGACTTTTAAAGCATATTCGAGCCATTACAGCAGTTGCATCTCCCCATATCAACTGTTATCGTCGTATCCAAAGCGGAGAGTTTGTTTACTCATCTTCTTCTGGCTATACGTGGACACCTTCATTTGCATCATACGGAGATAACAACAGAACTCAACTTTTCAGATGCCCTGATTCCAATCGAATTGAAGATCGTTCTCCTTCTGCTATGGTCAATCCCTATCTTCTGCTTGCAGTTAACATTGCAGCTGGTATGGATGGAGTTAAAAATAAGATCGATCCTGGTGAGGCTATTATGGGTAGAAATATCTGGAATCTTTCGGTAAAAGAAAGAAAAGAGATGGGAATGATCCTTTTGCCACAAAACCTTATGGAGGCTATAGAAGCTCTTGAAACTGATGAGGTTGTCAAGGCTGGACTTGGTAAAATTGCTGATGAGTATATAAAACTCAAAAAAGCTGAGTGGGGTGCTTTTATGAGACATGTTACACCATGGGAGGTTAAAAGATCGCTAACACTTCTTTGATACTCTTCATTTATAAAAAAAGTACGATAAAATAATAAAAATGTAATATTTTGACTTACGATATATTTATCTCAATAATGCTACATTTAATCCACAATGTCGATGTAATGAATTATATCGACATTGTTGTTAATTGCATGACATTTTTGAATGCAATCAGATATATCAGATAAAAATTCCTTTAAAAAAACAGTTTATAATAGCGTTAAGGCTTAATAAATATGGATATACTACTCAATTAATATAAATATAAAAAGTCACTTGCTACCAATAAACATGTAAAGAAAAATTGCAAAAAGACTTGTAGGCAACCATGAAACAGCGTATATATAAAAAATAAATAATAGATGATGCCATCAGGAAAAAATAGACGGTAATTTAATAAATTTGATTCAGTGAGGAGATAAACAATGGCAGATTTTAACGCTATAACAGAAGCATTGGTTGCATGTGACGAGGATAAGGTTATTCAGCTTGTAAATGCAGCATTGGCAGAGAATATACCGGCATTTGATATACTTAATAAAGGTCTTATTTCTGGTATGGATATTGTGGGTGAAAAGATGGAGAGCGGAGACATGTTTATCCCTGAAGTTCTTATGGCAGCTCAGGCAATGGGAAATTGTGTCAAAATTCTTAAACCGCTCCTCAAAGAGGGAGAGTCGGCAAGTAGCGGTACCGTTGTTATTGGTACTGTAAAGGGAGATCTTCACGATATTGGAAAAAACCTTGTTGCCATGATGATGGAGAGTGCTGGAATGACAGTGCATAATCTTGGTGTTGATATTGCACCTGAAGAGTTTGTAAAACAGATAAAAGAGAAAAATGCTCAAATTGTATGTCTTTCTGCACTTTTGACTACAACAATGCCAATGATGAAAAAAACTGTTGATGCAATCAAGGAGAGTGGACTTAGAGATCAGGTAAAAATAATGGTGGGCGGTGCTCCTGTAACTCAGATATTTTCTGATGAAATTGGTGCTGACGGGTTTGCTCCAGATGCTGGTTCTGCTTCAAAACTTGCAAAAGCTCTTTTGAACTAATTATTTTGATTAGAAAATGGAGGCTTGATTAAATGTTTGAGGTAATTGGTGAAAGAATAAATACATCAAGAAAAAATGTTCAAAGTGCAGTAGCCCAAAGAGATGCAGAATATATTGTTGATGATGTAAAAAAACAGCAGGCAGCCGGTGCACATTTTATTGATGTTAATGCCGGTGCTCGTATTGGTCACGAAGTTGAAGATATGAAATGGCTTATCAATACTATTCAGCCTATTGCAACTGTTCCTTTATGTCTTGATAGTCCTGATCCTGCTGTTCTTGAGATGGCATTTAAAATGGTGGATAAAACTCCAATGGTTAACTCCATCAGCCTTGAAAAAGAGCGATTTGATGCAATGCTTCCATTTCTTAATGGTAAAACTTGCAAGGTAATAGCCCTTTGTATGGATGATTCAGGTATGCCATCATCATCTGATGACATTTTTGGAAGAGCTGAAAAATTAGTTGAAGAGCTTAATAAAATTGGAATTAAAACCGACAATATCTATATTGATCCGCTTGTTCAGCCAATAAGTACGGATAGCAAAAAAGGTGTCATGGTGCTTGCTGCTGTAAGGCTAATTAAGGCAAGATTTCCTGATGTCCATATCTGTGGGGGACTTTCTAATATATCTTACGGTCTTCCTCAAAGAAAGATCATTAACCGGACGTTTTTAGCTTTAATGATGGCTGCTGGAATGGATTCTGCTATTATTGATCCGCTGGATCAAAAAATTATGGCAACCATTAAAACTGCTGATATGCTGCTTGGAAATGATAATTTTTGCGGTAACTATCTTAAAGGTGTCCGAGCTGGGGTTATAGAGAGTTAATACAATATCAGTTAAATTCTATGTTATTTGTTATCAAAAGAAGCAGAGACTATTTAGATATTTTCTCTGCTTCTTTTTTTCTTGCTTTTTAATCGTTACAATCATATAAATACAGGTTATTTAAAATTAGAGTCTTACTATTGATAAATTTTAAGTGTTTCTCACAAAGTTTTTGACAAAATTCAAGGATTAACAAAATAAAACAATGACACAGATTAAAACTGAAAAAAACCATGCTGAAAAAAGATGCCATAAAAGCCAAAATAATAATATCAGAAATATTGCCATTATTGCACATGTTGACCACGGAAAGACAACTCTTGTAGATGCAATGTTTAAGCAGAGCGGAGTATTTAGAGTTGGTAAAGAGATAGATGACAGAGTCATGGACTCTATGGATTTGGAAAGAGAGAGAGGAATCACCATCTCTGCTAAAAACTGTTCCGTAGTTTTAGATGGGATCAAGGTAAATATTCTTGATACTCCGGGACATGCTGATTTTGGTGCAGAGGTTGAGCGGGCACTATCTATGGTTGATGGGGCAATATTGCTTGTTGATGCTTCAGAAGGTCCTCTGCCACAAACCCGTTTTGTTCTAAAAAAAGCACTTACAGCAGGATTGCGTA
Organism: uncultured Desulfobacterales bacterium; assembly: GCA_964425195.1. Classification (GTDB taxonomy): domain Bacteria; phylum Desulfobacterota; class Desulfobacteria; order Desulfobacterales; family Desulfobacteraceae; genus Desulfamplus. The sequence continues at coordinate 22,875 of CAYRLG010000011.1, forward strand.
TCATTGTTGTAATCAACAAGATTGACCGTGCAGATGCCAGAATCACAGAGGTTTTAGATGAGATATATGATCTTTTTATAGACCTTGATGCAGCTGACGAGCAGATCGATTTTCCAGTGCTTTATGCTGTTGGAAAAAATGGAATTGCAAAACATGAATTATCAGATGATGATGTTGATCTCCAGCCTCTTTTTAAAACTATAATTGAAAAAATTCCGCCTCCTTGTTTTGATCCTGCCGAGCCTTTTCAGATGCTTATCTCTGATCTTGGACACTCTGACTACACAGGTCGCCTTGCAATTGGAAAAATTGCAAATGGAAGCGTAAGCTCAAAAGATGAACTTGTACTTATAGGTAAAGATGGAAAGCCAGTTAAAATTAAGGTCAGCAGCCTTCAGAGTTATGAAGGACCAGCCTTATCTCCTGCAAATTTAGTTGAGGCTGGAGATATTGCGGTAATTTCAGGTACTGATGCTTTTGAGATTGGCGATACTATATGCACCAAAGATTTTCCAAAAGCTCTTCCTCGCATAACTGTTGATGAGCCCACTGTATCCATGATGTTTACTATCTGTGATTCTCCTTTTTCAGGACTTGAAGGAAAATATGTCCAGTCAAGCAAAATAAGAGAGCGTTTAGAAAAAGAGGCTTTGGCAAACGTGGCGATCTCATTAAAAGAAACTGATGAGAGAGATTCTTTTGTTGTGCAGGGAAGAGGTGAGTTTCAGATGGCGATTTTAGTTGAGACCATGAGGCGTGAAGGTTTTGAGCTGTGCGTTGGGCGACCTGAAGTTATCTACAAAACTGGAGAAAATGGAGAGCGGACAGAGCCGATTGAACGTCTTTTTGTTGATTGTGATGAGGAGTTTACAGGCATTGTTACTGAAAAACTCTCAATGAAAAAAGGGAGACTCACAAAACTTGTAAATAAGCGGGGTAGGGCGAATATGGAGTTCTCTGTTCCGTCACGCTCTTTGATAGGTTACAGAGATGAGTTCTTGACAGATACAAAAGGAACTGGGATTATGAACTCAATCTTTGATGGATATGAACCGTACAGAGGAGATTTTCCCACCAGAAGAACAGGCTCATTGATTAGTGATAGAAAGGGTAAGGCTGTTCCTTATGCACTTTATAACCTTGAGCCAAGAGGTCGGCTTATGATAGTTCCGGGTACTCCGGTTTATGAGGGAATGATAATTGGCGAGCACAGCAAGGAAAATGATCTTGATGTAAACCCATGCAAAGAGAAGAAGCTTACAAACATGCGTGCATCAGGCAAAGATGAAAGTACAATATGCTCTCCGATAAAACCGTTGACTCTTGAGCGTGCTCTAAATTTTGTAAATCCAGATGAGTTGGTTGAGGTAACGCCGTTAAGCATCAGGGTAAGAAAAAAGATTTTGTCAAAACAGAGGCGATATACTGGAAGATAAACTTTTGTAGATAAACTCTGATTGAATCTTGTTGGCATTGTTAAATTGTAGAGACGCTCAATCGTGCGTCTCTACCTGTTTTTATCTGTTTTATTATTTGAACTACTGCATATTATTTTAGCTGCAAATACCCGACCCCTTTATATCCGTTTGCGATATAAAGCCCCTCATCTTCAATGATAGTGTTATTTTGTGCTACATATAGACCAGAATTGGAGAATGTAGCCAGTTCATTCAATACCCCTCCAGAAACATTAACAACCTTTATCTCATTGCTATTCCAGTAAGGAGGCATGATGCCTACATAGTCATATCTCCAATATGGATAGTACCATCTTGATGTAAGAACAAGTGTGCCGTCAAGAGCCTTTACAGGGGAAAATGTACCCTTAAGATCGTATGAGTTGATAATATTTAAGCTGTTTGGATCAATAACGTAAATTTTAGTTTGATCATCTTTTATGCTCACAAGATAGATGTTTGTCTGATCACAAATAACATCTCCATCTCCATAGCTCTTCTGGTCAAAAAATGCGGTTGCATCAAGCACAGCGTTATCTTGTCCAATTTCAAGAGAGTTAATTCTAATTCCTTCTTTAATATCAGAATCTGTATTATCAGGGCTGTCTATAAGATAGTAGTAGTATCTGTAGGTTTCAATGGTAATGAGCTTATCGGTGTTAAAAAGAGCCTTTGGTGTTCCAGGAATTGAGATATCTGCAAGCTGTGTTGGTGCGTTAATATCAGAGCAGTCATAACGTTTTAGAGTTGTGCTAATTGAGTACTCGTTTATATATAGAGAGCTTTGATCAACTGCTGGAGTAATCTCATCTTTAGGATAGTAGTAATTTTCGCTTACAGCAAAATAGAGTACTTTATTGGAAAATATTGGTTCAGATGTTGTCCAGGTTGAAGTATCTCCTATTTTTATAATGCTTCCTAAAGTCATAGTTTGAGGATCAAAAAGCCTGAATGCTGCTGAGTTCCATGAGAAAATTAACCCTGTGGCTTTATCAATAAAAAGTTCAGGATAGAGAAGCTCTGAGTTTTTAATTGACGATGGTTCTGTAAAATCAAATTGACCATCACTGTTCTGTCTGGCTTCTGATGGATTGCTGCCGCTATTATTTATGCTGTCATAACGCATAAGATCAGATGCTCCGTTTGTGTAAAAATCTCCGCCAAGTGCAAAGATGCTTTTTTGTTCCTGCTGATTTTCTACTTCTGCCTGAGCTGCTCCGCTTTCGTAAATGGCGATCTTTTCAACATTATATGCAAGTCTCAGCTCTCCAAGAATAGAGGGCTTTTGTGTTGATGATATTTTAATCGTATTAAGTGCAGAATCTCCCATGCTCAATGCAATATCTGCAAGGCTGTTTGATGAAGAGTTTGAATCATCAGCCTCTGAGGCTCTTTGCACATTAAATGTTGCTGGAACAAAATCTTCTCTGATAAATGAGTTCCAGTCAGAATCTACATGAATTATCTCAACGCCTGAATAGTTGGCATCTGTGTAATAACTGATTGGAACCATTATAAGATTAGATAGTGTATTCCAGTAAAATCCTCTGTCATCTTCAATTGCAACTGAATAGCTGTAATCTGCAACTCCTGAAATAGGAGTAACTCTATCAAGAAGAACGGGTTTTAACGGGTCTTCAACTGAAAATAGTGCTATTGAGACCAATCTTTTTCCATTGCTGTCATCGTACCCAAGGGCAACAAGTCTGTCTTTGTAGAATCTGATATATTCTGACCAGCCCGGGACCTCAAGCTCTCCCATTATTTTAGGTGATGATTTATCTGAAATATCAACAACCCAGAGAGGGTCTTTTCTCTCATAGGTTACAATATAAGCTCTATCGTCCGTAAAAGTTGCTGCAAAAAGCTCTTCTCCCGGGGCAATTCCATTGACATAGCCTTTTTCTTCTACAGATATTTTAGATTCTGCATCTCTATTAAGCCCAAATATTGCAAGAGAACTTCCTTTACTGATATCTTGATTACGGTAAATTGCAAACAAGGTGCTGGAAGAGATGTTTACATGGTACTCAGAAGGTACTCTACCAGAAATTTTAATCTCATCTATCTGTGTTAGTGGATCACTCTGGTTAAGATCAAATAGGTACAAAATAGTAGTATCCCAGCTAACTTTTGCAATATGAACCAAATAGTCGCTGCTTAGATAGATATCTGAATCATAACCTTCAAGATATTTCTTAGATACAAGGGCAGGGGAGGCGGGATTGGAAATATCTATTGCTGCTACTAACGAGCCTTGTTCAACTATTTCATCTGGTATTAGTAGATTATTTATATTGCTATCATAAGTTTTAAGATCAACAGGGGATGGATAATAATATGGTACTGTGCCAGTTATGAAAATTCGCTCTCCTGATTTTCTTGATGCAATATATTGAATATTGGGGTAAACCTGTTCTGACATTTTTGTGATAGTATTACCTTGAACATAAAAAACCTTTAGCACAACAGAAGTGTTACTTTGTTCACTCATCTGTTCAAGAAGTATTACGTAGTCATCGCTGATATAGATATCTAATGGTCTATTTTGCAAAGATTCTGAGTGAATAAGTTTTGGTGCATCAGGTTTTGAGATATCTACAACCTGAAATTTTGCTGCACTTCCATTTGCATAAAATAGTCTATTCCCATCTATTTTATAGATATCTGGCTTTTCCACATCAGAATCGCTGTTATCTTTATCTGTATCTGGAGTTGGAGAAGGAGATGGGGGGGTAGCAACATTGCCATTTTCTGCATCTACTGGATAATATCTATCGTTGAGTTGATTGGTCAAAAATTGCGTCTGACCCGGAACTCTTTCGGATAAATCTGTTATAAGAGAAGTTACTGCAATATCAATCCAATCTGATTGATTTAAAGCATCTCCACCATTTTTTACCAGAAGCATTACAACAACAAGTTCAGGAAGTTCCCCTCCATCTTCTCTATTTAAAAGAGGGGTAAAATCTATTGATGATAAAGTCCCCCAACCACCTGCTTTAATACACCCATAGGCTGAAAATATCGAAACTTGGTTTTTCCACACCAAACTTTTTGGATCATTGTTGAGCATGGTCAATGAAAATATTTTATCATAAGAAAACGACTCTGACTTGTCAAAAGCCATGATATAGAGGTCTGATGAGTTAAAGTCTTTCAAAAATTGTCCCGAAAGCGTTCCTGAAAATTGTACCTTATCTGTAATTTGTGCTCCAAGCAGTACATCTCCTGCATGGACTCTTTCAGGAAGAAAAAACATCGAAAACAGCAATGCCGCCGCCATAAGGAGAAAATAGAGTAATGATTTGAATCCATCGTATCTGCTGTTCCTCTGAGAGAACATATTTGTCTCTTGTTCATACATGTTTTTCATCTCTGTCACCTCATTTTTTAGTTTATACGATATTATTATAGTAAATTTATATGCATATTTCGCTCCAAGTGATAGATTTTGGTAAAATCGATTCTAATATTATTTTATCAGATGATATCAAGGATCAATTCTAAGATAGGCTATGGATAATTAGGTAAATTGACAATAGCTCTTTAATACTTAATGTTGTAAATAATTTGTGAAATAAAAACCATAATCTAATTAAATTTTAACACTATTGTAAGTTTAAATAGAAGCAAACAGAGGGTTTGCATAAGATTAAAGATAATAATAAATTAAGGAGATTAATAGATGGCTTTTGAATCTAAAGAAGAGATTCTTCATAAGATATTGGCAATGGAAAAACCGCACTGTCCGCATTGCGATATTGAAATGTCATTATGGGAAGTGCCAGAAATAAATTTTAGTGATGGTTTGGGTTGGGGAACACCATATCTGTTTGTATGTTTTAATGATAACTGTCCTTCATATATAGAGGGGTGGGAGAATTTAAAAGAAAATATGGAGAATCACGCATCTTACAGGTGCATAAACTATCCTGGTAGCACTAATTTTGAGTATATGCCTGTATTTAGCTCTTCAGGAGGAAAAGGACAGATGCTTGGAGATGAGGAACTTTCCATGAGAGAGGCATTTCAAGAGGCGATGAAGGAGGGGTTTTCTCTGCTTACCGACCTTTATATAGCAAATGAGTGGGATGAAATACTTAAAGTTCTATTAAGCCCAGAGTATCCTCCAAGAGTCAGGTTAAAAGCCGCTGAGATGGTAGGCGATATTGGAGGTGTAGAAGCGGTAGAGCATCTAATTAACCATAAGTTTCCAAGTAAGCCTTTACAAGAAGCGGTTAATACAGCCGTTCAAAAGTTGCATGATAGACATTACACAAGAGAGTGTCCATATTGTGCCGAGATAATTAAAAAAAGGGCAAGTGTGTGTAAACACTGCAACCGGGAAATTTCTACTTGTTAATTTTACTTCAACATTAGCTGATATAGATCCATTTTATAGTTAATATAATAAATTACAAAATAGCCTGACAAATTAAAGTATTTGACCTGTTAAAAAAGGAGAGGCGTCACACTCTCCTTCGTTTCGTTGAATATCATAGGAGCGAAAGATAATCATCTCTCGCTCTTTCTTTTCTGGAGAAAACGGGATATAGTTAAAAGATTCAAGGAATTTTATTCCATCCGATTTGGTTGGAACGGCTTCTAAACCCTCTCCTATTGCATACTTATCCCCATTTGGTTTATAGACTATAGATTTACCTGTGATAACATCTCTAACAAGAGCGTCTATTCCATTTGTTGATACAGCAAATGGTATCTGTACATCATAAACTAATCTTGCTGCAGCAAGTATCTCTCTTTCGTAAGATGCGAGTGAGCCAGCAGCACACCTTACAGCCATAAAAGGTTGTTGGTTGCAAAATACTATCAAATCAACAGTCGAGGCATACTCTTCGCCTTTGAAGATAACTTTTATAGGCACATCAACTAACACATCAGTCCTTTCATAACCTCTATTTTCAACAAGAAACTTCTCAAAAAGCTGCCTGCTTCCTTCTGCTCCAACATCTGGAACCATTTTGCCTGTAATGTAGTCAATTACTGTAAGGTTCATATTTCTGCCCTCTGATATTTTAAAAAAGCGTTTTACCTTGCATCTCTTCTGGCTGTTCAATACCCATAATCTTTAATATAGTCGGTGCAATATCACCAAGAATTCCATTATTTAGGGTAACATTGCGATATTTTTCCCCTGCAAGTATAAATTTAACAGGATTTAGTGTATGTGCTGTATGGGGATTTCCATCTGCATCTTTCATCTGTTCCGCATTTCCATGATCTGCTGTTACCATTGCAGTTCCACCAGTTGCCCAGACAGCTTCAACAACCTGCTTGACACAGGTATCAACAGTTGTACAGGCTTTTACTGCGGCATCAAGGTTGCCAGTATGACCCACCATATCCATATTTGCAAAGTTTAGAATCATTAAGTTTATCTTGCCCTCGCCGATTTTTTCACAAGCAGACTGTGCAACTTTATGGGCGCTCATCTCTGGCTTTTCATCATAAGTTTTTACATCTCTTGGCGATGGAATAAGTATCCGCTCTTCTAATGGAAAAATTTTTTCATCTCCGCCATTGAAAAAATAGGTTACATGCGCGTATTTTTCAGTCTCTGCAATTCTAAGTTGCGCAAGCCCTTGACGGCTGACCACCTCTCCAAGAATGTTATATAAATGCTGAGGCTTAAAAATTACAGGAAGTACAAAAGATTCATCATATTGGGTCATACAGAGAAACCCTGACAGTTTAGGGGCTATTTTTCTCTCAAACCCTGTAAATTCTACCTCTGTGAAAGCTCTTGTTATCTCTCTTGCCCTGTCTGCTCTAAAATTGAAAAATATAACAGCATCTCCGTCTTTAACAACACCGTCATATTTAGTGGTTCTCTGCCCTTTAGATTCGTCTTTACCCTCTTTACCGGTGATTATTATCGGCTGTACAAACTCATCTGTTTGACCTGACGCATAAGAGTCTTTAATTGCCTCCAATGGGTCAATTTTATTTAGTCCGACTCCATTAGTGTATAGTAAATAAGCCTTTTCAACTCTATCCCAGCGAGTATCTCTATCCATTGCGTAAAATCTTCCGCAGATTGTTGCAACGGCTACTGTTATATCTTTATCTTCAGCTCTCTTTTTTTCAAGATATTGCTCAAGTTGTGTCAAATATTGGATGCCACTTTGAGGTGGTGTGTCTCTGCCGTCAAGTATAGGATGAATAAAAATATTCATTATTTTTGCCTCATACGCCATATCAATAAATGCAAAAAGATGCTCAATATGGCTGTGAACTCCTCCATCTGACAAAAGACCCATAAGATGAAGTGAAGAGTCTTTACTTTTAACTATCTGAACCAAATCCATAAGCTCTGGAATAGCAAAAAAGGATCTATCTTTAATTGCAAGATTAATTCTAACTAAATCTTGAAATACCGTCCTTCCAGCCCCTATATTCATGTGTCCAACTTCAGAGTTTCCCATTACACCGTCAGGCAAACCCACAGCACTGCCTGAACAGAGAAGCCTTGAGCATGGATAATTTTTTTCTAACATATCAAGAAAGGGGGTGTGGGCAAGGGCAACTGCATTATCTGTTGAGACTGGATTTACTCCCCAGCCATCTAATATTAAAAGTGCATCAACGCGACTTTGTTCGCTATTTTGTCCCATAATTATTCCGCCTTATTAAATTCTGAGGTATCTATTCTTGGAGCATCAGACCAAAATCCTTCAATATCATAAAAATCTCTGGTCTCTTTATTAAATATGTGGATAATAATATCTCCAAAATCGAGCAAAGCCCATGTCCCCTCCTGCATACCCTCAACACCTAATGGCATATTGCCAGTTTTCTTCATATTGATATGAATATTTTCAGCAATCGAAGATACTTGTCTTGAAGATGATGCAGTTACAACAATTATAGCATCAGTATAAGAAGTTAACTTACGAACATCCATTGCTGTAATATGTTCAATTTTTCTTGCAAATATCTCATGTAAATAAGGTATTATAGCTTGTTTAATATCTGTTGTCTCTGTGGTCATATTTTTTATTTTTAATCCTTTTTGTTGCAACAAGTAAGATAAAAGGTCGTTAGATAAACGCTATATTTTAAAGTGTAGCCGTTAAGATCAAGTTTATACTATCTGTAGAGTTTTTTTTCATAAATTATTGATTCAATTGAAGGTGGAACAAGACCCGTTATTGATTGATTATTTTTTATTTTTTCTCTTATCATAGTAGAAGATATAGAAATTTCAGGAACATTGCAAATATGAACGGTTTTGAAATTATGGCTTGGCTGGCTATTTTCACTATTTTCACAATTTGAGTCTAAATATTGGTGTATTATACTGTTGCCTGAAGGAGATGCCTTATAAAAAGGAGATATCATATTTTGTAAAAATAGCTCAATATCATTTAAATCTCTTGTGTCCCCCGCTCTTAGCATCACTATAATGTATGTAAGCCTAAAAATTTCTATACTATTTTTCCATGTGTTTATATCAAAAAAGGCATCAGAACCCATTATAAAGTGGAGTTTTATGCCTTTATCTGTTGTATTTATAAAGTGTCTTATGGTGTCTATAGAAAAGGATTTTCCCCCTCTTGTAAATTCAATGTCAGAGACCACAAATCCTGGAATGGCTGTAACCGCCTTTTTAACCATTTCAAATCTATCTTTTGCAGTAGCCAGATTTAGTGATGTTTTATGAGGTGGAGTAGAGGATGGAATAAGATGAATAGTCTCTAAATTAAAAGTTGATTTAACGTGGCAGATAACCTCTATATGCCCCTGATGAATAGGGTTGAATGTCCCTCCAAATAAGCCAACATTCATATCTCCTCCCTATGAGCGGGATTATTCTACTTTTTATATTTTTGCAAATATTTAGATTGATTCTTTGTATTCTCTTAACGAAATTTTTTACTCTTTACAATCTAACTTGTCCTTCTCCACGAACCACAAACTTGGTTGTCGTAAGCTCTTCTAAACCCATAGGACCAAAAGCATGAAGTTTTGAGGTACTTATTCCAATCTCTGCACCAAGCCCTAACTCTCCTCCATCATTAAAACGGGTAGAGGCATTAACACCAACCATTGAGGAGGAGACTGTTCTGACAAATCTGTCTGATCTATCTATATCGGTTGTGATAATTACATCAGTGTGGTCAGAGCCGTAAGTTCCAATATGCTCAATCGCCTCTGTCATACTTTCAACGGTTTTAACTGCAAGAATAAGATCAAGATACTCAGCAGACCAATCCTCTTCTTTTGCTGTTGTAATTTTATCAAGAGTCTTATTATCAACAATGTCAATCAATTTAAGACCGTTTTTAAGAGTATCAAAAGTTTTAGAGCAACATCTAAGTTCAACACCCGCCTCTAAAAATTTTTTTGCCATTATTGGTAGAAATTTTGGAGCAATATCTTTATGAACAAGCAAAGTCTCCATTGCATTGCAAACGCCTGGACGATGCACCTTAGAGTTAAAACATACTTTTATAGCAAGCTCTATATCTGCAAATTTGTCAATGTAAGCGTGGCATACGCCTTTGTAATGCTTAAGAACAGGGATTGTAGAGTGTTGGACAACAAATCTAATAAGAGCTTCCCCGCCTCTTGGAATAACAAGATCAATTGACTCTTCTTGTTTTAAAAGATGTGTTACAGCCTCTCTATCTTGAATAGGAATCACTTGAACCACATCTTTTGCAGCTCTATTTTCTATTAAAGCCTCTTGAATAATTTGGGCAAGTATTATGTTGGAGTTAAATGCCTCTGAACCGCCTCGTAAAATCGCACAGTTTCCAGCTTTTAGACAGATCGCTGCGGCATCAACCGTTACATTAGGGCGAGATTCATAAATCATGGCAATAACACCAAGTGGAATTCTAACTTTAGAGACATCAAGCCCATTTGGGCGTCTCCACTGTTTTGCTATCTGCCCTACAGGATCAGGAAGCTCAATAACCTCCTTAAGACCTTTAATCATGGATTGGATTGTTACATCACTGATTCTGAGTCTGTCTATCATGGCAGTAGAAAGTTTTCTTGATATTGCAGCTTCTATATCTTTTGCGTTCTCATTTTGTATTTCTTCTTTGTATGACAAAAGTTTATCTGCAACTGAATTGAGTATTAGATTTTTTTGCTCTGTTGATGCGACAGCCATTTTTCTTGATGCAATTTTTGCTCTGATTGCGATATCTTTTATAGTAGATTCCATCGTATTTTTCCTCCTGTTCTTGCTGTAAAAAGATATAGTTTAAAATTGTAATCAAATCAAGTTCAAGTTATGACAAGATTGTCACGATGAATAACATCATCAAACGGCTTTGAACCAAGCACTTGGCGTATTTTATCACTTTTAAGACCCATAATTTTACGTATATCTGAGGAGGGATAGTTTACAAGACCTCTGCCAATAACTGCTCCATTTGCATTACAAATGTCAACGGGTGAGCCCATGCAAAAATCATCAATTACATCTGTAATACCAATTGCCAGAAGACTTTTCCCCTTTTTGATAAGAGCCTCCTCTGCACCTTTATCAACAAATAGGCTACCTTGAGATTTGAGATTAAAGGCTATCCAGCATTTTCTACTGTTAAGATGTTTGCTTCCCGGAATAAAAAATGTCCCTTTATCTTTTCCAGATACAATATCTGTTATGATGTTGGGATTTAAACCACCAGCAATTATCATTGGGATTCCAGCCCGTGATAACTTTTTTGCAGCTTTAACCTTGCTTAACATTCCGCCTGTTCCAAGATTGCCTGGAATACCTCCTGCTGCCTCTTCCATATCGGAGGTTATGGTTCGGACGCTTGATAGTAACTTTGCATCAGGGTGTACTCTTGGGTCTTTATCATATAAACCATCAATATCAGTTAGATTTATCATTATATCGGCGTCCATAAGAAGTGTAATCATAGCAGCAAGATTGTCATTATCACCGAGTTTAATCTCTTCAAAAACAACGGTGTCGTTTTCATTAATTATTGGGATAATGTTCCATGCTAAAAGCTGGTTAAGAGTGTTCCGTGCATTGAGATATCTTCTTCTATGGCTTAAATCTTCTCTGGTTAAAAGCAGTTGTGCTACTTTGCTCTCAAATTTAGCAAATGACTTTTCCCATGCAAGTATAAGACCTGCTTGACCCACTGCCGCCGCGGCCTGTCTTGCTGGAATTCCATCAGGTCTTTTTTCAAGTCCTATCTTTTTTACACCAGAGGCTACAGCACCTGAAGAGATAATTATAACTTCCATTCCTTTTTGGCGTAATTGAGCAATCTGATGGGTTGTCTCCTCTATAATATCAGTGTTTAGACCTTGATTTAATGTAAGAACACCGCTTCCAATTTTTACTACAACTCTTTTGGTGTGCTTAAATATCTTTTCCCTATCATACTTTACAGTAAATTTGTCATAATCTATCGCACACTCTTTGTTTATATTGTAATCATTCATGGAGAAACTCTACTTATGGTAAGATTAATGTATAATAGTTGTTTAATATTACGATTATTCATTAAGAGACATTGACTGTTTATTGATTTTCTGTGCAAGAAAGCTGATAAGCTCTGTAGTTCCCTTACCAGTTGCTGCTGAAATCGTTAAAACTTTAGGAGGGGATTTGTCTGTATTTTCTGATATATATTTTTTTTCTAAAGCCTTTTTGAAGGCTATGATTTTTAGCTCACTATCGGTTAAATCAATTTTATTGAGTACTATGACTTGCTCTTTTTGTGCAAGATTATCACTGTAAAGAGATAACTCTCGGTTAATGAGGTTTAGTGCATGAAGAGGAGATTCTGAGTTTATCTGAGAAGAGTCAATAAGATGAATTAATATGCCGGTACGTTCAACATGTTTCAAAAATTGAATGCCAAGACCTATGCCTTCATGTGCACCCTCAATCAAGCCGGGTATATCTGCAACAGCAAAAGGTTCTCCAAACTCAGGTTGCACCATTCCAAGTGACGGATTGAGAGTGGTAAAAGGATAATCTGCAATTTTAGGACGAGCTGAAGATATACAATTTACAAGTGTTGACTTTCCTGCATTGGGAAGACCAATAATTCCAACATCTGCAAGAAGTTTAAGTTCAAGTTTAAGGTTAAGTTCAACTCCTGGCATACCAGGTTGAGCATATCTTGGGGCTCTATTTGTGGAAGTTGTAAATTTTTTGTTTCCACGCCCACCAATTCCACCTTGGGCTACAACATATTGCTGTCCAGGTTCGGTCAAATCTACAAGTAGGTCACCTGTATCAACATCGGTTACTATAGTACCAGGAGGTATATCAACTATCTTGTCAGCACCATTTTTTCCGTGCCGCTGCTTGCCAGAGCCTGGTGTCCCGTTAGATGCGGTGATAAGTTTCTGACGGCGAAGCTCGACAAGTGTTCTCTTTCCTTGAGCTGCCCGAAAGATTATACTGCCTCCATCACCACCATCTCCACCGTCAGGTCCGCCCCACTCTATGAACCGTTCTCTCCTAAAACTTACGCAACCGGCTCCACCGTTGCCAGACCTGACAGTAATAATTGCTTCATCTATGAATTTCACGCTGCATAAACACTCACTCTCTTTTTGTCACGGCCTTTTCTCTCATAAGTTACAACGCCGTCAATCAATGAAAAGAGAGTATAATCTTTACCCATGCCAACATTTGTGCCCGGGTGTATTTTAGTGCCAACCTGTCTTACAATAATATTGCCAGCAACAGCTTTTTGACCACCATATAGTTTAACTCCTCGCCGCTGACCATTTGAGTCGCGACCATTTTTTGAGCTACCACCTGCTTTTTTATGTGCCATACTATTTAAAATCTCCTTTTTAGCTAAATCTTAAATTTTATTTTATATCTATGTTGGTTATATATATTTTATATTCAATATACACACAGTATTATATCTGGATAGAGTTTATTTTTACTGCTGTATAAGATTGTCGATGTCCTCTCATTCGTTTATAGGACTTTCTGCGTTTATATTTGAATACAATTACCTTTTTCCCTTTACCTTGCTCAATAATATTGGCACTTACAACCGCATTTTCAATAAGAGGTGAACCAAGCGTTACTTTTTCTCCATCAGAGTATAGAAGAACATCATTGAATTTGATTTCGCTGCCTACCTCACCTTCAAGTTTTTCAAATCTAAATACCTGCCCCTCTTCAACTTTATACTGTTTACCACCCGTTTTAATTACCGCGTACATACTATATCTCTCCTTCATTCATTTATACAATAATTTAAACCCGTTATTAAATTCTGGGTTATTAACCAATATATGGGTATTAAAAAAATTCTGGATACTATGATGAAAAAGCTGTTTTGTCAAGGTAAAGATTAACGCTGTTATTACGTAGTGTTTCAATATTGTTAGGCAAGTGTTAAAAATTTTGATGCAAGTTGTCTAATCTCATTAGGAATAGTTGAGACATCATCAAATGGACGAACTCCTTTTCTGTCAGCCTCTGCAATCTCTTCAAATTCAGGTAAAAATCCTATAATTTCAAATCCTGATAGTGACTGTTCGATCCTCTGTTTATCTTCGTTATTTCTAACCCTATTTCCAAGAACCACTATTCTTTTTATTCCAATATCTTGACCAAGTTGCCGTATTCTTTCAGCAGCAATTCTACTTCGTTGACCCGGATTTACTACAGCTACAAGGGCATCTACAGCTCCTGAGGTTGCTCGACCAAGATGCTCCACTCCAGCCTCCATATCCATTATGACAATATCTTTTCTGGCAAGAACCAAGTGATTCATTAAGGCTTTAAGTATTGTGCTTTCAGGACAGATACAACCAGAACCTCCCTTTTTAACTGTTCCCATAACTAATAGTTTAACCCCATCTCGCTGTCGTGAAAATCTTTCAGGTATATCATCTACTTTAGGGTTAAGTGTAAAAAAACCTCCCATAGTCCCTGGTTTTGCACCTGTCCGTTCTGCAATCAAAGTAGTCAGTTCAGAAACAGGAATTATAGGGTCATCTTCTGGAATTCCAAGAGCAGCAGCAAGGTTAGTTACAGGATCAGCATCAATTGCAATGACTCTATTATTTGGATCAATGTGGGCAATGGTTCTTGCTAAAAGTGAAGTGATAGTTGTTTTTCCTACACCGCCCTTGCCACCAATCGCTAATTTTAAGCCCATGATTTTATTTCCCTTAAATATTGTAACCATTCAAATATTTTTAAATTTGAAATAGTATGTTTTTAAGATATTCCAAACTCTATAAAATTTCATTTTTCACAAGACTATTTGCATCCATCATAAATACCTTATATCCATTTGTTTTTGCATAGTTTATAAGGTCATCTTTGATAATTGCTTGAATTTCATACTTTCTTTTTATTAAATCCTTAGGCATTAAAAGAAAGCACTGTTGAGCTTCCTCTTTTGTCTCAAAGATTGGAATAAAAGGCTTAATAATACTATCTGAAGAGAAACCCATCAACTCTTCAGCCTCTGTTCCAGGGTCTTGAACCACCACATAAACCCACTGTTTTTTTATCGTTATATCTATATCCATAGTTATTCCATGATGATAAAACTTCTGTATTTTTTTAAAAAATATTGTTAAATCAAAAACCCCTCACTTGCAAGAGAAGAGAGGGGTTTTGTGTTTATTTTTTTAAGTTATTGATTTGTAATATTGTGGTTATTTTATACTCTCGGAAATAGAGTATATAACAGCAATATCTTTTTTTTATACTATTAAAGCTCAAGCCATGAATCTGAGTATAAGGAGTTACCAAGAATAACATTTACAGTTTTGGCATAGTTTTGCATCTCTTTAGGAAGTGAGGCAATGTCAGGCTGATTTCCATCCATCATACCGTAGATCAAATCTACAATATCCTGACGCTTACCCTTTGCAATCGCTGTGAGTTGTTCATCAAGAGGATCTGATATGACAGATTCCATGCCATATTTTTGAAGCATAACCATGTATGTCTGATTCATTATTGGTCTTAGATGGCTTGGAGGACCGTTAGAAATATTTGAAAGACCACAGGTACTTTTTGCACCAGGAGCAATGTCCTGAAGCATTCCTTGAAAATTCATGAGGCTAATTGCCTGTGGCTGCTGGATATTTACTGGAGTTACAATACCATCAACCCAAATACGTTCGTTAGGAATACCCGCTTCGTTTGCATAGTAAAGAAGCTCAACAGCAAGTGCAGCTCTTTCATTTTCATCTCTTGGAAGCCCTTCTGGTCCCCACATTAATGCTACAAAGTCTGCATCATACTTAACTGCTATTGGCACCATAATCTCGTATCTTTCAGGTCTTGCCATGATTGAGTTGATAATGTGGGGTTTGTTTGCTGGTTTTGCAACTTTAAGACCAGCTTCAATAGCATCAATATTTGATGTATCTAAAAGAAGGGGCATTCCAGGAACTGCTTCTTGAACAACTTGAATTACCCAAGGCATAAGCTCAGTACCAAACTTTTTTGCAGGTCCAAGATTTATGTCAATATAATCCATTCCCTTCTCTTTTTGCATTAAAACTTCTTTCTGAATAGGCTCTGGGTTACGTTTAGCAGGATCAGGCTCTTTGAACTGTTTTCCAATAACAGTGGAAATTACATTCAGACTTTCTCCGAAAAGTATCATAGTCTCTTCCTTTTTATTTATCTGTTTTTTAAATAGGGATACTGTTCCCTACTGCTTCACAAAATTATGATTACCATACTATAACTAATCATAAGTAGGGAGCAGGCGTGCCTGTCCCCTACTTATTTTGTTTTCAGGAATGCTGGCAGATGGGCAGCTTCTCTTGGACCTACTGTAATAGTCCAGCCAGGCAGTTCCTCTTCCACATCACCGGCAATTGCTGCTGCATAGCCAGGAATAATCAGCTCTTTATGTTTTACCTTGTCCATAATACCGGATTTCTTAACAAAAGCTCCAACATCATCACCGCCAAATTTACCAGCAGCCCAAGCTGTAAGAACAGAAAGTCCTTCAGAATCCTTAATAAGCAGCCAGCAAGGAACTTTACTTCCTTCAATTTCACCTGATACAATAAAGTATGTCAGAGCAAAGTTAGTAGTTACGGCTACAGGAGAGTTTTCATTAGGATTACCAATTGGGTAAATACCTTCAGTAACTGTCATTGGTCTTTGAGGATCAGTAAATATATTTAATCTTTCAAGAAGGAGCGGGAATAAAGATTCTGGTCTAAAATCAGATAGAACAACAATTCCGCCGTATTTTGCTACAAACATAGCAGCGATAAGGGTTTCCATATCAAGATTAGAAGCCATTTCGCATGGGAATGTAATTGTTGGGAAGCCAAGTGCTTTGTTTCCAGCTTTTAATGCAGCACGACGAATAGCAACTTGATCTTCAAGGGCTTGCTTAATCTCTCTGGAACCTGAATCAATAACAATATCTTTAATTCCCATTCCAGTAAGTTTCTCTGTCAAAGGAATAAGTGCGGATACAGAATCAGCTTTAACTGCAACAGGAAGATCGTTTTCTTTTGCAAGAGCACCCATAGCATCAATATTTGCAGCCGTTGCAGCATAAAGTAGCGGACGTTTGAAACCAGCAGCTTCAACCCCAGCTTTCATAACATCAACATCTTCTGTCATCAAAATTAAGTTGAATTCAGACTCAGATGCGATCTTTTTAGCAGTTGCAGCAAATGCAGCAGCTCCTTTGCCACTATCTTTTACAACAACAAGCTCTGGTCTTAAATTCAAACCCACACGCTCATATTGGAAAGCGTTATAGATTTTAAGTTTTGCATCAAGAGTAGATGCATCTATATCTGAAGGGATCGTTGCAGCAAGAACAGTAGGATTAAAAAAGGTTTTTTCATGTCTGTAAAGGACGGTTTCACCACCGGTTGTTGTCTGACGTACACCTTTTCCAAGTTTAACAGGGCGAATTGGAGGCGCTGATGCTTCAGCAAGTTTTTCTCTTGCTTCATCTGACACATAAGGGCAACTGTCCAATTCAGCCTTTCCAGATGCTAAATTCATAGCAAATGCAAGGCAGGTGGGAACACCACACTCCTTACAGTTGGTCTTTGGAAGGAGTTTGAATATCTGTATTCCGGTTAATGCCATTGTTATCTCCTCTTTAGTATATGATTTGATGTAGGGGTAAAACTTAAAGAATTACCCCTACATGTATTTAATTTATTATCAATCAAATGACTATCTTCTAATTAGACAAATAGTTACCCAATCAGAGGTTCCATGCTAAGTGCTGGATGTCCTTTTTCCTGAAGAAATGGAAGTATCTCCTCTTCGGTTATTCCTACAGTTTCATCAGCAATCTTGTCATAAAGATCAGGAACACCCATTTCTGCCCCTCGTTTTGCTATACGATCTTTTAACTCTTCTTTTAGCATCTTTGGCATCCAGACCATTCTTAAAAGACCTCCATCCCCAAGTATGAATTTACCCTGAGTGATGTTGTGTTTTGAATGACCAACAAAGCCGGGAGAAGATGCACCACCGCCCATTACACCAGCAAGAGTTGTGAACTTCATACCGCAAGGAGTGTCGCCTGTATAATCACGACCAACAGTCATAACGCCGTTGCATGATGGAAGCATTGCAGCAATACATTCGCAACAACCGCAAGTTGTCATTGGATCATAAACCATTGAGTAAAAATTATAATGTGTGACAGCTCCTCTTGATGCTTTCTGGACAAACTCATTAACACCTTTCCACTGTCCAAGTTTTGGATCAATACATTCGCCTTTTTCAATTGGCTGATTTGGACCAGTTGGGTTGATCTCGTAGGAAGCACGGCAATCCATCCAGTTGTAAGCACCGCAAAGACCAGTTCTCTCTGGGCTTACAGAACATACATGGCTTGGAGCAAACGACTGACACAGTGTACATGAGTAGAATGTTTCAACGTCTTCGTCTTTCATTTTGTCAACGCGAGCATCACGAGTTTGATACTCTGCCCTTGCTCTTGCTGTCATTTTGTCAACATCTTCTTTTTTGGTGAAAAGAGTTACCTGCACCTTATCAACAATTTTCTTGAAATCTTGATGGAATTTTGCATGGAGAACAACACCGATATCTTTAAGTGTAAAGCCTTTATCAATAGCTGCTTTACTGATGCGAACCCATGAAATATCACGCTGACCAATGTGCATGATACCCTGAATATAGTTGATAAGATGGTGAATCTGACGCTCCATGATTGGCTCAAAATCTTCCTGGAACTCACGTCCAGCAATCTGAACAAAAATTCCAAGCGGGAAGGTTCCTCCCTCTTTAAGCTCTCCAACATCTGGACCATCAACTATAACCTTACCATCTTCAATTTCATTCATCTGAGCCATCTTAACAAGCTCTGTACACTGAGTCTTTCCACCACCGCACTGCGCATAAAGATCAGCACCTCTTACACGCTCACCTTCAAAAGCAGGACCAAAAGCACATGGAATGTTAATTTCAGTTACATTAACCTTTAATCCTCTGATCTCAATTGATCTCTGGCACATCTCTTCATGTTTAACGTTGGTTACAACATGCTCGTATGTACAGATACCAGTTGGAAGAATCTGAGGAATATCAGTATCAGCAATTGTTGGGAAACCCCAGTTTACGCAACCAGCAGCAGCAACACCCCACTCTGTTCCAATATCACCCAAAGCATTTACAAAAGCAAAAATTCTCTCTTTGTTGTACATTAGAATCTTTCTGTAATCACCCGGTTGAACGCCACCAAATGCCATAGCAGCTCTGTTTGCAAAACCAAGCGCAAATACAGCAGATGAAATATCAGGACCAAAAGGCACGATACGGGTATTCCAGCCAATCTGAACTCCAGCTTCAATCAACTGTTGAATTACAGTTTGACCATTATGGTTGGCAGCACAGAAAATGTAGAGATTTTTCTTCTGGTAATCTTCAACAATCATCTTTGCGATTTCAGGAGTTGGAGCCGCTCCTACGATAGCTGCAAAGCCAGGTGCAGAACCATCAACAAACTCAACACCTCTTTTTCTCAAAATAATGTCATCAGCAGGACCCGTCCATATTTTGCCATTTTCAAGATCAGGATCCTCATGTGGATAGTAGAAATCCGGGTTGGTTACTGATCTTAGTGCCTCTTTAACTTCGTATGCAATAATACCAGCCATACCAGCATCAAGAAGAGGTCCAAGATATGGAAGATGGTTTTTGCTCTTTACATGTGGGGGCAAAAGACCTCTTGCAAACTCAAGTGGTTTTTTAAGGTTTTCAAGATTGGTTACTTTAAGACCTGTGAGAGAATAAATTACTGGAAGATAATATCCAGTATTAGGAAATTCGACTTTTGTATCTGCATTATAGGTTTGAAGGGCATTTCTGTAAAGACCCTCTACCTCTGAAACAACTTTATATCCACCCTGAATAGCTGCAAATGCTATTAATTTAGACATACTTTCCTCCTTCGTTGAGGATTTATCATTTTTTATGAAAAATATAGCACAAAAACAGAAGAGATTATTGATTTGTTTCCATCGCTATGTGAAATATATTATATCTCTTCTGATGACAAATCATACATATTATTAAGTCTTAAGAATTAAGCCTCAAGTTTCTGGCGATCAGCCATATCCATAAGAACTCTCTCTCTTGCCTTATCAATACCTAATTCTTTACGTTTCTTATCTATATGGGCAATCATCTTATGTGCATGTTCAATTGGGTCTTCTGTTACATCCCATTTTCCGCCATACATCTTTTCCATCTCTTCAAAGAGATATTTCTGGAATACAGGAGCACCTGAGGTAGGAAGGGTTCCTCCAAATACAGTATAAACACCTGAGGTTACAAAGTACTGACCAATAGAGATAGCTTTTTCGCTCATCCACTCAGGAGCACTTCCAGCAGCAGGTAGATCAGCAATGTCATTACCAAGTCCACCAGCTTTTACAACTTCTGTAGCAGCAAGAAGGATACGGCTGTTGTCAACGCATGAACCAAGATGTAGGACAGGTGGAATACCAACAGTTTCACAAATTTCAGCAAGACCAGGACCGCAATAAACAGCAGCAGACTCAGGGGTAAGAAGTCCGTGCATAGCAGCAGTAATAGCACTGCATCCAGTTGAAAGAACTATTACATCGTTTTTGATAAGCTCTTTAATGATAGTTATATGGTGTTCATTGTGTTTTGTTCTTGCATTATTACATCCAACAACACCAGCAATACCTCTAATACGACCATTGATGATGTTATCATTTAATGTGTAGTATGTGCCTCTGAATGTTCCACCTAAGTGATACTTGATAGATTCAACACCAAACCCTGCGATCTGGCTTGCTTTGTGCTGTGGAATCATAACGTCAGCAGCACGGTTCTGGAAGTTATCTATTGCCATCTTCACAATACGGGTAGCATCTTCAAGAGCATAATGTTCATTAAATTCAATATGAATTACGTTCTCTTGCTCCATTCGAGCAATTGGATGAGTTGTGATAAGTTTTGTGTGGAAGCATTTTGCAACATTTGCAAGGTTTTGGAATATACATTGAATATCAACAACCATTGCATCGCAAGCACCAGTTATAATTGCAAGCTCTTGTTGCAAGAAGTTACCCGCTGGTGGAACGCCATGACGTTGAAGAATTTCGTTAGCTGTACAACAGATACCACCAAGCTGAATACCGGCAGCTCCTTTACTCTTTGCGTAATCAACCATCTCCTGAGACTGAGCAACTGCAACAATCATTTCGGAGAGAATAGGCTCATGTCCATGAACTATTATATTGACATGATCTTTTTTCATTATACCAAGGTTGGCTTCTGACTGTAGAGGATATGGAGTACCAAAAAGAATATCTTGAAGATCAGTTGCAAGCATTGAACCACCCCAACCGTCTGCTAAACTTGCTCTTGTTCCCTGCTTGATCAAGTTTTTGTAGTCTTGATCTACGCCCATGTGGGTACGGTGCATGATCTCAACGATCTCTCTGTCAATATTTCTCGGTTTTACACCATATTTTTCCCATTTTTCATAGAGAGGCTTTGGAGCACGTTTCAGATAAAGAAGCTCTCCGTCCATCTTACCCCATTCATTGAGTGCCTTTTCAGCAACTTCTATAGCTATCTCATCAATATCTCTGTCAAGGGTTTTACCTTCCACTTCAACAGTTGTGGCAACATTTAAATGTGGAGCTACAGCAAGAAGTTTTTCAGTATCTTTAATTTTGTAAGCATTGGTCTGTTTCTTTGCAGCAGCCATAAAAACTTCAGCAACTGATCTTCCATGATCAGAGTGGGCAGCAGCACCGCCGGCGATCATTCTGATAAAGTTTCTTGCGGCTATTGTATTTGGTGTTGCTCCGCAAAGACCTTTTCTTGTATCTTCACCAACTACTCCACCTTTTGGAAGTGGGAGTCTGCATGGACCCATTGCACAGTTTTTGCAGCAGATTCCCTGAATTCCGATATTACAGGGTTTCATATTCATAGCTCTGTCAAAAACAGTCTCTACTCCAAGTTTATGGGAGCGAACGATCATCTCCTGTGTTGCAGGATCAATTGATGATTCTATAGGGTCAGCAAGTTTTGCCCCCTTTTCTACTTTCTCTTTTTCTTCTGCCATTAGAGGTTCCTCCTCCTGTTATGGAAATGGTTATCACTATAAGAGTGTGATAATCATAATTATTTCAGGCATATCTTTAATATTTTTGTTTGTTTTAATCTTTTAAGACAATAGACGTTAAAAAAATTAGACAAAATATATATTTACAAGTTTATGCAACGTGTTTTCTATGAGTTCTATTCAAGCTTTCAAGAATTTTTTCAAGCTCTGTCTTCTGGATTGCTGCGGGAGTCATGCTTACAGATGTTTTTGCACCGCATGATTCTGCTGCATGATGTTTTTGCTCTTGAGCGCGTTTATCTCTTAAAGCCTGTTCTTCAGCTTCACGTTTTGCTGCTTCGTCAGAAGCTGCTTTTTTCTCCGCCTCAACTTTAGCTTTTGCCTCAGCATCTGCTTTAGCCTTTGCATCAGCCTCAGCCTTTACTTTTGCAGCAGCATCTGCCTTAGCCTTTGCCTCTGCTTCAACTTTAGCTTTTGCCTCAGCTTCTGCTTGAGCTTTTGTATCTACTGCTGGAGCTGTATCCTTAACAGCCTCAGCTTTAGGAGCGGCTGGAGTTGCTGCAGGAGCGGCTTTTGCAGCAGCTTTTGGGGCATCTGCTTTCTTTGCTACTGGAGCAGCAGCTTTTGCATCATCTGCAATAGTGAGATCTGGGGTCGGAGCAAGTGCAGCAAAATCTATCTCCACATCGTCAAGCTGCTTTGTAATAGGAGCAACATTTGATGCAGAACCACCATTTGAAATTAACTCTACAAAGGCTTTTGCAAGTTTGATAGCTTCTGGGTGACGCATTATCATAATATTTGATCCTGCGAGAAAATAGGCAACAGCTCCAACAGCTTCCATCAAAATCGCACGTCTCTCTGGGTCTCCAAGTTCTGGAGCTTCAACAACAGTCTGCTTTGCCTCTTTGCACTTCCACACTTCGTTTGCAAGATTATTGATAATGGGATTTTGAAGTTTATCATCCCCCTGTGTCATGGCAGCCATTGTAAGACGCTCCATAACAGAGTAAGTATATTCAAGTCCATATCCAAGACCACCTGTGGTGGGATCAACAATAACTTTACTTAAAGGGACACCAAGATTTTCAAGAAGAATATTGACCTGTTTGGCAAGGTTTACATCTATAGGAGATGATGAAATTACAGCATGACCATAACCCATTGCTGCTGCACCAATTCCTTTGTAATTTTTCTCCTCAACTGGTCCTAATATAAGATTATGACCTTGGCAATCTTCCGCTATTTTTTTGAGCACAGCATCATCTTTAGCCGGAGATGCGCAGCCCCATACAATAAGTGGTACTTTAATGGCAGCAAGCACTTTTTTTACAGTTGCAGAAGCCTCTTCAGGTGTGGCATTTTTATCATTTGGATCAACACTTTTTAGTTGAAGTACAATCAACTGTGCCCCAAACTCTTCCACGCACTTCTTTGCCCATGCAGCTGGATCAGATAAAACATCCTTAAATGGAGCTACAGCCGCTGCTGGCCATTCCTGGGGTTCCATATCCCAGATCTCCATTGCGATAACTGGTTTGTTTGGCATGGACCCTTCAAATTGATAAAAGGGATAGCATGTTTCGGCACCAACAGTTAAAGCATTGTCACCTTTTCCAATGGTGATTCCTTTAATGGCGCCAGCATAGGATTCTTTGGTTATGTCAAATCCCACTTTTACCTCCTTCATGGATAGATAATTATATGGTTGCGGGTTAGTATAACGACGACTGGTTAATATGATTAACAATTGTGAACACTTTTTGCAGGATCACAATGAAAAGCCTTAATAGTCAGCATAAAAAATTACTGTATTGAATACTCTCTTATTAGCATTAGGATATTTACAGGGAGGGTAGCCTTTTGTCAATAGATGACTTCATTAAATCCTTAATATTTTTTTCTATAAATAATGCTATTTTTTGTTGAAAAATATTTGATTTAATTAATAAATGAATGGGGTTCATTTTTCTTTTGATTGCATCAAAAAGTGGGATTGTAATGTCGTTTTTAGAAAAATAATTGTATATTTTTTATTTGCATTGTGTTAATTATTTCTATTTAATTATTTTGACATAACAAAATTTGAGCTATTTCTCAATTAATTGAATTAGTTATTCTATAAAATTGAGTAGCTTTTAGTAGTTATTAGGTTCTAAATGTTGTTTAATCAAAACGGCTCATAATGTGTATTAAAGTGAGCTTTAATCTCAAAACCAAAAGGAGTTAAGAATGCCATCATCATTAGATCCAACCAAACATGCGGACTGGGAAATTGCACAAGATGCAGAAAAAGAGATGCTCAAAATTTATGAAATCGGAGAAAAACTTGGTCTTACAAAAGATGAGTTGCTTCCACAAGGACATTACATTGGAAAAATTGATTTCAAAGCAGTTTTAGATCGTCTCAAAGATAGACCAAATGGAAAGTATATTGATGTAACTGCCATTACTCCAACACCTTTAGGAGAGGGTAAATCGACATCATCAATGGGTCTTGTTCAGGGACTTGGAAAGATTGGAAAAAATGTTTGTGCTGCTATTCGTCAGCCTTCTGGTGGTCCTACTATGAATATAAAAGGGTCTGCAGCTGGCGGTGGTCTTGCACAGTGTATCCCATTGACCCCATTCTCTCTTGGGTTTACAGGCGATATCAATGCAATTATGAACGCTCACAACCTTGCAATGGTTGCCCTTACTTCCCGTCTCCAGCATGAGAGAAACTATAATGACGAGCAACTTGAAAGACTCTCTGGCATGAAACGCATTGACATAGACCCAACAAGAGTTGAAATGGGCTGGGTTATGGACTTTTGCTGCCAGGCTTTGAGAAACATCATTATCGGTATTGATGGTGTAAATGGCAAAACCGATGGTTTTATGATGAAATCTAAATTTGGTATTGCTGTCTCTTCAGAAGTTATGGCTATCCTTGCTATGGCAACTGATCTTAAAGATATGCGTGAAAGAATGGGGAAAATCGTTGTTGCTTACACAAAACAGGGCAAACCAGTTACAACTGAAGATTTACAAGTTGCTGGTGCTATGACAGCATGGATGGTTGATGCTCTTAACCCATCTTTAATGCAGACACTTGAGGGTCAGCCAGTTATTGTTCATGCAGGACCTTTTGCAAATATTGCTATTGGACAGAGTTCAATTATTGCTGATAGAATTGGTCTAAAACTTGCTGATTATCATGTAACAGAGTCTGGTTTTGGTGCTGATATTGGATTTGAGAAGTTCTGGAACTTAAAATGCCGTTACAGCGGTCTTGTTCCAGACTGTGCTGTTGTTGTTGCAACAATCAGAGCACTTAAATGCCATGGTGGTGCTCCTGTTCCAGTTCCCGGAAAAGCAATGCCTGTTGAATACAAAACTGAAAATGTTGGCTGGGTAGAAAAAGGTTGTGCAAACCTTATTCACCATATCAGAAATGTAAGAAAGGCTGGTATAAGCCCTGTTGTATGTATTAATGCTTTTTATACAGATACACCGGCAGAGATTAAAAAGGTTCGTGAACTTTGTGAAGCTGAAGGTGCAAAAGTTGCTCTTTCTCGCCATTGGGAAAAGGGTGGTGACGGTGCAATTGAATTTGCCGAAGCTGTTGTTGAAGCATGTGAAGAGAAGACAGAATTTAAATTTCTCTACGAGCTTGATATGCCAATTAAAGATAGAATATCTCTCATTGCCAAAGAAGTTTATGGTGCAGATGGTGTTGAGTATTCAAATGAAGCTAATGCTGCTATTGACAGAATCCAGAAAGACCCACAGCTTTCAAAACTTGGTATGTGTATGGTTAAAACTCACCTTTCTCTATCTGACAACCCAGCTCTCAAAGGTGTACCAAAAGGCTGGAATCTTAAGATTAGAGAGGTGCTCACTTATGGCGGTGCCGGATTTATCGTTCCAGTTGCAGGTGCTATTAGCTTGATGCCAGGCACAAGCTCTAACCCAGCATTTAAACGTGTTGATGTTGATGTTAATACTGGTAAGGTTCAGGGTGTATTCTAAGTCTGAACAATTTTCTTGCATTATCCCATGATTTGACAACTTTTTAAAAAGTTGTCAAATCTATACCTATTATAAATTAACGGGTTAAAGATACTTAGAAAACTAAGAAGGAGATTTTATATAAACATGACAGCAGCTATAATAAACGGTACCGAGATTCGTAAAGAGATACTTGCAGAGGTTAAAGCAGAAGTTGAAGAGATGAAGGCAAAGTATGGAAAAGTTCCAGGTCTTGTTACTATTCTTGTTGGAGCAAACCCTGCATCAATCAGCTATGTAACCTTGAAAGTTAAAACAGCTTTAGAGGTTGGGTTTAAAGAGATTCAAGATGATCAGCCCGCAGATATTTCAGAAGCTGACCTTCTCGCCTTGATTGATAAATATAATAATGATCCCGAAATTAACGGCATTCTTGTTCAACTTCCGCTTCCAAAACATATTGATGAGAAGAAAGTTCTCAATGCAATAAATCCAGACAAAGATGTTGATGCATTCCATCCAGTAAATGTTGGAAGACTTATGATTGGCGGAGATGAAGCAAGGTTTTTGCCATGTACTCCTGCTGGTATTCAAGAGCTTATTGTTCGCTCTGGCACAGAGACTTCAGGTGCTGAAGTTGTTGTTGTTGGACGCTCAAATATCGTTGGCAAACCAATTGCAATGATGATGGCTCAAAAAGGTAAGGGTGCTAACAGTACAGTAACTATAGTCCACACAAGAACAAAAGATTTGGCTGCCCATTGCAAAAGAGCAGATATTCTTATCGTTGCTGCAGGCGTTCCTGATCTTGTAAAACCAGAGTGGATAAAACCCGGTGCAACTGTTATTGATGTTGGGGTAAACCGTGTTGGTATGAATGAAAAGACAGGTAAAGCTATTCTCAAAGGTGATGTTGACTATGAGAAGGCAAAAGAGATTGCAGGCAAAATTACACCAGTACCCGGTGGTGTAGGACCTATGACAATTGCCATGCTTATGAAAAATACATTAAAATCAGCACAGTACAGCCTAAAAGCATAATCAAACCATCATAATCAAACTGTTTTTTATAAAGCTAATGCACACTGATAGGTAAAATTAAATATCAAAACTGTAGATATGTAAAATTGTATATGTATCTACAGTTTTGATCCTAAGAGATAATCTTAATTTGATGTAGTTACAGGTCTAAAAAGTCCGTTTCCCAAATTTACCGACCCCACCCCTTGACTTCTCAGCCAGCCAAATCTTGTATAGACAGATGCTCCTAAAAGTAAATTTATGGCTATATCTGCTACATGTCTGTTTTCACTTTTTTCAAGATATGTCCCTTTAACCCATTGATTAAAAGCTCCCATAGCAGGACCGCACCATATTTGGTAATCCATCTTTCGTTGAGCATCTCCAGCAATTGACCAGCGTGATGAGGTTCCAAGATAGGAGCGAAAAACTAAAGCCATTTTATGGCGGGGATCATTTAATGCCCGTTCAATCTCTTTTATATTGCGTCTCTTAAAAAACTCTTTAGTCTCTTCCCACTTTTGATCAAAAGTGGCTTGAAGGTACTTTTGCTCAATCTCTTTTTTCAACTTTTCAGGAACATCTTGAAAACATTCATAAGTTTTATAAATGTTATATAGTTTTTCAGCTCTCACAGCAAACATGGTACCACGTTTCAATACCTGAACCCGTGCCCCGATTTCAAACATATCAGCAGCAGGAGCCATTGCAACATCTGCCTGCTCTGCTTGCGCAAGAATCTCTTTTACATAGTTAGATGTTCCAGCCTCAACGCAGGATTGATTTATAGACCCGGTTAAAACATACGCAGCACCCATCTGAAAAGCTGCTGCAACAGATTCAGGCGTTGAAATACCTCCTGCAAATCCTACGCACAGTGGTTTTTCATAATTAAACTCTTTATTAAACTCATCTTTAAGTGAAATCATTGTGGGCCATAAAGATATTGCAGGACGGTTGTCAGTATGTCCGCCTGAATCTGCCTCTGCTGTTAAGTCTTGTGCCATTGGAATATAAGATGAAAGTTCAGCCTCATCTTTTGATATCAAACCTTTATTTAACAGTTCTGTTACAAGTTTTTGAGGAGGCGGAGAAAAAAACTGCCGCGCAACTTCAATTCTCGATACTTTAGCAATTATCTGGTTAGGAGTGATAATATCTCCCTCCATATTACGATGAGTACCTTTAATTCGATAATAAACAAGTGGCAAGGTTATTCTCATGAATGCAGCGGCACTAACTTTACTAACTCCGTGTTTGAGATATAATTTTGCAAGAGCCATCTCAAAATCAGGGTCTCCAAGAGAGTGAATAAAGTTGAATCCAAAAGGAAGTTCTGTTTTTGATTGAGAATCGTCTGAATCAGCAGATGATCGGCTGTATCCAAGCGTCTGTTTTAGATAAATTATAGCTTTTTCAACCTCTGAAAGAGAAAGTCCGCCAGCACCAAAAAAACCAACCATTCCGTTTTTTGCCATAGATTCAACCATTTGAACTGATGCGATGCCGTTTGCCATAGCTCCAGCAATATAAGGGTATTTTAACTTATGCCGTTCTTTAAATTGATAATCTCCAAGGTTTTCAAGCGGAAGAGGAGGGGCATAGGCTTTAATTTTAAAATATTCACAATTAGATTTATTTTTAGAATCGTTATTATAAATATTTTTATCTAAAGTTTGCTCATCATAATTTATAAATGCTTTCCCGCCACATACCCATCTATCTTTTCCATTAGAGTCAGCAACTAAATAAATTGGTTCGCTAATATGAAGAAGAGCCTCGATTATATTTGTATGAGTTTCATTATCGTAGTCACAGCCATCTTTTTGCCAGTAGCCTTTAAACATTACCCTTTTTGCCCCCCTCTTGATTGACATATTTTAAAATTTTGTGATATTTGAAAAGATATTAATATAATAATAAATAGAGTTGAAATTCTTACCTGATATCAAAACTTAAATCAACTTATCAGAGGTAATAAAATTCATTAAGATTGTAGGGGGTGCAGCGTTCTGCACAGTAATATTCTAAAAAGGTGGGATAATGACACAATTTTACACATTTACAGCTAAGACACTGGGAAATAAAGAGATTTCAATGGATACCTACAGAGGCAAAGTGCTTCTTGTGGTAAACACAGCCTCTAAATGCGGTTTAACGTCTCAATATAAAGGATTGCAGCAGTTGTATGATAAATATAAGGATAGAGGATTTGAGATATTGGGATTTCCATGCAACCAGTTTGCTAATCAAGAACCAGGAGATGAAGAGTCAATTAAACAGACCTGTTATATCAATTACGGTGTTACTTTTCAGATATTTGCAAAAATTGATGTTAATGGAGATAATGCCCACCCTATTTTTAAATACCTAAAAAAAGAGCTTCCTGGACTTTTAGTTTCTCATATTAAATGGAACTTCACGAAATTTCTTATTGATAGAGAAGGTAAGCCAATTAAGCGATTTGCTCCTAAAGATATACCTTCTTCAATTGAAGAGCATATTGAAAAACTACTCTTCAATTCTAATGTACTATAGAGTTAATATAAAATTTATATTTTTATGATTAAATATTAAGGAGAGTAGTTAGGATTGAATAACAATGAATTGCTGCAAAAAGAGAAGTTAGGAATATTAAAGAAGTTATTTATACTTTTTGATACTTTTTCAGAAGAAATTGATAAAGTTTGTAGAGAAGGCTGTTCAGATTGTTGTACGAGAAATGTAACCTTAACATCTTTGGAAGCACAATATATTCTTAGTGGATTAAATGTTGATGAAAAAAATGTAATTTTAACCAAAATCTTAAATGAACGTCATAAAGCTTATTTGATTCCTAAAACAACTATTAACCAGATGGCAAAAATTTGCATGGCTGGAGAAGAACCACCAGAAGAGTATAGCGATCCATCTTGGGGTAACTGCCCACTTCTTGAAGATAAAAGGTGTATGATATATGGGCTGCGTCCCTTTGCCTGTCGTACCATGATCTCCAAAAAGCGGTGCAGTTTATCAGGTTATGCTGATATGGACGACTATACTGTTACCTTGAGCAATGTTTTTATGCAGTATATTGAGCATATTGATACTGGTCGATATTTTGGCAATCTTTCTGATATTCTTCTGTTTGATAGTAACAAAGATAAATATAGTTTTCTAATCTCGTCTGAAAATCTTATTGTAAATAGATCGATTGAAATGGTTATGGTACCACCTGAACATAGGAGAAAAATTTTAAAAGTTATTAAGTATATCAAGAATATACTATAATTTACTTAAGAGGTAAGTTATCTAAATTTAGCCTCTTGGATGAAACTTTTTGTGCATTTCAAGCAGATGTGTTTTTGAGATATGGGTATATATCTGTGTTGTTGCAATGTCCGCATGACCAAGCATTGTCTGGACAGACCTTAAATCTGCTCCACCTTCAATAAGATGTGTGGCAAAAGAGTGGCGAAATGTATGTGGCGTAATATTTCGTTGTATTCCCGCTTTTATGCTGTACTGTTTTATAATTTTCCAAAAACCTTGACGGGTCATCGGTTTACCAGCTCTTGCCACAAAAAGATATTTGCTTACAGTTTTTTTAAGAAGTTGAGGGCGTCCTATTTTAATCCATTCAAGAGTACACTCCTTTGCATGTGACCCAACTGGGACAACCCTTTCACTTGAGCCTTTGCCAAATACCCTAACAAATCCTGCATCAAAGTTTATATCTTGCACTTTCATGTTAATAAGTTCTGATACTCGCAGCCCAGCTCCATATAGTATCTCAAGCATGGCAGCGTTTCTAAGTTCACGAGGAATAGTTTTGTCAGGAACATTAAGTAGTTTTTCAATCTCATCTGTAGCCATAACTTCAGGAAGATAAAAGCCTGTTTTAGGAATATCCACAGTTTTTACCGGATCAATACTAATAAGCTCCTCTTTTAATAGGAACTTAAATAACCCCCTAATAGTTATAAGGTGTCTTGCTCGAGATTTAGCAGAGAGTCCTCCTTTTTGAAGATGGATAAGCCATGCAAGGATAGCGGTTGTATCGACAGCTTCAATATACTCCAGACCATTTTGAATCATGAAATCCACAAAACCTGTAAGATCACGGCTATATGACTCAATGCTATTTGAAGCAAGCCCCTTTTCAAGGAGCAGGTGTTTTATATAAAGGTCTGATATTTTATCAAGATTAGTCATAGGTATAACCAACTGCCATTAATTCAATTAGAGGGAAATAATAAAAAACGCCCTGAAAATTAATCTCAGGGCGTTCTATTATATAAGATTTATTGGGTTATTAAAAGATTATTACTACTGGAGCAGACTCATTACATTCTGTGATGAAGCATTTGCTTGAGACATTGCATAAGAACCAGATTGAGCAAGAATCTGAAGTTTTGAGAAGTTTTGAGATTCTGCAGCAAAGTCAACGTCTCTTATTGCAGATTCTGCAGCTTGAACATTTACCTGCGTCACACTAATATTGTTAATAGTTGCGGTCAATTGGTTCTGAGTAGAACCTAAGTTTGCCCTTATCTTATCGTAATCTTTCAAAGCAGAGTCGGCTACTGCAATTGCAATTTGTGCCCCCTCTTGACTTGTAACATCAATATCTTTAAGTCTTGTCACTTTGGTGTCTTCAAGAGAGATATCAGATGCAGTACCTCCACCTGTGGATTTAGCAACAGAACCAGATATAAGTGATGAGCCTTTTTTTAGCGTCATATCCTCTGTGAGGAACAGATCTCCTTTAACTACAGCATTTTGTTCAAGAGTAACGCCTGGTCCGACAATTCCGTTAGCAGTATTGATTCCAGTTGTAAGATATGTACCGGCTGCAATAGTTGAGCCACTTTTGATAGTAGAACCTGCTGCCATTACAAGCTCGTCTGTAGTTGAGCTTACTGCACTCAAAGTTATGCTACCACCAACGGTTGAGCCAATATTTAACACTGTTGATGATTTCAAGGAAGAACCCGCATTAATTACAGTGTCTTTGTTTGTGGAAGCTACTGCTGCTGTAGTAAAATCGGCACCCAAAGTCGAACCTTCAGCAAGTGTAGAACCAGATTGAATTTTGGAATCTTTTTTAAGGGTAAAGTCTCGTGAAATAGTTGAATCTGCTGCCGTTACAATATCATCGTTAATTGTTGAGCCAACAGCTGCTATTGAACCTGAAATTAATTTAGTGGTGTTATTAGCATCTGTACTTCCCTTTACTGTCATGTCCTGTTGTAATAGAACATCTCCCTTAGTTACTGTATTAACACTAAGTATAGTACCAGCTGCTATTGTTGTGCCACTGGCATTAACTATATCAGTTGTTACTTGTGTTCCTGCAGCAAGTGTAGAACCACTTTTTAAAGTACTGCCAGCCGCGAGTGTTGCATCTTTTGTAAGAGTTTTTGCTGCAACTGTAGTATTACCACCAAGAGTTGTGCCAGATTCAATTGTAGAGCCAGATTTTATTGTAGAACCAGCAGCAACTTTTGAATCAATCGTTGTGGTTTTTGTCTGGGTTGAAAGTTCAAATCCCACAGTTGAGCCTGCTGTGAGTGTAGAGCCAGATATTATTTTAGAGCCGGCAGACAGCAACATTTCGTTGCCAACAGTTGTTGTTCCTGTAGTAGTAAGAGATTGTTTGAGTTGTTCTCCTGCATCTGAGTCTTTAACCAAGAGAGAATTAGAACCGAACTGTGTTAGCTTAACCTCACCAAATGTTGACATATCAGCCGCAGTTTTACCCATAACACTCTTTACATCACCCTCAATAAGAATTCCCCTTCCATCAGCAGAATTGAGTGTGAGTTTGCCGTCTGAACTTACAGATGCAGTAACACCTGTTTGATCACTTTTGCTGTTAATAGCTTTTGCCAAAGCACCATCTGTATCATTTTCTTGGACTGTAACAGCACCCATATCAACGCCATTGATTTTAAACTCCGCACCAATGGAACCTGCTTTTACACTACCTAAAGAAGACGTCTCAACAACAGCTTGTGCAGTAATTCCAAGTTGATCTGACATCTTATTGATTGTGGCTGCAACAGCAGCAGCACCATTTTCTGCTGAGTTGTTGTACTGTAAATCTACTGCTTGGAGTTGATAATCTTTATTTTCAGTATTGCTGTGGATAACAAGAGATAGAGCACCAGAATCATTGAGTTTCATGTTAGATGTAGTTACATGACCAGTCTTTGCTGTCTCTGCAGAACCAATAGAAATTTTTGCAACTTCACCTGTACTTGCACCAACTTGGAAACTCTTATTGCTAAACTCTCCTGAAAGAAGTTTCTTGCCATTAAAAGATGTTGAAGATGCAAGCAGATCAACCTCTTCTAAAAGTTTGTTGATATCTTCTTGAATAATCTTTCTTGATTCAAAAGTTTGACCATCTTGAGCCGCTTGAATTGCTTTAGTTTTGATTGTGTTGGTAATTTTAATAGCTTCATCAAGAGCACCGTCAGCAGTTTGAACAATATTAATACCGTCATTAGCATTACGGATAGCCTGTCCAAGACCAAGTCCTTGAGCTTTTAGAGAATCGGCAATTGCCATGCCTGAAGCATCATCAGCAGCTTTGTTGATTCTCATACCAGTAGAAAGTCTTTCCAATGAACCGGAAAGGGCGTTATCATTTTTTTTCATGTTCATGTGTGCATTTAATGCAGCCACATTTGTATTTATTGTAAGTGCCATAGTAGTTCTCCTCCATGAATTAAGTTTATTCGAGCCTCATTGCTCTATATATATTCTTGCCAATAGTTAAGTTTGATGTTTTATTTTAACTTTTAAAACTTATCTTAAATTTATAACTCTATATCGTCATTCGTTTGTATAGCTTTAGAAAAAATATTGTCTTTTTAGAAAAAGCAGAGATTTTGTACTTTTATTTAGTTGACATCACCCAAACTCCATCCCATTCAACAGGGGGGTTTTGCTTAAATAGCTTACACCTTTCAATAAAGAGTTTAGATGGACCATCTTCATTTTTATACTCCAATGCTTTTTTAAAAAAAGCGATAGCATCATCCCATTTACTCTCTTTATAGGCTTGTCTGTATGCAGCAAGACCTTGTGTGAACATATTTACACACTCTTCATCTAAGTGTGATGCTGGACGAGTCGAAATCAGCTCATATATTCTGATTGCGTGATACTTTCCTTTTACCCTAATTAAATCTAACTCTCTGTATAAAAATTTATCAGAAGCAATATCGTTCTTAGTTCCTTCGCTTATAATAATCTGAACTCCGTAAATCTTGGTAACTCCCTCAAGTCTTGATGCAAGATTTACCTCATCTCCTATAACAGTATAGTCAAATCTGCGGATAGAACCCATGTTACCAACAATCATTTCACCGCTATTTATTCCAATACCAATAGAAATAGAAGGTTTGCTTTTTTCAATAATGGCACTATCTAAGTATTTAATTTTATTCTTATCATTTGTTTTAATAGAGTGCTTCTGATTCATCTGCTCTAATCGCTCTTTCATCTCAAGGGCTGTGTAGCAGCTATTTTCTGCATGGTTATCACTCCATACAGGTGCACCAAATATCACCATAATTGCGTCACCTATATATTTATCAAGAGTGCCGCTGTGTTTAAAAATTATATCAGTCATCTGTGTAAAATAGTTGTTTAAAAGGCTTACCAACTCTTCTGGAGTAAGGTTTTCAGAAAGAGTTGTAAATCCTCTTATGTCAGAAAATAGAACAGATAGCCTTTTTCTTTGTCCTCCAAGTTTAAGGTTTTCATGATTTTCAATGATGCTTGCTACAACTTCAGGTGATACATAACTATCAAACGCCTTTTTTAAAACCGATTTCTCTTTATAATTTTTTGTAAACTCTCTTAATCCTATAAAAAGACCGTTACAGCTAACTGCTGCAATAGCAGGCATTATATCAAGTATAATACCCTGATATTGAAATATAGTAATTGAAATAGATAAAATCAGAGCTAATATTGTTATAGTTGATAGTGTTAAATATAGAGGATTTTTTCTAAACAGAGTTAAAGCAACTGCAAAAATATAAAACAAGAACCATTTGGCTTCTTGCAAAGGGAACTCCTGTATTGGATAGCCTTTAAGAATTGTCCTTACGACATTTGACTGAATCTCAACACCAAATATCATCTTTTTTGTAAAACGCATAAACGGGTAGGGATAGGCGTCAGCTCCACTTTCAACTTCAACTGCAGAATCGGCAATAAATCCAATAAAAACTACCTTATCTTTAAAAATGGTTGGATCAACCATATCATTTATCACTTGATAGTATGAGACTGCCGGAATAGTTCCTGCTTTTCCCTCATAATCTATAAAAAAGAGCCCTTCATTATTTATACTACTTAGATAGTCTGATGAGATATTTAAAGCTGTTTTTACTGTCGCAAATGCTAATGAAGGACGGTTATCAACAAGATTGGATGCCATTCGTATGCTGCCATCTCCATCAGGGTAGAAATTTACCATACCTACAGAAGCTGCAACTGATGCAAGCACTGGAATAGGTTCCTCTATAAAATAGGTCTCATATCCTTGACGACCAGTTATGGTAAGGTTTGCAGCAAGAACAACATTACCAGCTTTTTTTATGGCTTGTGCAAAAATTTTATCTTCTGATTGGTCAGAGGACTCTTCAGGAAATAGAATATCAAAAGCAATGGCTGCAGCACCTGCATGGCTTAACTTATCAACAAGAGTTGCATGAAGTGTTCTTGACCATGGCCATCTCAATTTAATCTGCTTAAACGATGGCTCATCAATAGCTACAATTATAACATCATCAATTTTATTTTTTGACGATTGTGTAAAAGATGATCTTAGGTTGTAGAGTACATCTTGCCATGCAAAGTCTGCAAGTTCCATAAAGGAGGAGTGCCCCCAAAAAACAAAAACAATAATTGGAAGAGAGAGAGGAACTATTATAGATTTTAAAAGTTTTATAAAATTTAGTTTTTTCATATTCTCTTAGCAATTCTAAATTTACTGTATAAATACAACATGCTATTTGCAATCTTATAAAGTATAGTTTAAAGTCTTTACCTATTCCACCTAAATCTACATTTTCTATTCAATTTTGTTCCATTGCGTTTTAATTTGTTCATCTAAAAGTTAAATCAGAAGGAGAAATGAATTTGTATGAATTATGAGCAAGATCGGCTCAAGAGACAGTTAGAGTCTATTTATTTAGCCTATAACAAAAGAGAGTTAATTCATCCCGATCCTCTTGAATTTCTTGATAACTATCCTGAGCCAAAAGATCGTGAAATTGCAGCACTTATTGCAGCATCTTTAGCATATGGCAGAGTTGATCAAATCCTAAAACATGTAGGTGCTGTTTTTCAAATAATAAAAGAGTCCTATTTTTTAAAAGTTGAATCTTCAAATAACTATATCAGTTCTTATCTGATTCAAAGTAGTGATGCTGATATTATTCGAGATTTCCGCAATTTTAGATATAGATTTACCAATGATGAACATATCACCTCTTTTCTTATTGGCATTAAATCAATGGTTAAAGAGTATGGCTCACTCAAAGAGTTCTTTTTAAATGCAATAAAAAGAGAAGATATAAATATTATTCCCGCATTAACCCAGTTTGTTAAACGGATTACTGAAAAAGGCAACTGTGGTAATCTTGCTCCAAATCCTGAAAAGGGAAGTGCTTGTAAAAGAAATTGTCTGTTTTTAAGGTGGCTTATAAGAAAAGATGAAGTTGATCCCGGTGGCTGGGATGAGATACCATCGTCAATGCTTATCGTGCCTTTGGATACACACATGCACCGCACTGGAAGGCTTCTTAAATTCACACAAAGAAAACAGACAGACATGAAGACTGCACTTGAGGTTACAGATGGGTTTAGGCAAATTTGCCCTGACGATCCTGTAAAGTACGATTTTTGTTTAACACGATTTGGTATCCATCCAGACATGGATTTTAGCGAACTTGAAGAGGTTGTAAAAAAGTAAAACAGGAAGATAAACAGCTTTGCTACAATTATTGTTGTGTTAAAGCTCTTAAACAACAAAATAGACGGAATTTTAGATTATGGATAAACATCGTCACTATAAAGAGCTGTTTTTGGCAATGTCAAACCCTGCGTTTTATCCTGATACTGCTGATCGTATTGAAGAGCTTGAGACCCACATCTCAAAGATATTTCTTGTTGGAGATTATGTTTATAAAATAAAAAAGCCCTTTGATCTTGGGTTTCTTGATTTTACCACTCTTGAAAATAGAGAACATTTTTGTAAACAGGAGATTTTGCTCAACCGAAGATTATCTTGTAATGTGTATATTGATGTCGTGCCAATTACCTTTGAAAATGGACAATATACTCTCGGTGGTAATGGCGAACCTGTTGAGTATGCTGTTAAGATGAGGAGGCTTTGTGATGATAGCTCAATGATAAATATGTTAAGGGCGAAAAAGATTAAATCAGCTGATTTGGAGGCTCTCTCTTGTCAACTCGCCTCATTTTACAGTAACACTTCCAAATGTGAACAGATGAACTGCATTGAGGTTTGGGAGAGTGTGAAAAACAACTGGGATGAAAATTTTATCCAGACAGAAGTGTTTATAAAAGAGATTATTGACAGAGCTGCCCATGATATAAATAATTTTAACACAACACCAAAAATGCAAATATTTGACAGTAACAGCTATCCAATTGAAAATAGTGCAAATAAAATACTTGATAGCCGACTGTTTCAGGTCATAAAATCCGCAGTAAACTCATTTGTTTTCAGAAAGCAGCCTCTTTTTGATAACAGGGTCAAAGATGGAAAAATAAGAGATTGCCATGGTGATCTCAGGACAGACCATATCTATTTTGTATCTAAGAGTTTTTTATCAAATAGCGTTAATGTCAATTCCAGTTGTAACTCCAATAAAACTGATTTTGCATCAGATCATTGTGCTTCAAACTATAAAGAGATTCAGATAATTGACTGCATAGAGTTTAATGAAAGATTCAGGCTTCAAGATATTGCTTCTGATTTGGCATTTCTTGTAATGGATATGGATTATCATGGTTTTTCTGATGAAGCATCACTCTTTTTGGACTACTATGTTAAATATGCAGATGATCCTGGAGTTTTTATTCTACTCGATTTTTACAAGTGCTATAGAGCAATGGTTAGATGCAAAGTCAACTGTTTTCGTCTAAACTCTGACGATCTTGATAAGCAAATAAGAGATAATATTATCCAGACAGCAAGAAGATATCTTGAACTTGCCTACACTTATGCGTTGAAGTTTGCACGCCCTAAACTCTTTATTTTGTGCGGTATGCAGGCATCTGGTAAAAGCACAATTGCCAAGGAGCTTGCAGATTTTATGGGCATAGAGCTTTTAAGTTCTGATATTATAAGAAAAGAGCTTTTCAAAATAGACCCTATTGACTCTTCTGTTAGTCAGTTTGAACAGGGGATATACTCAAAAAGCATTACCAATCTTACATACGGAAGAATGTTTTTACAGGCACAGGAGATTCTTGAGAGTGGAAGCTCTGTTATTCTTGATGCAACATTTGCAAAAAGCCATTTTAGAGATGAGGCAAAAATTCTTGCACAAAATAGGAATATAGAGATTCTGTTTGTAGAGTGTTACGCTAATGAGAGTGTGGTTAAAAAAAGGCTCATTCAACGAGAGAATAATCCATCAATTTCAGATGCCCGTATTATCCATTTTGATCATTTTAAAAGTGAAATTGACTCTTTTGACGAACTTGAAGAGAAAACACATATAAGAGTTGATACTTCAAATAGTTTGAAAAATTGTATAAAACACATTTTATCACAAGTATATGCAAAAGGGAGGGGATAATGTTTAAAAAGATATTGGCAGCAACAGATGTTGTGACAGTCAGAGATGCTCCTATTTTGTCTGCTGCTAAAATTGCATCAGAAAACAGCGCACAACTTTTGATTCTTCATACGCTTGAATCTGCTCATATTCATAATCGTAATATAGTAAAAGATTTTAGAACAGGGCAAGATACTCAAAACAGTTCAGAGTATGAACAGATTGTTAAGGCAGCGATTGAAAAACTCTATTCAGATATACTTTTATCTCAATCTTCTCAGATAGAGTATGAGATAAAAGTAGTTACAGGTTTCCCGTGGGAAGAGATTCTAAATTGTGCAAGAGAATCAAATCCAGAACTTATTGTAGTTGGTCCACATTCCAAAAGAGCAGAAGAGCAGGGAGTTGTACGTGTTGCAGGCAAGATAGGAAGTACAGTTCAAAATATCATATCAAGAGAGAGATGTCCTGTTATGATTATCAACCACGAAATTCCCTCTGAAATGGTAGGTTTTAAAAAGATATTGGTTGGTATTGATTACTCTGTTTCATGTGAATCTGCTCTTGTTTTTGCGACAAAGATTGCAAAAGAGTATGGTTCAAAAATAGTCATATTTCAGATGGTACCAATCCTTCCATATCCTAAATATTCAAAAGAGAATTATGAGACAGACCTTAAAAATTCAAATAAAAGACTTAAAGAGTTTTGCGAAAAATATCTTTTGGGAATTGAGCACGAGTATCAAATATGGGGTGGAGGAGCTGCACATGTAGAGATATTGAAATGTGCTGAACAAAATAGAGCTGATCTTATTGTTATGGGGTCACACACAAAGTCAGAGTCTGGTAAGTGGTATGCTGGAAGTGCTGTGGAGCGGGTAAGCTATCGCTCTAAATGTGGAATAATGGTGGTTACAGACCCTGAAGTTATTCAGCCATGGAGAGAGGAGGGCGTAGAGATAAATATTAGAGATGAGACAAAAACTGATAGGTTTATCCATGTTTTTACAAAAAAAAATGGATTAGTATGACAAAAATGTAGCTTTTATGCCTTAAGAAATCCTTAAGAAATCAGAGTAAATCCTAAGACTTTATGGAGAGATATGCAATGAAATGTGATGTTACTATTTTTAAACCTTATCCATTTAAAGTAGGTCAAAAGATTAGAATAGAGGGAACTGGACGAAACGGAGATTGGGAGGTAATTGA
The DNA here is from genome assembly GCA_964425195.1 of uncultured Desulfobacterales bacterium. GTDB lineage: Bacteria > Desulfobacterota > Desulfobacteria > Desulfobacterales > Desulfobacteraceae > Desulfamplus. The sequence continues at coordinate 62,946 of CAYRLG010000011.1, forward strand.
TATAGGTGAAAATAAGATTACCATAAAATGCCCAATATCTCATAAAGAGCTTAAATGCGATAAATTTTGCTCTTTAGTAGAAGAGAGAGCTAATGAGGAGTGGCCAAAATTATGAAAGTTATTTTAGTAATGGCAATGACACTTGATGGCAAGACTGCTCGACACTCAATGGAGCCGGTTGATTGGACAGGCAAGGCTGACAAAAAAAAGTTTGTTGAGATAACAAAAAAAGCAGGTGCTGTTATTATGGGTTCAGCCACTTTTGATACGATGGGGCAGATGCTTAAAGATAGAAAAAATATTGTTATGACAAGAGATGTCTCTCGTCTAAATGCTCTAACTGATAGAACAATAAGCTCTGCCCAATTTTCAGATTCACCCCCTACAAGTAATAGTCAATCTCTTGAGTTTACAGACAGACCTCCTAAAGAGATTCTAAAACAGCTTGAAGAGAATGGCTTTGACTCTGTAGCACTGATAGGTGGTTCTACCATAAACGGACTTTTTGCAAAAGAAAATCTGATTGATGAAATTTATCTAACTCTTGTTCCAAAGCTATTTGGTCGGGGACTCTCTCTATTGGAAGGTCAATTTGATATCAATTGTGATCTTGTTGAGATGGAAAAAATTGATAACCACTCTATTTTATTAAGATACACTGTTATTAAACCATCTTAAAATATAGCTTGATAGCAATAGTTTTAAGATGACAAATCACGTATAAACTTAAAAACAGGTAAAGGAGAAAAGTTATGAAAAAAGTAACCATTATTATTGCTGCTGTTCTGTGCTCTCTAATTCTATCTGCAGGGGTGTTTTCCACACATTGTTTGGCAGAAGAAAAAGTTATTGTAGCTGCTTCAGACCCATATCCACCCTTTACAGATCCAACAGACCCTAAGGAAGGGCTTTCGCTTGTAATTATTAGAGCTGCATACAAAACCCAAGGATATACTGTTAAAATGGAATTTGTCCCTTGGGCAAGAGCTGAGGCTCTTACAGCGGAAGGGAAATATGACATTTTACCTAATACTTGGATGAACGAAAAACGTAAAAAAACTTTGATTTATAGTGAACCTTATGCTGTTAACAATATCAAATTCATAAAAAGAGTAGATGACCCATTTGAATTTAACGGTATTGCAACTCTTAAAGGTAAGAAGATTGGGATTATACGAGGATATGGCTATGGAGATGAATTTAACTCATCTAACGAGTTTATACGTGAAGAGGTAGTTGATCTTATGACAAATATTAAAAAGGTAGTTGTCAACCGAGTTGATCTTACATTAGAGGACGAAATTGTAGCCTCTTACACTATTAAAAAAGCTGACCCATCTCTCTTTTCTAAAATAAAATTTACAGAGAGTTCTCTTAGCAGTAATAATCTTTATGTGACATCAGGGCTTAAAAATCCAAGACATGAAGAGATTATTATAGCCTTTAACAAAGGGTTAGCAGAGATAAAAGCAAGTGGAGAGTTCAATAAGATTTTTGAAAGCTATGGTATTAAAACAGACTGATTTACTGTTCTGATCTTTAAGGAGAACTCTTATGAGTATGAAAAATTGGAAATTTGGCACAAAGATGGCATTAGGGTTTGGCATAATGGTTCTTATGGCTATTGTAATTAGTCTGTTAGGTATTAAGAAAATAGAGAAGATAGAGTCAAACATGACTAAACTATACAGGCATCCCTATACTGTAAGTACTGCAATGCTAAGAATTGATGGCAATATCATTAGAATGCGTCTTGCAATGAGGTATTTTAGATTTGCAAAAACTGATCAGGATTTTAATAATATTGAACAGCAGTTGTCTGAATACCAAAACAAAGTAATGGAAGATTTTGATATTGTAAAAGAGCGTTTCTTAGGTGACCAGAAAGAGATAGATGAGGTAATACAACTGTTTAAAGAGTGGGAGTCAATTAGAGCTGAAGAGATTAGCTTAGTAAGGGATGGTAAGATTAAAGAAGCTGGTGAGGTTGCAGAGAATAAGGTTATAGTACATGCAAATAAAATAACTACAGAGATGGCTGATATCATTAACTTTGCAGCAAACAAAGCTGTTTCGTTTATGGAGTCAGCAGATAAAGATTATAAAAATACCATTTTGCAAAGCTATCTTCTTTTATCAGTTGTTTTTGTTTTAGGTCTTCTGATTGCATTTTTTATGACTAAGGGGGTTACAAAGCCACTTTTTAAAGCACTTAATATGGCGAGAGCCATGTCTAAAGGAGACTTTACAGTAAAAATTGATAATGACAGAAAAGATGAGGTTGGTGAACTTGTTGATGCTCTTAACCAAATGAGAGCTAATCTTACTAAAGTAATTCAAGAGATTGTCAGTGGTGTTAAAACTCTTAATGACTCTTCAACCCTTTTGACTGATGTTTCTAATGTCATGGCATCTGGAGCAGAGGAGACAGCTTCTCAGGCAAACTCAGTTGCAAGTGCTGTAGAGGAGATGAGCTCCAGCATGACCTCTGTTGCTTCTGCTATGGAAGAGGCAACTACCACAATTGGTATGATATCTACTGCTGCGGAGCAGATGGTATCAACCATAAATGAGATAGCTAAAAGTTCAGGGCATGGTAGAACTATTACTAATGATGCAGTGGCAAAGGCAAAAAATACAACGCAGAGAGTTGAAGAGTTGGGAGATGCTGCTAAATTAGTTGGAAAGGTAACTGAAACTATCACCGAAATCTCAGAACAGACAAATCTTCTTGCCTTGAATGCTACCATTGAGGCTGCAAGAGCTGGTGAGGCGGGTAAGGGATTTGCAGTTGTAGCAAACGAAATAAAAGACCTTGCAAAACAGACTGCACAGGCAACTCAAGAGATAAAACATAATATTGAGGGGATGCAAAGTTCTACTTTAGCATCAATTCAAGAGATTAAAGCTATTTCAGCTATTATTAATGATATAAACGATATCTCTGCTAACATTGCTGCTGCTGTTGAGGAGCAATCTGTTGCTACTAATGAGATAACCAACAATGTAAAAGAGGCATCTGATGGGTTACAAGACGTTAATCAAAATGTGGCTCAAGTTTCAGATGTCTCAAGAGATATTGCAGGTAATGTTGCAGGAGTAAGCCAGGTTGCAGGAGAGATGGCTCAAAGTAGCGGTCAAATCAATACAAAGTCAGCAGAGCTTTCAAGGCTTGCACAACAGTTGAGCAGTGTAGTTGCTCAATTTAAAATATAAAAAGGTATCTAATGAGTATTAAAATTATAAGTGATAGTAGTAGTAGCACTAAGGAAATTGGTAGAAAATTAGGGGCTTTAATTGCAGAGAATCTCTATCTATCCAAGATGCTCCATAAAAAAAGTGCAATTGCCCTTTATGGTGACTTAGGTGCAGGAAAAACTACATTTGTACAAGGTTTTGCAAGAGGACTTGGAGTTCCTGAAAGCTACTATATTACAAGCCCAACTTACAATATAATAAATGAATACCCAGCTGATATATCTAAAGTTGGAAGTTCTATACCCCTAACTAAGCTCACTTTGTACCATATTGATCTCTATAGAATAGGCTCACCTGACGAGCTTGAATATATTGGTTTTGATGACGTTGTTACATCTAATAATAGTGTCATCATAATTGAATGGCCAGATATCATTGATAAAGGCGGTAGAAATATTGTGTTATTTGATTTAGAGGTGCGCATTAAAATAGACAATCATTTTAACAGAGATATATCTTTTATTCCTTATGGACTTGATTCAATAAATCTGTTAAAGCAATTCGTTTAAAAATTATTCTAAACAGCAGATTAAAATCCTTAATCCGGGATGATCTGTTGTTTAGACATTTTATCAGTATATTAAATTTTAAGGAGTAACAAAAAATGGCATTGAAAGTGCAAAAATTCGGAGGTACTTCGGTTGCCGATATTGAACGGATTAAACGAGTTGCAGATCGAGTGACAAAGAGCTATGATCAAGGAGATAAGGTTGTTGTGGTTCTATCTGCTATGGCTGGAGTGACCGATAAACTAATTGCTCTTGCAGAGTCAGCAGCTAAAGTACCTGACACAAGAGAACTTGATGTTCTACTTGCTACTGGTGAGCAGACTACAGCAGCTCTTCTTGCAATGATTCTAAAGGATAGAGGTTATCTCTCTACCTCCCTTCTTGGGTTTCAGGCAGGCATTATCACAGATCAAAGTGCTGGTAAGGCAAGAATACTTGATATTGAGGCTGATCGTATTCTAACCCTGCTTGATCAGGGGCATATTGTTGTTGTAGCAGGATTTCAGGGTAGAGATGTAAATGGTAATATCACAACACTTGGGCGAGGAGGCTCTGACACTTCTGCTGTTGCGATTGCCTCAGCAGTAAAAGCTGATGTTTGTGAAATATTTACAGATGTTGATGGTGTATATACAACTGATCCAAGAATATGCTCAAAAGCCCGAAAGATTAATAAAATTTCATACGAAGAGATGCTTGAAATGGCAATATTAGGTGCAAAAGTTCTCCAGATTAGATCTGTGGAGTTTGCAAAAAAGTATAATGTGCCGGTTCATGTCAGGTCATCATTTAATGAGGAGGAGGGTACAATGGTTGTAAATGAAAATGCTGATATGGAAAGTGTGGTGGTATCTGGAGTCACCTGCGATAAGAACGAAACAAGAATTACTCTAAAAAGAGTACCTGATCAACCCGGGGTATCAGCAAAAATTTTTGGGGCACTTGCTGACGCAAATATAATGGTCGATATGATTATTCAGAATACTCGTGCAAATGGTGAAACTGATGTCACATTTACTGTGACAAAAACAGATTTTAGAAAGGCACGAGAGATATCAGAGCAGGTGGCAAAACAGATTGGTGCAACAGAGGTTCTTACTGCTGAAAATATAGCTAAGGTATCTGTTATTGGTCTTGGAATGAAGAGCAATGCAGGAGTTGCAGCTACAATGTTCAAGGCTTTAGCTTCTGAAAATATCAATATAATACTTATTAGCACATCTGAGATTAGAATATCTTGTGTAATTGAAGAGAAATATTCAGAACTTGCTGTACGGGTCCTTCATAGTGTATTTGGGCTTGATTCCGAATAAGAGTGGTAATAAACTCTTATTAATATGAATAGTTATGTTTATTGTATGTCATAATATGTTATATCTTTTTTTAGAGCTTTTCTTATTTTTATTGATATCTCCTGTTTGCTATAAGGCTTCATAATATATTGACAAATACCCATACGTTTTGCAGACTCTGGATTTACCAAATCGTTAAACCCTGAGCATAAAATAATGGGAAGTCCGGGACGGATTTCCCATATTTTTTTTGCAAGATCGCAACCAGTCATCTCTGGCATAGTTTGATCTGTTATAACAACATCAAAACGATCTGGATTTTGCTTAAATCTCTCAAATGCCTCAAAACTTCCTACCACGCCATCTACCTTGTATCCAAGAGTTGTAAGCATCTCTTGAGCCATATCTACAATTGCCACTTCGTCATCAACATATAAAATCCTTTCATCTCCTCTTGCAATATTAAAAGATTCTAACGTTTTGGTATCGCTACCCTCTGGTGCACGAGGGAAAAATAGATGAAATGTTGTCCCTTTTCCAACTTCGCTGTAAACATAAATATTCCCTCCAAGACTTCTTAAGATGCCATGCACCATAGCAAGTCCCATTCCTGTACCTTTACCTCGTGGCTTTGTAGTGAAAAAAGGTTCAAAAATACGTTCCATAACCTTTTTATCCATACCACAACCAGTATCGCTTACTGTTAGGCGAATATATTTGCCAGGATTGAGATCAAGATATTTTTCAGCACTATCTGGATCTATATCCATAAGCTCTGTGCAGACTGCTAACAGTCCGCCACTCTCTTGCATTGCATAACCTGCGTTAGAACATAGATTCATAATAATCTGATGAATTTTTGTTGGATCCGCAATGATAATATATTTATCTTTTGGAATGTTCTGTTCAATTTTAATGGTTGTAGGTAGCGAGGCTCGTATCAGTTTAAGAACCTCTTTAACCATGATGTTGATATTTACAGGTATATTCTCTTGGCTATCTTGACGGCTGAACGTAAGAATCTGTTTTACAAGGTCTCTTGCACGATGACAGGCATTTAAAACTCTTTTAAGTCGCTGATATATTTTAGAGTCCAGTGACACATCTGAAAGAGATAACTCTACATACCCCATAATTGCGGTCAAAATATTGTTCATGTCATGTGATATACCACCAGCAAGGGTTCCAATTGCTTCAAGTTTATTGGATTGAATAAGCTGCTCTTCAAGTTTTCGTCTCTCTTTTTCTGATCTTTTCCGTTCAGTTATATCACGGCTTACACCAAGCATCTCAAAGGGTCTATTCTGCTCGTCTCGCAAAAATGTGATAGTAGTCTCTGTCCATATAATATTACCATCTTTAGTGTAACACTCTAACTCAACAGGAGGTTTATCTTCAAGTTCCAGTTGCTGCTTTGATATCTCATCATTTAACATAAAACCAGTTGTAACTATGTTCATAGCTTTTTTTGCAGATTCAGGGAGTAGCATCTTTTTAAAGCTGAATTGACTTTTAGCCTCTTCAGGAGTGTATCCCATCATTGATAGTATAGATGGGGTGATGTAACTAATTTTTAAAGTTTTAAGGTCTAATGTCCAGATAACCTCTTTTACATTATCTGCAAGTAGTCGATACTGCTTTTCAGACGCTCTGACCATATCCAAAGCCTTTTGCTTATCTTCAAGAGCGGTCTGTTTCTCCTGCTTAATTATATTTATCTTATCCACAAGTCCGAATGAGAGGATAGTAACAAGAATAGATATACATAGTTGATGAATGCCTGCGTAAGCCCACACATTACTCTCAAGAAATCCCAATAGTTTAAGCACAATAAGCAAAGTCATAATCAGCATACTTGAACATGCTATAATATAAAATCTTGCCTGTCGCTGTCCACGAACACTTAAGATGGTGGCAATTACAAGTATTATAGTTGCACTTACACCTATAAAAAGAACCATAGATTGGGTTGCAACACGATATGGTAATATGAAAGTCAATATCAGCATAATTACTCCGATATATAAAAGCCCTTTCATAACATTATGCAATATTGGAAGTTCTCTCTTTGTTGATAAAAATGAGGTTGTGAAGGGAATAATGCCTAAGAAACCAATAATGCCAAATAGTGGATTGCAAACATTTGCCCACCAAGTATTATTTGACCATAGGTATTGAAAAGCAAGTCCATTTTGAGCCATTATAAGAAAGGATACTCCGGTCATAAATACAATCAAGTAGAGATACGTCAGCTCTCTTATAGAGATAAATATGAAAAAGTTATAGAAAATAGCGGCCAACATAACCCCATAGTACATCCAGTTTATTGCGGCATCTGCATTCATGTAATCTTGCATCTGCTTTTCACCACGTGCTACAAGTGGTATAATAATAGCACCATCAGAGATGATATTAAAATAGTAAGTGGTCTGCCCCGGATTCTGGATTATTGGAATTATAGTTGTACGAAAGTTGATAGGTCGTTTAGAAAAAGGATATTTATCACCACTTCTGATGATGGAGAAGTTTGTCTCTTCAAAATATCTATTATTTGAGCCCCCGTGGTTTAAATTAGTGATATCAGGTGCAAAATCGAGTTCACTTGAATATAGCCTATCCAAAGAGAGTATGCTATTAGAGGTTGGCATATAAAAAATAAAGTAATCAATAACAGCGTAAGGGTACTCCATAAACCATTTAATAGGTTTGTCAGTAGGATTTTGAACAGTCAGGCGAAACCAGAAGGATGATGAAGAGTAACCAAAACTTGATTTTCCATTTAAAGGTTTAAAAGATGAGAAGAACTCTTTAGATGCAATATTTTTGATAGTTAATTGCTCATTACTATTATTTTGATCAATATAATAGTAAAGGTATTGAGATATCTCTTTTCTTTTGAGCTCCTCTTCAAGGATAAATACTTTATGTTGATTATCTACTTTATAGTTAGTTTTAGGTGTAGATTGAGAAGATTCAGCTCTTGCATTGGTTGTAACTGTAAGTAATATAGCAAGAAGAGTGGTTATATAGAAGTACAATTTAAAGCACTGTTTTAAAAAGTAGAGTCTCATTTTTATCTAACCTCTTGATATTGTTCCACACACCCATCTGATTATAATTTAAACTGGATTTAAGGGTAAAAAAAACGCTATCAATATTCCTAAGCGTTGTAAAGAACAACTTGCTCAAACTTTATAGAGGTCTCTTCTTAAGAGCGGTTTTATGATGATGGGTCTTGTTGGAATTATCATTGCTTTAAGGATAAGTTATTAAGGCTTTTTGCCAAATATTTGAAGCTGTCTAAAAAACGGAGTTTACATGAACAAAGCAACAGTAAGACGCATTTTGATAACAACAAAAGATTTTAAATCATTTTGGAAAAAACATGGTCCTTTTAAATACGCTCTGACAAGTGCAGAGTTTCCTCCTATTCTGCTGGAGCCTGAGGAGTGGATATTTTCTGATAATATTATTTTACTGCTTAAAGAGTTGATGCAGTGGGATTTAAGAAAAATGGCTATTATTGAAGCACCATTTAATAAAGAGAGCAAACAGATATTTAAACCTGAAGAGCTTCTTCCATGGAGAGTTGATAATTTTCCTCAAGAGTGGGAGTTTGCAGTGTGTGAAACATTTACGCCTTTAGGCTATCTTACCGAGGCTGTAAATAAAATAGCCTTAAGTTATTTAGCTTCTGAAAATATCTGCTCAAAAACTGTTGAGTCAAATACAGCAAGAAGAGTATGTAGATACAATTTGGATATATTTAACATTGAGACAGCTTTTTTTAAATCACTGGAAGAGAATATCAGCAAAATTGGTTATGTTTTGCTTAAACCTGAGCCATCTATTGATAGTGCAGATGTGGCGTATATAAGCAGCTATCTTGAAGAGTGGAAGGCGGACGAAGAGGAGTTATAATGTAATGTTATTATTGGATTTAAGGCTCTTGATATGCTTAACCAGAAGACCAAAAGTCTCTTTTTTTGTGAAACTAAATTGATTATCAAAAGAGCCTTTGATGAAAGAATCTAACTTATAGCGTTGAGTAAATGAGCTGAAGTTATAGATAATAAAATGATATTTATTACGATTAAGCAGTAAACTTTCAGGAAGTAAATGGAATTTAATGAGCACTATATTGAAGTTGCAGTTGCACTTCCAGTAAATCATACTTTTACATATAAGGTACCTGAGCATCTTAATGAAAATGCTACCATAGGAATGAGAGTACTTGTTCCATTTGGTAGGCGAAGAGTTACAGGGTATGTTGTTGATATAAAAGAAAAAAACAGTAGTGGATACGAGCCAAAGTTAATTCTTGATCTTCTTGATGATATACCGCTATTTCCCCCTTCTATGATCCCTCTATTTAAGTGGATTTCTAACTACTACATTCATCCTATTGGAGAGGTTATCCGAACAGCCCTTCCAGTAGGTCTTGACAGCCATGATATCTCTTTAGTTGTTATCACCCCAAAAGGATTAGAACAGCTGATGCTAAATCTTCTTACCCCTTCTGAATCCTATGTAATTAAACAGCTTCAAGCAACTGGAGATGGGATACTTCCTCTTAAATCGCTTACATATATGGATAATAAAAGTGGCAGCACGAAGCCAAGCAGTAACAGCAAAACAACAGGAGTTGGTGATATAAATGGTAAAAACTCTGTAAGTCATGCCTTGATAAAAAAAATGGTCAATGACGAACTCATTGAGATAACATCTGAACTTAAAAGAGATAAAACACGTATAAAGATCGAGAAATTTATCTCAATATCTCCATCTTTAGATAAAATCCTATCTGAGATAGATAATTTAGATTCCAATGCTTTTTCCGACATATTATCAAAATTAAATATAGTATCAAAAAAACGTCAGGAGATTGTAAGAATTGTAAGAGAACATAAAGATATATCTTTAACCGCACTTAAAAAAGAGGTTCCAACAGCTCCTAAACTTGTCTCTATAATGGTTCAAGCAGGATATCTTACAACTTATGAAAAACAGGTATTTAGAGACCCATTTGGAGATACGGTTGAACCAGACACTCCGCCTAAACTTACAGACGAACAAGTCATTGTTGTAAATCAGGTAAAAGATAATATAGATAGAGGTTTTCAAAGATATCTTCTAACTGGTGTTACTGGAAGTGGTAAAACAGAAGTTTATATGCGTCTTGTAACAGATGCTGTAAATAGAGGGTTAGGTGCAATTATGCTTGTTCCTGAAATCTCACTTATATCTCAGACAGAAAGACGCTTTAGGGCACGATTTGGCAACACAGTTGCAATACTTCATAGCGGTCTTTCTAAAGGAGAGATTCTTGATCAATGGTATAAAATAGCAAAGGGAGAGGTCTCAATAGTGATTGGTGCAAGATCGTCTATATTTGCACCAGTTGAAAATCTTGGAATTGTTATTGTAGATGAAGAGCACGATACATCTTATAAGCAGGAGAGTGGCTTAAGATATAATGCAAGGGATATTGCAATAGTTCGGGCACAACAACGTAACATTCCGGTAATCTTAGGTTCTGCAACTCCATCAATACAGTCATACTATAACGCTTGTCTGGGTAAATTTCAGGAGCTTTTTCTTAAAAAACGGGTTAATCAAAACCCTCTTCCTCAGATTACGCTTGTCGATCTGAAAAAATATAAGGATTGTGGGTGGAAAGATAAACTTATTACTCCAGAGTTATCTAAGGCTATATCTGAATGTTTGTCAAAAGGGGAGCAGGCATTGATATTTCTCAATCGCCGTGGATTTGCAACCTTTCCAGTGTGTGAATCGTGCGGGTCTGCGATCAAATGTAAATTTTGTGATATCACCATGACACTGCATAAAGATGAGGGTGAATTTAGATGTCATCTTTGCGGTTTTGCAATATCATCAACAGTAAATACAGCAAATATAAAAACATTAACAGGCAAAACTTTTTACAGCGTAAAAGTATCTTCAGATATCAGATGTGCAAAATGTGGCTCTGAAAAAATAAAGCCTTTAGGATTTGGAACAGAGAGGATTGAGAGTCTGCTTAAAGCAATCTATCCTGACGCAAGAATAATTAGGCTTGATCAAGATACAGGTGGAAAAAAAGGGTCAACTGTACAGATTTTAAAAAAGGTTAAAAACAGAACTGTTGATATTATTGTTGGTACCCAAATGCTTGCAAAAGGGCACGATTTTCCAGCAATTACTCTTGTTGGTGTGATATGTGCGGATCTCTCTTTAAATTTTCCAGATTTCCGTGCAGGAGAGAGAACTTTTCAGCTTCTTGCTCAGGTTGCAGGTAGAGCAGGAAGAGGAGATATATCCGGAAAAGTTATTATGCAGACATACAATCCAGAACATTTCAGTATTGAAGCATCTAAAAATCAAGATTTTGTGCAGTTTTACAATAGCGAAATCCCATTTAGAAAGGCGTTGTTATATCCTCCGTTTTCAAGAATTATTCAACTGAAAATTTCAGGGCTTGATATGGAAAAAGTAAAAACTCATGCCTTGATGGTTGGAGAGATGTGCCATAATTTTATTAATATGTACAATAAACAGGAGAGTTCTGAATCTATTCCTATTCAGATTTTAGGACCTATTGAAGCTGGAATACCAAAAATATCAATGCGTTATAGATGGCAGATTCTTCTTAAAAGCCCATCAGCAGCTCTTTTAAATAGAATAGTTCGCCATCTTGTGGCAGATAAAAAAAGCTTTACAGCTAAAGATATATCAGTCGGCATTGATGTTGATCCATATTTTATGATGTGAAGTGAAGATTACATAGTGTGATCAAATAGGGATGTAAATGATGATGAACCAAATATTAAAAAAGAATAATAATAATAATATAAAACCAAGGCTTCTTGTGATAGACAACTATGACTCTTTCACATACAACTTAGTACAGATGTTTATCCCTTTTAATCTTGAGATTATTGTAAAGCGGGCGGATAAGATTACTGTACAGGATGCTTGGACTCTAAAACCTGATTATCTTCTTATAAGCCCTGGACCTAAAGATCCTGCTCATGCAGGGATTTCAAATGAGGCAATTGCATATTTTTACGATAAAGTGCCAATTCTTGGAGTTTGTTTAGGAATGCAATGTCTAAATGAGGTTTTTGGAGGAAAAACAAAAAGGGCTCCGGTACCTGTTCATGGAAAAATAGATATGATAATTCATAAAGAACAGGGGATTTTTAGAGGAATGCCATCGCCTTTTGCAGCCGCACGTTATCACTCCCTTGTAATTGAACCAGCCAGTATGAGCCCCGATTCTCTAAATCAGAAGGCTTTTGATAGAAGTAAGAGAGCAACTATTTGGGAAACTAAAATTGATAAACAATCATCTTTTCCAAATGTTATTACTACAGCATGGAATAGTGAAGGGCTTATTATGGGTGTTGAGCTTGAAGAGTTTCCTGTTTATGGAGTTCAGTTCCATCCTGAAAGTTTTATGACAGAAAATGGCGAGATTCTTATTCGTAACTTTCTCAGTTGATTAAAACAAACAAGGGTTACAGTTTAATGGCTGTAACCCTTTGATTTTACTTGGCTGGGTGACAAGGATTCGAACCTCGATTGACGGAGTCAGAGTCCGCAGTCCTACCGTTGGACGATCACCCAGTGAATGATGGAGTGCTTTATACATCATGGTACTCTTTGAGTCAATATCTTATGTTATTAACAATCAACTTTTTTATAAACTCAAATATCAACTAAATAGTGCGGATTTTCTTTCTAAAACTATTTAATGCTTTCAACACTATAATTTGGTGCCTCTTTGGTTATAATTACATCATGCACATGACTCTCTCTGAGTCCTGCTGCGGTAATTTTGACAAATTGAGCTTTTTGTCTCAACTCTTCAACTGTTAGAGCACCAAGATAGCCCATTCCAGCTTTAAGTCCACCTAACATCTGAAAAAGATTTTCTCTAATTGTACCTCGGTAGGGGATTCTACCTACAATCCCTTCAGGAACAAGCGTCTCATCATCTTCGTGATCTTTTTGGTAATAGCGGTCGCTGCTCCCTTTTTTCATCGCCTCTACAGAACCCATGCCACGGTAGGCTTTATATTTTCTACCCTGAAATATGACAATTTCGCCAGGACTCTCCTGAGTTCCTGCAAGAAGACTCCCAAGCATAACACTATGAGCACCAGCACCAATAGCTTTTGTTATATCTCCTGAAAATTTAATGCCACCATCTGCAATTATAGGAACGCCAGTTTTATCTGATACCTCTTTGCAGTTTAAGATCGCGGAGAGTTGTGGAACACCAACACCAGCAACAATTCTTGTTGTGCAGATAGAGCCTGGTCCTATTCCAATTTTTACAGCATCAGAGCCAGCGTCAATAAGAGCTTTTGCACCAGCAGAGGTTGCAACATTACCAGCAATAACCTGAGCGTCAGGAAAAGAGTGTTTTATCTTTTTTACGGCACTGATGACATTGAGTGAATGACCATGCGATGTGTCGATAACAAGAGCATCTGCCCCCGCATTTAAGAGAGCTTCAACACGATTCATCATGTCAGAACCAACTCCTATTGCTGCCCCTGTTCTTAATCGCCCCATTGAATCTTTGCAGGCATTTGGATATTTTTTAATTTTTTCAATATCTTTTATAGTAATCAACCCTTTTAATTTTCCCTCTTTATCAACTACAAGTAGTTTTTCAATTCTGTGTTGATGTAGCATTTTTTTGGACTCTTCTAAAGAGCATCCTTCAGGAACTGTAACAAGATTTTCTTTAGTCATAACCTCTTTTACAGGTTTTTGCAGCTCTGTTTCAAATCTTAAATCTCTGTTTGTTACAATACCTACTAATTTATCACCTTCAGTTACTGGAATGCCCGAGATTCTGTATTTTGCCATTATCTCAAGAACGTTTGAGATTGGAGCCTCAGGAGAGATCGTGATGGGGTCAACAATCATACCACTTTCTGATTTCTTGACTCTGTCAACTTCAATTACCTGCTCTTCAATACTTAAATTTCTGTGTATAAATCCAATTCCTCCCGCTCTTGCCATACTGATTGAGGTGAGTGCTTCAGTTACAGTATCCATTGCAGCACTTACAATTGGAATATTAATATTAAGTTCTCTGGTAAGTCTTGTATGGGTTTGAACAGCATCTGGCAAAATTGATGAATATTCAGGTACAAGCAGGACATCATCAAAAGATAGCCCAAATTCAGGTAATATGTTACTCATTTTTTAAATCCTCCTGTTAAGGCAAAGAGTGTTATGAAAAAAATAAAATTTTTTAGTACATAGCTAAAATTCATTATAGGAACTTTTTTTTAAATCTCATCGCTTCTTGTGAGCTTGATTTATTATTGAGCCGTGCTTTCTATCAGATATGATAGCTCAAATCAAATCATATTCTTTTGGTTTTCCAATAGGTTCTATGCCAATAAGGATTGTTAAGTTCAGAAATGGTAACCCCTTGACTTGTTGATGCGTGTAGAAAGTGCCCATCATCTATATAAACTCCAACGTGCCTGTCGAACAGTCCAGTTTTGAAAAAGATCAAATCTCCAGCTCTCCACGCTCCTGTATCAATATGCACTCCTAAATTAACCATCTCTTCAGTTGTTCTTGGAAGTATGATACCAAATTTATATTTAAATGTAATATAGACAAAACCAGAGCAGTCAATACCATTTTTATTTAACCCACCCATTCGATACCTTGTCCCTTTCCACTCTCTATATTGGCTATAGAGTTCTTGTTTGACAAAACTTGAGTTTTTAAGACTTCTATCTTCTATATAAGTCTCTTCAGGTATCTCTAAAGGCTCTATTTTAGTACTACATCCCCCAATTAGGCTTATTATTAGTAATAGAATAATAAATATATAGAGTTTAAAAATATTTAAATAATATCTATTCGTCACTATTGTTTTACTCCACATTATTTTTGTATAATGATTGATAAAAGAGATGTAATTATAAAAAAATTTCTATTCATAAAAAGAGTACATCTTAGGATCGTAAGCCTCTCTTATCCCCTCTCCTGTAAAAGTTACAATCATAAGGGTAATAACAAGTGCAGATACTACAGAGCTTGAAATCCACCATGCACTCATATTACTCCAACCCTGTTGCAGAAGTTCGCCCCAGCTTGGAGTTGGTGCAGGAAGACCAAATCCTAAGTAGTCAAGTGAGGTAAGAGCAACAATACCTCCTGATATAGCAAATGGAATGTAGGTAACAATAACCGAAATTGTATTTGGGATTATATGTTTAAAAATAACTCTAAAGTGTGATGCTCCAATTGATCTTGCTGCAAGAACATACTCTCTCTCCTTCTCTTTATATGTAATCGTTCGCATAACCCATGTCATATTTATCCAGCCGAAAAATGCCATGATTAAAAGCAGCACCATAAAATTTGGAACAACAATAGAAGAGACAATAATAACTACATATAAAAAAGGGACATTGCTCCATATCTCAAGAACTCTTTGAAAAAAAAGATCAAATTTCCCTCCAAAATAGCCCATAGTACACCCGAGAGTTATTCCAATTGAATAGTCTAATATAAGCAAAATAAGTGAGAATATAACGGCTGTTCTGAATCCATAGACTAAGCGTGCCAAAATATCTCTGCCTACATTATCTGTGCCCATAAAATGCCTTTCGGAAAAAGAGGGTGGAAAAGGTGGGTAGCTGTTCTCTTTAAGATCATTCTCATAAGGATTAAAAGGGATAAGAGGCATTATGACAAAGTTGTTGCTGATTTTACCATGCTTTATATCTATAGATTTTTCTGTTTTAAATTTTTTTTGAAGTTCTCTGTAATTTGTCTCATATTCATAATTAAGATCAAAGGTTTTTCCCGGAATCATATTTGTGTATGTGGGAAACCACAACTTACCGTTGTAATAGACTATAAGTGCTCGGCTATTTATAAATAGTTCTGCAAATATTGAAATTAAGAGCATTATAATAAGTACTATAAAAGAGAAAAATCCTCTTTTTATAGATATAAATCGTTTCCATTTCTTTTTTGTCAGAGGGTTGAGTAGCATATCATAATATACCTTTATCTATTTTATCTATGCTGCAATAATAACTGGTGTAATTTTAATTATCTGAAATATTTACCACTTGAAAATACACAAAAAGCGTGATTAACTCCAGATAAAAAAGATGTATATCACCTTTATTTCTGCCTATTTAGGGCATACTTGGTATAAGGAAGAGAGATAGCATGAAAATAGTAGAAGCAGCAGATTTTCCAGTAGCAAATTTTCAAAATATAGAGAATACCATAAAAGTAGAGGATATCTCTACCAATTTAAGCAATAGAAATGATAATCTTACATTTAAAGCATCTTTATATACAGCGTTTCTTTGCATTCTATTTGGAGCAAACACTGTTGCAATAAAGATAAGTCTCGCAGGAGTTGGTGTTTTTACAAATGCTGGTATAAGATTTGCTCTTGCATCAATTGCACTTGTTTTGTGGGCAAAAATTACTAAACAGTCGCTCAGCTTTAACAGATACCAGGGTTATAAACTTTTAATTCTCTCCTTGATATTCACTTTCCAGCTATCAGCTTTTTATTATGGATTAAGTATGACAACAGCATCTCATGGAACATTGATTTCCAATCTTCTGCCATTTGTCGTGTTAATTCTTGCCCATTTTTTTATACAAGGAGATCGGATAAGCATAAATAAGATAGGTGGAATAGCCTTAGGTTTTATGGGGGTTCTGTTTCTCTTTTTTGATTACCATGATATATCAGGAAATATGATGATAGGAGATGTGGTAATAGTCATTGCTGTCTGTCTTTGGGGGTGCAGTGCAGTTTATACAAAAAGGGTGATTTGTGAAATAAGCGTTATTCAGATAACCTTGTATCCTATGATATTTGGAACTCCTCTGTTCTTTGTTGCTGGCTTCTTATGGGATGCTCAGATGCTCAAAGTTATAGATTCTACCATTATTCACTCAATTTTCTATCAAAGTTTTATTACTGCTGCTTATGGTTTTATTGCATGGAATCGTCTTCTTTGTAGATTTGGTGCAACAGCAATACACTCATTTGTATTTATTATGCCAGTTTCCGGAATATTCTTTAGTGTATTATTGCTTGATGAGCCTTTAACACTAAATATTATACTATCAATAGTGTTGATTATAGTTGGTATGGTTATTGTAAATCGGCATGGGAATGTCAATAAGAATAGTGTTAATTTAAAAGGGCATGATTGCAGTAATCTTTAGGTAAACTTTCTAGATAAACCTCTTTACCCCAAAGGGTTGAAGTTACCTGTTTTACATGTAAAATAGAACCTGTTGTAAAAAATTTTTCTACACCAACATTTTCTGGCATAGCAGATATTTGACGGGTAGCAAGTTGGCGAGATAGCTCTCGAGCAACAGGAGCTGCAGGATCAATTATATTAACACCTGAGCCTACCATCTCTTGAATCAATCCCCCGAGAAACGGATAATGGGTACATCCTAACACAATGGTATCTGCACCGTTGTCAATCAATGGAGAAAGATACCCATTGAGCATCGATCGTGTTGAGACGGTAGCAAGTTCAGCTCGTTCTACTTGTTCTACAAGTCCTGGGCATGGCTGTAAAAGAACTTTAACATTACCCCCATACATGGAACAGAGACGAGAGACATTGGAGCTTGCAATAGTCTGAGTTGTAGCAAGCACTCCAACTACACCAGATTTTGTTATGCTTGCTGCTGGTTTTATGGCGGGCTCAATGGCAATAATTGGTACTGGGCACCATGAACGAAGTCTGTTTATAGCTACTACGGTAACTGTATTGCATGCAACTACCAATGCTTTTACATTAGCATTAAGTAGAAAATGGGCAATTGCAGCTGCGCGATGTTCGATAAAATTAGCTGAGCGATTACCATAAGGTGCATATCCTGAGTCTGCAACATATATTAGATTTTCTGCAGGAAGATACCTGCGAATCTCTCTAAGAACAGACAACCCTCCAACACCAGAGTCAAATACACCCACAGGGGAGTCTGATCTGTAAAGTTGTGAATTCGCCTTTATATTGTTATTATTGAGCACAGTATAAATCCTTATATTATTTGCTCTATCTTATCTTGCTTTTTTAACGACTATAATTTTAAGTTATACTACTCTTGGTCATAAGTTGAGTTTTACATATTAAAAAGCTAAATTTGCGACCATTTAAAGTATAATCTGTCTAATCTAAAGTGAATAGTGAATAATTTTAAAGCAATTGCTTAATAATTGGAAGCTGGTTATCTACAAAAATATTAGCTTGCTCGGTAAGTTCTGATAAGTTATCTTTTGGTTCTTCCAATACTTTCCCATCTTTTATCATACGTTGATTCTGGGACGAGAGAATATTCCACGCAAAAGCAGCCCATTCATCTGGATGTTTTTTACCGTTGTTTATAGCAAGCATAAAAAGTTGTTGAAATCGCCCAACTGAAATACCCCCTCCAGTGATAGGGCTTGCTAAGAAACTCATCTCTGCCGTGAATCGAGATTTGTTAATAATATAGTTATTAAATCGTTCTGTGTGTTTCTTTGCAGCTTTTACTGCGGATGTTTCTTGAGCTGGCTGAATGGCACCATTACCCATTAGAACTGTAACTGCTTGAATAACTTGCGCATACTGAACTCCTTTTTCTCTTACCGCCTGTTCGATTTGTCCAATAGATTTAGGTTGATAGCTGGATAGCACATCAATAACAGGTCGATATACAGCTTCCTGCATAGTTGCTTCTCCCATAGCACCTGTAACTTTCAATGAAATATCTGCTTTTGGACGTACCAACACCACCTTCTGCTCTCTAAATTTTTCTGCCTGCTCAAGTGGAAATAGACGGCGAGCACCTTTTACCCAATAGTCACGACGAAATTGTTGATTAACACAGAAATCTCTTACCATTTCTCTAAATATCTGATCTGGAATCTGTTGAAGTAATGCAATCTGTTCCCCTGAAAGATTTAAAGCATCCACATGATCTATAAAGTGTGCTGAACAGGCATAAGTCATCTTCGCAGGACTCAGCCAATCAGCCATCCGATCCACAGACATAGGATTCCAATCTTTATTAAAATATTCGTGAGCAAGATAGTTCCGGTTTTGCTCTTTCATTTTTTTTAGTCTCTCTGCTACTTGTGGAAAAACTCTTGAATAAAGTGGGTTGGTAGCAATAAGTTTTTCAGCAAATGTAAGAGACTCCTCTACCCTTCTGATACTTCCATGACCTTTTGCAGACATGACTTCAGCATGTCTTACAAATAGGTCACGCAATGGTATAAGAGCAGCCCATCCTGGTTGGGTGTTATAACTTATATAAAACACTCCACCCACTTTGAGTTTACGTCTCAGAAAATCTACAATTATTGCTCTATTTTCATCAGATATCCAACTCCATATCCCATGAAGACCAATAAAATCAAAATCAGGCAGATTTTTACGACTACAGAATTCGGCAAACGAGAGATCGTTAAGATTTGCTTCCGCTCCTGATACAGTTGACAGCTCTTTAGCAAAACCAGCTTGTAGCGGATTAAAGTCTGTACCATACCATTGCCAAGTAGATGCAGAGGCTGCTGCATGAATATTTATACTCATACCTTGTCCAAAACCAAGTTCACATGCAGCACCAGCATTAGGAAAGACATATCCAGCATTTAAAAATGCTAAAGGGATTCTTAATGGATTTAATTCTGTGTAATAACCAAATGTGTAACCGATATCCGTAACATAACCAGCCGTCCAATCAGACATAAATAAATTTCCTTAACTCTTCAAAGAAGTTGAAATCCAGTGAGGAGAATCCTCAAGTAGTAGTTGTTATATACATGACTCTTCAGATAACAGCCTATTAAAGGTGGATATACACACCTCATAGCTAAAACCTCTGTTTCTGAGATAGTTCATGACTTTCTTTTTTAACTTTTCTTTATCATAATCCAGCCACAGCTTCATCTTTAATTTAACCGCAAAGAGAGCTTGTTCGTATTCATCTATATCAATTAGAGAAAAATTTATTATATCAGCATCAATCCCCTTTTTTTTCAATTCAAATGCAAGGGCAAATTTTGATTTTGGCTTAAATCTTTCTCTTTGCTTCACAAATATCGAGGCAAACTCATGATCATTCAGAAGATTTTCATGTTCAAGTGTTGTAATGGTGGATTTAACAAGCTCTTCATCAAACCCTTTTTTTATAAGATAGACTTTTACTTCATACACACTTCTTGCCCGTGGCGCCAAATATCTTATAGCTGACTGATATGCTTTTAAACGATCTTTGTCGTTCATATATTATCAACTCCATCTGAACTATGAACTGCATCTCTATCATCTCTTTTTGTTGAGAGAGGAGTTACTCTTTTAGGTAGATTACTCCATTGGATATTTAGTCTCGCAAGCTCTACTTGATCTTGCTGCCTAATAATTGAGTGTAATGTCAACAGAGTTCCTGTATTCTCTCTTATTTCTGTGTGAGATACAATAATATCGCCATACAATGACTCTTTATTAAAAATAACATCAATAGTGGCGGGAGAAAAATTAGATAAAACTCTTTCTGGCACAGTCTCCACACCCCACTCAACAAATATAGCATTATTCACATGTCCATTTAGATCGAGGTCGTGCATTCTTACTTTAAAAGGCAATTGATAGTGAATGATCTCAGGTTTTATAATCTCTGGAAAATATGATTCTACTCCTTTATTAATTTGGTCTGAGGAGTCTTGTTCTAAGAGAAACTCAACAGAATTATCTTTTTGGACTTCATGGCTTGTCAACATCTCTTTATCCATAAACTTGCTAAGTCGAACAGGTTTACCATTTTTTCTGTTAACCATAACCCAGCAAACTTTAGCATTTACAATTTCATATTTTTCTCTTTTAGCTAAGCATTTTTGAGTGTATTTTATTATATTCAAAGCACGTATTTCATAAAGATTTTTGCATGAAAATCTGTGCGTTTTAATGGTTACTTTGTCATTCCAATTAGGATGATTTTTAATCTCAATATGGTAACGAAAAATAACCCAACTCAGATTTTCTTTTGCTAAATCAAACCCTGAAACTCCCATAAGGTCTGCATGTTCTGATGCAGCGTCTTGCAAAAAGTTCATAATGCTAACAATTTTGAGAGTTCCTTGTTTGCCTATAGTTGAATATCCAATTGTAGCTTTTTTTTCATAAATAGGCAATTTGAACTTGTCTGTGTTGCTAAATTCTCTTTTTTGCACAGCGTCTTCTATTTTCATATTTTTCACAAAGATAACCATAATCAGGAATTTTTTTCTTGTTAAATTCTTGTTAAAGAATACAACATGGACTATTTCAGTACATTCTCTATCAATTGCAAGTTGTGAGTCGCAATATCGTGTGAAGGCTCTTTTTCAATTACAGCAAGGTAGGCAGCTTTAGCTGCTTCAAATTGGTTACTATTTAAATAACAATCTCCTAATTTTCTTAAGACATCAATTCTATCTGGAATTGCAAGAAAACATTTTTCATAAGCAATAGCGGCTGATGCATAGTCTTGCTGTAAAAAAAGAGTATCGCCGAGCTCTTCCCATAAAACAGCTTCTGATGGATCAAGTTCAACTGCTTTTATAAGCTCTTCAATACCTTTATCATAATTCCCAGATTCAATATTAATCCGTGCGGAAAGAGCGAGTAGATTTGAATTATAAGGGTATTTTTGTATAGAATTGTTCAAAAAAATGTTTAATTCTTGAGATTGCTCTTTATCATATAATTTTTTTGCGATATCATAATACTGATATTCTGTTCCGTATTTTAATGTTTGACACATGTCTTTAAATAATGTTGCTTCTTGAATAGCTTTGATATTAACCTCATCTTTAGCAACCCAACGCAGCCCTATACTATGTATACATTCATCCCACTTTTCTTTAGCTAAATCTATACAGGTAAATGTATTAGATAACTCTTTTTTATTAAAGAAGACTCTTGCCATACAGTAATACCATTCAGGTGTCTCCTTTTGAACTGCGGCACTAAGTGATAAGCATTGTTCTGATTCTTCAAATTTACTATTCTCAATACTTTTAATTATATAAGCTATACATTCATTCCAAAAAACATCTTTTAAGTTTCTAAAGAATTCGTAATTATCCCAAAGTATATATGCTCTTTGTAACCGCTTAATAATTATTGGATATCCTTGTCCAGGCTCTCCTCCAAATCCCCATGATAACCAATAACGAGCCAACTTTTTCCTATGTTCAATAATTTCATCTTTAAGCTTTGGCTCTCTTTTTTCCGCATCCTCCCATAATTTAAAAGCTGCATCAAAGTCAAGGCAATGGGCAGCAGCAAGACCCATAAGTACCTTTGCTCGACCGATAAGATAGGCATTAGGAAACATCTCTATAAATTTGTTAAGTATGTTTTTTGATCGTATAAAAGCGTCATTATTTAAATAAAACTCTGCAAATTCAATTAGTTGATTTTCTGTGATTGTATTGAGTACCATTGTTTTTAGGTATTTATTCTCAGTTTCTAAAAAAATAACAAGCTCACCCACAAGTTTAATAAATTCTTCCAAACCATATTTATGTGCATTCATGTGAAGAACAACATTGGCGTTCTCTTTTTCTACGCTGCCAATATAATTTGATTTGGCAGATTCTGATTCTACAATATTAGCACTATTTGCCTCCATGATTCGTTTTGCAGCCAACTCTTCCATCTGAAGAAATGGTTTATATTTGGAATAAAGCTTTTTAATTTTTTGCTTACTTGCTTGAATACTTGAAGGAAGTTCTGAGAAATTATTCACTCTACTCAATTTATGTGATTTACTTTGCAAAATATTGGATACTTTAGCCGTCTCATTTAATATCTTGTTAACTTGATTAAGGACTTTTTTTGCATCAGCAATGACATGTTTAGCATTATAAATAAATTTACTTATAATATTTTTAGAACTACTATTTAAACAGCTATTAACAATATCTTCTGTTGAAAAAGGTAAATTAAGATAAGTTTCAATAACAGACTCTAAGCTCTGAACAGAGCTTCCTTCTATGTGAGCTCCCGCTGCTGTAGAGTTAATATAGGTTCGTTTATAATTTTTTAATATCTGCTCAAAGTTTATTTTAAATTCAAGAAAAGTGTTATTTGTAGCAACTGGTTTTCCATCAATACCTTTAATAGTCAAAGAGTCAAGTGTAAAGTAATATCCTCCAGCTAAAACAGCACCTTGCACATGATCAATTTCTGTAGAGGTCAAAGCAAAGTCATGTCCTACAAAAATGATAGGATCCGCTTCAATCATCTGGGCAAAACTTAAAGATAGCATTGCCACAGAGCCTACTGGAGGCATTTTATATTTTGCGTCCATGCCCTCCATTATCCAAGTTTGTGCATCATTTTCCTGAAAGCTAAAAAAGAGATGTTTTAACTCAAGACGTTTAGGGGTAAGATGTGAAGAGGTTATGTTGGCTACAAGATAAAAATCCTGATTTTTAATAATATCTGGAGAGAGTTTTTCAGAATTTATATCCTGATAATCTAAAGTTGTAACAAAATCTGGTTTTATTCCATTATTCAAAAGTGGTACAACTGCTGAATCTAATGCAATGATAATACACCTTCCAACTGCTTTTCTTAAAGATTCAAAACTTTGACCAAGAGATGGACCAGCAGAAACTAATATAGCCGGTCTGTTCTTAAACGCACCTTTTAAAACATCAACAGCAGTTGACTCTCTTAAAAGTTTTAAGTTGATAACTCTATTTTTAAACAACTGTTCACCAAACCTCGTCATAACACCAAGACCAGCAATGGCTCTTTCGGCAAATGTACGAGCCATCTGCTTAGTATTGTTATACAGTTCTGGCTTCCAATCAAATAACGCAAGATAATCACTGAAAAGAAAGTCTGTTTCAATATTTTTTTTTGAGCAGATATCGAAAAATTTATTCCAATCAATATCTCCAGCAAAGATAAAAACTTTATCTGATAAAATAAGAGAATGCAAATCAACATATTTTAATGCGATACAAAACATATCAAAAGAGGGTTCTAAAATAATAAGTCTGAAGACATCAGTTCGTTTTTTTAATGCTACTATCTGTGCATATCCAAGTCCCATACCAGTAAAGATACAGATTGTTTGAGATAAGTTCTCTTGGTTTCTTAATATTGGTAAGGTAGCCTCAACCTGTTTTATAGGATCGTCAGTGTTATAAGTATAAGTATAACTCTTTCCTGGCTCACGAAAACGAAACGTAGGGAAATTGGTATTTGTAGGGACTATTTCGCCGATATCTTCTTCAGAAGAGTAGTTGATAACTTTATGGTAAAGTGCCTCATCTGTTTGTTTTAATGCCTCTATATTTGAATTCCAGTAATCTTTCAATACCCCTCTCCTTAAATCTATTTATCTTTTGTTATTCTATTTAGTTTCTGGTATTAATAGCAAGTTTACATATAATTTTAGTACCTTTATTAGGAGCAGAAAATATATTAAGCGTGCCTCCGGCTAAAGTTGCCCGCTCTTTCATTCCTGTAAGCCCTAAACCGTGATACTCTTTATTACCCTCAGATGAGAAGCCACAACCATTATCTTCAACAGTTAAAATTAGGTAGCCATTACGATTTGGAGAAAGTTCAACTAAGTCTGCAGAGAGATCAACAGAAATTTCACTTGCATTGGAATGTTTCAGTGCGTTTGTAAGAGCTTCTTGAACAATCCTGTAAAGAGCTGTTGCAACAGTGTCATCAATTTCAGGTATTTCAGCATGACGAAACAGAAACCAAACATCCGATCTTTTCTCAAAATCACGAATAAGAGACTCTAAAGCATCTACAAGACCTAAGTCATCAAGCAGTCCGGGTCTTAACCTAAAAGCCATAGCTCTGACATCTGCTATAGTATCATCAATCAGAGAACATATACGACTTGCTCTTTCTGCTGCATTTGAATCAAGAGGTTCAAGATATTTTGCAAGCCATACGCTATCCATTTTCAGAGCAGTAAGTATTTGCCCAAGATGGTCGTGAAGTTCTCTTGCAACAGCTCTGCGTTCATTTTCATGGGTTGCCATTATGTTCCCAGAAAGTTTTCTTAACTGATTTTGCACCTGCTTTAATTCTTGTGTTCTCTTATCAACCTGTTGTTCAAGATCAAGAGAGTAACGGGAGAGCCTCTCTCTTGCAAGTTCTAAATCATGCTGAGCTTGATTTTTTTCTGTAACATCTACACTTACAGCAAGAGACCTTACAACTTTTCCCTCCTCATCACGAACACCATAACATGAGAGAAGAATTTCAATCTCTTCGCCATTCTTTTTCAAATATGTATATGGAACATCTTTACAAAAACCAGTTTTAAAAAAATAGGGGAAAATAACTTCTTCAGCATATTGTTTCGATGCCTTGCTGTAAAAATCTGTTAGAGTTTTTCCAACTACCTCTTCTCTTGTATAACCCATTTTTTCAAGCCAAAAATCACTTACGCCTATGATCTTCCCTTTTTTATCAATAGAGTGGAGCATAATAGGAGTCTTATGGTAGATATCTCTATAACGCGCCTCACTTAAGCGTAAGTCGTTTTCTGCTCTTTTTCTTTTTGATATCTCTTCAATAGCTTTTTTATAAAGGATAAATACAGAAATCCCAATAAATATAGAGATAATAAGGATAACCTGACCTATTATTCTAATAAATGGTTGGGCAAGCTCTTTTGAAATCTCTTTAAGGCTTCTTAGATGAATAATTTTCCAGCCAGGATAACCATCAAGTTCCATTTGCGAATAGAGATATTTCTCTCTTTTTTGATCAATAACATAACTATCTTTGAATGGTGAAATACCTGACCAATTCCAACAAATTTCTCCAAACTGTCGTGTTTCATTAATCTTTTGAATCTCTTTTTTATTAAGTTGCCAAAGTAGCTTTAACTTTAGTTCTTGACGATTAGAGATAAATATTACACCATTTGGATCTGTAACAAGTAAGATCCCTTCTGAACCTGCAAATAACTTTGACTCAATTAGCTCTACAGAAGATTTAATAACAGCAACACCTATAACAATATTACTATTTTGAGAGTTATAAATTGGATGGCTATAATAAACTCCTCTTTTGTTTGAGGTAGTTCCTAACGCAAGGTATATAAATGGTCTGCCAGCTACAGCCTCCATAAAGTATGGTCTAAACGCAAAATTTTTTCCAACAAAACTATTAGGGTCATTTCTATTGCTTGATGCTATAGTATCTCCTCGATTATTCATAAGATAACAGACCTCAATATTAAGAGAGTCTGCAAAATTGTCGAGAATTGAGTTTAAATTATTAAGTGTATATGAACTTGTAATATGGTCTGTAATTGTTAAACCTACTCTATTTTGTACAGTATTAAAATTAGGCATTTGTATTGCTTGCTCTAACTCTTTTAACCCTGAAAGTGCTTTGACAGGTTTAACATGTTCGGAAATAGATGCGGTTAACTGCCTGTTAAAGAGTTCAAGCCTTCTATTTGCCTGATTTTCTGCATGCTGAAATGCTGCCTGTTTTAGAGCGTGGTAATAAAGTCCTCCTCCAGCAGATGCAGAAAGAACTGCAAGAATTGCCAGAACCAATACAATTATTCTTAATTTCATATTATTATTCTTTCCAAATTTATCTATAATATAGTTTTGTGAAATACAAAAATAGTGCTTATTGTGGATCGAGTTAACCCCTATTTTTTATCCATTGTAAAATAGGGTTTGTCAATAGTTGAAAGTAAAAAGGATTAGTATTATTTTATAACTACTGTAATATTATTTTTTTGATTAAAAAAATACTTGATTTATTATTTGTTAAGTAATAAGCTAATCGTAATTAGTCAAACTAAGTACGCTATCAAGTCTATTTTTTGCTTGATGCAAGCTAAGAGTGGCTTTTAAGTAAGGTTTCGTTCTAAAGGGAAGATCCATTTGTGAAAGTGGCAAGAACCTTGAGTTTGGAACTATATTATCTATTTTTTAATTTAAGGAGATTGTCAGCATGGCAGATGGTATTGTAAAATGGTTTAACGATTCAAAAGGTTTTGGTTTTATTGAGCAAGCAAATGGACCAGATGTATTTGTTCACCATACAGGTATAAATGCAACCGGTTTTAAATCACTAAATGAGGGTGACAGAGTTAAGTTTGATATTGAGCAGGGTCAGAAAGGTCCTGCAGCAGTAAATGTTACTGTTCAATAATAAAAAATATTCTATGATGATGTTAGAATTTATAAAATAATTTATAACATCACTACAAATATATAATCAAATTAAAAGCACCTCTGATTTTTATTAATCAGAGGTGCTTTTTTTATTTATACTTTGGAGATGTCATGTTAAATATCAACATTTATCATATCAACTTAAAATACAAATACTAAAAAGAGAGCCAATGACAATCCAGTGGTTTCCAGGACATATGTATGAAGCAGCGAGTTTCCTTAAACAGACTGTCTCCAATGTGGATGTAGTAATGGAAATAGTTGATGCAAGATTGCCCGCCTCCAGTTCAAATCCTCTTCTTGACCAGACATTACAATCTATTTTGCAGATAAAAGTGCTTAATAAAAACGATCTCGCAGATCCTGAAGTAACTCGGCTATGGCTTGAACATTTCAGAAATAAATTTGGCAATGCCAAAAGTTGTCAAGTAATATCGATTACAGGGACAGACTCGGTTGATACATGGCGTGCTTTAGAATTTGCAATTTCCACATTTGAGTCATCAAAAGCAGTTAAATCAAAAAGTCGCAGATTACGTGTCATGGTTGCTGGTATTCCAAATACAGGTAAATCAACTATTATGAATACTCTTGCGGGTAAGAGGATAGCAAAAACTGGCAATGTTCCAGCTATAACTCGACACCAACAAAGAACCAGTCTTAAGAATAAAGTTGATATTTATGATACACCGGGTATTTTACCTCCTGTGCTGGAGAGTCAGAGTGGGGCGTATAAACTTGCCGCAAGCGGTGCTATCTCAGATGTAGCTATTGATTATAAAGATATAGCTTTGTTTATACTCAAATATTTAATAGAAAAATATCCTGATGCTCTAAAAGAGAGATATAAACTTTCAAATATTGGTGATATAAATTATAATTATTCTCTGTCTAAGCAGATAGACTCTAAAGATTTAGCTATTAATATGCTAAATCAGAAAACTGAAGTCGATGATAGAACTATAATTTTAGAAAAAATCGGAGCAATAAGAGGATGTCTAAAAAAAGGTGGGGTTGTTGACCTATATAAGGCATCTGAGTTACTTATAAGGGAGTTAAGAGCAGGGAAACTTGGACGTATAAGTCTTGAGTCACCTGAAGATTTTTAACACTATCATGATATGTAGTTAAGATGTAAATCAGGAGTCTGAAATTGATAATAGCATTTAAGACACATAAAATACTGAATAAACATACTTATACCTGTCAGAGTTGGACTATGATGACTATATTTAAAAAATTTTTCAAAAAAATTGTTTTACTCAATGCTATAGTACTTATAGCTTCAATTTTGTTTATTATTAACAACTCCCCCATTGCCCTGGCTTACCCAACTTCTTCAATTCAAGAGAAGACGCTTGGCATTAACAACAATATCAAGAAAGTGACGTTTACAAAAGATGATGCAGATACATGTATAGGGATTGTAGCATCTCTGGAGAGGTCTCACTACTTAGGGCTAAAGTTTAATGACAATCTCTCCTCAAGAATATT
Source organism: uncultured Desulfobacterales bacterium (assembly GCA_964425195.1). Taxonomy (GTDB): domain Bacteria; phylum Desulfobacterota; class Desulfobacteria; order Desulfobacterales; family Desulfobacteraceae; genus Desulfamplus. The sequence goes on from CAYRLG010000011.1 coordinate 91,760, forward strand.
GGATCAATATATTAATATTCTCGATCCCGGAAAACACCTTTTCACTCAAAATGAGATAAACGAATTTGAAAAAATAAGGTATTGGCTTGATAACACTCTCAAAAAAGGAGATCTAACACCGGGATATGCTCTTTTTAACATCTATCTTGAGAGATCATTAGAAAAGTTGAACTATATTAATAGAAAAATAGAGAATTGGCAAAGCGACTTTAAATTTGACGGCAATGATGAGATATTATTAGACAGAAAAAATGCTCCTTGGCCCATTGATAAAGATGAGCTTAAAATTTTGTGGGAACACGAGCTTAAAAATACCATTATATCTCTTCAACTTGAGGGAGAAAGTAATGAAGAGATTACCAATCTTCTCTCTAAACGATATAAAAGTAGGTTGAGCAGACTTACACAGACTAACTCTGAAGATGCCTTTAAAACTTATATTAACGCTGTTGCCATGAGCTTTGATCCTCATACGCAGTTTTTTCCTCCTCGCATGTCAGAAGATTTTGACATTCAGATGAGTCTCTCTCTTGAGGGAATCGGAGCAGTGTTGCAGACAGAATATGAATATACCAAAGTAGTAAGCCTTATACCGGCAGGTCCCGCTGATAAATCTGGACTTTTGATGCCGGGCGATAAAATCATTGGGGTAGGGCAAGGTTTAAAAGGTACTATACAAGATACAGTTGGGTGGCGTATTGATGAGGTGGTTAATTTAATAAGGGGTCCAAAGGACTCTTTTGTCTCAATTAAAATAATTCCTGCTGGTCAAAAAGGTTCACAAAATTTCAAAATAATCAGCATAAAAAGAGATAAAGTAAAGCTTGAAGAGCAAGCAGCTCACAAAAAAGTTATTCCATTAAAGAGAAGTGGGGAGGTATTTAATATTGGACTTATTACAATTCCAACTTTTTATCTTGATTTTAAAGGGATGCAAGAGGGGACAAACGACTACAGAAGTACCACTCGAGATGTCTTTTTTTTAATTGAGGAGCTTAAAAAAGAGAATATTCATGGTTTAATTATTGATCTTAGAGATAATGGAGGCGGTGCTCTTCAAGAGGCAAATCAGCTTACTGGGCTTTTTATTAATTCAGGGCCTACTGTACAGATACGCTCCAGAAATGGTTATATGTCTCGATTAGAAGATACTGATCCTTCAATTGCGTACAATGGACCGCTTATTGTAATGGTAAATCGTATGAGTGCTTCTGCCTCAGAAATATTTGCAGGTGCAATTAAAGATTATAATAGAGGTATTATTGTAGGTACCCAAACGTTTGGTAAAGGAACTGTTCAGGCTCTTCAGCCAATTGAAAATGGGCAGCTAAAACTTACCAATGCAAAATTTTACAGAGTATCAGGTGAGAGTACTCAACATTTAGGTATTATTCCTGATATTGAATTTCCTCCACTTTATAATAGTGATGAAACTGGAGAAAGCTCTCTTGATGGAGCTTTACCTTGGGATAAATCACATCAAGCAAATTACAAACCCTATCCTACTATTGCACCTATATTGTCACAGTTAAAAGAAAAACATATTAAACGAGTAGAGAATAATTCAGACTTTACCTACCTTAAAGAAAAATATGAACTCTCTAAGGAGATATATAACCTTAAATCTCTATCTTTAAACTCTGTTGCAAGAGCAGAGTTTAAGCAACGCCTTGATAAGATAGAGCTTGACATTGAAAACCGTCTAAGGATGGCAAAGGGTAAAGAACCTTTTTCCTCTATTGATCAACTACATCAGTTAGACCCAAGAAGAAAAAGTGTAGATGATGAAGAGGTTATTATCGAAAATCCCAAGAAAAAAGAGGATAAGGAAGATATTTTGCTAAAAGAGACGGAAGAGATTATGGGAGATTTTATTAACCTTGTCCAATCTCGAGGGTATAAGTGGTAGATTGCAAAAACGTTTACTTTTTGTTACGATTGCTATTGGTTTTCTGATATTTATTTTTCTTTCAATACCTGTAATAATGGACAATAACTCTGTCCAAAAGGCACTTTGCAGTTTTATGGTAAAACAGCTTCGGGAAAGTTTAGATTCTAAGCCGAAGACATTTGAGACTATACTCGTTAAAGGTCTTACTCCAGACAGAGTTAAAATATCTCTTTTTCCACTCCCAACGGTTGAATTGCAAGATATTAAAATTACCACCCCACCACTTGAAAACTGTACCATTCAAAAAATAGTAATATCTTTTTCCCCTGAATCGTTTTCCAAAAAGCAGATTCTCATAAATAATATAACCTTTCAAAATCCTGTTATCCCGTCATCTATCTCTCTTCTATCACTGCCTTTTACACAACAAAACAACATTTTTAACTATTTAGCAAAAGAACAAAAGAAATTTTCAATAGATATTAATAATCTTAAATCTGACATATTTAGAATTGCCGATATAAAGGTTTTGATAGCTCCGGTTAATAATAGTATTAACGCAGATATAACCATTTACGATATAACCATACCTAATCTTATCTCCATTAATGACGCAAGTAAAATAATTCCAAATACAATAGAGAAAAATATCAATTTTGAAAAAACAGTTACGGTAGAGAAAAAATCAAAAGCTAATAGATATATTAAAGAGAAAGATATTAAAATAGACAAACTACTTTGCACCATTGCTATTACAAAAAATCAATCTACAATAGAGATTAAAAATATTGCAATTCTCCCTTTTTCCCCTGATCTTTGTGTGCAGTTCAAATATCACAAAGAGCAAGCTGCTGACAGTAGTAGTGAAGTTTTTCAAAACTCAGAACTTATCTTTTCTGGTAAGGATATTAGTGTTGATAATGTAAAAGCTGATTTTTTGAAATTTCTGCCTAACAATCTGATAACAGAGAAGATTTTTCAAATTCTTTGTGGAGGGATAGTTAGAGATATTGAGGTTATTTTTAAAAATAGTATTAAAAATAGTTTAGAGTCAAATCTTAGCAGGGAAAAAGTCTTATCTCTTTTTAGTAAAGAGTCAATAGAAGAGTTTTTTAATCCACGAACAATGATAATTAAAGGAGAGATTAAAGACGGAACAATCAACATTCCAGCCACAAATCTTACAGCTACAGAAACTGATGCTACTGTTATTGTAAAAGACGGAATACTTAGCACCAACATCAAAAAAGGAGTTATTGATAAATCCAACGTAAATAGCGGAACACTTGATGTAAACTTGGTTAGTAAAAAGCACATTTTTTCTGGAGAGTTTGATATTTTAGCAGACCTTGCCCATTTGAAAAGCGTATTAATAGACCTGCTGCCAAGCAGTTATCTATCTAAAGAGCTTGCTCTACTTAACAATATTAAAGGAGAGGCAGAAGGTACTTTAAAACTTGAAGGAGAAAAAGGTTATAAGCCATCGGTTATTATAACTACCAGTAATATTAATCTATCAGGTACTTATGACCGTCTTCCAGATAGTTTTTCAATTAGTGATGGTAATTTTAACTATAATAGCAAACTACAACTTGCCGCTCTTAATAACCTCAAGGTAAAGGTTGGAAGCTCATATTTATCTGATTTTGCAGCATCTCTCGTTTTTGATAAGAGTTATCTTCTTAAGATAGTTTCAGGTAGAGCAGATATCGAACTTGAACAGATGTTTCCATGGTTCACTACATCGCTGAAAGTAGGTTCATCATCTATACTGCCTCTTATTAAATATTCTAAAGGGAAGATATATATCAAAGAGATTGCATTTAAGGGTGAGATTAACAAGCCCGAAACGTGGGATTACCTTGTTGAAGGGAACTGTAATGCAGTAGGACTTGGACAGGAGATATTTGATATTAAAGCCTATTTTCTTATCTCTCCATCTTTGACTCGAATATCTCTTGATAATGCTACTGTCCAAGATACATCTCTTATATCTGCACTTATAAATCAACTTATGAAGAGCGAATCTATACAAAAAGAGATGTTTGATCGTATAAGCGTGGTCAGTGATATAAAAACGCCATTCTCAATTAAAGATGCCTATTTTGAGCAAGAGGGAGCACTTAGAGGAAAATTAATTTTTAATAATAACCTGAGTATCTTTTTCAATAGAGACACAATCAGTGATGAGGCTTTTGAATATCAGATAAAAATATTAAAAAATGGGGTTGAGAGTGCAACTGTTTTATTTAAAGAGAAAACTTTTATAGCAAAAAATTCGTTAAAAGATAGTTCATCTATAGATTTTACAGGTAGCTTGAATACAAAAGATATTGAGGCGGTTTTAAATCCACTCTCTGAATCTTACAAATTGCTCGAAACTTTTACAGATAGAAGAGAGATTACGATTGAATCTCTACAGCCTTATAATTACACAGTTACTATAGATAGGCTTGATTTGGATTTTATCCTTGAAAAACAAAAACTTATAACTATGTCGTTATCGTCAATATTAAAATCTGACGCATCAAAAAGAGAGTCGTCTCCAATAGTTTTGACGGTGAACAGTGATGAATTTACAGATAAAAATATTATAATTGTCCCATTTTCTGCTAAAATTGTTATTAATGGACAAGATAGAAATATTACAATCGACAATATGCAGATGTGTAATGTCGATGGTGCGATTGAGGTTAATATTACAAAAGATTTTACATATTTTTTTCTTACGCTTCATGATAGTAGTAAAAACATTGAACCAGTTATAGGATGTTTTTATCGTGGCGATAGATTTATGCAAGGCAACTACTCATTAAAAGCATCTCTTTACGCACAAGGAAAAGCAACCATTGAGATAGGTAATACTGCAAAAGATAGTAACTCTAAAGATAACGAGGTAGCTGATATAAATATCCAAAACCTTAAATCAATCATAAAAGAAAATCTTGAAGGGAAAGTTGAAATGGTATCTGATGGTGGAAGAATTTTCAGATTAACACTCCTGTCAAGAATTCTCTCCATGCTAAATATTTCAAAGTTGATGGAGGGAACTCTTCCTGATATTGAACAGAACGGTTTTGCCTACACCTCTATCACTATTGTCGCAGATGTGAAAAAAAGCAGGCTTATTTTAAATAGGGCTGTTATTAATGGTGTGGATATGACTCTGTTGTTTACTGGCTGGATTGATATTTTTACTCGTCAAATTGAGCTTACCTGTTTAGTTGCTCCATTAAAGACAGCAGATAGAATTATAAGCAAAGTACCAATATTAAACACAATGTTAAGAGGTAGATTGATATCAGTTCCGGTAAAGGCAACTGGCACATTAACAAATCCTGAAGTGAGACTAATTAATCCTTCAGAAATGGGGAAAGGTGTTATCAACACAATGTTGGATATTTTAACAACACCATTTAAATTGTTTAACACTCTTCAATCTGAATAAAAAACTATAATGGAGAAATTTTATATGTATCTTATATCTTTTTATGTTCCCGAAACACATCTACAGTCAGTTATAGAGAGAATGTTCAATAAAGGTGCAGGCAGAATTGGAAACTATGATTCATGTGCATGGTACACAAAAGGTATAGGACAATTTAGAGCTTTAGAGGGAAGCTCTCCATTTACTGGAAGAGAGAACCAAATTGAACACTTGTCTGAATTCAAAGTTGAGATGGTATGCGAAAATCATCTGATTAAGGAGATTCTTGAAGAGCTTGTAAGAGTTCACCCTTACGAAACACCAGCATATCACGTAATTGAAATATTGACTCTTGATGGTTTAAATTCTTGAAATATTACCATTTTCTGAAAGAGTCACTTTGATATCTTCTTGTATCCTTGATTCTTACCGTTTTCAGACCATGTTATCTCTGAAAAAGTCATCTTGCCTTCAATATCCCATAAAACTACCGAAGTTGATCGAGTACCATATCCTTTCATTGATACAAAAACAGGTGATAGCTTTCTTTCAAGCTCAATTCCCACTCCTGTATCTGGTAGCGCTTCATCAGGAGGAGTGACATCGTTTTGCATCATACTATAAAGATTAGATTCAATATCAACACTATCTGCCTCGCTTTCAAGTATTTTTCTTAAACCTTTCTTGACTATTTCAACCTTTAACCAAGGTGTATTAAGTGTGTAGTTACTTACAGCATGAATTCCCTCTTCAACCTTGATAATCTTTTGATCTGTGGTGGAAAAAAAGAAGAGATTTTCCAAGTCTCCTGCCAGAAGGTTAAATCCATTATAATCTGATATGCTATTTCTAATTGTTTTAAGATAGCTCAAAGGCTCTTCATCAGATAACAGAAATGATGGTATTAAATCTCCCCGAGAACGGGCATCTGGCTTCATGGATGCAGGATCTCTTACGTTGGTCAATGCTGCAAAACGCCCTTTTCTACTAAATCCCATCCATGTTCCGCCTTGTTGAAGGTCTCGTCCGCCAATAATTTCAGGTTCATCTTCCCAGATATTTATAGGTGCTGTAGGTCTTTTAAAAAACTCATCACGATTGGCTGATAAGATGAGTCTGTATTTTTTATGAACTTTATATGCAAATGCAATTAAACACATGATTTTGAAACCAAATTTCTTACTTTAAGATGCTCTATCATTGTTTTTACCTAAAATGCAGTCATGTATCCTACATGATGTATAATTGGCGAAGCCTTATCAATGTTTATATTTTTTTTGCAAAATTGAGCAAATCGCGACTCTTTGCTGTAAAATCACTATTAAAAATCAATGATGAGGCATTTGTAAAAAATACTCCTGAAATTACCAACACAGCACTAATCAGTAGTGACTTGCCTACAGGTTCGTTTAGTATAAAGTATGCGAAGATAATCGCACTAACAGGAACAAAGTTTATAAACACGCTTGATTTTGTGGCACCAATGCTTTTTATACCTTCATAATACCACAAAAATCCCACAACTGTTCCAAAAAAAGCAAGATAAAATAGATTTAACCATGTAGTAGCACTATAGGAAAAAATCTCACTTAAACTGCCACTCATTAAAGCAGGAAAAAAGAGCATTATGCTCCCTGCAACCGAAGAGTAACAGACCGAAATCAGAGGAGAGAGTTCTCCCATAATCTGTTTTCCAATAAGAGAGTATGCAACCCAGCTTATTACACACCCAAATGTTAGAACCTCTCCTTTTCCAAGACCAGTGCCAAGCAGATCGAGCAGATGCCCATCTGATATTACGATAACTGCACCAGTAACAGAGAACAAGATACCAATACCCTTTACAATATCAAGCCTCTCTTTAAAAATAAGTGCTGACAGAATGCTTATCAGAATCGGGTTGTTAGCAATAATCAATGACGCTTTGCCAGCTTGAATATAGCTTAGTGCGTAAAAAAATAGAATATTGTAAAAAAATACTCCTGTTGCTCCAAGAAGCAATATGGGAATTATCTGATGCCTCTTTACAGTAGGAAGAGAGCCTTCAACCCTTCTTGTAATGATAATAAGAAAAATAGAGGCAATTGCAAAACGGGTGAATGAGAGAGTAAGAGGGCTGCCAATATTTGCAATAGCTTTTCCTGATATAAAAGTTCCTCCCCACAAAAGAGCTGTAAGAAAAAGTTTAACGTAAATCATTTTATTGTACCTTTGGTTATTTTACTTAAAATAGTTGAATTAAAGTCAGATCAAACTTTGTTTTTAATTGCCTTGCGAACGTTATGATTAAGATAGCTTAAAATATATTTGGCTTAAGTGTCCATAAAGAAATTATCAAGAAATGTCAATGAAGCAGCAAGATGGTTATAATTAAAAACCTCCAAAGAGACCACCCCTGTAAACTTTTTTAGAAGATTCATTGTTTGTGCTAACATTAAGGGAGGTGTTTTATCAAGAGATTGATGATCTTTTGGGAGAAACTTTGAAACATCTGACTTAACAACTGATGGAGTAAATGATGAAAAATCGACACCATGAAGATGGATCAAAGGAATTTTGTCTCTGTATCGTTCAAAAAGTGTTCTAATATCGAACTGAGGTTTTATTCCGTTATTATCGTTATGATTATATCCATATCTGATTAAATGACCGGCATCAATGCAGACGGAAAAACCATACTCATAAACAATATCAGCTATATACGCAAATGGATAATCCAATGTCTCAATTGAGATAATAGAAGGTTCAACAAGAGATAATGATAGAGTTTCAAGGCTCTCTCTTGTTATTTCCCTCCACATCTTAAGATTGTTATCAAATTCGAGATCATTATCAAGAAGTCTATTATTTGCCTTATTATAATCAAAGTCTAAATGCAAAGTGTATGTTGTAGGATTTAAAGGGGCACAAAGTTCCAATAGACGTTTGACAGTATCAATGGCTTTAATGCGTTCTGACCTTAAGATATCTGTAAGCGAGATATCAATGGGAAGATGGACATTGTATGTAAGTTCAAGGGTGTGAGAAAGCTCAACAAGCTCTTTTATCTCTTCTGACGATGGAAGCACTTCAACTTCAACAGATTGTTCAATCTCTCTTCTTTGCAGAATGGTGTATTTAGAGCGGCATTTTTGTCCATTAACTGCTTGTTCACTAACTGTCTGATTTTTCGGAATAAATGGTCTGCTTTCAAAAATAAGAAGCTCAATCTCGTCAAAAAAAGTTCCAAGCCTTTTCACATTAGGGATAATGCGATCTGGATAAATAAAAGATGTAGTAGCAAGTTTAAATGGTAAATTTTTAAGGTTTTTTTCTGATTTAAACAGCTTTTCATAAGGTTTTTGGCACATAAGCCTCTTTTAAAGTTAGATTTTTGATTTAAGATCAATTTTTGATGATATTCTACTTAAATATTGTATGATATACTTTAAACTATACTGTTCAAAGTCATAAATTGAGTCTTACCTAAACGGTAGAGATGTACGGTCATACGCCTCTACTTGCTAAATTTTAAAAAAACGTACAATTTTTGAAAGATAAAAAAATGAAAAAGATATTTATTGGAGTACTTATAACAATTTTTATACTTATAGCTTCTGTAGTAGGTTTTATAGCATACCTTCAACACTTTGCCAAAAATTGTGCAAAACCTGCTTCAGACGTTGGGCAACTGATAACAATTGAACAAGGGGAAAGTTTACGAAATGTTGCCAAAAAATTAGAGGAGTCAGCCATTATTAGCAACCAACATCTGTTTTTGATTCTTGCAAGATACAAAGGAGAACACAAAAAGATCAAGACAGGTGAATATGAGTTATCACCTCAATATACGCCAGAGAAGATACTTGATATTCTGGTTAAAGGAAAGGTGAAACTTCATAGAATAACTATACCAGAAGGGTTAAATATACAAGAAATTGCAGCAGTTGTGGAAAAAGCAGGATTTGGAAATCGTGATAGCTTTATAAAACTTGCAAAAGATAGAGAGTTTATCAAATTGCTTGGTATCAACAATATTGACTCTGTTGGCATACAAAAGGATGGATCAACAGATATACAAATTAACTCTTTAGAGGGTTATCTATTTCCTGAAACCTATTTTTTCCCAGCAGGTACAGAACAAGAGAAGATTATTACAAATATGGTTGAACGTTTTAATAAGGTCTTTATACAAGATTGGAAAGATATCTGTAAGCAGATTGGGTTTACTGTACACGAGATTGTTACTCTTGCATCTATTATTGAGAAGGAGACCGCAAATTCTGCCGAACGCTCTCTTATATCTTCTGTATTTCACAACCGGCTTAAAAGAGAGATGCGTCTTGAAAGCGATCCCACAGTGATTTATGGGATTGATAATTTTAATGGCAATATCACAAAAAAAGACCTATTAACCCAAACCCCCTATAATACTTACGCAATATCTGGTCTTCCTGCCGGACCTATTGCAAACCCGGGCAGACTTTCGCTACAAGCTGCTATTTTTCCTCAAAAAAGCGATTTTCTATTTTTTGTATCAAAAAAGGATACAACCCACCAATTTTCCAAAACTCTTAAAGAACACAATATGGCTGTTCGTAAATATCAGTTAAACAAATGAAAAGAGTATCTTTTTTACACCATATTAATAATAAAGGTGTGGCACTGCTGATTACACTTGCCGTGATCTCTGTATTGATGGTTGCTCTTTTTGAGCTTGTTAGTAGTTCTGGAGGTTTATCAGATATTCAACAAAATATGGCTGATCGTATTCAGGCTGAAGAGATTGCACGCTCAGGCATTGAGCTTGCAATGTTTATTTTGACTCGTGATGCCCAGCAAAATGAGATTGACTCTCTCCAAGAGATGTGGGCTGATCCAGAACTTCTAAGTTTTGCTGTTCAGCTTTTAGGGTTTGATGACCATTTGGCTTCTCTTGATCTTGTTATTACGGACGAACTTGGAAAGATTCAATTAAATGCACTTTTAACACAGTTTCCGGGTAATTTAATTAATACTTATCAGAGTGCCTTATGGGAGCGTTTTTTGAATCTTATTATATCAAGTGATAAATCTGTTGATCTGCGTGATCCTGCCGAAATCATAAATTCTATCAAAGATTGGCTTGACTCTGGTGATGATGATGCCATAAGTGGTCTATCTGGTGCTGAATCTGATTACTATGAGGCACTTGATCCTCCTGTTGTGTGCAGCAACGCTCCTTTAAACAAGGTAGAAGAGCTTTTTATGATCAAGGGAGTTCCTGAAAACCTTATGGCTATGCCTGAAAACTTAATTTCTGAAAAATTAATAGATACTAATTATAATTCCGAATCTCAATCAGCTTCAACAGATTTAGACCCATCTAAGATATTTACAGTTTATGGTATAGATTCAAGTAAAAAAGAGGGCTCAAAATTTACATATCCGGGCACTATAAACATAAATACTGCGGATGAAATTGTACTTGCAGCAATGTTGCCAGTTGGTATGGAAGATCAAGCATCTGAGCTTGCCAACTTTAGAATAGAAAAAGATCAAAATGGTGAGACCTTTACAAATGCCCTTGACAGCGGCTGGTATAAAAAGGTTATATCTCTCTCCCCAAAAGATGCCCAAGAGTTTGAAAAAATAGTTAGATACTCAAGCGATCTCTTTAGAGTTGATGCTCTATCTAAGTTTAATGGTGTTGAGTTTACTTTGACAGGATTTATCAAAAGAGAGCAAATGGCAAAAAATGGTAAGTGGGGCTGTACCATTCTTCAACTGACAGGAAATTGATGTATGAGTGAAAAAATTTTAGGTCTTGAACTCTCTGCTAATGGATTGACAGGAGTTGTAATAAACAAATCGTTTAAAAAATCCACACTTATTGATGCTTGTTGGATACCATTTTCTATTAAAAATGATAAGTTAGCAACCCCAAATTGCATAGTTCAAGATAGCAAATTAGAAAATAAAAAGCTAAACAGTAAATGGCAGTGGGATCTACCATCATTTGATGAAGCTGTTACGCTTCTTTTATCAAAACTTGATTTAAAAGGGTGTTCTACATCTGCCTTATGCCTGCCAGCCTATTTTACCTCATTTAGAACATTGAAGATGCCATTTGACTCTGAAAACAAAATCAAACAGATTCTCCCTTTTGAAATCACATCTCACCTGCATACAAGTAATGCTAACTATATTTCTGATTTTATCTTAATAAATAGAGATATTACAGCTCCAACTTTAACTCACACTGAAACAGCAGTTTCAACTGATGCTCTATCAAAAAATAGAGAGGATACCCATATTTTTACAGCTTCTATTCCTTCTGAACTTATGGATATCTGTTTTTCTGTTCTTAAAAAGCATGGTTTGCAACCAGATATTGTGACATCACAAGGTTTTGTTACTCCAATTTGTACAGCGATAAACTTATCTTATTCAAAAAAAAATAAAATAGACCATACCTTATTTGGGAAAAGAGTCTATGATGCTGATATTTTTGTTGAGATAACATCCTATAATACAGTTATTTCAGTGATGATAATGGGTAATATCGTGGCTATTCGATCGTTTCTAAATAGAACTGATGTGGATACAAAAGATAAGATAGCTAAACACAACTCTTTTGTTCAAAAGGCAATTGATCAGACAATCAAAGGGGTTTGCCAAAAATATGATATTGAGATATCTCCATCTATATTTGATTATGTAAATATTATGGACCATATAAATATTGATATTGAAGATTCGGTTATTCTATCTAATGATGTTCAATGGTTTAATGCAATAGCAGCAGCACTCTGCTCTGATAAACGGATTAAAATCATCAATTTTTGTCAAGGTGAGTATGCAAAAAGCTCTTTTTTTCATAAGTTCAAACATAACATTATAATTCTCTCTATTTTTGTAGCTTTTACACTTATCTGCCTGTTTATAAATATTCAATACGATACTATTAAGCTCAAAAAAGAGCTAAAAAGTCTTGATAAAGCTATAAAAGAGCGATTTATGCAAAACTTTCCTGATGTAAAAACTGTTGTTGAGCCACTAATGCAGATGCAAGTAAAATTGAAAGAGGCTGAAAGGAAGATTGGATTTGCTTCAGGAAAAGCTGGTTTATCTAATGTAAAAGTTATTGATATTTTGTACGAGATTTCAAACAGAATACCTGACTCCTTAGATGTAGAGGTTACCCGTTTTTTGATAACCGATGGCAAAGTTGTAATGGCTGGAACTACTGACAATTTTAATAGCGTTGATCAAATAAAAAGTGTTATCGAAAAATATGACAGATTCAAGAGCGTTACGATAAATAGTGCCACAGCAGATAAAACTGGAAACAGGGTATTATTCAACTTTATAATTGAAGTGATGTAGAAGCAATATAATTGAAGTAAGAGGATAAATAGAGAAGATGCTATCAAGACTATCTCAACGTGAAGAAAATATGGTATCAATTGCAGCTATTTTTGTTATTTTATTTATTGTAAGCCGATTTATCTTTCTGCCAGCTATAGATAAACGACAATTATTAGCCAACCAGATTGATGCAAAAAAAGATGTTCTAAAACAGATGTCAGAGCTTGCAAGACGTTATGAAGAGATACAAAACTATCTTGATGCTGAAAAATTGGTTGTTATGAACCAAGATAAATCGTTTAGCCTCTTCTCTTTTCTTGATAAACTTGCACAGCAAAGCAATGTTAAAGAGAATGTTGCCTATATGAAGCCATCTACACGAAAATCAGAAAGTGGTGATATGACGATTGCAACTGTAAAAGTTAAATTAGATGGTGTTGTGATAAGACAGGTTTTAGATTTTATCTATAAAATAGAGAGTTCAGAAAATTTTGTTTATATTCAATCGATATCTATCTCTAAAACAGGAGATGGGCAAAATTTAAGTGCTATAATTGAAACTGAAACGATATCTTCAAGTTAAACTCCTATAACTATTTCTATCTGAGAAGGCTTTTAGATTACAGCAATTTTAAATTTGGAAATTATCATAAGACAATTTTTATAGCCGAGCGGTAAATCGCACGGCTAAACGGCGTAAAGAGCTATATAAACAAAGGGTTAGATTGTTGAAATTAAAACATATTATTTTATATGTAGTTTATGGATTAGCAGCATTTTTTATATTGCTTATTCTCCTTTTTCCAAAAGATAGAGCTGCAACTATCCTGTCTGCACATATAAATAAAGGATTTAAAGATGGAGAAGTTGCAATTAAAGAGGTTGTGCCTGCATTTCCTCCGGGTTTTACAGCAGTCAACTCAACTATTTTTTTTTATGCCAGTTCTAATCAGATAGATATTAAATCTATCTCTATCTATCCAAAAATATTTTCACTTTACAAAGATGTTAAACAGTTAGATTTAAAGGCTCAGGCATACCAAGGCAATATTTATGGAACTGTGAAATGGGGAATCGTACCACCGAAAAAGGCTAAAGCCGATATCTTAAAATCAAAATCATCAGATAAAAATCGTGTAAAACCATACGATATTGACTTTGATATTAAATTTAACAATCTTAATATCAAAGACTTAAAGCTCTATGTAGAGAACTTTGATATTATCTCTTCATTTATAATAGGCGGAACTATCAACTACAGAACATACTCTGAAGTTTTAAAATATATCCATGAAGAGAAAATTGATAATATTATTATTGATAATAACAAAGATATTAAGAGTACCAATGACATTTTAGATAGAGAGGGGAGCGGAAGCGGTAAAATTGAACTATCTGAATGTAATTTAAAATCTGATAACATATTTCTAAAACAGATTGGCGTAGGAGAGGTTAACTTTACAAATATTGATATTGAATGGGAAAAAGATCAGGATAGATTGAGTATTATCAATTTTGATGCAAAAGGCACAGATATGAAAATCAGATTAAAAGGAGATGTAACGCTTAAATTACCTCAAGAGATGAGCACGCTTAATTTAAAAGGAGAGTTAGAGCCTTATTCAACAAATCTTACCTCATCCATCACAAAATTTACTGCTGGTTTTGCATCTTTGACCAAGTTCTTCTCTGGCTCTTCAAAAACTGCAACTCCATTTAAAATAACTGGAACTTTTCAAAAGCCGAGATTTACACCATTACCGTAATAAATCTAAATAATAAGGATTATAAAAGATAAAACTATAAGAAACATCCTTTTATACCGACCATTCTGATTTAGAAAGCCGAATTTGCCTTAACAAAATAGAGAGCCAAACTTTTACCTATAATAGGGTTTAGGAGTCTTTCCATAAAACCTGTTATAAAAGGCTTTTCCATCATATCCCACACAAGCATATTGTGATAGAGCTTTACAAGTTTTGAACCTAACTCAGAGCTACTATGGTTAAGACCGGTAATGCACTTAAGCCACCAAAATGGGGAGTGCAAGCTGTGGGCATAGTGGCTGCCTTTAAACTTAAATCCTAATGGAATAACTTTTTCAATAAGCTCTTTTTTCTTGTAAATGCGGATATGTCCGCCTTCTGTATTGCAATATTCGTTTGATAACGTCCAACATATCTTTTCTGGCAAATATCTTGGAACTGTTAAAGCAAGCTCTCCTTCGGGTTTTAGAATCCTCTTTAGCTCTTGAAGTGCTTTTGTCTCTTCATGAATATGCTCCATAACTTCGGAACAGATAATAATATCAAAAGAGTTATCTCCAAAGGGAAGAGAGGTAATATCTGCAGCAGAAAGTGCCCACTCTGAACAATTTTCCAACTTTAACGCAGGCAAAAACTCTTGATGCAGTTTTAGCTTCTGTTGGGATAAAAGTAAATCTTTGTGAGACATATCTGCCCCAATGCAAAACACTTCTGGAAATTCCCACGCCTTTGCAGTGTGCCTTCCCTCTCCGCATCCAATATCAAGAACCTTAGCGCCGCGTTTTAACTGAAGTCTCTTAAAATCAACTGTAATCATGAATGTTTTATACCATTTTTAACGATAACTTGCTATAATCCCTCTGTATGCTTCAACTGTCTTGATTGCTGTCATCTCCCAAGTGTAGTTTTTCATCACACGTTCGTAGCCTGCATTTGCCATAAGTTCACGTTCAGCAGGATTGTCAAGCAAAGAGACAATAGCATCTTTTAAGGCATCAGAATCAGCAGTTGGAACTATTTTTGCTGCATCTCCAGCAACTTCTGGCAGAGCACCTCCAGTTGTGCATATTACAGGTATTCTGCACGCCATTGCTTCACCAACCGGAAGACCAAAACCTTCATATAAAGATGGAACAACTGCAATCGTTGCTTTTGCATACTCTTCTATAAATCTGTTATCATCTATTCTGCCTGTAAATTGGACAACATCTTGAAGCTCAAGGTTTTTGATAAGCCGTTCAATTCCACCATTTTGTTTAGGAGTACCAATAACAACTAACTTTATAGGTCTCTTTTGTGAGATACTTTTTATTGCATATAGAAGATAGTAAAGTCCCTTTAGCGGAGTGTCAGCACTGTTTGTAACAATGATTCGGTCAGATTCTCGTTTAATATAGTCTATTGGGTGAAATAGCTCTGTATTAATTCCGTTTGGAATAGTGATAAATCGCTGTTCAGGGATTTTAAACTCTTTTGAGATATCATGTTTTGAAAAATCAGATACTGTTATTATCTTTTTGAGCTGTCTTGCGACATATTTTTGCATTCCAATAAATGAGTACCACCTTAAATGCTTCATCTTTTTGAATACTGACTTTGTACTTTGTACAGCAATACGGCGATCAACAGTCATTGGGTGGTGTATGGTAGCTGTCACTGGTAGCTGTTTTGAAAGCGAGAGTATCCCATAAGATAGAGATTGATTGTCGTGGATAATGTCATAACTTTTAAGTTTATCTTTAAGATATCTTTTAACCCTCATACCAAATGTTAGTGGTTCTGGATAACCCATACTCGAAACTCCAAGCCACTCGATCATGTTTATAGGATCAGTAAGCTCATGAAGTTTTGGTGTCCTAAAAAGATCGTTAGGGTTGTAAAGATCAAGGGTTTGAAGCATGGTGAGCTTTGCATCTCCAACAAGAAGGGGATCAGGAGGACCAGCAATAACTTCAACATGATGACCAAGCTCTGTTAAAGCACGGCTCAAATTTCTTACATAGACACCTTGTCCACCGCAATAGGGATTGCTTCTGTAGCTTATAATTCCTATTTTAAGTCTGCTGTTCATTCCCTTAGATGTTCCTTTAAATGGAAGTGTGATTAGTTAAATATGGATTCATTAGTCTAATTTTGATTTAATTATTATCTTAAGATATTGGCAGGATTTAGGAGAGATAAAGATGGTGGTGTGCTCGACTGGAATCGAACCAGCGATCTTCAGCTTCGGAGGCTGACGCCTTATCCACTGGGCTACGAGCACATGCCATAGTTAAATACATTTTCTATTAAAAAGAATCAAGCCCGAAACAACTTAAATAGTTTATATGAAATCCTTCAAAATTTTATCTCTTGCTTCACCTGCAACATATAAAGAGCCAGCAATACAGATACAATTTTTCTCGGATGTGCTTTTGATAGCATACTCTACAGCATCTTCTACATTTTCAATTATATCTATTTTAGCCGAAACATTCATCCTGTTGATAGCAAAATCCTTAAGGCATTCAGGATCAAGGCTTCTATCGATTTTTGGTCGTGTAAAAATTATACGATTTGCATCAGGCAACATATATTGAAGCATCTCTTTGTAAGGCTTATCTTTAAGAATTCCAATTATCATTGTACGGTTAGAAGAGTGATATTTTTTAAGATATTTACCAAGATTCTCTGCTGCATCAAGGTTATGTGCACCATCAATCAAAACTAATGGTTTTTGCATAATATATTCAAGGCGACCACTCCAGATTGTTGCCGCAAGTCCTTTTCTGATAGTATCTTCAGTCAACTTACGTTTTTCATCTCCAATTTTTTGTTGAATCAGAAGCTCACATACGGCAAGTGCAAGAGCTGAATTTTGAATTTGATGCTCTCCAGATAGACTTGTCTCCATATCTTTCCATAAGAAATCAAGCCCTTTATAGGTAAATTTTGTCCCTAAGTTTATATTGTATTCTGAAGCAAAGGTTGTTTTTGATTGAATATCAACTACATTAAACTCTTTTCCATATCTATAAACAGGGGCAGATTTCTTTTGTGCAATATCATTTAATACAGCAATAGCAGACTTTTGAGTTACACCAGTAATAAGAGGAGTTCCCTTTTTTATAATGCCCCCTTTTTCTGCTGCAATCTCTTCAAGTGTGTCACCAAGGTATTCCGTATGCTCGATAGATAGATTAGATATTACTGTAACAGAAGGTTGAAGCACGTTAGTTGCATCTAATCTTCCACCCATGCCGGTCTCGATAACTGCCCACTCTACACTGTGTTTTGCAAACAGATAGAAAGCCATAGCTGTAGATATTTCAAAAAAGGTTGCCTTTCTCTCTCCTTGATCTGCATCTTTAACGGCAAGAAAAGACTCTACAACATCGTCATCAGATACCATAGTGCCATTGATACGAAATCTTTCATTGAATTTTATGAGGTGAGGAGATGTGTACAATCCAGTTTTAAAGCCTGAATTGCTAAGGATAGAGGCTATGTATGATGCAATAGAGCCTTTACCGTTTGTACCAGCAATGTGAATTGAGCAGAATCTTTTTTCAGGTGAACCGAGCCGTTCAAGAATATCTTCAGTTGTTTTTAGCTCAAGTTTAATTCCGAAACGACCAAGAGCAAACATCTCTTTTAAACAATCTGAGTATGAAATTGTTTTCATATATTCCTTATTTTAAGGAAACTCCTTAAAGTGTTAATTGAAAGATGCTTCAAATTTAGAAATAGTGCAGTTGGATTTACAATAAAAACGGCAGATATTGCCATAAGATTATGAACAAGATCTGCCGAATTTAATTTAATAGCTGTTTTTTTAAAGCCTTATTTTCTTCGAGAAGCTGCTATTCTTTGTCTTCTCATTGCTTCTCTCATTTTACGGCGTCTATACTGACTTGGTTTTTCAAAATTCTTTTTCAACTTAAGACGTTTAAATAGCCCATCGTTCTGAATTTTCTTTTTCAGAATCTTCATAGCTCTTTCAACATCATTGTCAATAACCTTGACAGATATCTCCTTCAAATTCATCGCCCCTTTCTTGCCCGGCAGTGTTTAACTGACAGTTAATTATTATGTTTAATAAAGATATCCTATAACACGATTGGAAATGGTCGGCAAGAAAAAAACTATAGGTGAGCAGTTAAAAATGATGTTGTTTTGCCTTAAATTATAATTTCCAATGAGCATTTAAAAAGTTAAATAAGGGTATTAAATTCTTCAAACTATATTTTTGAAAGCAACTCTTCTGTGACAGACTTGAGATCTTTTTCCCCTTGTAAGGTAATATATTTAATAGACGTATCTTTTTGCGTCAAGTCACGGAAATAGTAAGCAGATGCCAAAGTTCCAGTATTTGTATCATAATAGATAGAGTGACGCTTATCTATAGCCGCCTCGTCCTGATCATCTGCTCTTGTAGATAGTGCTCCGCCACAGACTCTGCATTTGTCACCATTTGGTTTAATAGCGTCAATAAAAATATTATTGGGATGGTTGTTGTCGTTTGCACAAAGACGGCGACCCATTATTCTATCTTTTGCAATTTTTCTATCAAGAATCATCTCAATAACATAGTTAAGTTTAATCCCCGCATCTTTAAGTGAAGCATCAAGTTTTTCAGCCTGCACCTTATTTCTCGGAAATCCATCAAGCAGCCAACCTTTTTTACAATCATCTTGTTTTAGGCGATCAAGAATCATAGGAATGGTAATTTCATCAGGTACAAGGTCTCCTCTGTCAATATAGGCTTTAGCCTGTTTTCCAAGCTCTGTTCCGCCTTTTATATTGTCACGAAATATTGCTCCTGATTCAATGTGAGCAATATTAAATTTTTCTTTAAGAATTGCCCCCTGAGTACCTTTACCACTTCCATTTGGTCCAAAAAAAATAATGTTCATTAAAAAAACTCCTTCTCTTTAAATGTGTTTTTTACGCCAATCTGTCAATCTATTAATACAAAGTATTATTACAAACGCTGTACAGCCCTAATAAATTATAAATTTTTACATATATAAATACCGATGAAAGGTATTGTCTCTTTTTAGATTCTCGAAAACCTTACCTATATAAATGAAGCTGTAATGTCAATATAAATGAGCTTCTAATATCTATAAATATAAGTTCAATAAGTTCATAAGCTGAAGTCTTTATCCTATGGATTAGACTTTAAAGTAACTTAGGATTTTATTATTTTAGATTCTAAAGCAACGGTAGTTAGTTGTCGAT
>CAYRLG010000012.1:0-110452 GCA_964425195.1 uncultured Desulfobacterales bacterium
AGATAGATACAGATAGTGGTCTTGAACTTGACCTTGATTTTTCTCTTGATGACGATATGGATATAAAGCCATCTTCCTCCAAAAATTCTTTAAGAGAATCTCAAACTATAGATATGGATAGCGGTATTGAATTAGATATCGATTTTTCTAATGACAACGAGTTGTCTATGAAAGATTCTCAAGATTCAAATCAAGGATTGGAAATTCAAATTGAAGATGACTCTGAATTCGATTTTGATTTCTCTTCAGAATCAGAACCTCAATTTGATAGCAACAAAAACAGAGCTGATGCCAAACAAAAGATCGAGAGTATTTCACCAATGGATATGGATTTTTCCATGGACGATGAGTTTGATACTGACGAGGATATGTTTGATGATAAATACAGAAAAAATGGTGATGCAGTATCGTCAGAAAAAAGTTCAATAGCTAATGAGCCTCAGGTAGCTAAGTTTTCTCTAAATAAATCTGAAAATCTTCAAACTACTTTAGGGGGCGAGCCTATTAGAACTAATGCTGATATTTATAGAACGTCTCTTGCTGGAAATAGATCAAATCTTTTTGAAGATAGTGTACTTTTTGAAAAAAAAAGAGGGGTTAAAATAGGAAAAATTGTTCTTGTTCCCATTACTCTTCTTATTATTGTAATTGTAGTATATAGCTCATCTATGATGACAGGTATAAAAATTCCATACTTATCTGATATTAAAATACCTTACATAGATAATATTATCTCATCGGAGCAAGAAGTGGCTGTTAAACTTACTCCAGATCAAAAGAGTGTTAGTGGTAAATTTATTACAAGTACTATTTCAGGCACACTATTTGTTATAACTGGTCAAGTGACTAACAATTCAAAAATAGCGTGTAAAGATATAAAAATTGAGGGAACTTTATTCGATACTAATAAGGTAAAGGTTAAAAATAAAATTGTTCTTTGTGGTAATATTATACCTGAAGAAAAACTTAAAACATTAGACATGAATACAATTAACTCAATACTATATAGTTCAGATCAAAATAGAAAATTTACTGCTGAGCCTCAACAGTCAATTCCATTTATGGTGGTTTTTTCAAATTTTCCTGACAATCTTGAAAATTTTACCGTAGCTGTGACAGATTTTAAAAAGGTTACAGGAAAAGAGATGGATAAGAAATAAATATTGACAACGTAAAAACTAAATTATATAAAAGCCGAGTTTTAGGCGATGTAGCTCAGTTGGTCAGAGCATGCGGCTCATATCCGCAGGGTCCGGGGTTCAAATCCCTGCATCGCTACCAGATAACACAATGCCGGTTTACTTGAATCATATTCAGGAAAACCGGTTTTTTTGTTTCTAAGGGCAATAGATTATTTAAAAGGGAGCAGTTATGGTCAGTTCTTATGAAAATATAAAACAAGGTAAAACCGGTGTGTATGAAATCTATGTAAAGGATCACTTTTCAGCAGCTCATGCTTTACATGGTTATAGTGGAGATTGCTCTAAAATACATGGGCACAACTGGATCATAGAGACCTTTGTTCAGTGCAGAGAACTTAATGAGATTGGGATTGGGATTGATTTTAGAGATGTTAAAAATAGTGTTAAAAAGATTTTAAAAACTGTTGATCATACCCATCTAAATGAACTTGACGCATTCAAAACAACAAATCCAACTTCAGAAAACATTGCTAAATTTCTATATAAGGAGCTTGAAGCAAATCTTAATTCTCCATATATTAAAGTCTCCAAAGTTAAGGTTTCTGAAACTCCTGGTTGTGGCTCAACTTACTGGGAAGAGTAGGGAGGAGAAAAAGAGATTGTCGTTAAAAGTATGTGAAATATTTTACAGTATTCAGGGAGAATCTACATTTATAGGATTGCCTTGTGTTTTTGTTAGACTTGCTGGGTGCAATCTCAATTGCAGATGGTGCGATACCCTTTATGCAAAATCTGATGATGGAATCTCTATGGAATTGGAGGAGATTCTTAAACAGGTAGAGATTTTTGGATGCAATATAGTTGAGATTACAGGGGGAGAACCTCTGATACAGCAAGAGACTCCAATTTTGGTCGATGCTTTGTTGAATCTGAATTATCAAGTACTTGTTGAGACTAACGGCAGTATCAGTCTTGCTACAATAAGTGATAAATGTATAAGAGTTGTCGATGTAAAATGTCCTTCAAGCGAGGAATCAGAAAAGAATTTGCTCTGCAATATCGATATTATTGGAAAGAAAGATGAAATAAAGTTTGTGATTGCAAATAGGTCTGATTATGAATTTGCTAAGGATATAATTATCAATAGAATTTTGGATAAAATTGATTCATCTCGTATTCATCTCTCTCCTGTTTATGGAACAATTACACCTGAACAGCTTGCATCATGGATGCTTAGCGATAGAATTAAGGCGAGGTTATCCATGCAGCTTCATAAAATAATATGGCATCCTGATAAAAGGGGGGTTTAGGATAGATGCAAATTAGCAAAAAGGCAGTAGTGTTATCAAGTGGAGGAATTGACTCTACAACTACAATGGCAATTGCAAAATCAGAAGGTTTTGAGATTTACAGCTTAAGTTTTCAATATGGTCAACGCCATCATGCAGAACTCCAATCTGCATCTAAAATAGCAAAATTTTTAAATGTTGAGAAACATCTTATTGTTAATGTTGATTTAGGAAAGATCGGTGGCTCTGCTTTAACTGACTCAATTGATGTTCCTAAACATACAAGCGTTGAAGAGCTTAATAAAGATGAGATTCCAATCACATACGTACCAGCCAGAAACACTATATTTCTCTCATACGCACTTGCTTGGGCGGAGGTAATAAAGGCTGATACTATTTTTATTGGAGTAACTGCGGTTGATTACAGTGGATATCCAGATTGCAGACCTGAATACATCACAGCATTCGAGAAGATGGCAAATCTTGCTACAAAAACAGGAGTTACTGGAGAGGTTGTCTTAAAAGTAAAGACTCCACTCATATATTTATCAAAATCAGAGATCATCCTTAAAGGAGTAGAGCTTGGAGTTGACTACTCTCTCACCCTTAGCTGTTATGATCCAGATCATGAAGGGCGTTCATGTGGCGAATGTGATAGTTGCCTACATAGAATAAGGGGATTTAAAGAGGCTGGAATTTTAGATCCAACTATCTACATCTAAACTCTTTCTATGAGCCTCTTATGTATAGAATATAACCTCAAAATTTAATAAAAATACCTGAATTAAGATATGGAAAAAAAGACCTACTCATCTGAAGAGATAGACAGATGTATTGATATGCTCGAAAATATGGCTTCACAGAGTGAGATTATTGCAAATATTCCAGAGTCTCAGAGGATTGCACTTCTGTCAGCAGCTGGAAAAATATCAAGACCTGACAGAAAATACCTTAAACAGAGGCGTAAAGAGCTAAATAAGATTCAGAGACAGCCAATAGTTGCAAAAGAGCGTCAGGCAAGAGCGTCAACAGGTATTAGGAGTGCACGAGATGTTGATGTATTTGAGTCTCCTGCTCAGATTACAGCAACGCCTTCAACATCTGAACATACTCTTCTTAACTCTCCGCGTAACTGCTATGTTTGTAAGGCAAAATATGATATTTTGCACCACTTTTATGATTCAATGTGTCCTCAATGTGCTGAATTTAATTATCAAAAGCGTTTTCAGAGTGCATCTCTTGATGGTCAGGTAGCTTTGATTACAGGTTCTCGTCTTAAAATAGGGTATCAAGCTGCTCTTATGATGCTGCGTGCAGGAGCGAGAGTGATAGCTACAACACGTTTTCCCGTTGATTCTGCTCTTCGCTACTCAAAGGAGAAGGATTTTAATGAATGGAAGGAGCGTTTGCACATTTATGGATTGGATTTAAGACATATACCAAGTGTTGAGATATTTGCTGGCTATATCGAGCATAACTACCACAGGCTTGATATTCTTATCAACAATGCTGCACAGACAGTTAGGAGACCTACTGGATTCTATGCGCATCTGATGAAAAATGAAAATCTCACTTTTGAGCAATTAAAAAAAATTTATGGTGAGCATGGTAAAGCAGCGGTTGAGCTTCTTTCTAATTATAATATTTGCAAACAGAAGTTAGAATCAATAGTGTCAAAGCAAAACTGTTATCAAGATGATAACCATAATAACTTAGAACCTCTGCTTCATAACAACCACGAATCAGTAAAAAACACCATTATTCCATACAGTGACGGTAAACCAGCAATTGGGATTAGAGAATCGGCAAATCTATCCCAAATACCCTATAGTGTTGATGATTTTGAGGCAACTGATGAAATCTTTCCAAAGGGTAAACTTGATATTGATCTTCAGCAAGTTGATCTTAGGAAAATTAACAGTTGGAGACTCAAACTTGGTGAGATTCAAACCTCTGAAATGGTGGAAGTTCAATTAGTGAATGCTGTAGCTCCATTTGTTCTGTGCAATAGATTGATTGAGCTTATGAAAAGAGATTATACGGGAGAAAAGCATATTGTAAACGTAACCGCAATGGAGGGGAAATTTCACCGTTTTAAACAGGCTTCTCGACATCCCCACACAAATATGGCAAAGGCTGCACTAAATATGATGACACACACGGCAGCAGCAGATCTTGCCAAATATGGAATTTATATTAATGCTGTTGACACAGGCTGGGTAACTGACGAAGACCCGATTGATCTTGTAAAACATAAAGAAGATGTTCATGATTTTCAGCCTCCTCTTGATATTGTTGATGGTGCTGCAAGAGTTTGCGATCCATTTTTTAACGGTATTTTAACAGGAAAACATTGGTGCGGTAAATTTTTAAAGGATTACAAACCCATTGACTGGTAATTGGTACGAACCTACAACAATTTCTGAATGGCTAAAGCGGATACACTCTTTTGCAAATCTATTGATATTGTCCTCAGTGGCAATTTTGATAATTTCGGAACTGAGATTTGACTGGTGTGAGATTATGATAGGACGCTATCTTGCATCACTAAACTCATCTCGCCCTGAAATAGGTGCTGTTTGGAAAGCAGGGGAACAGAGTTCTCGTGCCCATACATTTCTTAAGAATATTATAGAAGAGAGACAAAATGCTGCGCGTTACGCTCAAGAGTCAACGTCATTTGCTGAGCTTGCATCAGGTATTCTTCCTGGTCAGTGGGCAAATATTGATAAAGAGCATTTCAAGAGGCTTTATCTCTCCATTCCCTCCTCTGCAGCCTCAGAACTTATACCTCCAGCAGAGCTTCTCTGGCTATTTGGTAGTGGTAATGTTACCCGAATATTTTGTGAAGGTAAACCCTATGGGCTTGAGATATTTTTTCTCAATTCAGCGAACCGTTCATTGCGTCAGCTAACACTAAATAGGAGTAAAATGGAGAAAATTGAGCGCAATGAATCTCCATTTAGAGGTACTCTTGAGCAGATTCCAGAATTTCAAGGTCGTATATACTCTTCAGAACGTTTTTTTAAAGCATTGCTTGAACTTCCACAGGATATAATTCCAGATTTAATAACAACACCACAAAAACTTATCAGTCAACAAGGTGTTATCACAAGAGCTGGAATATGGAATGAAGCTGTATCTGGATATATTAAACTTGGATTTGAGTTTAAAGATAACGGAAAAAACGTGGTACTTTTCATAAAGGCAAGGGAGTGGGCTGTGTGGAGGTTGAGTAGTAACCTTACTGGGCTTAAAGATAATTAAAGATAACGATATGAACGATACTAAAAACGCTATTCAAGTTAATAGTGTTATTATTAGTGAAATAGAAAAAGGAGCGTTTTAGTTGAGTTTTTTGACCATCTTCATTCGCTTATCAAGATTGCTATTTTACAGCGGACTATGCCTCTTAAGCTTAGGACTTCTGTTTCTCTGTTTTGTTATATTTTCTGCTGCAAAAGATCTCCCAAAACTTCCTGAGCCTTTAAGTCGAATCATTGAAACACCTAAGACAGAAATTTACGCTGCTACAGGAGAAAGACTTATTACTCTTGGTGGAAGAGAGCCAGTTCCACTTTCTCGCGTATCTCCTGATTTTATAAATGCTGTTCTTGCAGTTGAGGATCACATGTTTTGGGAGCATCGAGGTCTAAATAAACTAAGAACTTTAAAAGCTTTATATACAACTTTTACAAGTCAAGGAAAAAGAGTAGAGGGGGCATCTACCATTACACAACAGCTTGCCAAAAATCTCTTTTTTAGCTTTGAGAGAACCTATCTTAGAAAATTTAAGGAGATGCTTGTAGCATTTCAAATTGAGTATAGCTGTACTAAAGAGGAGATTCTCCATGCATATATCAATCAGATTGCATTTGGAGCAGGAGCTCAAGGTATTGAAAAGGCGTCTCAAGTTTTTTTTGGAAAATCAGCGGCAGATTTGACTCTTAGTGAAGCTGCACTTTTAGCAGGTCTTCCAAAATCTCCCACAAATTACAATCCATACAGACATTATGATAGAGCTTTAAAACGACGTGAAGTAGTTATAGCACGAATGAGAGATGCTGGCTATATCACAGATAAAGATGCTCAAAATGCACTTAAGGTTCGTCCTGCTTTGCATTCAGAACATGCTGATGCAAGAACTGGAAGTTATTTTTTAGATGCTTTGATAAGCCAGTTGATAGAGCGATATGGGAATGATGTTGTATTTCACGGAGGAATTAAGGTCACGGCTACAGTTGATTCAAATTTGCAGTATGTAGGAGAGCAAACACTCAAAAATGGACTCAACCATCTTGATAGCCTTATGGGGTTAAAAACTGATGCCGAACCTCGTCCACAGGGGGCATTAGTGGCTATTGATCCCTCGTCAGGTGCCGTTAAGGCGATGGTTGGAGGCAGAGATTATTACAACAGCGAGTACAATCGTGCTATTAATAGTCGTAGGCAGCCAGGATCCGCTTTTAAACCATTTTTATATTACACTGCACTAAATCAACTCAATTATAGTGGTGCCACAGTAATGGTTGATAGCCCTATTTCCATACCTGTTGTGGGTGCATCAACTTGGGAACCTCAAAATTTTGATAAAAGCTATAGAGGAGCTATTTTGCTTAAGGAGGCTCTTGCTGATTCTGTAAATACCATTGCTGCACGCCTTGTTGTAAAGACGGGTCCAAAGGCTGTAGTTGATACAGCAAAGCTTTGTGGCATTACAAGTAGTTTGCAAGATGTCTATTCTGTTGCACTTGGTACATCGGTAGTTACCCCTTTTGAGATGGCATCAGCATACGCAACCTTTGCCTCTGGTGGTATAAGACACGAACCCTTCCTAATTTGGAGAGTGGAAGACCCATTTGGTAGAGTGATCTATGAAAACTTAATTCGTGGAAGAAGAGTGCTTGATCCTGAAACAACATATCAGGTTGTTGATATGATGAAATCGGTAATTGATAGTGGATCAGGTAGAAATATAAGAGCAATGGGATTTACAAGACCCGCAGCAGGTAAAACTGGCACCACAGATTCTTATAATGACGCATGGTTCACAGGCTTTACACCAACTCTTTGCACTGCAATATGGACAGGATTTGACAGAGACAGAAGGCTCAAAGTATCAAGCAAACCCGGTATTACTGGGGGAAAGATTGCAACAGCTATATGGGCAGAGTTTATGAGTGAGGCTATGAAAAATGAGCCACCAAGAGACTTTACAATTCCCGATGGTATCCGTTTTGAGCAAATTGACCCTGTATCAGGTTGTAAAGCTTCAGCAGGCAATATCAGCAGAGCTGTTGTTCCTTTAAAAAAAAATCAAAGTATTTGTGATTAAAGATAAATATTACATCTAAAAACTCTCTCTATCTATCTATCCATTTTTATAGGATATATGACAATGGTCTATTTTTTGAGAAATATATCAATAAGGTTGTGGATATCAATTCTGTTTTCTGCTCCTATAACTTTCACTCTATTTCCATCAATTAAGCAGTTATTGCCCAACACAAGCGCTTCTATATTCTGTATGTTTCTTGCACTATTTATGTTTATAGTTACAGGATATGTTATGAATATTGTTGGTGAACGCTTTATATATCGACTGATTAATGAGGCAAAACAGTGGGAGCGAGATGGATCTCTTCATAAAAGTGAACTCTCCTATTTAAAAGCTCTTGAGCTTTTTGACTCTTATCTTTTGACAGTGTTAAATGCTAAAAAGATAGCTTTATCACTAACAGGTGCTATTGCCAGATTCTCTCTTACTGCTGGATGTCATAATGACTACTTTGATAACACTACTATATATTTTCTCCTAAGAAATCCAAATGAAACTGAAGTTGCTTACCTTTGGCTGCAAAAAATTTTAAAACAGAAGATATCCCCCAAAAAAACAACTATAAATCGTTTATTGCAAGGTAAACTTTTAAATTCATCAATATCAAATAAAGACGCATTTATAAGAACAAACAAAAACAGTATGCTTACAGAGCAGGAGGAGAGCCTTATCTCACTTCTTGCAGAGATGGAGCCTTTGAATTTGAAATTGGTTCCTCTGATGGCAGAGATATTTACCATAACTCAGAGAACTGATTTTGCTGCTAAAAGAATATTTGCAATAACAAAAAATTCTGAACAAATTTGTGTAGCAGAGGAGGTTGAACAAGCTCAACATTTTGAACCTGAGAAAAAAAACATTATATATCAAGAAGCTCATCCATTCTCAGAAAAAATTAAGGTAGGAAAAGATACAAGAAAGGTATCTAAAAAATCTTATAGTATTAAGCATTTTAGTAAATATAGAATGCTCTCAACTATCCAAACTATAATTTCACCTATTCTCTGTATAAGCCTTAAAGCCATTATTTTAATAGCCTCTCTTCCTATGAATATAATTGATGCCTTCATCAATTTGCTTAAATATCTACTACATACACTCATTAGTGCATTAAACAATATTCGCACAGCTATTGCACTTCATCCTGATCTTAACAGAAATATTAAGAGATTTATTATAGTAGTTTCACTTACAGGAGTAACGCTGTTTTTTATCAACACACTCTCTCATCTTATCCGCACTCCATCTCAACCGACTCTACCGTCAACACCTAAAATAGTAACAGAAGATATAGAGGTTCAGGTAGTACCTCAGAAAAAATTTACCATTCAGGTTGCAGCATATTTAGTAAAATCTCATGCAGAGCAATATTTAGCTGCTCTTGTAAAAAAAGGTGTTTCAGAAGGTTCAATCACATCGGTAGAAGGTGGTGGAAAAACTTGGTATCTTATCAGAGTTGGAATGTATGAAACAAAAGAGAGTGCTACAACTTATGGTAATAAACTGAAATCTCAAAATATTATAAATGATTTTTTTGTGGATAACAGCGGAGGTTAAATAGGTATCTAAAAGAGCTTATAAAAGAAGATATCAGAGATGTTGAAAAAGACTCTCTTAATGCAGATAAAGAAGATGAGAAGATATATCAAGACGAAGAACAATACAAATATAGCTAATATAACAAAAACAGATTATTGATTAACAGATAATTTAAGAATTGGGAAAAGATTGGATAGTGTTGCAAGTTATATAGCAACACTACCCAATCTTTTTAGATACTATATAAGCATTTTTTTTACTATTCTAATGCCCGTGACACAATCTCATAAACATCACGTGAGAGATTTTCAACCGTAATTATCTTTTCCAATTGCTCTTTCATCATTATCTGGCGTTTAGAGTCGTATTTTCTCCATCTGTTAAAAGCTGAGACCATTCTTGCAGCAATCTGAGAATTTATTCTGTCTAACTCAATTACACGATCTGCAAAAAATTTATACCCTTCCCCATCTATTTTGTGAAAAACTACAGGGTTGGAGGTTCCAAAAACAGATAGAACTGATCTTACTCTGTTTGGATTTTTCCATGAAAATTCAGGGTACTTAACAAGCTCTTTAATTCTGTTTAGAGTATCAGGTCGAGGAGAGCCGGCTTGAACTGCAAACCACTTATCCATTACAAGCGGATATGGTTTCCATTTTTTTCTGAAACTTACAAGTGCATTTTCCATATCTGCATCTATTTTTTCAGCTTTTCTACATTTTTTTTCATAAGATAGAGAAGTATCTAAACTATAGTCAATATAACTGCTACATAAAATTGATAGTGCGGCAATCTCGTTGGTCATATTTTTTGCACTGTTGTAATGTTCAACTATAATATTTTGCGATTCATCAGTTTCAAGAGCTGCAATGTAGCTTAATGCACAATTTCTAAGACTTCTGTCAGCCATTGCACTATGCGATAGATCATTTGGGTCAGATTTAGAGCAGATTGATATAATCTCTTTGAACAGATATTCACACTCTGTTGCAAGAGACTTTTCTAAGAAAGAGCGAGCAGCGTGGATAGCATCAACATCAATCGGCTCATATTTCTGACCAATTTCTGTCTCGTCAGGCAGAGTTATAGCTTTTGCAGTTAGGGCACGATCAACTAACAGCAGATTTGCTTGAGAGATATGTTTATTTTTGTTTGGGTCACTATTTTCATCAAACAGATAGCAAATAGAGTCGTTTAGAGCTTTTTTAAATGCAGTAATAAGATGAGATGAAATTGATGGTTTTATACCGTTTTGCAATGCCTTTATAATGTTATCAAGCTCCATAAAATATAACTGCTGGGCAGCGTCCCATCTATTAAACTCGTCAGTATCGTTTGCCATAAGAAATGCAAGCTCTTGGGATGTGAAATCGGTTTTAATGCTCACTGGTGCTGAAAAACCTCGAAACAGAGAGGGGATAGAACCAGTTGGAACATCTTTAAATGTAAATGTCTGTTTTGAATCTTTAAGGATTAACATTTGAGAGCTGTTTTCTATCTCTCTGCCGTTAGGAGCTATAAGACCAAATTTTACAGGAATGAACATTGGAAGTTTTACAGATTGATTTCTATCTGGAGTTATTGTCTGACTCAACTCTATTGAAAGATTTTTAGAGCTGTTATCGTAATTGCGTTTTACAGTAATATGAGGTGTGCCAGATTGGGAATACCATAATTTGAACTGTGAGAAATCTATTGGGTGCTCTTTATCTAAACCATATTTTTCTTTTGCATTCTCTCCATTTAAGCCATTTTGTATATTAACCGCATCTTCCATTGCCTGAACAAAATCTTCAGTAGTTACAGCCTGCCCGTCAAACCGTTCAAAATAGATATCCATCCCTTTTCTAAAAAGCTCTTTTCCTAAAATTTCAAACAGCATTCTGATCACTTCTGACCCTTTCTCATAAACTGTCATTGTGTAGAAGTTGTTCATCTCAATGTAAGATTCTGGACGTACAGGGTGAGCCATAGGTCCTGAATCTTCTGGAAATTGTAATGTTCTGAGCTTTTTTACATCTGAAATTCTCTGAACAGCTCTTGAATTTACATCAGATGAAAACTCTTGATCTCTAAACACAGTAAGTCCCTCTTTAAGACTTAATTGAAACCAGTTTTTAAGTGTGATTCTATTGCCTGTCCAGTTGTGGAAATATTCGTGTGCAATAACACGCTCAATGTTCATAAAATCGATGTCAGTGGCGGTTTTAGTATCTGCAAGTACAAATCTTGAGTTAAAAACATTTAATCCCTTGTTCTCCATTGCACCCATATTAAAGTCATTAACAGCAACAATTTGGTAAAGATCAAGATCATACTCTCTGCCAAAACGCTCCTCGTCCCACTGCATAGCTTTTTTAAGCGATTCCATGGCGTGTTCGCATTTATCTCTGTTCTCGTGCTCTACATAGATATGCAGGGTAATTTTCTTGCCTGAGCATGTTATAAAATGGTCTTCAATAAGTGCAAGGTCTCCTGCAACAAGTGCAAATAGATAGCAAGGTTTTTTAAATGGATCGTCCCATACTGCATAGTGTCGTCTATTTGCACCATGTTCATCATTCTGATTGTCAGAATTAGTATTAGATTTAGATTGAAAATCGTCAGACAGATTACCCTTTTGCGGTATATCTCCTTTTTTCACAAGATTTCCATTTGAAAGCAAAATAGGATACTTTACCTTATCAGCAGTTATTATACAGGAAAAATGGGTCATAACATCAGGGCGGTCTGGAAAACAGGTGATGCGCCTGAAACCTTCAGCTTCGCATTGAGTGCAAAATGTCCCTCCTGTTTTGTATTCCCCTTTTCCTCCTGACTTGTATAATCCTTCTAACGCAGTATTTTGGTGTGGTTTAACTCTATTTTTTATCTCAAGAGTGAACTCTTCAGGAACTTTCGGTAATTTGAAAAAACTATTTCCAGTTTCAACATCTTTGCCTATCTCATATTGACCGTCACACAATACCATGTCGTTTGCAACAACAGAGATAAGATCAAGCTCTTCACAGTCAAATATCATAGGTATATCTTCAGGTAGAACAGATTTATCTATATCAACATACTCTTGATTGCGTCTAATCTTCATTGTTGATGTTACAATAGTCTGGTTTTCTTCTAAGTCAAATTGAAGATCAATTTTGTCAATCAGATAGGAAGGAGGTTTATAATCTTTTAGATATTTTGTCTGATGCTTTTTGCTCTGAACTGGACTCTTTTTTTGATTTTTTTCAATTTTATGGCTTATATTTTTAATACTATCTGTCTCACAACTATTACCATTTTTATTATCCACCTTTATAAATCTCCTGTTTTAATTGTTGAGTTTTTATAAGTATTCTGTAAAATAGTTTTTATATATACATCTACTTAGAAAAGTAAGGTTAATATTTTTGTATAGAGGTAATGCCATAATAGGTACAACGAATAAAATAGAACTAATCAGCTCAAAATAAGGTAAATTTATGGATATTTTTGTCGGTCGGCAGCCTATTTTAAACCAAAATAAAAAAACTTACGCCTATGAACTTCTTTTTAGGGATAGCCTAAAAAATTCGTTTCCGGGTATTGATGGTAATATAGGAACTTCACGACTATTAGCAAATACCTTTTTTTCAATGGGAATAAAAGAGATTACAGGAAATCGACCCGGTTTTATTAATTTCACTAAAGAGCTGATTTTAAATAAAACGCCTCTGCTTTTTCCAAAAGAGAGCATTATTATTGAAATATTAGAAGATGTTGAACCAGATAAGGCTGTAGAAGATACTATTAAAGAGTTTAGAAAAAAAGGTTATAAAGTTGCTCTTGATGATTTTATTTTTGATAAAAAATATACAAATCTAATCAAACTCTCTAATATTATAAAGTTTGATCTTATGGCAACACCTTTAGATACTATTGAAGGTCTTGTAAAAGCACTTAAAAATAAATTCAATATAACTCTTTTAGCAGAAAAAGTTGAGACTTATGAGGAGTTTTTAAAGGCTAAAGAGATGGGCTTTAGCCTCTTCCAAGGATATTTTTTCTCAAAACCAGAAGTTATCTCAAAAACTGATATCCCTTCTAATAAAATGACTCTGCTCACCCTTATCTCTGAGATAGGAAAAAGTAGTATGAGTTTTGATAAACTTGCTCAGATTATAAAAAACGATATTTCAATATCTTATAAACTTATGAAGTTCATCAACTCTCCATACTTTAGAAGAGCTAATGAGATTAGCACTATTAAAGATGCAGTTTCATTTTTAGGAGAGAATACAATAAAGCAGTTTGTAAGGGTTCTTGCAGCAGCAGGATTAAGTGATAATAAGCCAGATGAGCTTATGAGGCTATCTATTGTCAGGGCAAGAATGTGTGAAAGACTTGGAAAGTATATAAATACCAATTTCTCTTCTGAAGAGCTTTTCACAATGGGACTTTTCTCCACTATTGATGCAATGCTTGATAAAGATATGCAAAATATACTTAATGAGATATCATTTTCAAGAAAGGTGTGCAGTGGACTATTGGGTAATGATAAAACTTTTAACCATTTACTCTCTCTTTGTACATGCTTTGAAAAAGGTGAGTGGGCTATATGCTGTAGGTTACCTGAAGAGATGGCGTGTGATTTAAACGCTCATTTGCCATCCATTTATATGGATGCTTTGAAAATGGCAGATAATTTTCTTAATATGTAAAGATGAAACTGTATCTACCGTTAGATTATTATTAATACAACAGAATAATTTGAAAAAAGGATAACAAAATGTTGAATAAATGTGATGTAACTCTGTTCAGTGGTGGACATAGAGGAGCAGAAGCCGAATTTGGAAAACTTGCACAGCAATTTGGTATTAATGAAGTTAATTTTACATTTGACGGTCATCTTATAGAACGTAATGTAGGATTAAAGATCCTCTCTCCAGAGGAGCTGGCAAAGGGTGATATTAGTATGGATATCGTATCTGCTCGTATGGGAAGAAACTTCTCAAAAGTTGATACTATACGGAAGGTTATTCAGTCAATTTTCCACATGGTAAACAATGGATATCAGGTTTTTGTTATTGGCTGGATACTACCAGATAACACTGTAAAAGGCGGTACAGGTTGGGCTGTAGAGCTTGCAAGGCTTTTTAACAGACCTGTGTTTGTGTATGAGCAAGATCGTAAACAGTGGTTCTCATGGGTTAATAACAGCTGGGTTGAAGTAACACCTATAATAAGCCACAAAACCTTTGCTGGAACAGGTACTCGTAATATTTCTGATGATGCAAAAGAAGCAATAGAAGCTCTGTTTAAAAGATCATTTGCTCCAAATTAAGTTTTTATTTAGCTTTTTGTTGATAGTTTATATTTGGATGAAATTTAAGATGTTTAATTGTGGAGTAACAGAATAGACTTTGTTACTCCATTTATTTTATGGCACTTGGATTAGAAAAAGAATGGAAAATCTACTTATAACTGGTGGATGCGGTTTTATAGGATCAAATTTTATAAGGTATCTTTTAAAAGAATCTGGTTTAAGAGGAGATATTCCTTCTTTTACAGGACGCATTATTAATGTTGATAGGCTCACTTATGCTGGAAATCCTGAAAGCCTTGAAGATATTGAAAAAGAATTTGGTCAGACAGCTGAAAACCATGAGAGGAATGAAAAGGAAAATAATCAATCATCTAACAACAAATCTCAAGCAAGATATATTTTTGAAAAAGCTGATATCTGCAATATCAAAGAGATGGAGAGGATTTTTCAAACATATCAAATTGACTCTGTCTGCCACTTTGCAGCAGAATCTCATGTTGACCGATCTATTGCCTCACCTGAAATTTTTATTGACACCAACATAAAGGGAACTTTTAACCTGCTTGAGTGTTCAAGAAAAAGGTATTTAGAGAGGATATCTGCTGGAATATCCAGTTCAAAAGATGGTAAATCCACTGAATCTAACAGCAAAAAAAGCGGATTTATTCTATTTCACCATATCAGCACCGACGAAGTTTATGGCACTCTTGGCAAAACGGGTTATTTTACTGAGTGTACGCCGTATTCTCCAAACAGCCCCTATTCTGCATCAAAAGCAGCCTCTGATCATTTAGTTCGTGCATGGCATGAGACATATAATCTGCCTATTACAATATCTAACTGTTCTAATAACTATGGTCCATTTCAGTTTCCTGAAAAACTTATTCCACTTATGATTCTAAATGCTCTTGATAGAAAAGAGCTTCCTATTTATGGGGAAGGAAAAAATATAAGAGATTGGCTCTATGTAAAAGATCACTGTAGTGCAATCTGGCTTATTATGCAAAAAGGGGTAAGAGGGAGAACATATAACATTGGCGGAGAATGTGAGCTTGAGAATAGGGCAGTTGTTGAAAAGATATGTTCTATTGTGGATCGTTATCTTGAGTTCAGAAAAACTGTTGATATTAAAAAAGGTGTTGATGATTCACATAAAGAGCTAAAAGTACAATCTTCTCAATATCTTATACGTTTTATAAAAGATCGCCCAGGTCACGACTTTAGATATGCAATTGACTGCACAAGACTTAAACAGGAGCTTGGATGGAAACCAGAAAAATCTTTTGAGACCGGGATTGAAGAGACGGTTGAATGGTATTTAAATAACATGGATTGGGTAGAGAGAATTAAATCTGGCGAATATATGAATTGGATAAAGAGCCATTATAAGGAGTAATATTTTATGAAGGGAATAATTTTAGCAGGAGGTTCAGGCACAAGGCTTTATCCTATAACTAAAGCTGTGAGCAAGCAGCTTGTGCCTGTTTATGATAAACCAATGATCTATTATCCGCTTTCTGTTCTTATGCTCGCAGGCATAAGGGATATAATGATTATCTCAACTCCAGTTGATCTGCCAAGATTTAAGGAGCTGTTTCAAGATGGTTCAACTTTAGGGCTTAAGTTCTCGTACATGGAACAACCAACACCAGACGGTATTGCACAGGCGTTTATTCTTGCAAAAAATTTCATTGGTAGTGATAGCGTTACGCTTATACTGGGCGATAACATCTTTTATGGCAGCAGACTCCAGCAGGTTCTTAAGAATGCTGTCTCTATGAAAAGAGGAGGGCTTATATTTGGCTATCCTGTTAAAGACCCTGAAAGATATGGCGTTGTTGAATTTGACTTGTCTGGTAAAGTTCTTGGAATTGAAGAAAAACCTAAAAAACCAAAATCTGTCTATGCTGTGCCGGGTTTATATATTTATGATAATAATGTTGTTTCAATTGCAGAAAATTTAGAACCCTCTGCAAGAGGCGAACTTGAAATTACAGATGTCAATAATGCCTACCTTAAAAAAGGTGAACTTAAAGTAGAGAGGCTTGGAAGAGGCTTTGCATGGCTTGACACTGGAACACATGAGGCTCTTCAGCAAGCATCAGCGTATGTTCAGGCTGTTCAAAACAGACAGGGGCTTAAAGTTGCCTGTATTGAAGAGATTGCATATAGGCTTGGATATATAAATGACTCTGAGCTTGAAAATCTTGCTAAAGATATGTTGAAAAATGATTATGGACAGTATCTAATGAAGCTGATTAGAGAGAAAAACGATTTTGGAGATTTTTAAGATGTTTAAAACATTGCTTGATAGTGTATTGTTGATAGAACCTGCTGTTTTTGCCGATTCAAGAGGATTCTTTCTTGAGACATGGCAAAAGAGCCGTTACCAACAAGGCGGAGTAAATGTAGATTTTGTTCAAGACAACCATTCACGTTCAACAAAAGGGGTTGTAAGGGGGCTTCACTATCAGCTTAAAAATCCCCAAGCAAAACTTATATACGCTGTGCGGGGAACAATTTTTGATGTGGCTGTAGATATAAGAAAAAGCTCTCCTACTTTTGGTCAATGGATAGGTGCTATTCTTTCAGAGGAAAATAGGAGGCAACTTTTTATACCAGCAGGGTTTGCCCATGGATTTTCTGTGTTAAGTGAGTTTGCTGATGTTACTTATAAATGTTCTGATTTTTATACACCCGGAGATGAGTATGGAATTATCTACAACGACCCTGATATTAATATTGATTGGGGTGTGGAGAAGCCTATATTGTCAGATAAAGATATGCAGTATCCAAAGTTGTCTGATATACCAGATAATTGGCTGTTCATTGTGTAAATCGGTATCTTAAAGTTTAGCTCTTTTAAAGTTATGGTTAGTTCATTCATTTATAATTGTAATTACTATATTCTTAAATTACAATTGATTGATTCTATCGTTTGCCTCTTTAGCAATTATGCTGCCAGGGGCAAGCTCAACAACTCGTTTCCAATTCTCTTTTGCCTTATCAAATTGACGATTTCTCTCATATAGCTTTGCCATATCAGCATAAAGAATAGCCACTCCACCACCATTATTATTACCTGAATGCTTATTAATAGCCTCAGTTAATACCTTAAAAGCAGATTGAAGCTGAGAACCTTCAATATATGTTGTTGCAAGCCCATGAATGGCGTTAATAAAATCTGGCTCTGCTTCCAATGCCATTAAAAAATGTTTTTGGGCACTATTTAGATCTCTTTTTCCAAGGTACGCCCATCCTAAATTTGAGAGAGGATAATGTGGTGTTGCGTATAAAAGATTATCAGATATCTCTTTAAAACATGCAATTGCGAGGTCCCATTTTTCCTGTTTAAGATATGCACTACCAAGGTTATTTTTGGCAGGAATATAATCAGCATTAAGTGTAATAGCTTTTTTAAAGTGCTCTTCTGCAAGATCAAACCGTTTTTTTGCCATATAGGTTAGACCAAGATCATTATGAAGATAAGGATCAGAAGGGTTTATCTTCTCTGCCTTTAGAAATTCATTTAATGCTGCGGTATAATTACCTTCAGCCATAAATGCCTCTCCTAACTCTTTTGTTGCGGCTGCCATTTTCCCTTCTTGACTATCTATTTTAGGAGCAGTAGCTACATTACTTTTAGTACAGGAACATAAAATAAGTAATAAAAATAGATAGATCGCTTTCTGTATTTTATTATATGATATAATATTGTTCATAACTCTCTCTTTTTATTAATAGATTATGATTTGAAACATTATATGAAAATATTATTGGCAATTGATATTACTAAAGTTAAACTACTTTTTATGCCAATGTTATTTATCGTTAAATAGGGTTGTCAACTCTTACAATAGTAATCTTTTTTTCATTCAAAAATCTAAAAGCATCCTTAATTAAAGATGCTTTTGGAGTTATAAATAGTTCTCGATTATCCGCTTTAACATACATACCATTAATTAAAACTGTTTTCCCATCAATTGGATTTACAAAAGAAGGATTATCTGTTGTTGATGCGCCAAGAGAAGAGAATATTTTTTTTGCAACTTCCATAGTTGTAAGAAGGGGAGAGATAGCTATAATTTGGCAATGTTCGGTTTTTTTAAGTGATTCAAGGGCAGAGCCGTATATATCTCCAAAGACAAGTAATATGTCAGATTTACCATCTCTTTTAATAATTCCGGGGTTTACTGTTACTGTTATATTACCTATAGATATAGATATCTCTTTTTCTGGGGTATAGTTATATCCCGCTATTTCAAGTAGTTGTCTTGCCGCATCTTTATGAGCATGTCCAACTCGTAAGTTAATTGGTACATAAGTATTGTCTGAAACCTCAAGTAGGTCTTCATTAATAAATGACCGTTGTTTTTTCTGCTCTTCAGATATAGATTGTTGAGTATGAAAGCTCTGTTGATTGAGTTGCGTTGCTACTGTTGGGGTATAAGAATATGAGGATATATCTGAAAACTCCATAATTTTAAAGTCTCTCCAGAAAGTTTGAATAGTATCTGTAAAATCTTCAAAATTGTTGCGTTCGGGAACAAAAAGAATTTTTGAACCATTGTTAAATTGAACAAGTGGATTAATAGCAACGTCAATGACCAGATCATCTCTATTATCGCGGGGAAAGTAGTATTTTCCTTTCAGCATTAAGCGCCCATTATGCAACAAAGCAA
Source organism: uncultured Desulfobacterales bacterium (assembly GCA_964425195.1). Lineage (GTDB taxonomy): Bacteria > Desulfobacterota > Desulfobacteria > Desulfobacterales > Desulfobacteraceae > Desulfamplus. The sequence continues at coordinate 19,281 of CAYRLG010000012.1, forward strand.
ACTGCTTTAATTGGCGAATAGGAATTTCAGAATATAGCTCCTCTCTTTTGTTGTTTATTGTGGAGGTTAAAGATCTCTTGTTTGAAATGGGCTTTTTAACTATTTTTGATGTCTCTGCTGGTTGTGATAGAGTTATTGTTGGAAGTTCTACAACTCCGGGTTGACTCTCTTTAAAATCATTTGTTTTTGATTTTTTTAACGGTATGATAATATTTTGACCAACCTTTATGGTATTAGTATCTTTTATCTCAGGATTGAGATTTTTAAATATGCGCATAAACAACCCAAAATCTTCCTTAGAAAGCTCTCCCTTTGATCTGAATATCTTATAGACCCAATCTCCACGTTGAACAGTGTAAGGTTCGCATAGAATATAAAAATCATTATATCTGAAAAGTGAATATCTTTTATATGAGGTTGAGAGGATAGCTTGCGAGTCAGATTCTTGTTCTGAAGGATTAGGCAATTTAAAAGAGTCAGCCAATGCCTGTTGAGAAGATGTTTCTGCTTCTAACTTATGGTTTAAAAACAGCGTATCTGCTATGAATAAAAACAGTGTGATAAATAAAAACAGTAATGTCACTATTCCTTTTGTTTTTAGCATAGTATCAACTATCAGTTTTTTAACCATAAGTTTTTTTAACGATTAATCACTTTAACTAACAATGCGTTCAAACTATGAGTTTTTACTAAGGTTAAGCTCTATTGCTATCTTACTTAAAATATCATCTGCAAAAATTTTAAAATCGTCATCACTTAAAGGCTTGCCTTGAGCAGGAATTTTTTCACGATCTTCAGGCATAACAAGCGATGGCATATTAATTAGACTCTGATTTGGTTCAATGTCGTAATCTTTATCAATTGTTTTCTGGAAATATTGGTCTTGAAAGCCTGAGAATTTAATTGCATGAGCAGTGGCATCAACAATTGCAATATCTTGCTCTGTAATAATCCCCTGCTCAATTGCCTTTACAAGCCCCGCTAAAGATTCACCTCCTTGAGTACAGGCAATGTGTCCATTTCTGTTTGCCTCAAGAGACCAATCCATGATTGACTGCTCAGTTACTTGTGTGAAAAATACATTTTTTCTGCCAGACACTTCGTTATATCGGTTAGCAATTGAAATTACTCTTGGCATTGATACAGGATTTCCAATCATAGCAGCCTGTGCAACGCTTGGTTTTACTGTAACAGGCGTAAATACTCTTTTGGCTGCATCTGCTTCTAAGTAATATTTAAAAACAGGATCAGCATGTTCTGACTGCACACCTATAATTTTGGGCAGCGTATCTATAATACCAGCTTCATAAAATTTAAGAAATCCGTTCATAACAGCAGAGATGTTACCAGCATTTCCAATAGGCACAACAACGGCTTTATTTTTCATCTCATACTCAAAGTCTTGTGAAATTTCATAAGAGTATGATTCTTGTCCCAAAATTCTCCATGCGTTTTTAGAGTTCAAAAGTGCAACTGGATACTCTTCAGATAGCTTTTCTACAATTTTCATACAGTCATCAAATACTCCAGGAATTTCAAATACTTTAGCTCCACTTCCTAATGGCTGAGATAACTGTTGAGGAGTAACTTTTTTATATGGAAGCAGTACTGCAGATTTAATATCAGGTGTAAGGTAAGAGGCATAAAGTGCAGCAGAGGCAGATGTATCACCAGTAGATGCACAAACAGCAATGATATTAGAGGCAAGTTTAGAATCAATAAGATACTTTATGTATGATAAGGCACTTGCCATACCTCTATCTTTAAAAGAGGCACTTGGGTTTTGCCCATCGTTTTTATAATAAAATCTGACTCCAACCTTTGCTTGCAACCGTCTGTTAGCCTCAACAATTGGTGTGTGCCCCTCTCCTAAATAGACTATAGAGTTAAGAGGGATATTGGGTCCTATAAATTCATGGTAACGGTATATCCCTTTTAGAGCAGGGATATTTAGCATCTTTCTATAATCAAATATCTTTTGCCATGTTCTACCTGAAATTTTTTTTAGCTCATCAAAATTGTGGTTGTTTATCAAGAGTACCTGTCCACATTTCGGGCAGACATATAAAAGCTCTTTTATTGGATATTTGGCACTGCAACCAAGACATTGATAAAATAGCTCCCATTTAGGTTCAGGAACAAGAAATGGTTGAATATCTTTAGGAAAATTATCTGTTTTCATTGGTAATGACCTTTTGTCCGCCCATGTAGGGTTGTAATACTTCTGGAATCTCAATTGAACCGTCTGGTTGCTGGTAATTTTCAAGGATAGCAGCAAAACATCTGCCTACTGCTAAACCAGAACCATTTAAAGTGTGAACAAACTCTAATTTTTTTGCACCTTCTCGTCTAAACTTTATGTTTGCTCTTCTTGCTTGGAAATCTGTGCAATTACTGCAAGACGATATCTCTCGATATTTATTCTGTGCAGGCATCCAAACTTCGATGTCATAGGTCTTTGCAGCAGAAAATCCCATATCTCCTGTACAAAGCGTTATCACCTGATATGGAAGGTTGAGTTTTTTAAGAATAGTCTCTGCTGATGCAACCATAGATTCAAGTTCATCAAACGATGTTTCAGGAGTAGTATATTTAACCATCTCTACTTTGTTAAACTGGTGTTGACGAATCAACCCACGAGTATCTTTACCATGAGAACCAGCTTCTGATCTGAAACATGGGGTATAGGCAGTAAATCTTATTGGCAGATTTTTTTCATGTATTATCTCATCAGAATAGATGTTGGTCATAGGAACTTCTGAAGTTGGAATCATGAAGTAGTCCCAGTTTTGGAGCTTAAACAGGTCTTCTTCAAATTTTGGTAGCTGACCAGTTCCAATAAGGCTTTTTCTGTTCACCATGAATGGAGGTAAAACCTCTTTAAATCCATGCTCATTGATATGTGTGTTGAGCATAAAATTTATAAGTGCTCTTTCAAGTTGTGCTCCGCTGCCCATGTAGAGTGGGAATCTTGCCCCAGCTATTTTTGTAGCTCGTGAAAAATCAAGAATACCAAGCTCTTCTCCTATGTCCCAATGAGCTTTTATGGGAAAGCTAAACTTTTTAGGAGTTCCAACTTGCCGTTCAATAGGGTTGTCGTTTTCGTCTTTACCAATTGGGACATCTGTATGAGGGATGTTAGGAATGTTCATTATAAAGCTGTCAATGGCTTGCTCTGTCTCTGCAAGAGTTGTGTCAAGCTCTTTTATCTTTTCAGAGACCATACGCATTTCTATAATCTTGCTATCAGCATTTTCACCAGATTTTTTAATTGATGCAATTTCATCAGAAACTTTGTTTCTGTGGTGCCGAAGATTTTCAATCTCCTGAAGCAGCTCTCTTCTTTTTTTTTCATTTTCAAGAAAAGTGTCCAAATTGGCAGTAGCGTTCCTATTTTCTAAAGCCTTTTTTACACTATCTACATTCTCTCTAACGTATTTTATTTCCAGCATTTTAATACCTGCCTGATTTTTATGCAAATAGTTGAAATTACCACCTGAATTAATAATTTAAAAAAACTATCACGCAATTTTCAAACAGTCAACGATAATTGCTAATTGACAATTGTTTTATGCTGTATAATATTGCAAAAAAATGTTTTTATAAGTGGAGACGATAATAATATGAATGAGACCAAAATAAGTAAAAAAAATTTAGTTAGTGAAGTATTAGAGAAGATGTCTATGCTAACCGAAGATGTGAGGGCTGCAAAGCAAGCATCTGTTGAATCAAATCTATTGAGTTTTGCAAATTTTTTAGAGGCAGAGCATGTGTTGCTTTACATTCAAAGAAGCAGTGAACTGCCAACTGAAAAAGTGATAAGAACCAGCCTTGATGTCAGAAAGGGAATTGTACTGCCAGCCTATTCAGAATCTCGCCATTCAATAACGCTGCTCCGAATTAGCAACTATGATTCTGATATTATAAAGACTGACTCGGATATTTTTGAACCAAATCCCAATATGTGCAAAAAGATACCATTGGATATGATTGATGTTGCCCTGATACCAGGGCTTGCCTTTGACGAAAAAGGTGGAAGAGTTGGATTTGGAGATGGTTTTTACAACAAGCTTATCACAAAACTACCCGAGACAACACGTAAAATTGCTATTGCGTTTGAAGAGCAGCTTGTTGAGCATATCCCTATGGAATCAAGAAAGTATAATTTAGATATTATCATCACAGATAAAAGAACAATATTTAAGATTTAAAACAGGCTTTTTATGGTGAACAAGTGCCTCTCCCTATAACAGAGTGTTTTGCTCTAATAGTATGTATTAACTTTTTATAATTACTATTTTTGTACTCTTTTAGTACACTTAAAACGGTTATACTTAAAAAGTATGACCGTTTTACATTATTGTGGGTTTAGCTCTTCATTGAATTTTTTTAAATTGCTCGTTCTTCCCATTGCAATAATAGTATCTCCTGCCTCCATAAATGTCTCAAAAGATGGGTTAAATATCATATCCCCATCTTTTTTTCTGATTGCAATGATTATGATATTATAATTTTGACGAATTCCTGAATCTTTTAGCATTACATTTATGATTTTTGATTTTTGCGATATTGTTACCTCTTCAATCTGTATAGCTTTCTCTTTGCGAGAGAGTGCAATATCAAGAAAATTGCTTACACCCGGCTGTAGAAGTTTAAGAGACATTGATACAGCACCAACTTCATAAGGTGACTCTACTCTATTTGCACCAGCAGCAATAAGTTTGCTTCTAACAGTGTCGCTTCCTGCTCTTGCCATGATATATATGCCCGGATTTAGCTGTCGTACAGTCAATACAAGAAATACATTATCAGTGTCAGTTGCAAGAACCGCAATAAGTGAATTTGCGTATTCTATTCCGGCTTTTAATAATATAGATTCATTTGATGCATCTCCATGGACATAAAGGGTTTTATCCCTTTCAAGTAGAGGCAAAAGCTCTTCATTTTTCTCAATAACAACTACTTGAAAACCGTGTTCTTTTATTTGATTAGAAAGTGTGCGTCCTATCCTCCCATATCCGCAAACTATGTAATGTCCTCTTAACTTACTGATATTTTTATCCAATTTTCTTCTCCCAAGGATAGTTCTCATCTCTCCTTCAACTACAAATTGAACCACTAAGCCAGCCAGATACATCACTAAGCTCATTCCTGAAACTATCAGAAATATTGTAAAAATACGACCATTAATGCTCAATGGATGCACTTCACTATAGCCCACAGAGCCGAGAGTGAGCACTGTCATGTAAATGGAGTCTAATAAACTCCATTTTTCAATGATCATGTAGCCTGCACTACCTGCAAACAGAATAAACAATGAGGCTGCTGTTGAAAATATGAGTTTATTTAGTTTTTCCATAGTGTAGATTCATTATCCTTAGGTAACTTAAAAATCAAGATATATTTTAAGCGATTTTTAAAGATACGATTTCTATATGTATTTGAACTTATGGTATGTGTGTAACACATAATCAGAATTTATTATCTGATGTTCTATCTGCTTGACTGTATTCAATGCTACTGATAATAAATGCTATATGAAAGAAGAATCGATAAAATATGAACGTTGGCGAAAAGAGATGGTTGATCGCCAGATTGTTGGCAGAGGCATTACAGATAGAGCGGTTATCAATGCAATGCTTACCGTCCCAAGACATCTGTTTGTAAGTGAGGCTCTTATTGATAGCGCCTATATGGATTATCCTCTCCCTATTGGAGAAGGGCAAACCATATCACAGCCTTATATCATTGCAGAGATGACTCACTCCTTGGAGCTAAAAAGAGATCATCGTGTTCTTGAAATTGGTACAGGTTCGGGTTATCAGGCTGCCGTACTTGCACAGATAGTTGCCCGCGTCTATACGATAGAGCGTAATAACTCTCTTTTTATGCGAACCAGAAAATTGTTTGACTCCCTAAAATACCACAATATTGTCACAAGATACTCTGATGGCACTATCGGGTGGAAAGAGGAGAGTCCTTTTGATGCAATTATGGTGACAGCGGGAGGAGAAAAAATTCCTCAGCCCCTTATTGAGCAGCTTCAAGTGGGAGGAAAACTTGTAATGCCAGTGGGTGGATTAATGTCTCAAGAGTTACTTTTACTCGAAAAGACAAAATCTGGAACCTCAATCAAAAACCTTGGTGGATGCAGATTTGTCAAGCTGATTGGTCAACATGGATGGAAAGACTAATTGGATGTAAAATTAAAATCCCAATTTACGACCTTGAACAGTAAAGTTAATATAATGTTTATGATAAGAAGACTCTATGACTGGGTTATTAGGTGGGCTGACAGACCAGGTGGGTCTTGGGCACTTTTTATATTAGCACTTTGTGAATCATCATTTTTCCCTATACCTCCTGATGTTCTGCTTATTGCTCTTGCAGTAGGTGCACCCACAAAATCATTCAAATTTGCCTTAGTGTGTAGTGCGGGATCGGTTGTTGGTGGTATTTTGGGATATGTTATTGGTTGGCAGTTTATGGATATTGTCGGAGATAAGATCATTAATTTTTACGGTCTCACTGATAAGGTTGATTATATTGCATCTATTTTTCGTCAGTGGGACGCTTGGGCAGTTGCAATTGCAGGATTCACACCTATACCATATAAGCTCTTCACAATATCTGCTGGAATGTTTGATTTTAATTTTTATGTATTTGTAATATCTTCAGTAGTGTCTCGTACTTTGCGTTTTGTACTTGTTGGAGCCATGATCTACTATTTGGGTGCTGGAATCCGTAGTTTTATTGAGAAATATTTCAATCTTTTAGCCACAGCTTTTACCGTGCTTTTAATTACAGGTTTTGTTGCGGTTAAGTTTCTAATTTAGAGCCTGTTGAAAAGTTATATGTAGTAGCATTCTATTATAAAGTAATAAGAATAACTTCTTATATAGATTTGCTGTCATAAATAATTTTTCAATAGGCTCTAACTATATTTAAGGTTATGTTAGGTATTTTCAAAACCAACCTCATTAATGATTTAAACGTAAGCGTGTTAAAAATATTGGTATGTGCTGCTATATCTATGCTGCTACTTATCCCTCTTTTTTATATTGCCGTGGTATCAATACATACCTTCTCTATTTATGATATTGCTTTTAAAATATCTATTTTTTACTTAATAGTATGGTTCTCTCAGAGCCTGCTCTCTATATTAGCCTATAAAAACTTAGGAGTCTCTGTAGTGTCTGGCTCTATATTTTTTATCTTTCTATTTATCTGCTCGTGGATAGAGGCTGGCTTGATTCATTTTACTGGGGAGGGATTTTCTTCAGCGTTTTTTTACCACCTCAACTGGCAAAGTTCTGTTATTGCTTTTCACACCTATACAAAATCTTTAACTGCTCTTGTGATCTCTATTTCTCTGTCTGTTTTTATACTTAAGCGATATCTTGAGTTGGAAACCAATACAGAGAGTTTAACTAATCGTATTAAAAGAGAGAGCAAACGCAATCAAACTGATTTTAAAAAGAGAAAAGTTGCAATATATTTAACTATTACTCTTTTATGTCTGTCAAATACTCCGATATGGGGATTTGGTAAGGGTGCATGGGAATACTATTTTACTCAGCGTATTAATATTAAGGTGGATAGTAATGATAGAGATGTCTTGTCACATATAGGCGTCAATCTAATTTCAGAGGGGAAGTCAAACATAACAGCGTCTGTTCCTCCATCGCCTGAAAATCTGATTTTAATCTTTTTAGAATCTATCGATTTTCAGTTTATCAATAGTGCGGACTTTCCAAATTTAACTCCCTCATTAAATCGCTACTCAAATAGATTTACCTTATTAAAAAATCATATTAGCACTGAAAATGCTACACTTCCAGCAATCATCTCCAACTTATGCGGAATTGTTCCAGACTACTCAATGGGAAATGATACCCTTACACATGAGGAGTCTATGTATCAAAATCTTGCCTGTTTTACTGATATTTTACGATCAGCAGGGTATTACCAAGTTTATATGGGAGGGGCAAAAAGCTCTTTTGCTGGAAAAGGTAATTTTTTAAGGCAGCACGGATATCACGAGATCATTGGGTGGGAATATTGGATGAACAAAGAGAATTACAAGGATGATGAAGCCCACTCCTATTGGGGACTTTACGATTCTGATCTATTTGCAGAGGCAATATCAAAAATGGAGGAGTTAAAATCTCTCTCTCCTTTTAACCTTACTATTTTGACTTTAAACACACATCTGCCAGGCTTCTTTTCTGATAACTGCTCCGGCTATATTCAAAATATCTCAAATAGTACAAACAGTGATATGCTTAATGCAATTTACTGCTCTGATGAAGCATTAGGCAAATATCTTGACTGGTTAGAGAACAAGGGTTTTTTTGAAAACACAACAATTGTAATTGTTGGTGACCACAAAATGTTTAACCATGAAGTTACTTACTCAATTCTTGGGGATAAATTAGAGGATCAGAGGATTTTTGGTATGATTTACTCCCCAAAAGCTAACCTTCCAAAAGTTATTGAAGGAACTACAGCACCTTATGATATTGCATCTACTATACCTAAACTTCTACAAATAGAGCACAATGTAGAGTTCTCTATTGGTCAATCTCTATTGCAGCCTATTGCAAAATCTCGTTTTATACTTGACAGAGATATGCAAAACGGTGCTCAAGATTGCGATCCATTGAATATTAAACTTCCATTAAATAGTACCTCATTTTCGCCATGTGAATATAAAAGAATACTATCAATCATGGACAATAATCTATCTCGCTTTAGCAGAGAAGAGCCATCAATTATGGAAAAACTTGGGCGTGTTGTTATGCTCTCTTCAACTGAAGAGAATAGCGTTCCATCTATTTTTTTAGATAATATGGAACAGCTTGAATATATTTCTCAAGATGGTTTTAGGCAAGATTTAAGCCTTAATGGAATTTATTGTGTAGTGCTTGCTTCTGACGGAAAGTTAAAACAGAGGAGCTTTTATGATGTCAATAACCCTCTGGATATGGAAAGTCTCCTTACCCTACTTGAAAATTTATTCTGGGGAGATTGGTTTTTTATGGTTCATAAGGGAGATATATTATCAAAAATACCAGCTTCTACCCACTACCTTCTTGAGCTGATGGGCTTAGGTATTGATCTAAATTCTCTTAGTGGTAAAAGTGCCGTATTTATTACAAGGTATGGAGCAGAGGCATATTCTGCTATCTTTAGCCATACGCCTTCTAATAATAGTGATACTAATGAGAACTTTTTACAAGAGGATAGTACTTTAAAGAGAGAGTTTGTGATTGATGATTTTAAACAGCTTCTTCCTTTAGTATCTTATCAATATAAAAAAGCGGAGGTATTAAAAAGTCCTAAATTTTTATCTATTGTAGTTGACGATAACAACTCTATATTTAGAAACATGGCTTCTAATATAAATATTTGCGGTTTTGGAGGAGGGGCAAGTTTGTTCTCTTTTTTTTATGAACCTGTAGAGTTAAAACGAGGATTGAATCTTCTGGTATTCTCTCCATTATGGGAGCTTTCAGCTAATTTAAACTACGATTTTTATGAGTCTGATACAAATTCTGACGAGTTAGTTCAAGCTCTTTTAAGTGATACTGCAAAGTTTGATATGACAGTTGCGGTTGCAATCCACGATGATGCTAAAGCCAATCTTCCAGAATCTGTTATTAATGCACTAAAAAGAAGAGGCGCAGAAAAAATTGATAATTTAGAATTTCGATCTCCCTATCTGTTTGTATTTCATACAAAATATGGTGCAATCTATGAAGATATAGGAAAAAGCGGGGAATGTATTGCAGCAGATCGAGGTAAAATAATAAAAAAGGTTCTATCTTTTACAAAACAAAAGTAATGAGCAATGAAGCAGAAAAACAAAATAATGATAAACGAAAATGAGTTAATCCCATATGAACAATCACCTATTCCTGACGGACCATACCTTGTGTTTTCACCTCACCCAGATGATGAGACTCTTGGCATGGGAGGTACAATAGCACTTGCGGCTAAAAAAGGAATTGATATTAATATTGTATTTGTAACTGACGGCGGACAAGGAGGCGATCCTGCAATAAGAAAAAAAGAGGCTCAAGCTGCTTCTGATATAATTGGAGTTAAAAATATTTTTTACCTCAACCTGCCTGACAGAGAAGTCGCTCTTATTCCTTTTCCTGATAAGACCGTGGTGAAAATTTTAGAACAGATAAGACCTAAGACAGTTTTTCTTCCATCATTTCAGGAGAACCACCCTGATCATAGAGCAACTACAAATCGTGTTTTATCTCTGATTAAAAATTCCAACCAATTTAAAATTATATCTGACTCTAAAAATTTACAGCCCTTTATTCCTGATACTTCTGCAGAAGAGTTGAATTTCCAATTATGGTTTTACGAAATCAACAGACAAGGAGAAATAAACAGGTTAATTGATATATCTGATGTTCTTGAAGTTAAAGAGTCAGCGGTTGAGTGCTATTCAAGCCAGCTTCAGCAGTTAGATTACAAAGTTCATGCACTTTGTTTAAACTTTATGAGAAGCATAACTCTTAATGGTAAAACCAACTATGCAGAAGGTTTTTGGTGCCATGATGCACAAGAAGAGTCAATAACCCCTGAGCAGAACTATTTCAGCCGCTTTTTCAATTACATTCCACAAACTATAGATGATGCAGCAGCAGAAGAGCTACGATATTTAAGAGATAAAACAAGTAACCATGCTGCAATTGTTAAACAATACCGCGATTTTTCTAACTATCTTGCTAAAGATATTAATAATAAAAACAGCGAGATAGAGCTTCTTAAAAAGCAAGGAGATGAATATCGTTCTATTATCCAGAAGTTTGAACAGCAGATATCTGAAATATCTTCGTCAAAATCTCATAAAATTGCATCAAAATATATAAAATCAGTGATAAAGTTGCGTGACCTCTTTAAAAAACTTAGAAAATTTAGGAAATTGAAAGGTAAAAATTGTAGGTACTCACCTCCCGCTGCTTTTGATAACTTATCTATCTCTAACAGCTCTAAAAGTTTGGGTTCAAAGTTTGTGACATCTCAAGATTTAGATCAAACAGCAGATTTTAATATCAATCTATATGTAAATATTACAGATATAGAACATCCAATCATCAGATTACACTCAAAAGATGAGATTGATGATATTTACTCAGATATTTATGAAGACAGTGTAAATATAGACAACGCAGTATTGATACCTGAACATAATGAAGATAATAAAATTGTTCCTCTTTTTAACAATAAGGCTATTGGGTTTGTAGTTGAGTGTAGCAAAAATAATTTAGCTCGTATTGACCTTTTTATGGCAACATATATGAGGATAAATCCCGGGATTTTGATATTATCTGTTTATGAAAATAGGGGTGATAATTATGAACATATTGATTTTAATAATACTAATCTAAATAATCTAATGCTCAATCAAGAGCCGTTACGTAATTGCAGAGTAATCTCTCCCGCAATTATGGATAACAGCTTTGTATCTTTTGATCTCAATCCAATTGAAGATTCTTATGGCAAAACATTCTATGTTACCCTATCTCTTACTGATGGAGTTGAGGACTTCTGCTTAGGACTTTGGACAAATCCAACTCTAAACGTTACTCCTGCCCAGCGATATCATCAGTGGATTGAGAGGATTGAAATTCCAAATAGTAAAAATTCAAATTATGCTATTGAGCAACATTATAGCGAAAAAGAGAAGGAACAGCTTAAAATTGGTGTTATAATTCCTCTATTCAATTTAACTTCTCTATCCAATAACAGTTTAAAAATGCTTCAAGAGAATAGTAGTTTAAAAATGGTTGAGGAGACCATAAATTCTGTTTTAAATCAATCTTATACAAATTTGAAAATAGTTGTTATCATTAAAGATTTAGATAGTAGTTTAGGAAATAGGTTAAACAGCTATACTAATGATAAGAGAGTCAATATACGTAATATCGCCACAAATGATAATATCACAAATTTTTTGCATGAAAATGAGAGCTTATACCAGATTTTAAATCAAGTTATTCAGAATTTAGAATGCAGATACTTTCTTCTTCTAAAGCCCTTTGACACGCTTGCACCTAATGCACTTTATGAATGTGTAACAATATTGAATCAATTTCCTGATACAGATTTAATTTATAGCGATGAGGATAAAATATCTAATCATCGTGATGGTGATGAGGTTGTTGGTAGTAATAGCAGCGGTGATGATGATTCAGATACGACTATTCGTTTTGATCCTTTTTTCAAGACTAATTGGTCTCCAGACCTTCTTTTGTCGTTTATGTACACCGGAGATTTGACTCTTTACAAAAAAGATATTTTTCAAAAGGCTGTGGGTTATTCAGAAGAGCTTGGAATAGATATTCAATATGACATAATTTTGAAGATAACCGAGTTTACTAACCATATCGTTCATATTCCAAAGATACTATATCATAAAAGAGAACTCTTTTTAGAATCTGATCAGAAGATTAAGAATAATATGGATGCTTCTTTTGCGGGGATGGCTGGCGGGGAGCTTGGCATAACATCATATAATGCCGTGAAAAATGCGATAGAACGAAGAGGCATTGAGGCAGAAGTATATACTGGACTGACAAAAAATTCATTCAGAGTCTCATATAAATTTGATCCAAATATATGTGTATCAATAATAATTCCATTTAAGGATAACCATGAAGTTCTACATAGCTGCATAAAGAGCATATTAGAACGAACAGAGTACAAAAATTATGAAATAATATGCGTAAATAATCAGAGCATATATCGAGAAAATTTCTTAGAATTACAAACAGATAAATTTGCTGACAGTTCGTTAAGATCACTTTTAAATAGTCGATTTTCTAATATAAAATTTACTATTCTTGATTACGATAAACCTTTTAACTACTCAGCAATCAACAATTTTGCCGTAAAACGTGCACAAGGAGATGTTCTGCTTTTTCTAAACTCTGATACAGAGGTTATTTCAAGCGGCTGGCTTAATGCAATGTTAGAACACGCCTGCCGTAATGATATAGGTGCAGTTGGTGCAAAACTATACTATACGAATAACACAATACAACACGCCGGAGTTGTGTTTGGTATTGCTGGAGTTGCAGGTCATGCTTTTAAACATATTGGTAGATATCAGACTGATTACTATTATGGCTTTCCATGCATGGTCAGAAATGTAAGTGCTATTACTGGTGCCTGCATGATGGTTAGACGCTCTCTATTTGATGAAGTTGGAGGATTTGATGAAGAGCATTTTCCAGTAAGCTATAATGATCTCGATTTGTGCCTGAAAATCAGTCAGAGAGGCTATAAAATAATATTCACTCCGTTTGCAGAGCTTTATCATTATGAATCTTACAGCAGGGGTTATTTCTGCGAGCAAGATACGATAAAAAAATTAAAAGAAAAATGGGGTAAAATGGTTGAAGAAGACCCTTTTTACAATCCTAATCTTACAACTTCTAAAGAAGATTGGAGCTTTTAAACTATCTTAACATCTTGAAATAAAACAACCCTCCAATAAAAAAATGAAACAAACAATTTATTACCTTAGGAAAATGCGGGGTTTTTAAATAAAAATGAATAATGTAAATCAACCTGAAATATCTATTATTGTACGTACAAAAAATCGTGCATCTCTCTTAAAAGAGGCTCTTGAGAGTATTTTAGAAATAAAATCATTTTCTGCTGAAGTCGTAGTTGCCAATGATGGGGGAGAGTGTGTAGGCGAGCTTGTACACAACATTCTTAAAGGAAAAATTGCGTACAAATATATCAATATTAAAGATGGAGTCGGCAGATCAGAGGCTGCCAATAGAGGCGTTGAAGAATCTTCTGGACAATGGCTCTTTTTCTTAGATGATGATGATATTCTTGTTTCTGACGGGCTGGCTCAATGTTTTACTCTTATTCAAGATAAGAACTCTTCTGAAACTAAATCTATAAACTCAAAAGTTTATCATGGTAAAGTTAAAGCGTTGAGATATAAAGCCTTATCAGATAACTCCAATGCAATGACTTACACAACGAAAAATGAAAGTCAGTTAAGAGACTTTCATATAAATAAAACAACTCAATCTGAAGAGCCTTTTAAAATCTTTGCTAAACCGTTTAACGTAGATGCAATTCTTTGGGAAAACTACATACCAATAAATGCGTTGATTATCCCTAAAAATCTCTTTTTACAGATAGGAGGCTTTGATTCCGCTTTATCTTGTTTTGAAGATTGGGACCTTGTGCTTAGATTATCAGACATTGCAGAATTTGAGTTTGTTCCTATTTTCACAGCTGTTTATAGAATATTTGACCACTCATTTATCGTAGGCGGCGGCGGTCAAAAGTGGCAGGAAGAGGGGAGGCTCGCAATATATCGTAAACATTGGCATAGATACGCTCCTTATACTATGGTTAAGATATATAACGCTGTAAATAAGGATATGAGAGAGGCATTCGTACCAGAACTAACTGTTTTAAAAGAAGATATCGAAAAACTCCATCAAGAGCGTTCAGCTTGGACAGAGATGGATAAAGAGAGAGAGATTTATATCAGAAAACTTGAAGATGATGCGAAAAACATTGAACAAAATGCAAGAGAACGACAAAAAGAGTGGGAACTCATGGACAAAGAGAGAGAGATTTATATCAGAAAAATTGAGAATGATATTAAAACTCTTGAGGATAATATCAGAAAAGAGCGTAAACAGTGGGAAGATATGGACACAGATCGTGTTGGATATGTAAACGATCTTTTGAGGCATATCAAGAATCTTGAAGCAAGCCTTAGGCAGTAGATAATATTTTTGCGATTACAAGGTGTTAAATCTATTCTCTCATAAAGGTTTTATAGCGGTCTATATCATAATTTATAAAGGTGCATATCATATATGAAAGATGTTTTAGTTTCCATAATTATCGTAAATTATAATGGATTTAACCATTTACGAAAGTGTATTCCATCATTGGTTAAAACTAAAGATGTGGATTTTGAGATAATTGTTGTTGATAACGGCTCAAGCGATGGGAGCGTTCTTTGGTTGAACGAAAATTGTAGTTTAGATGAGATATATAAATTAAACGAAAATTGTGGAGAGAGTGAAAACGAAAATTGTAGAGATAATGAGAATAGAAATTCTAATAAAAATCTTAAATCAATACGAGTAGTAGAAGCAAAAGCAAACTTAGGATTTGGTCGTGCAAATGAGTTAGGTGTTAGAGCCTCAAATGGTGATATGATCGCATTTTTAAATAACGACACTCAAGTTGATCCTAACTGGCTTATTAATATGGTAAATCTGATGGCTCAAAATCCTAAAATCACTGCTGCTTGTTCAACTTTAATGCTGATGGAATCCCCCCATATTCTTAACGCCTTAGGTGGTGGAATGTCAAAATTAGGTTACGGCTTTGATCACTTTTTCGGATTTACCAAAGATCATCCGTCAGTTCTGCCTATTTTTAAGCAAGAGAGCGTTCCAGTTCTATTTCCTACGGCTGCGGCAATGTTAATGTCTAAAAAAGATTTCTGGAATTTAGGAGGGTTTGATAAATCTGTTTTTATGTATCACGAAGATGTTGATCTTGGCTGGCGTATCTGGCTCTCTGGGGGTGAGGTTCATTTATGTCCAAAATCTATTGTCTATCACTGCTTTGGTGGGACAACATCAGTTGTGCATGGCAGCGGCTGGCGGGACAGGCTTGGAATGCGTCATAATTTTCGAACTATCTTAAAGTGTTATAGAAAGAAAAATGTCATTAATATATTGAAACAACATATAAAGGTATGGCGTGCAAGAAAGGCATGGGGCGAAATGACACATGTTTTGTGGTGGAATCTTCTCAGGCTGTCGGATACAATATTAGAGCGGATAAAAATTCAACGCTCAAGAACAATATCTGACGAAGAGCTTATAACAAACGGGCTTATCACAGATTCAGATTTTCCACGCATATCGCCACATATACCTCAGATTAACCTTGATACAGTTAAAGATTATAATATAAGATCATACTCTCTATTTATGGGTGATGAAGTTTCTGCTGGAAGAGTTGGATATGGCTGGTATTTTGTTGAGACTTTAGATGGAAGACAGGTAAGATGGAGCAGCGGAGACTCCCAATTCTGGCTTAAAATAGAGCCAAATTGCTTTGGCACAATTATACTTGATCTATTTTTACCAGGGCCTCCTTTGAACGGCTCAGACAAAGTTTTTGTTAATCTCATATCTGTATTTAAAACAGAAGAAAAAAAAGAGTGCTTTGAGTTTCAAGGGCACTCTGGTTGGAAAACTATTGAAACTAAGGCTCAATCAGACTCAAATGGAATTGTTGAGATAAGAATTTTATCATCAACTTGGTCTCCGCATAAGGTTTTTAACAATGGAGACGTTAGAATCTTAGGTTGTGCTGTTGAGAAAGTTAATTTTATAAAAGACGAGAAAAGAAGTGATGAGAAAAGATTAGATTTTGATAAAGAGAAAAAAACACCATCAAGTATTATAAAAAATGATGCAGCAGTAGATAACAATAAACTCGATTCTCTGACAGTCATAATCCCCACCTACAACCGAAAAGAGGTTTTAAAAGATGCTCTTGAGGCATTAAAAAGACAAACTTTGCAAGGTTTTCAGGTTATTGTTGTTGATGATGGCTCAACTGATGGAACATTATCTTTTTTAAACGACTGGAAACAAGAGCAGGAAAAAGGGGCGACCAAACTTAATTTCAGCCTTGAGATACTTTGGCAGAAAAACCAGAAACAGGGCGAGGCAAGAAATTATGGACTAAAATCAGCTTCCGGCAAGATCATAATGTTTATTGGTGATGATATTTTTCTTGAGCCAAATTGCCTTGAAACACATCTTAATATGCACAAACAATTAAATAAAGATGGTGATACAGCTATTTTAGGATTCACAGATTGGGACAGAAACAAGATGAAGGTTTCGCCGTTTCTTGATTTTATTAATAATTTTGGTGCCCAGTTTGGATATAAACTTATGAAACCTATGCAGGAGGCTCCATTTACCTGTTTTTATACATCTCATATTTCAATGAGCCGCTCTGTTCTAAATAGTGCTCCATTTGACTCTTCTTTTAAAGAGTACGGCTGGGAAGATATTGATCTTGGCTACCGGCTCTGCCTTGAAGGTCTAAAAATAGTTTATGTACCAGAGGCTCGTGCAGCACATCTGCACCCTACTGATATCCCCTCTTTCTTAAAGCGACAGTATAAAGTCGGGTTTGCAGTTGAAACTTTGCTGAAGATGCACCCTGAACTTAGAAACAGCCGTTATTTACCAACATATACTCCTCAATGGTCTCCCATTTTGTTTAAGCCTATTTGGTATATTTTTATCAGAGCTATAAACTTTATGGATCAAACATTAAAAAAAGAGTTTTCTTTCAATCTATATAACTCATTAATATCTAAACCTTTTTATAAAGGATGGAGTAAAAGGCTTGGCAGCAGATGAACCACACACTCCACATTTTACTTGATTTTTTATTAAAATTTACTATCATGAAGTAAAAGGCTTGGCAGCAGATGAACCACACACTCCACAACCATATAGTAAGTGTTATTTGGGAGATAGGAGTAGATAAAAAACGTTATCAATCTATTTTGATATTAGAAAAATAATTGCACAAAGACAAAAACAAGAGGAATAATTATGAAGTCAGAAATTTATAAAAAACTGCCGCAACTGGTTGATATTTTAGGTTTAGACGAAGAGCCGATGGGGATTTATTTTACTGAAAAACCCCCAGCAACAGGTTTTTCACCTGATCCGCTTGATTTGCCGACTCGAGAAAAGGAGTTGAAAAATGAGATAAACTGGGGTGTAGTTTTTGGGGGTTTTTCATGTGTGATTGGGAATATATGGCGTGCTCGTAGAAAGAGAACATCTGCTTTTTTCAGTGCCCAAAATTTTGGCTGCCCTGGAGGAGCCTTTTGGCTTGGCTTTATGAAACCTCAAACTGAGACAATTATCCATTATGTTTCCTCAGGTATTCCTGAGCAGATGGAAGGTGAACGCTATTGTGAATCACCTGATTCTTTACGTCATATATTTGAAACTATAGACCCGCCTTCTGCATCTAAACCTTTTTGTGTTTTTAAACCAATAAGCCAGTTTTCAGATGACGAAGAACCTATTTTAGTAGCCTTTTTTACCAGACCAGAACCATTATGTGCTTTGCATCAGCTAGCTTTTTTCCTAACTAATGATCCCGAAGTGGTGCAATCTCCTTGGGGAGCTGCTTGTGCGAATCTTGTTACATGGCCAATGAAATATTTAAAGAATAATCAAACAAAGGCGGTTCTCGGAGGATGGGATATTTCATCTCGAAAATTTTTTGCTAATGATGAACTCTCCTTCACTGTTCCATATATTATGTTTGAACAGATGATAATGAGGTTTGAAGACTCTTTTCTCAAAAATAAAAACTGGTCTGTTGTTCAGAAAAAAGTCGAGCGTAGCAAAAAGGCATGGAATAAATAAATGTCTGAACTGCTCAGAGAGCTAAAGAAAGTTCACAGGACAACAATCAATGACAGTGTAGAGACGTAAATATATACGTCTCTATCTACTTATTTATGATTGCAATTGTTAAAAGAATTTTTTTGATGGGTGTGGTGAGTTTACAATATCAGGATACCATAAAGTCAACTCCTCACCCTGATATAGAGCCTTGCCCGCAGCCTCAACCCCCTGCATGAACGAGTGATCCATATTTCCCACTTCGTAACGCCACGCCCCAAATCTTCCTCTGGATAAAATTCCTTGTTCCTCTAATCTTGCAAGCATTGGAAAGAGATATCTGTTTCTATCTCTGCTTGGTGTAGGATATCCATGCTCTAACCGTTTATGCCATGTTTGGTTTACCTGACTCTTATCTTTAATCAGCCTTGTATTAACCGCTCCTTGTATGACATCTTGGACTACGCTTTCTTGATTGACAGACTTCATGGGACTTTCACTCACTTCAAACATTAATGACCAAGATGTTTTTATATCTGGCACATTATTTGGCGAGTAGTTGCTAAAAACTGTAACCCGATAGAATGGGTTATCGTTTTCAGGAAAATATATCCAGCACTTATCTCTTAAATACTCAGGAGGAGTGCCCTTTAATCCAAGACCCACAACATGAGTTGATGAATGTTTTAATATTGGAGACTCTTTAGAAACCAGCTTATTTTTATCTTTGATATCTTTAATATTTTCTTCTAAAGAATTTGTCTTGCATATTATTTCAAAACTGCCTGCTAAATCTGATTTTGAAGCAATATTTGAGATAAGTGATGTTAAGGGAATTGTGCTGATTAAAATATCGTAATGCTCTATTGAACCATCATTAAATTGAACTGTTTTTTCATCAACGTTTATCTTTGTAAGTCCAGCATTTAGATGGATTTTTTCTTTTGGAAGATTAACTGCGACCTTTTCCCAAATAGCACCAGTTCCGCCGAATTTTGGAAATCTAAATCGCGAATTTGGTCCCCAGCCAATATCATCTTTATCAAATATGTGATTATCAATAATCCTCTTGATATCTACCTTTGCTACACGCTCGCCAACCCAATTGTGGCTTAACTCCTCAACAGGATATGCCCACACTTTGTAGTTGTATGGTCGCAAAAAATACTTTGCAAGACCGCTGCCAAAACTGGCATCAATCCAGTCTCCAAAGTGCTGAAGTGGTAGTTGTCCTGTTAATTTTGATTGAGATGCTGATGTTGATGAAGATTGGCTGTTTTGAGTAGAAAAAGGCGAAGTTTGAATATCAATAAGACCATGCAGGCATTCGCTGAAAATCTCTTTCGGCAGCCTGTGGATATTGTTCTGAATAGGGTAGGGAATAAACCTCTCGTTCATCCAGACCCATGCACTTCTGTCATGGAACAGCCACTCTTTATCTTTATCCATAACAGTATCCATCACATTATCAAAATATGGATAGTGGCTGAACAGAACATGTCCGCCGATATCCCACCAAAAATCTTCACTATCTTGAAATGATGCCGACAGTCCGCCGTAATAGTTATTTTGCTCATAAACAGACCAATTTTTATGCCCAAGCTCGTTTAAACGCCACGCTGCACCAAGTCCGCATGGTCCTGCTCCGATTATAATTATGTTCATCTTTATCCGCTTTCTTAGGTTATGTATGTTTTTATATACTTGATTTTTAAGGTCTAAAGATATATCAAAAGTGCTTTTTAATAAAGAAAAATGAACTTTTAATTTGTCTTAAATATCTTAAATTTCTAATTTTACACTTTTGAGAGACAATCTAAAGATAATTTTTAAATAGGAGTAAATACAGTGGTTAAAAGATATCCTGAATGGATTAACATGATTGCCTATCCAAATTTTGATGCAGATTTGTTGAATGATAAATCTCTTTTTTGGCGTATTGAGGCAGACCACCCATTTCATACAGTTATAAAGAGCGAAGAGACTTTAAAGGTAAACAACTACTACCATGAACCTATTATTATAAGAAATGGATTGTGGGGAAGCAGAATTTTTCTTCAGCCTAAACAGCTCTATTCAATCGGCATTAAATATAAATCGAATATCCGTTTATATATGGGTTTATACTATCATGGTTCAAATGTGCCTGTAAAAAACTGGGTTCTTAATCCTAATTTAGATAGCCCTATTTTAGATAATAAATCTTTAGATAATAAAACAATAGATTGGAAGGATGATTTTTATATACAAGATAATTTTAACACTAATGTAAATGAGATTAATTCAAAACCTCTGCATCTTAAGATTATAATTCCTGATACTAAAGGTGAATTTGTCGAGATTTCAGAACTTTTTCTTGTGAGGCGTGAAGCTATAGAAACTGCTGAAATAGATATAGAGTTAAATAAACATTATAAATATCAAAATCTTCCTGAAATTGCAGTTGGAATTGTTACTTATAATAGAAAAAAACATATTTCAGCACTTCTTAATCAGATGAAGATCATTAACTACCCTGCGGATAAATTAAAAATCTTTGTTGTTGATAACGCATCTACAGATGGAACAGATATTTTGTTAGAACAAGAGTTTCCAGAAGTTACTGTATTAAAAAACAGCGAAAATCTTGGCGGCTCAGGAGGTTTTAACCGATTCTTCACCCACCTTGCAGGTATGGATAAAGAAGTTCCTCCATTTGGCTGGCTTATCGATGATGATGCTGTGGTTGATAAGAATACTCTGATATATCTTGTAAGAGCGATTATAAATGATGATTCAATTGCGGTTGCAGGTTCTGTGATGATGGATTTAGAAAAACCATCTACAGTTTATGAAGCTGGCGGAGACCTTTTTAAAGATCGTTTTGGGTGGAATGCCAATATTTTGCATACAGATGCTTCAAATTTACAGCACGTTAATGAAAAAACTTGGGAATCGGGCTATGCCGGAGCATATTCACTGCTCTTTAGAACAGAGCTTATCCATCAGGTCGGCATCTGGCGGAACTATTTTTTGCATGTTGATGACTGCGAATGGTCTTTAAGAATTAAAAGATTGACAGGCAAAAGAGTTGTTATTGCTCTTGACTCTCTTATCTGGCATGTTCTTCAAGGCTCAAAAAAGCCCTTTACAACATTAAGATACTATGAAACCAGAAATTTTCTTGATTACTTTGCAGGTTGTAATGTTGTAGAAGAGAGCTTCTTAGATAGGACGCAATCAGGGGTTAATCAAAATGAAAATGCCTGTTCAGAATATGAGAAATGTAAATATATAGATAAAAAGCCTCTGCTCAAAGTTATGATCCAAACAACGCTTATGGGTCTAAAACAGCTTGCGATTAAAAGAGATGATCTTTGCCATTTTCACATCAAGGGCATTGATGATTTTTTTGAAGGAAAATTTGGAAAGCAGCCATTAGAACGCTCTGCACTCTTTTTTCCTGATATTGCATCTCTTTTTGATGCTTATAAAAATGATGAAAACAATAGAGGCAGATATCCTAAAAAAGCCTTTATCGTAAGAGAGATAAACAGATATATGAATGATGGTGTTGATTATGAGGGCGGCATAATATCTAAAATACGAGAGATATCGCCAGAAACTATTATTGTTCAAGCCTCAATACACCATAACATTAAAAATCAATTTTTGTTGAAATTTGTCGTTATGCTGAAGATGCTTACATCATTTTTCCTGCCGTCAAATGGAGTAGTTATTCTGCCGTTCTGGAATGAATCTGTGATTCCTAACAACCTTGCAAAATATACGGCAGTGTTTGAGAATGGACAGTATTCATTGTATAAGGCAAATCGTATTAAAGCTGTTGTCAATACTTTGAAAATACTCTGGAAAACCTCTTTAAATGCTATTAAAATCTTTATAAACAAATTTAACCACAAAGCCTCTAATATGAGTTTTTAGATGAGTCAGATGAGCTTTTAGATGAATCAAAAAAATATTGAAATACAGTTTCTGCGTGTAGTTGCAATTATGATGGTTCTAATTATGCACGCTCCGGTTGGAATGTTTCAACCTTATGCTGATAAATACAATATTATCATGTCTTTTATCCACCCGGCAGTGGGAGTTGATATCTTTTTTGTCATATCCGGTTATCTGATGGGAATAACATTTCTGCATAGAACAGAACTAAATAGAACAAATTTTGACAACATCAATAATTTGAGCAGTGCCGACAGTAATTTGGACAATGCTGACAGTAATTTGAACAGTGTTGATTTGAATAGAAATATTCTTTCTGAGAAAATATCGCTTACAGCAAGGTTTTATCTACGTAGATTTTGGAGGCTTTTTCCAGCATCATTTTTTTGGATAACAGTTACTCTTATAGTTGGAATAACATCTGGAGATCATGAAATATGGTTTACTACTGATTGGCTCTACAAAGCGTGGATAGCTTCTTTACTATGTTTTAGAAACTTTCAGGAATCTATCAACCCTACACATCTTGGATACTATTGGTCTTTGTCTGTTGAGAATCAATTTTATCTATTGTTGCCCCTTGCATGGTTTTTTGTCCCTAAAAAGTGGTTTTGGAAAGCTCTTATTTTGATTTGTATTATCTGTATATTTTGGAGACCCGGCGGCAATGAGTGGTGGCTTTTCAGGTTTGACGGCTTATTAATGGGACTTCTGATCTATAAACTGACAACAATAGATGCTTTTAAAGATGCGGTAAGGCTTATATCTCCTGAAACACAAGTCGGAAGATTTATTATGACAGCTTTTTTATGCCTTGCTATAGCATCAGTCCCAAACTCAATAGGCGTTTATCCTCCTCTTACGTGGTCAATTGTGGCACTATTATCTTCTGTTTTAGTCTCTCAAGCTGTTCTTAATGAAGGATATATTTACATACCTATATTTTTAAAGCAGCCTATTTATTGGCTTGGTGAGATTTCTTACTCAGTTTATCTCTGTCATCTTCCAGTGTGGCTCATATTTAAAGATACGATTAAACGTAATCCTGATTGGGTTGATAAGCCATATATAGTTTTAACAATCGGGGTGATATCAACAATATCAATATTTATCTGTGCAGCACTTACATATTTTTTTATTGAACAGCCTTGTCAAAAAATTGGATATAAAAAATTAAATCAGAATGTTAAAAATAGATCAGTTGAAACTCATTAAACACAACATAAAAAACTTATTTTAACACAAATAATACATAAAGACTTAATTTTAACATAAATCATAAAGGATAGGCTATTATGATACTCTACTTGCCTCCAAAATTAGAATCACTGCTCTACTTGCAGCTATGTTTTACAAAAATGTTCTCTATTTTTGCAGCCTTGCTGATTATAATTCCATCAACGGCAATAGCATCAGCTTATAACGGATATTACCACAAAAACACGGAAAGTGATTTTTCATTCTATGATGCCATGGCTTTATACGGAACTCCTGCAATTGATGGAAAAATCGGGGAAAACGAGTGGAACAGCTCTTACAGCAGGCAGATTTATAAATATGACAGAGACGATAACCGTATCAGGTATATGTTCCAGTATGACACTTCAAACTTTTATATTTTGATTGAAGTTGATGATGACAAAATCTGGGACGATTCACCTGGAGAAGTATGGCAGACTAACCAAGATGATGGAGTTGAGATATATATTGACCCTGACAGCTCAAGAGATAGTGTCTTAACAAAAAATGACAGAGTGGTTGCATTTACAGTTAGTGGTAAGAAATACAGGTTTGATCAGGGCAACAATGCAGGTTCAACTGAATATTATGGAGAATTTTCTCAAATAAAAAAGGCTGTTGGAATAAAAGGCACAGTAAATGATTCATCTAATACAGATATGAGTTATGTAGTTGAAGTTGCAATTCCATGGAGGCATCTTGGAGGTGCCTTGCCATCTAAAGAGTATATTTCACTTAACATAATTGTTGTAGAAGATGATGACGGAGGCCCGCTCAACGTCAATTACGATGAGACAAGATGGAACGAACCATTTGAAATTGACCGCTACTTTAAATGGTTTGGAGACGGACTGGGTGGTCCAAAAAATTACGCTAAAATCTATCTTCTTCCTGCTGCTGATGCTGACAATCTTCCGCCCTCTGCTGTAAACGATATCTCTTTTATTGATGTAAATCCTTTTTCTGCTGTTATTTCCTTTACAGCACCGGCTGATAACTACATATCTGTGCAAACTAAAAATAGTCTCTCTGGTGCTGCTGTAAAATACCACATCAGGTACTCAAAAAGTGGTCAAATCTCAAACGAAGATGCATGGGCATCAGCAGCACTGTTTGAGAACAGATTTATGCCTAAAATAGGCGGTAAACAAGAGACTTTAAGAGTAACTGGTCTTGAACCCGACACTCTTTACTACTTTGCCGTAAGGGCTGAAGATGGTGCTGGCAATCTATCTTCATTTGCAGCATCTAATTCAACCAGCAGCACAGCTTTACCTCAATTCTCATGCACAACACCAAAAGCACCTTCCGGCTATGGAAAAGGAAAAATTTATCCTTCCGCTGCCGGACGCTTTTTCATCTATGAAGACGGAACTCCATTTATGCCTGTAACAGAACCAGCAGGCATAACGTGGCTCGGCATCAGGGATTTATATGATTTTCCTTTGTGGGACGACACATTCAAAAAACTTATCAACTGGCATGAGAGCATTGAAGCTGAATCTGAACTTGCAAAAAATTATATTCAATCCCTTAGTGAAAAGGGGATTAATCTTATAAGAATTTTTATTGAGGATTTAGCTTTTGCACATTCTGGCAATCCTCATGCTCCTGAAAAGGGTGTATCATATTTAGAATTTCCAGCAACAGAGAGAGGGGGAAATTATATTAATGAGACCCTTAAATTTTTAGATGATTTTATGAGTTTATGTGAAGAGAATGGAATATATGTGGTTATAACGCCATTTGACACCTATTTTTATAAAGATTATTGGGATTACAACCCATACAATATACAAAACGGGGGAATGCTCTCATCTCCGGATGATTTTATAACTAACAGAGTTTCAATATCTTCACAGAAAAAAAGACTACAAGTTTTATATGATGTGGTTAAAAAGCATCATAATTTCTTTGGCTGGGAGATTATGAACGAGTGGGACAACAGCACATTTGCATCACAACCGCAAGGGTGGGAAAATACAAGAATTGATTGGATAAAAGATTTACTTGTATATCTGCGGGCAATTGATAAACAAAATATGGTTTTTATATCATCAGTAATCTGGCAGCCTCAATTTGAACTTAAAGATTTTCTTCTGCTTAGTGATTATTTTGACTTTGTCTGTATCCATAACTACACAAAATCGGTCAAAGACCCAACAGCCTCAGGAGATTTAAATCCATCTATAAGACCTGCATGGGATTCAAAAAGGCTTATACAATATATGACAGGAAATAGTGTTGATTCACGACCTATTCTTGATTTAGAGTTTGGACCCATAAGCATTGAGACATATTCACAATCTTACACTATTGAAGATGATGAGGAGACATTCCACAACATAATCTGGTCTGAATTTGCATCAGGAGCGGCTGGAATGGGCTTAAGATGGCCCGGTAAAACTCTTGAGCATAACGGTCCAAGGCTCTCTGATAAGATGTTTGATTACCAAAAAAATATGTCAGATTATTTCAGCCAGACAGAGATTGATTTTAAAAATCTTAACTCAATGCCTTGGGAACGATACATAACAGTCATTGATAACAGCTCAAAAGGAGTTATATCAGGCAGTGAAGTAAAGAGCCTGTCTGAAGGCGTTGTAAAGGTGTTTGCATCATCAAATGGTAAATCTGGAGTTGTCTATCTCTTAAATAGTAAAGAAAATGCGGTGATTAATGCTTCTGTTGAGATCAGCAATCTTTTAGAAGATGGAGAGTACAGCGTTGAAATTTGGGATACAAGACCAGATAATCAGATGATTTTACGTAAATCTGCAGAGTCTAAAAACAGAACTCTTACATTTGCACTGCCGGCTTTTGAGAAAGACTATTTTGCAGCGTTTTCACTTAAAAAGAGCAGTGAACCATTAACCATTGATCCTCCTGTGTTGTTAGTGTCAAAATCGGGTCTGCATGTTGATCTTAAATGGACAATTCCCGCTGGTGCAGATGGAGTGGTTTTATACTATGCTCCAGCAGATTTAAGCTATATCGGCTCTATTGATATGGGAAAAACAACGCTGCTGCCTTTAGACCTGTTTAACGGCTTTGATTACTATGCTGCACTTACTGCATACAGCAGCACAGGCATAATAACAAGCAGCTACTCTAATCTTGAACGCATAACAATTCCATAAAAATATAAAATCATAGAGACGCACGGTCGTGCGTCTCTACTCTATTTTGTATATTTTTACTTGTATATAATGATTCGACAATAGATACTTTAATATAAAACGTAAAAAATAAGACTAAAATATGAAAATACTTTATGTAAACTGGGCACCTCTCTGGCGTGGTGCAGAAGTGGGCGGCGGAGTAAACCTCTACTCCCAATCAATGGCTGTAAAACTTGCCCAATTGGGTCACAATCTATTTTCAATTTCGTCAGGATTTGCATACGACTTAAAAAACAGGGCATATATTAAAAAAGGTCCAGACTTTATGGGCGTAAAAAACTATGAAATTTTTAATGCTCCAAACATAGCTCCCGGCTTTTTTAATTATGAAAACCCTATGCAGGACGTATCTGAACCAGTTGTTGAAAAACTTTTTGATGAGTTTATCAACCATATAAAACCTGATGTTGTCCATTTTCAAAATATTGAAGGATTTTCTGTTAAATGTATTGATATTGCTGTAAAAAACGGTTGCAGAACTATCTTTTCACTTCACAACTACCACCCTGTGTGCAATCAGATATATCTTTTATATAAGGATAAAACTATCTGCCAAGATTTTGATAATGGTCGCAAATGTTTAGACTGCATAAATCCTCCTCCATACTCTAAAGAGATTATTAAAAGGCGTGCTGCATTTCATATTCACAGGCTGCCGTTTGGCGATAGAATCTGGAGAAGAGGGCAGCGTGCTGCAGGGTTGGTTAGGGGGGTATTGATTGGTAAACAGAACGATAATCAAAAAATATCAGATAACCAGCCCGCAGATAACCAGTTATTAAATAAGCAAATATCGAAAGATTTATTATCAGACAACCGCCATATTCTTTATGCCAAACGCCGCAAGATGATAATTGAGGGTTTAAACCGTGCTCATAAAATCCACGCTGTTTCTGAATTTGTGCGAAATTTTTATATAAAGCAGGGGATAAAGCCGGAGATTGTAACTACCTGCCATATTGGAAATAAAATGGCAGAGATTGGCGATAAAATGGGAAAAATATCGTCTGATAATAGAAACATCAGCCAAATAGCTGCATTAGAACCAAAACAAACAGATGACACTAAGCCTTTAAATATTGTCTTTCTTGGTATCTCTTCTCAACCTAAAGGGCTGCCGTTTCTGCTGGAGACTCTGCTTGGCATTGATAAATATGGTGATAACAACCCAAAAGCCAATCAACAAACACTGACCGCAGCAAAAGATAGTTTATCTGTCTTAAAGGGAAGTTCTATAAAAGGAAGTTCTATTTTAAAACAGATAAATCTTCATATCCATGCAAGAGGAGTCTGGAGTCTTTCTCACCTTATAAAACGGATATCTGAACAACTAAACCACATTGAAATCCATGATGGATACGCTTTTAATAATCTGCCAGATATTCTTTCAGGTATGAATTACGGCGTTGTGCCTCCGTTATGGTATGACAACGCACCTCAGGTTGTTTTTGAGATGATGGCAATGAAAGTTCCAGTAATTGGTGCAGATATCGGAGGTATTCCTGATTTTGTAAAAGATATGGATAACGGCATTTTGTTTAAGCCCGGTGATAAGATTGACCTTGCTTCAAAAATTTCAATGGTAGTTAATAACAGAGAGCTTGAGTCTAAATTTAGAAAAAATATAGCTCCAATGAAAACTCCTGATCAACATGCTCAAGAACTTGAAGAATTTTATATAAAACTGTAAATATGAGTGTGTGCTATTTTTTATATATCAACTTTTTTATATTTTTATCAAAAATTAAATAAACATTTAGGTAGTGTTAATGAAAAACAGGTTAGCAGTTAAAATATCAAACATAATAAAAAGATGGCTGCAAAATCTCATTTTGTCAAAAAACAGATGGATTATGCCTCTATCTGAACAGATTGATAATTTAAAAACTCTTGACCCTGACTATTTTGCATGGCTTGTGCGTCATAAATTAATTGATCCATTCTCAACGCTTCTGCTTCCAACATATCAGAACAGTAAAGACGTTCTCTTTTCAGTGGTTATTCCCGTTTATAACACACCTACCGCTCTGCTGGAAAAGGCTGTTCGTTCAGTTTTAAAGCAGACCTATTCAAATTGGGAGATTGTGATCTGCAATGATGCATCAGACTCTACAAAGACTTTAGAATATCTTGAGCATCTGAAAGATAATTTAAAATATACTCAACGTATTACAATAATCACAAACGCCCAAAATAGAGGTATTTCAGAATCAACAAATGCCTGTGTTGAACATGCAAAAGGTTATTTTATCGTATTATTAGATCATGATGATGAACTTTATCCAGATGCTCTATTAAAAATCAAAGACGCTATTGATAAAAGTCCAAATGCCTCTCTATTTTATTCAGATGAGGATTATATATCTTTAGATGGATACCGCCACTCATACAATTTTAAGCCCAACTTTTCTCCATCTCTTCTTGAGACACACAACTATATTTTACATCTTATGTGCATCAAAAAGGAGATTTTCATTAAAGCTGGAATGTTGAGATCAGAGTTTGACGGCTCTCAAGATTATGATCTTCTGCTCCGCTTAATGGATATGGGAGAGCAGTTTATACACGTTCAAGATATTCTCTACTCATGGCGGGAAAATGAGACATCTATGCTTGGCGGAATGCTCAAACCTGAAATATTTCAGACTGGTAAAAAAGCATTAGAAGAGCACTATAAAAGAACAGGAGATAATGTTGAATATACGAACGACTATCTTGAAAATATCAGAGGATTCTATAGAACACGTTTTTTAATGCCAGATGATTTATCTATTCTTATTGTTCAAATTGGAAGAGGAGATTTACAGTTTAATCCTTATGAGATTTTATCATCAACTGGCTTATCAACAACCAGCTCAGTTGATATAAAACTTACCATTTGGCAGCCATCAGACCCATTTCCAATGGAGCTTGCAGATACTGATAGCGATGTTGTTATTTTTATTGACAGCCAGCTTATTTCTCACTCGTGGCAGGAGTTCCTAAAAGAGAGTGTTCCATTAGCGTTGCGTGATCATATTGGTGCGGTCGGAGCATTAATCTATTCAGGCGATGATAAGATAATTGGAGCTGGAAGAACTCTTATGCCTTGGGGAGAGATGAGAAATGACTTCTTTGGTTACGATTCAGGCGAGAAGAACTCTCCTGCCAAACGGACACGAGATGTTATTGCTGTATCTGGTGCTGCAATGGTTATCTCCTCAAACAAGCTAAAAAAAGTATTGGGTGAAGGCAGTTTAGATCACGCAATGTGGGACGTTGAGATATGTTTCCGCCTTAACAGGCAGCTAAATGATGTTATTAATAATCAAAACAGCAATAACTCATTGAACTGTTACAGGATAGTTTTTAATCCAAACGCTTTTCTTCTTTATAAAGGTACTATTGAGCAATATCATGGCTCTTCAATGTTTTATGTAGGACATTTAGCGGAGAAATATAATATCTCCCAAGACCCATACCTTAACTTAAACTTAATTGATATATCTAACCATGAAGGAAGCGATAAAAGAATATCTATACCACCATATTTTGAGAAGAAAAGTGTTAAAATTCCTGAAAAAGAGGCGGAGAAAATAGAGTTTGAGAAAAAAAAGAGAAATGATTTTTACCATAAATGGATAGCCCTGCACTCTCTAAATTTAAAAACATCTGAACAAAGAATATCTAAATTAAACTATAAGCCATTCTTCTCTATTATACTGCCTACTTACAATAGTGAACTTACGTTCTTTAAACAGCTTATTGACTCTTTACAATCTCAAACTTATAAAAATTTTGAAATCTGCATAAGCGATGATGCCTCTAAAAACATAGATTTTCTTGAGTTCTTAGATGAGCTTAAGACTAAATCTGACAATATTAATGTTGTACGTTCAGATAAAAATAGAGGCATTGCTGGCAATACAAATCAAGCAATAGCCATCGCAAAGGGAGAGTGGCTTATTTTGTGCGACCATGACGATCTTGTCGAGCCGTTTGCCCTTGAGATGATCGCCCAATATATAAATGATAATCCAGAGGTTGATGTTTTATACTCAGATGAAGATATGATCGATCAAAAAGGGTGGCGACACTCTCCAAGGCTTCAGCCAGACTGGAATCCTGATATGCTGTTAAGCCACATGTACTGCCCTCATATAGTCTCTTTTAAACGTTCGGTTTTGGATAAGATAACTAATTACCCCGCCCATTCCTGCAATAAAGAGATTCAGGAGTATATAAATCAGTTATCTCCATTTAACCCGGATATGGACGGTGCCCAAGATTATGATTTTTTTCTAAGGCTTACAGAAAAAGCTAAAAAAATTGGACATATTCCAATGGTTCTCTACTCATGGCGTTCTGTTCAAGGTTCAGTTGCATTAGATGCCTGTGCTAAGATATACGCTTATGATGCGGGAAAAAGGGCATTAGAGGCTGCAATTAAAAGAAGGGGAGAAGATGCAGTCGTGTTAAAGGCTACTGGTACTGGTCTTGGTGTTTACAGGGTAAAGCGAAGGGTTAAAAAGAGATCTGTTACCCATATTATTGAAGGCGGTTCAAATCATATTCTTTCGATGATAAATAATATCAAAAACATATCAACTTTTCCTATTGAAATCATTGTTGTCTGTCCTGAAGGTGAAAGAGATTTATTTAATAATTTAAATATTAAATCTAAGGTAAAAATAGTTATATCTCAAAATGGTGCTACACTATCTGAAATTTACAATACAGGTGCATCATATTCTAATGAAGAGAACCTGATTTTTTCCTCGAAATATATCGATCTTCTTGACAGTGACTATCCACTTGGTTTAATTGAGCACACTCGACGTGAAGATATTGGTGCTGCTGGAATTAAAATTATCTATCCCAATGGTTTTTTTTACCACACTGGCATCATACTTGGAGTAAACGGAGTAAGGGGTTATGCTCACCGTAATATATGGCAAGGTCCTGGATACTGGAACTTTGCTGCCTGTATAAGAAATTATAGTGCTGTATCATGGGATTTTATAGGGGTTTCTAAAGATAAATTTGAGCAAGTCAATGGCTTTGATCCAAAGTTAAGCCAATTAGGCGATGTCGATTTTTGCTTGAAACTTATCCAAAAAGGATATAAAAATCTTTACACTCCTTATATTTCAGCAGTATTGAACCGTTCTGTACATTTTCTTGAAGAGACTCGTAACAGAGACGAAGAAGCTACTATTTTGAAGCGTTATAACAATTACATAGCTAACGATCCGATGCATCATGCTTTGCTGTCAAAAACTCTTGAAGACTTTTCGATAGCTTTATAACTCTATATGGCTGTAAATGACCAGATTGGTGCAAATGTGAGCAAGAACTATCATTAAATATAATAAACTTAAAGTAACATCAGAAATAAAATTTTTAATACTTATTATGATAATAATAAAAAACTTAAGAGTTGAACAATAGATTAATGTTGGTTATATGGAATAATATTTGCATATAAAAACAGCTTGATAAAACACTCAGAGTAATTAATCAGACCTAAATTGATATTTTTTGTTGACATACAAGTCACTATATGTAATTTGATTCTGAAAAAGTTTGGCTTTAGTTTTTAAACGACTAACTGACTAAAAAGAGAACTATTTTTAAGGGGGTGATTTAATCCTTTAGTAAAAAATGAGTATGTTAGGTATTGATGGTGTTTTTTAAAGAATAACTTTAATTGAATTAATGAGGTAGGTAAAAGATGAATAAAAAAAGAATTACTATGATGTTTGTTATGGCTCTGTTTGCTTTTGTCTCATTAGCATCAAATGCTGATGCTTTAATCAAAAGATCAGAAAATGGGGTTGGTGATGCTCTTCTGTTTCCGTTCTTTGATGCAGATGCTCTTAACTATGTTTGTATTTCAAATGAATCTAATAACTGGATTCAAACACATGTAAGGCTAAGAACTGCTGGTGATAGTATTGAAGGTAAAGACTTCCCACTTATTCTTTCTCCTGGTGACATGGCAATTTTTGAAGTGACTCGTATTGGTCAGGCAGATGGTCTATGGAGAATAGATTACTCAATGGATCCTCACAACTTTCAATACGTAAGAATCAATAGCGCTCCTGTAAAATCTCTTGCTGACATAGGTACACTTAAAAATGACTATGCTACCCTTGCAAGTGCAGATATTCTTGCAGATTCTGCAAGAACAGAAGCTAACAAACGTTATGGATATATTGAAGTTATTGGTGAGGCGATTTTTGATCAAGGTCTAAATAAAACCGCACTTCTTACCCCTGGTGGCTGCACAAACACTGTTCAATATATTAAAGCTGGTAACACTTTGAGTGATGTACCTAATGTCCTTTCTGGAAAGCTCTATGTTATGGAGAGTATGCATGGAACTGGTATGGCATACAATGCTATAGCATTTGATAATTTTAGAACAGACGGAGCAGTTCATCGTGTTGACAACTATCTCCCAGATACTGGTGTTATTGTAACCTCTGAGAATTCAACACTTAATGATCAGGTTGATGTCAATGGTGATAATTATACATATATGTTCACAGCTGACCTTGCAAGAAATACTGCTGGTGGAAAATATGAAGCACTTGTTTCTGCAAACAACACTTGGGGACCAACATTTGCTGATGGTGACGACTATCTGAATGATGCTCTTGACGTTGTTTTTGGAATCTCTTCAAGCGTTCGTGAGTTTGAAGCAGCACTAAGACATATATCTGTACGTGGTCACTATTTTAATGCAACTGGATTCCAGACAAATCTTGTTTTAACATTCCCAACAAAACACCATGTTATTGTAGATCCTGCTCTACTTGCTGGTATTACAAGTTTTGATCAGTACAAAATTGCATATTACAAAGCAATGAAAGCTCTTGCTCCTGCTTATACAGCAGAACTATGGGATACTGATGAGAATCTGATTCTTGGAGCAGCACCTTTTGATGTTTCTCCTTATGTTCCAGGCGTTTTGACCCCTAATGTACTTCCTAATGAGTTGAATGTTCTTACACCTAACTATCCATATCCTGCGGGACGTTTTGTTATCGCTCAATTTTCTGACGGTTCAGCAACAAGATATCTTGTAGATGCTAATGCTACACTGCCTGTTGTTGGTCTTAGCTTCATTAATATGTCTGGAAGTCTCGGTTACATGACAGAAACACAGTATTAATAATTAATAGCTGCTGTTAAAAAAGCGGTCAGTTTTTACAGGAGGGGATATATAACTTATCCCCTCTTTTTTTTTATAAAAAGTAGAATTGTTGAGAGTAACTAAAATGAGAGTAAAAAACATTATACCTTTATATGGATTGATTACTATTTTTTTATCAGTGGTTTTTGGAAACACACCCGCATATTCTGAACTTTGCAATAACCAAAATCCCTCTATGTGTTTAGAAGCACTGGATAAAAATAGTATAGTAATTGATGAAGTATCAAATTTTCCAAATACAAACTCTGTTGTTCTTAACTTTAAAGAAATACCTTATGGAAAAGCAGTTATCGATCAACTCCAACTACACAATATTGGTTCTACCGATGTAATAACTATAAGCTCTAACTCTGCTCTATCTTTTCCATGGGCATATTTTGATATTAAATCAACAGATTATGTAGTGACTGGTGGAACA
This sequence comes from uncultured Desulfobacterales bacterium, assembly GCA_964425195.1. GTDB lineage: Bacteria > Desulfobacterota > Desulfobacteria > Desulfobacterales > Desulfobacteraceae > Desulfamplus. Next base: position 53,748 of record CAYRLG010000012.1, read on the forward strand.
GACTATATTTGGAGTATCTACAGCAGTAGTGGACTTGTTGTTAAATCAGGGGAGAGAAAGAGTTTTGATATAGCATTTGCTCCTATCCCTGAAGGATATGGGTTGTCAGAAACAGATCCCGGTAAATTTTTGGGAATGCAGTCTCACCTGTTCCAGCAATGGAACCCTTTTGATGTTAGAATAAGTAGTATGAGTTTTGAAGTTGCTTTGAATGGCTATGCAAGAGGAAGTATTGGTAAAAAATTTTCTGTAGATACAACCACAACAAGTAGAGGTTCAAAGATTAGTGTAACTCCAGATATGACAAATGTTGAGTTGGCGGTTAATGAATATATACTTGTATATTTTGAAATTTTACAAAAAGATGGTAATCCTTATAAAGAGGTGGTTGTTTTACACGAAGATGAAACTGCAATTTTATCTAAAGCTTTAATAAGTGGTCAGGTTGATAACTCTGGTATTACCGCATCTTACAGTCATCGTAAATTTACTAACGGTAATGTTCTTTTACGTAGTAGAGATACAAAAAATGAGACTAAAACTAAGTATTGGCTTTTCTTTAAATCAGCAGAACCTATTAATTTACAGTGCTATAAAAAAACAATATCTGCAACAGGAAGCGGATATGATACCTCTGGTGCTGCTGAGGCAGACCTGAAATTTATTTATGCTGATTTAGAAGGAGAAAAAGTTGAAGAGTTAAAAGGGGTTTATGCTACTGACGATAATACTATACCAAACACTAACTATCCTCCAACAGCTCCAACATATATAGCACCTTTAAATAATACAACAATTTCTGGAACAAGTATAAATTTTTCATGGAATCCAAGTAGCGATCCAGATGGTGATATGATTTATTATGATTTATATTTAGGTGGGAGCAGAATCGCTAAAGAGATAAATCAAACTTCCTATACCTATATCCCATCTTCTACTCTACCTTCAGGAACCTATTCGTGGAGAGTAGTTGCAAAAGACCTTAGAGGCTCTTCTACTGACGTGGTTACATGGTATTTTAATCTATCTTCTGATACTCCAGTTGAAACCGCACCTGTAGAATTTTATAATAGTAATGGTATAAATATTTCGCAAAGTGGAATCACTCTTAGAAAGGGAGAGACTGCTATTGTAACAATTAAAATCGATCCGCCATCTTCAGGATTTATTAGCTTTACTCCTGTAATCTCGACTCCTGATGCTATAAATATTACGCAAAGTAGCTTGACATTTTATCAAAATGCTTCAATAGGAGGATTTACATTAACAGCCGCAAACGATATTATAACTCCAGTGAGTATATCATTAGAGACGTCAAATTCAGATTACCTAAAAAGTGATGGAACTCCATACTCTCTTAAAATAACCGGCAATAACCCACCTACTATTACAAGTAATGGAGGAGGAGATACTGCAAATATATCAGTTAAAGAAAATAGTATTGCTGTTACTACTGTAATGGCAAGTTCCAGCAGTAGCTCTACTCTTTTATATAGTATCACAGGTGGAGTTGATAAAGATAAGTTTCATATTTATAATGATGGTTTTCTAAGGTTTATTCTTCCACCAACTTACGATAATCCCATCGATTCCAACAAAGATAATGTTTATAATGTTAAGGTGACAGTTACTGATTCTAATAATGCCACAGATTCACAGGAAATAGCCGTTACTGTCATCAAAGATGGCTCTTCTAATAATGTTTCTCCAGTTTTACCTATTCAACCTCTATATCCAGCAGACAGAAGCGTTATAGCTCAATTGACTACAACACTCTCTTGGATCCCAGCTATTGATGATGATGAAGATACGTTGACATACACAGTTAAGTATGGCAAATCTGAAGATAAAATAGATACCACTATCTCTTCAGATTCATCATTAACTTCAGTAACTCTTAATAATCTTAGTGATAATACAACCTACTACTGGAGAGTAACTGTAAGCGATGGAAAAGATGTTGTATCTGGTGCTACATGGTCATTCACAACAGGAGTGCAAGCACCTAATTCAAGAACAGGTTTTATACAAATATTTTCTAACAGTGAACTAATAACTCCAACAATTAGCAATCCAGTAGGGCAGCCTTTAGCAGTTGCTAATTTGGTGGAAAATGAGCTAAAACTTTCCTGCTCTTATCCAGCTTACTCCTCACCCGTTGATATATATATTATGATGGTGTACGAAAATAAAAATGGACAAAATATTACATTTTTTATTACTAAACCTAATAATAGCATCGGTATTGAATTTACAAACGATTTCAAACCATTTGTTTCAAATTCTAATACCGCTCAGTCTGGGACACTTTTTTCTATTCCTTTAGACTCTTTGAGAAAATTAGGTTTAACTGGGAACTATCTCTTCTTTAGTGGCGTAGTTCCAGCAGGTGATACTACTTTTAATAATTATGATATAACATGGTTTTCTATAAACGTGAGTGAGAGCTAACCATGGATTGAAAGAAAGCTATGTAGAGAGTTATATATGTAAGCCCCACTCTTTATTAAAAGGTATAAAATGAAATCTAATAAATTTTTTTTTAAATATCTGTTTCTTATTGGTATTTTTTTTATGTTTATAGCAAAGATGACAATATATGCTAATCCTGCGACCCCTTTATTTGAGGAGGAAAATTTAAAAAAAAGGGTAAAACTGTATTGGGATAAACGTATTAATGCTGATTATGATGGTATGTATGAACTTGAAGCAGATGTAAATAAGAAGAGATATAAACTTCTTGAATACCGAAAGATATTTGGAGATCAGGCAAATATAGTTGAATATACAGTTGAGAAAATTAATATTGTCTCTGCAAAAAGAGAGGCAACCATATCTATTAGCTATCAAATCGAATTGCAAATACCTGTTCCGGGTCTGCTTGGACATAAAAAGAAATTAACAACCGAAGATATTTGGCTATTTGAAAACGATAATTGGTTTCATGTAAAATAGGTAAAATTTTAATTGAATTTCTAATTTTTACAGCCTCTCTATTTTTATTTTAGATCGGCTGTAAAAATTTTTAATGTAATTGTATGTGATTTAACTTACAAAAGTTGCCTTCTGTGCATTGATAATTGAGACCTCTTCAAAAGTTTTAATCTCGGCTAAAATTCTTGTTGCAGCATCCATTAGCTGAAAGGCAAGTACAGCACCAGTTCCCTCCCCTAACCTAAATTGAAGATCAAGCAGAGGGAGAAGTCCCATTTGTTGGTGCATGAACTTATGCCCAACCTCAACAGATCTATGACCTGCAAACAGATAATCAACTACATCTGGAGCAAGCTGATAGGCAATAAGAGCCCCTGCTGTTGATATAATCCCATCGCACACCACAGGAATACCATAAGCTGCTGCTCCAAGAACTAACCCTGTAATTCCCCCAATCTCAAATCCACCAACCTTAGAGAGCACATCAATCGGGTCTTTTGGATTTGGTTTGTGAAGAGTAAGCCCTTTTTCAATTACCTTTATTTTGTTCTTAAGCATAAGATCATTGATCCCAGTACCTCTTCCTGTCAACTCTATTACACTTATTCCAGAAAACGCTGCAATAATTGCTGATGATGGTGTTGTATTACCAATTCCCATATCTCCAGTTCCAAGAAGATCTATTTTTTCGTCTTTAAGTGCAGCCTCTTCTATAAGCTCTTCAACAATTTCTATTCCGTAAATAATCGATTGAATAGCTTCGTGGCGACTCATAGCTGGCTCTTTGGTAAAATTGGAGGTCGATTTTCTCACTTTTTTATGGAAAATTGGCATATCAGGAGCAAAATCAAAATTGACTCCAAAATCTGCAACTTTTATAGAAGCCCCTGCATGTCTTGCAAGAACATTTATTGATGCCCCGCCATTGACAAAATTGACAACCATTTGAGGAGTTACCTCTTGAGGAAAGAGGCTGACCCCCTCCTCTACAACCCCATGATCTCCTGCACAGGTAACAACAACCCTGTTTTTTAGGCGGACATCAAGAGTATTAATCATATTTTTATCATGGATTCCTGCTATTGCTGCAAGTTTAGCCCCGACCTCTTCAAGCACGCCGAGACTTCCGGCTGGTCTTGCCTGATCTGCAAGACGCTCAAGTGCCTTTTCTTTTACTGCCTGATCTGGTTTTCTTATTGCATTTATATATTTTTCAAGTCTCTCCATTTTATTATTTCCTTATGAACTCTATAGGATTGCTGGGTTATTCAGCTTACTTTATCATATTTGATGTCATCTTTAAAAACCTCCATGCCTTTTTTCATGGCACAAAAATCGCCGCACATTGTGCAGGTTTTATCTTCTTGAGGGCTTCTACTTTTTCTCATCTTGTTTGCAATTTCAGGAAAAAGCAGATATTTCTCAAGATCATTCCATCTCATATCACGCCTTGCCATTGCAGCAAGCCGCTCATTCTCTCTTTTATGGGGATATTTTGCGATATCGCCGATTCTAACTGCAAGCCTTGTGGCTCTTACACCTTCACGGACATCCTGCTCATTTGGAAGAGCTAAATGTTCAGCAGGGGTTATGTAACAGACAAGATCAGCACCATGCCAAGAAGAGTTTGCAGCACCAATTGCAGCGGTAATATGGTCATAACCTGCACCTGTATCTGCTGGAAGAGGACCAAGAACATAGTACGGAGCATTTCCGCTCATTCTCTTTTCCAACATGATATTTCCCTTAATTTCGTCCATAGGAACATGTCCCGGACCTTCAACCATCATCTGGCAACCCATATCACGACCAATTTGAGCAAGCTCGCAATTTATTATCATCTCTGCCATCTGTGCTCTATCGTGGCTGTCATGAATAGCACCTGCCCTGATACCATTGCCAAGAGAGAGAACTGAATCATATTTTTTCATCAAGTTGCAAACTCTATCAAACTGCTCATAAAGAGGGTTTTCTTTACCAGTTGCGTCCATCCACGCCACCATAAAAGTTCCCCCTTTTGATGCAAGTCCTCCATATCTAAAGCCCTGCTTCCTTAATCTCTCTATGGTATATTGGTTAATTCCGCAGTGGATTGCCATAAAGCTCAACCCATCTTCAAGCTGACGTTCAATGAGATCAAATAAAAATTCAGGGTCAAGTTTTGCAGGATTTTGATATTTTCGGGCGGTCTCTTTAAAAGCCTGATATAGAGGAACATTACCAACTGGAAGATTTACTGCTTTTATAACCTCTTGGCGTATAGCATCAAGATCTCCATCAGCAGAAAGCTCCATTAATGTATCTGCCCCCTCCTCCTGAGCTGCAATCGCTTTTTTTACTTCAGCTTCAATACTGCATATATCTGATGATGTTCCAATAGAGGCATTTACCTTTGTTCTAAGACCAGTACCAATGCCAACAACCTTCTGGCTTTGTCCAGACTCTTTTCTCAGTCTGTTCACAAATGGATTATTAGGTATAACAATCTCACCCTTTGCAATAAGGTGTCTAATTGTTTCTGGAGTGTAACCCTCATCTGTGGCAACCTGTAGCATCTGCTCAGAGATTATCCCGTCTCTTGCAAGTTCAATCTGTGTTTTCATCTTGTTTTGTCCTTAAAAAAATATTGGGTCTGGCTCTGGACAAAAAAATCCCGGAGCCGACACAAATGTCAGCCCACGGGATTTACCATTTCACATGGGTATTATATTGCTTTGCATGGCAGGTCTTCTGACTTACGGATCATCCTAATTTTTGCGTCTTCCCATGAAATTTTTTCTAAATACTCTTTTATTGGTGCAAATAAAATATGTATTTACTTTATTCACAGTGACATATTGCAAAAATAGTCCCCGGTTACAGCGGCGGGACCGTTCCAGATTTTCACTGGATTCCCTTTTTAAGGCTTATATTTACCACCTTGGCAAAGCGTTCTATGAGTAAGAGTTAAAATATTCTTGATTAAATTTCTTACTATATATCAAAAAAACTGTAAAGAGCTATCTAAAGCCATAGCTTATCGGCTTGAAATAATAAAATGGAAGATCAACTTAGGATCAATATCTTCTGAAGAGATAGAGCCATACTCATCTTCTATTTCATCAAATACTTCATTAAAAATTTTACGAATAGTTGCTAAGTTTGAATTGTCATTATTAGCTTTTACATCTTCAATAGCTGATTCAGCAAGCCAGTTAAAAAAATCATTTCGTGCAATATCACCTATTTTGCCATAAGTTTTAGAGTCATTGTGTACCTTATCATGCTCTGTTTTATCCGAACCATCAACTTGTTTCTGACTCTTTAAATTTAGTAGTTGTATAAAAAAAGGTTTGAATCTGCTCAATGGTATAGAAAACTCTGCAGAGTCATGTAGCAATCCCATCCTTTTTATTGCCCATAGAGTCATAAAAATAGACTTCCAAGTTATAAAGTTATAAAAATAAGGGGCAGATAAAATATCCTTAAAGTCAACAGCAAGCTGTCTAAGCATATTGTCCACAAGTATGATTGCGTTAAGTTCATTGCAAACCTCTTCGATCTCTTCAAGAGATGAAAATGGTCTGTAGATTGCATCTTTAGAATTGGAAGATAAGTGACCAATCTTGCTGGTACTATTATTTATATTTTTGATGTCAGTGAAGCTCTTAAAATAGAGTGGTATCTCAAGAAGCAGACCACCAACAACACCAAGCCATTTTTCGCCTAAAAAGGTAAGAGGTAGTTTAACTTTAGCAATATAGCTTGCAAAATACCACTTTCGTGCTCTCTCTTTAAGAGCTATCCCAGCACTTGATCCGATTCTAAAAATATCCTTAATCGCATAGCTACAAATAATTGAAGCTGCAACTTCAACTGTCAAACCAGAGAGCAAAGAGTTTTCAGAATAGATAGATTCAATACCAAGACTTAAATAGCAGCACACTTTTTCCACAATATTGTCAAGCTCTTCGCGAGAACGGATAATCTTTTTATCGGCAGAGACAACGGAGTTGACTAAAAATGCAAACTCAGATTGAAGATTGATGGCAATATTTTGATCTTTACTAATATATTCTAAAGCAGAGCTAAAAAGATTGTTTCTATTTTTTGTAAAATTTGTTTGTAATATATTTTTCTTTTGTAGCATTAACTTTGGATATAGTGGAGGATATGGTAAATTTGACTCGAAAAATGGCTTTTTTAAAAATAGCTCTGGGCGTTTTTTTAAATGCTTTATGTTTAGTGGCTGATATACAGCAATAGCTTCGTGTGGAGGTAAAAAACCTTTTTCTGCAAGCCGTACACTTTTAAGGCGAAACTCCTCTTCCTCTATTTCAGCAGGGATAATTGTACCTGTTTCAAGCATCAATCCATGAAATATAGAGATATCCATATCTGCCAATTTATTGAGCATATCGGTGATTAGTAGCTCTGCCTCTTCTCCTGATATGCTCTTTGAAAGCTCTTCATCTTGCTTGCTTGCTCCAATATTTTTTTTAGCTTCTGGAAATCTAAAATAGAAGATAGAGTCTATAGTGGTAAATTGATTACCACATTTTTCTTGAAATTCAGAAGGATCTTCGTCATGTTCTCGTATTTGTATCTCAATATTTTTGAATAGATAGTACTCAATAAATTCAGTCTTCTCTTTGATTGTCCAGCGTAAAAGCCTTTCTGGATCAGCTTTGTAAAGTAAAGAGAGTATATTTGTGGTTTGATCAATATCTAATCTATCGTTACTCCACACTTCAATATCAAGGAGATACTCCCACTGTTGGGAAGATGCTAAACCAAGAACAGGAATAAAATCATCTTTCCCAATGTGGTGCATAAGAAAATGTAAATCTTGCTCTGGAAACGATTGCACCAGAGATGCTGGAAAAGAGGCATCTAAAATAGTATCCAAAGCCTTTTCGGCGGGCATCTCAAGAATCTTTGACCTTACTACAGCAAGTCTCTTCTCTTTATTGATGCTATTTACAAGTTGATACTCTTCTGTCTCTTGCATAATTTATGACCACCTACTCAACAATGCTTTGAGCAAACTTAATTGCTTTCTCTTTTGTAGTGATGTCAAGCATATCAGGCGTAGAGCAGTTTCCGATAAACAGTTCTCCTACATTAATAGACTTAAGTGGTTTTTGCAGATTGTTAAATGCTATAGATATAAGCTGTGCATTATTTTCATAATCTCCTCCGCCTGTCATCAAAAGAGCCTGTCTTTGCCCTTCAACAAGGGATGCGTGATCTGGTTTGTGATAGTTTGTGTAAAGGCTATATGTTCTGTCGATTAGAGATTTCAGTTGGGCTGTAAATCCCCAGAAGTAGATAGGAGATGTAAAAATTACAAGGTCTGCATTTACCATAAGTTCCAGTATTTTAACAGCATCGTCATTTTGTACACAGCCGATTCTGTCTATAATATCGCTATTATTAGCTTTAGCTGTTCTATTATCTTTATTGGTAATATCTAACTTGCTTTTTTCTCTCTCCTTGCACTTGCCACAGGCAAGACATCCATGAATCTTTTTGGAGTTTAGATATATGCTCTCTACCTCATGTCCAAGTGATATTAGCTCTTCTTCAACCCATTGAAAAACTTTAGCCGTATTACCTTTTTGCTTAGGACTTCCCTGTAATGCAATAATTTTCATAATATATAATGCTCCAATAAAAGTTTTTAGTTAAAAACAACTATCTATATAAATAGCATAAAACTCTTTTTTAGTCTCTATTTTGATATAATAAAGATTACCTTGACAAACCGAATATGACAATATAGGGAATATTAACTTGTAAATACAAGTTTAGACATATTTTTTACAAATCTAAAGTAGGTAATTATCTCGAAATTGTTTACAATCAACCTATTAAAATTATTTGTAATTTGTTCTATAGTTAAAGTTAGTTTTTATAAAATTGTTTAAAGTTAGTAAATAAAAAGTATTTATAATAGTCATTAAGATATTGAAAAAAGGAAACTCATTATGCCAGTACCAAATTATGAAATAGGTTTTGAACCCAAACTCTCATTTTTAAGTGAACATGATAAAAAACGGTTATATGAATCTGCTTTGCAGATAATTGAAGAGATTGGAATGAAAGTAATGCACGAAGATGCTCTAAAACTTCTTAAAGGGGCTGGATGCAAAGTTGAGAAAGGAGATACGGAAGAGAGCAATTTGGTAAAAATTCCAGCTTCTCTTGTAGAAAAAGCACGCAAAACTGTCCCCAACAATATTGCCATTTATGACCGAGAGGGTAATCATGCAATGGATCTTGGTGGGCGGAGAGCCTATTTTGGAACTGGTTCAGATTTGATGTGGTCTTTGGAATCAGAAAAGATGGAGCGTCATCGTACCACACTTGAAGATATAAAAGTTGCTGCTAAAGTGTGTGATGCTCTTCCAAATATCGATTTTATAATGTCTTTTGCTCACCCACATGATGTCAATCCTGCTCTCTCATATTTAGAGAGTTTTAAGGCAATGGTTGAAAACTCAACAAAGCCTATTGTCAATACAGCAGATGGCAAAAAAGACCTTCAGGCGATGTGGGAAATATCAAAAATTTTGAGAGGTTCTGCAACAGAGTTAAAAGAAAAACCTTACTGGATTCAGTATGATGAGCCTATTAGTCCATTAAAGCATCCATTTAATAGCCTTGATAAACTTATATTTTGTGCTCAAACCTTCTCTCCAGTGATCTATTCTCCCGCACCAATTGCTGGTTCCACAGCACCAATGACAATAGCTGGTCATGTTGTCCAAGGTCTTGCAGAGTCTTTTTTTGGTATGGTTATTCACCAGCTTGCCCAAGAAGGTTCTCCTTTTTTAATGGGTATAGGTGCGGCAGTGCTTGATATGGCAACAAGTCAATGTTCCTATAATGCACCTGAGTATCTTTTATCATACATGGCAATGGTTGAGATGAGCAACTACCTTGATATTCCAAATTGGGGTTATGGTGGAACAAGCGATGCACAGATTCCTGATATGCAGGCATCTTATGAAGCTGGACTTGAGGCTTTTATCTCTGTCTTTGCAGGTTCAAATCTTAACCATGATGTTGGCTATCTTGATTTCGGACTTACTGGAAGTCTTGAAATGATAATTATTGTAAATGAAATGGTTGATCAGATAAAAAGAATACACAAAGGCATTCCAATTAATGACGATACACTTGCATTGGATGTTATCCCAAAAGGTGCGAAGCAAGGGCAATTTCTAACTCAACCTCATACCTTAAAACATTTAAGAAAGGTGCAGTGGAAACCTGAACTTTTTTGCCGTCAAAGCTATGAAAAATGGGTGGAGCAAGGAAGAAGTTCACTTCTTGATCGTGCTCGTACTAAACTCAATAAAATTTTGAATAGCCATAAACCAATTCCAGTTAAATCAGATAAACAGCAGGCAATTGAAAATATAGTGAAAAATTTTATAGTTAGTTAAAGAGATATTTCTGAAAAAAGTGATTGGTATAAAACCCAATTTGGGCAATAAATTGAGTAAAAACTAAGGATAAAACAATATGCAAACCATCTTGCTTGATAAGCAACCTATAACCAACGACGAGCTGGTAGCTGTTGCCAGATATAACGCTATTGCTGGTTTTTCTCGCGATGGTGAATCACGAGTTGAAAAGACAAGCTCATTGATTCGGAGATGGGTAAAAGAGAAAAGGGTTATTTACGGTATTACCACAGGATTTGGTGCAATGTGCAATGTCATCATCCCTGAAGATGATACAAGTCAGCTTCAAGAGAATATCTTGATGAGCCACGCTGCTGGAGTTGGTAATCCTTTGCCATCAGAGGTAGTTAGGGCAATTATGGCATTGAGAATACATGATCTCTCTTTAGGATACTCAGGCTGCCGTATGGAGACTATTCGTTATATGCTTCAATTTCTTAATAAAGGCGTTACACCAATCATACCTGAAAAGGGTTCTGTTGGATCGAGTGGAGATTTGGCTCCTACAGCTCACTTAGGCTTGGTTCTTATTGGAAGAGGTGAGGCAGAATATAATGGGAAACGTCTATCGGGCGGTGAAGTTTTAAAAGAGCTTGAACTTGAACCACTTAAGCTTGAAGGGGGTGAAGGTCTTGCTCTGATTAACGGCACTCAGGTGATGACTGCAATTGGTGTGCTTGTTGTCAACGATGCAGTTCGTCTCTCCAAAACAGCTGATATTGCCTGTGCTATGAGCCTTGAAGTTCTAATGGGAAGCAATTCGGAATTTGATCCAAGGATTCATCAGATTCGTCCTCATCCGGGACAGATTGCCACTGCGGATAATATTTTAAAAATGATTAAAGGAAGCGAAATAATCGATTCTCATCAAGGCTGTGCAAGAGTTCAAGATGCTTACACTTTAAGATGTGCCCCTCAAATACATGGTGCAAGCAAAGATGCAGTTGCTCATGCTATGAGAGTTATTGATATAGAGATAAACTCCACTACCACTAATCCTCTTATATTTTCTGATACAGAAGAGGTGCGTTTAGGAGGTAATTTTCATGGGCAACCGATTGCAATGGCTGCTGACTATCTATCCATGGGAATTGCAGAGCTTGGGAGCGTATCTGAACGAAGGATTGAGAGGCTTGTCAATCCTCAGCTAAGTGATCTTCCGCCATTTTTAGTCAATAATGGCGGGCTTAATTCTGGCTACATGATAGGGCAGTATGCAGCAGCAGCACTTGTATCTGAAAATAAGGTTCTTGCCCATCCAGCCTGCGTTGATTCAATTCCTACATCAGCCAATAAAGAGGATCATGTAAGCATGGGGACAATTGCAATTCGTCAAAGTCGTGAAATTTTAAATAATGTAGAGTATGTTATTGCAATAGAGCTTTTGTGTGCTGCTCAAGCCTATGATCTTATCAACCAGATAAACCCTATGACAGGTGGTGTTGGAACCCGTGTGGCTTATGAGGTAGTTAGACGTCATGTTCCATATCTTGATAAAGATAGAGACCTCTATCTTGACATTGAGACTATGGTAAAGGTATTACGAAGTGGAGAGATTGTTGAGGCAGTTGAGGCTGCAGTTGGCACACTCAAAGGAAACTAAGGCTATAGAAACTATCATAAAACCATTTTCAAAATTTATATTTGGAGAAAAACTAAGATATGCTTCAATCTTCACAGACAGAGAAACGTTCCGTAAGTATGCGGATTTTATCAGACGATCAGATATGGGAAATAAGGCAGGCTGCCTATGATGTTGTTGAACGAGTAGGCTTTAAGTGCAAACACAAAGAGGCTAAAAAGATGTTTGCACAAGCTGGGGCAATCGTAAAAGATGATACTATCAGGATTCCCCAGTATATTGTAGAGAGCTGTCTTGCAACAACCCCAAAAGGGTGGACCATCTATAACCGTAAAGGTGAGCGAACAATGGAGCTTGAGGGGAGAAAAAGTCACTATGGAACTTCTACTGCAAGCCCAAACACTAAAGACCCTTTTACAGGTGACTTTAGAGAGACACAACTTAGCGATATTGCAAGAGGAGCAAAAATTGCAGATGCTCTTAAAAATATAGACTTTGTAATGCCAATGGGTTCATCGCTTGATGTACCTGTAAATACCGCAGATGTACATGAATTTCCAGTTGTTGCTGCAAATACAACAAAACCAATGGTATTTATTGGATACTCTCCGCTTGGTTGTGAATATGTATATGAAATGGCAGCAGTTGTAGCTGGAGGAATGGATGAACTTCGCCGTAAGCCATTTATAATTGCATATCCAGAAGCAATTGCTCCTTTAACATTTCCTGACGAGATAGTTGACAGAATATTTGTCTCTGCTGACCGTTATATGCCACAGCTACCAGGATCGACAGTTCAGGCTGGTGCAACCGGTCCTGTTACAATGGCGGGTATGATTGTACAGATGACAGCAGAGTCGATGATCCATATTACAATTGCACAGCTACGCAAAACTGGCTGTCCTGTTGCCATGAGTGCAAATGTTGGTATCCTTAATATGTCTTCAGGTCTTATGGCAATGGGACTACCTGAAAACAGTTTAGGGCTATCTGCACAGGCTGAAGTCGCCCAATCTTTTGGTCTTCCAACTTGGGGACTTGCTGGTGCTACTGATGCAAAATGCCTTGATGCTCAAGCAGGACTTGAATCTGCATTTTCAATATTAAGTCAAGGTCTTGCTGGATTAAACCTTATCCACGATGTGGGATACATGGCTGCTGGTATGGCTTGTTCTGTTGAGCAGTTGGTAATGGGAAATGAGATTATAGGTATGGCAAAACGATTTATTGAAGGTATTACTGTAAATCGTGAAACTCTTGCCCGTGAGGTTATTGAGGCAGTTGGTCCGGGTGGTCATTTTTTACAACAAAAGCACACTATTCAGCACTTTAGAAATGAACTTTGGCAGGCAAAACTTCTTAACCATAAGTCTATATCTCAGTGGGAAGCAGCGGGGAAACAGACAATGGAAGATAGAGTAAAAGAAGAGGTAAGAAAGATAGTTGAGACCCATAAGCCAGAACCATTAGATGACAAAGTTTCAGCAGAGCTTGAAAGATTGCGTATTGAGGGAATGAAAGAGATTCAAAACAAGATGGAAAAGGGTTAATAAATAATCTGGATCAGGATTTTAGAAACTATCCTGATTCAGACAGCGGTAAAAAGGTTAAATATTTATCCATGATAAGTAATGGTAACATTCCAATGCAGGGACCAAAAGCTCTGTATGAACAGGTAAAGGACTATATTATAAAGCGTATCCATTCTGGAGAGTGGAAAACTGATACTAAAATTCCTTCTGAAAACCAACTTGTGCACGAGCTTGGTGTCTCTCGAATGACTGTAAATCGTGCATTGCGTGAGATGGCTGAACAAGGATATTTAGTTAGGATTCAGGGGGTGGGTACATATATTGCGCCCCCAAAACCACTTACAGCTCTTTTTGAAATCGTAAGTATTGACGATGAAATTAGAAGTAGAGGAGGGGTGCACTCATCTGAAGTTCATCTTTTAAAAGAAGAGGAGGCATACTCTGAATTGGCTGCTGCTATGGAGATACCTGTTGGCTCGCCTATTTACCACTCTATTATTATTCACAAAAACAGTGGAAAACCTGTAATGCTTGCTGATCAGTATGTCAATCCTCAATCTGCTCCTGACTATATTAAGCAAGATTTTACAACTATAACAACTTCAAGATATCTCTTATCTGTTGCTGGTTTAACAGATGTTGAACATATTGTTGAGGCAGTTCTTCCAGATGCTACAACGAGAAAACTTTTGAAGATAGAGCTAAACGAACCCTGCCTTGTGTTGCATCGTCAGACATGGGACAATCAAAAAGTTGTTACCCATAGCCGCATGACCTATCCGGGTTCGATATATAGAATTGGAGGGAGGTTTAAGACTCTTAGCAAAATGTTATCAATAGATTATTAGTGATATATCTTCTTGACTCTTGGTTGTACCGATAATCTCTTTTCAGTTGTTGTAGTAAATAAACAAATCAAGGAGTAATTTTATTATGCTTACCAATACCAACATATCAAAAGCTATGCGAATACGGCTTGATGATGAACTACCAGACATTCCACCATTTATAGAGGGAGTTCGCAGAGCACCAGCCAGAGGTTTTCGGTTGAGTAAAGGACAGACTCGCACAGCATTAGCAAATTCTCTGCGTTATATCCCTGAACAGCACCACTCTATCTTGATTCCAGAATTTATAAATGAGCTTAAAACACGAGGACGAATTTATGGCTACAGGTTCAGACCATATAATGGAGATGATTTAGGCAATATTAAAGCAAAACCTATTGATAGATATAAAAGTAACTGTCTTGCAGGCAAAGCATTTCAACTTATGATAGATAACAACCTTGACTTTGATGTTGCTCTTTACCCCTATGAACTTGTAACTTATGGCGAGACAGGTAGTGTCTGTCAAAACTGGATGCAGTATAGGTTAATTAAAAAATATTTAGAAGCTATGACAGAAAACCAGACACTTGTAATGCAATCTGGACATCCTTTAGGATTATTCAAATCATCTCCTGAAAACCCGCGAGTTATTATCACAAATGGTTTGATGGTTGGATTATACGATAACCCTGAAGATTGGGAGATTGCTGCTCAGATGGGTGTATCATCTTATGGACAGATGACTGCTGGTGGCTGGATGTATATAGGTCCTCAAGGAATTGTTCACGGAACATACAATACCCTTTTGAATGCTGGAAGAAAGATGTGCCAAGTTCCTCCTGATGGTAATCTTGCCGGTCTTCTCTTTGTATCGTCAGGTCTTGGAGGAATGAGCGGGGCACAGCCAAAAGCTGCCAAGATTGCTGGTGCTGTATCAATTACTGCTGAAGTAGATCTATCAAGAATTGAGACACGCCATGAGCAAGGTTGGGTTGATGTAGTTTCATCTGACCCTGAAGAGATTATCTCCATTGCATCTAAAGCTGTAAAAGATAAATCAGCGACATCAATAGCTTTTCATGGCAATATCGTTGATCTTTTAGATTATATTGCAAAAAAAAATCGCATCTCCGAGAAAATAGAAAAACAGAATAATAAAATAGAAGAAAAAGATAGTAATATAAGAAATGAGAATTTTAATAATGATTACTTCAAAATAGATCTTCTATCTGATCAAACCTCATGCCACGTTGTTTATGATGGCGGATACTGTCCACAAGGTATCACTTTTGAGGAGAGAACACGTCTTCTTGCTGAAGATAGAGCTACTTTTAAAAAACTTGTTGATAAGAGCCTTTGTCGCCATTATGAGCTTATTAAAGAAATTTCCAAACAGGGAACCTTCTTTTTTGATTATGGAAACTCTTTTTTAAAGGCAGTTTTTGACGCTGGTGTGGTTGAAATTGCTAAAAATGGAGTTGATGCAAAAGATGGTTTTACTTTTCCATCATATTTTGAGGATATTATGGGACCAATATTTGACTATGGATATGGACCTTTTCGTTGGGTCTGTTTAAGTGGCAATCCAGAAGATTTGCAAAAGACAGATTTAGCTGCAATGTCTTGTATTGATCCAAAACGCAGACCAGAAGATAGAGATAACTATATCTGGATAAGAGATGCTTTGAAAAATAGGTTAGTTGTAGGAAGTCAGGCAAGAATTTTGTATCAAGACGCTGCTGGTAGAGTCAATATCGCCTTAAAGTTCAATGATATGGTGAGAATGGGGGAGGTTGGACCTATCATGCTTGGAAGAGATCACCACGATCCGGGAGGTACAGATTCTCCGTTTAGAGAGACCGCAAATATAACTGACGGCAGTAATGTTTGTGCCGACATGGCAACTCACTGTTTTGCTGGCAATGCTGCACGTGGAATGTCTCTTGTAGCTTTGCACAACGGTGGAGGCACCGGAATTGGAAAAGCCATTAATGGGGGATTTGGTCTTGTTCTTGATGGTAGCGAACGGGTTGACAACATTATTCGGTCTGCAATGTCATGGGATGTTATGGGTGGTGTTGCAAGACGAAATTGGGCAAGAAACCCTAATGCAATGGAGGTTGCAATTAGCTATAATCTTGAAAATTGCAACGGAGATCAGATCACAGTTCCATTTTTGCCTAACAATAGCCTGATCAGTAGAGCTGTTGAAGATATGTATCTACAGACCGGTATATAAAATATCTATCAGGATAATTTCAATGTCTATACAACTATTTAAAAACGCAAATATTTACACTCCAATTGATAAAGGCTCTCCGGCTGCTGGAAAAGAGCAAGCTAATCTTGCCCATTTTGCCAGTGGTGCAATTGTTGTTGAAGATGGAGTTATCACAGCGATTGGAAATATTGACGATATCTCTGATAAGAGAGACGAAAATTCTAAAGTTGATAGTAATGGGAAACTTAAAGTTGTTGGTAAGACAATTGATTGTTATGGGCGGTCTCTAATCCCGGGTTTTGTTGATCCTCACACCCATCTATGCTTTGCAAAGCTTCGCGAGTCAGAGTTTGATATGAGGCTACAAGGAGTACAATATCTTGAGATATTAAAGCAGGGGGGAGGAATTTTATCTTCAGTTGAGGCAGTGGCAAAGGCATCAGAAGAAGAGCTTTACCTCAATACAATGAGACATACTCTCTCTGCCATGAAATTTGGCACAACAACAGTGGAGATAAAAAGTGGTTATGGTCTTGATACTAAAAACGAACTTAAAATGCTTAAAACCATTGAACTTGTCCGTAATACAACTCCTCTTGATATTGTTGCAACATTTCTTGGTGCTCACGCTATTCCAACTGAGTATAAAGACAATTCTGATGCTTTTATTGATCTCGTAATTGAGCAGATGTTGCCTGCTGTCAAAGCTCAGGGAGTTGCAAATCATTGTGATATTTTTTGCGAAAAGGGAGTTTTTTCCATTTCACAGAGTAGAAGAGTTCTTGAGGCTGCTATTGAGCTTGGATTCAAAGCTAAAATTCACGCTGATGAGGTAAATGATCTTGGAGGGGCAGCTCTTGCAGCAGAGCTTTGTGCACTATCTGCTGATCATCTGCTTGCTGCAAGCGATGAAAATATCGAAAAGATGGCTCATGCAGGGGTTGTGGCAACTCTTTTGCCTGCAACTGCCTATAGCCTTCGTAAGCCTTATGCAAGAGCAAGGTTTATGATTGAGCATAACCTGCCGGTTGCTCTTGCCACTGACTGTAATCCCGGTTCAAGTTACTGTGAATCTATGCCATTTGTAATTGGTCTTGCCGTACTGAACATGGGTATGACCCCTGCTGAAGCTTTGGTTGCTGCAACTTTAAATAGTGCTTATGCAATTGGTATGGCAGATAGAGTTGGTAGTTTAGATGTTGGCAAACAGGCAGATTTTCTTTTGATAGATGGAGAGTCTCCTACAATGCTTGCTTATCATGCTGGTGTTTCTCCTGTAGTTGAGGTTTTTAAATGTGGGGAGCAGATTTTTATAAATTAGAGAGTTATAGACTAAATAGTTCATTTAAATATACTCAGAGAGTTCACTCATTGAATTAATTGTTTGGTAAATACGAATAGTACTATTAAAATTGTGAGACAAATATGAAAATAGTTGTTACAGGAGGTGCTGGTTATATCGGCAGCCATACATGTGTAGAGCTTCTTGAGAATGGATGGGAGGTAATTGTTATAGATAACCTTGTCAATAGCTCCTATGAAGCAGTTAGAAGAGTCGAGGAGATTACAGGAAAAAGGGTTGAGTTCTATCAAGCTGATATCCGTGACAAAACAGCATTGGAAAAAATATTTAGCATTCATTCTAAAGAGAGTTTCTCTAAAAGTTTGAACGATAAAAATAACAACAAAAGCTCTTCAATTGACGCTGTAATACACTTTGCAGGACTCAAGGCTGTTGGAGAATCTGTTTCAATGCCACTTGAATATTATGATAACAATATAACTGGTACTCTTACACTGCTTGCAGTTATGAAACAGTACAAAGTTAAAAATATTGTATTTAGCTCGTCCGCAACTGTTTATGGTGATCCACACACGTTACCAATTAAAGAGGATTTCCCACTTGCTGTAACAAACCCCTATGGACGTACAAAACTTATGATTGAGGAGATTTTGAAGGATTTGCACGACTCTGATCCATTATGGAACATAGCTCTTTTAAGATATTTCAATCCTGTGGGGGCTCATATAAGCGGAAAAATAGGAGAAGACCCACTTGGTATTCCAAATAATCTTTTTCCTTATATTGCTCAAGTGGCTGTTGGAAGACTTCCATTTTTAAATATTTTTGGAGATGACTACAACACTCCAGATGGCACAGGGGTAAGAGACTTTATTCACGTTTCTGATCTT
Organism: uncultured Desulfobacterales bacterium; assembly: GCA_964425195.1. Taxonomy (GTDB): domain Bacteria; phylum Desulfobacterota; class Desulfobacteria; order Desulfobacterales; family Desulfobacteraceae; genus Desulfamplus. The sequence goes on from CAYRLG010000012.1 coordinate 72,494, forward strand.
GCAGCAGGGCATATCAAGGCACTACCAAAGTTATTTAGCAATCCTGGAGTTGTTATTTACAATCTTGGTACGGGTAGAGGCAATTCAGTTATGGAGCTTGTACATGCTTTTGAAAAAGTATCTAACAAAAAGATTCCATTTAAAATTGCACCTCGAAGATCAGGAGATATTGCAGCATGTTATGCAGACCCTTCAAAAGCTGAACAAGAACTTGATTGGAAAGCTATAAGAAGTGTTGAAGATATGTGTAAAGATACATGGAATTGGCAGAAAAATAATCCAAATGGGTTCAAAAAAACTAACTATTAAAATGTAGAGCTATACTGTTCAAGGTCATAAATTGGATTTTACCTAAACTGTAGAGGCAAACCTCTCTACTATCCTCTGGAAAAGCTGTGACGGTTTTGTGTAAAAAACTACGGTAATAAAGGATAGATTACCAAGGAGAACAATAAATTGGGAAACTACATTAGCCACTTTAAAGAGAGTATTAAAAATGCAGATGTCAGAAAGGCAAAAGATTTGCTGCTTGATCTGCACCTAAAGCCAGATGAGACTAAACTTGCAATTTTGGATGAACTGGCTATTGTGCCTGATGATGTGGCATCAGTGCTTTTGGATTTTATGGTGAGATTAGAAGTTAAATACTATAAATCTTTTAAATTTAATACCTATGATAGATTGATTCAACTTATAACTGACAGAGCACATCTCAACTTTGATTTTGCCTTGATTCTCTATAGAACTCAAGACAGAGAGAAGATTTTACAAGCATCTTCTTTACTTAAATATATTTTAACCAACTGTACTGATAGGGAGATTTTATTTGAGACTATTAATGCTGTGGGCAATGAAAATATAGAGTCTCTTGTCTCTGCTATTGGAGAGTTTCTCTACTATGATGATTTAACGTTAAAAGAGCAGTCAGTTAGAAATCTTGCAAAAATTGGCACTCCAGAGGTCTATAAAATTCTTTTTAGTATATCAAAGACAGTTAAAAATGATCAAAATATCATGGATGCACTTGCTGCATTCAAACCATTAGCATCTACATCACAAGATCAGTTTGAGTTGGTAAAAGAAGATAGGGAAAAGTCACTATATATACAAAAGCTGGGAGAGGAAAAAGAGTCTGTAGAGTTAATAAATAAAGCAAAAATAGAAGATATCTCTTTAGTATCTCAATCAAAAGAGTTACCAGTGCCTCAACCTCCTAACTACATAGAAATGGTTGGCTCACACTCTATTGAGGAGAGGTTTAATGCATTTAACTATTTTTTAAAGTTAGATGGTGAAGAGTTAAAACAAGATTTCAAATATATTCAGTCTCTTATTGATAATTTGGAGTCTAACGACCACGATCTTGTAATTAATACATTAAAATTGATATCGCATACACCATCTGAAGAGATACTGCCTGAAATATATTCATTTTTAAATAAAAAACAGTCTGATCCATCTTTGGAACATCAAGCATTTGAGGCTCTCTGCTCATTTGATAAGTTCAGTTTTACAGAACTTATGATGAGTGCAATTGAAAACCCTTCAATTCATGTCCGAATCTCTGCCATAAAGGCTTTAGATAAAAACTACAATGATCCTGTCTATGCAAAGGTCAAAAATAGAGTGGAGACTGGGCGTGAGTATGGTCAAGCTCTTGTTCATACAATAATTGATGCTCAAGCAAAAAATCTTATAAACTACCTTCTTGTTTCAGATGCTTTTGCAGATATGGCATCAACCTATTTAACAAAAGATGCTACTCCCTCTGCTCTGAGTAACTATCTTGCTATTTTAATAAACAGAGGTTTAAAGGCTACTGCAAAGAAGATCGAATTCAAAGCAGATATGGAGAGTAAAATTAAGAATAAATTAAAGGTGATGGTGATAAGCTCGTTTGATACTGTTCAAAAAATTTATGAAAAACTGTTGTTTAAAAATGGATATCTCTCAATTGGGTTTAAAAGTCCTGAAGAGGCATTTGAACCTCTTGCAACAGATAGACCTGATCTTATTGTAAGCGATCTCTTCTCAAAAGATATGACAGCGTTGGATTTTGCAAAAGAGGTAAGAGAGTTTTACAATAAAAATGATCTTCCATTTCTTATTTCAACCTGTCAAAAAGATTTTCTTGATATAGACATTGTAAAAGATTATCCAGAGTCTGGAGTAAATGGAATTTTTAAATTTCCCGGTATTATAAAAGGGATTAACGATCTAATAAGATAACTTATAAATTTATCAGCAAAAACAGAGCAATCAGAAGTGATATCAAATATAGAGTCATCTAAAACAACTCTTCCTAAAATAGCTATTGGATCAAGGCTTAAACATTGTAGTAATGTTATAACACTTGGATTTAAACCAAACTTTACAGATTATTTAGATAAAGAGGTAGAGCTTATCTGCAATGCAGATAAAATCTACTATCCCACCGCTTTTTATGCCAATATGTTCCATATAATGGGAAAAATAACCTTTCCAGCTTTTACCACTTACCATTTTGTTCAAGATAAGATAAGACAGACTGCTCTTTTTAATCTGCTTAATATTCCACACCCACGAACTAAATCCTTTTATGGTAAGAAGCAACAAGGTGAGATACTCAATAGCTTCTCATTTCCGTTTATTGCAAAGAGACCAAAAGGCTCATCAATGGGCAGAGGGGTCTATTTGATTAACAACATTGAAGAGCTTTACAGATATCTTTCGATATCAAGCTCTTCTTCTTCTCCTGCATACATTCAGGAGTATTGTCCACATACCCGTGATATTAGAGTTGTTGTTATTGGCAAAGAGATTGCAATTGCATATTGGAGAGTTAGCCATTCAAAAGATTTTAGATCAAATATATCGTGTGGAGGAGATATAAGTTTTGATAATGTTCCTAAAAAGGCTCTTGAACTTGGACTATATACAGCCGTTAAATGTGGATGGGATGATGTGGGTCTTGATATTGTTGAATATAAAGGGGAGTTTCTTGTAATTGAGGCAAACATGAGATATGGCAGAAAAGGCTTTGCTAAAGCTGGGTTAGACTATAACTGTTTATTGGAGTACCTTATCGAGAGTGGAAAAATATAGTTACGTTATACATAAAGCAGGTTACCTACTCATAAATCCTTGGCAGATAGTTGAAAACGGTTCCATAACAGTTCAAAATAATATGATTGTTGATCTATCTTATAGTGGCTGCCATAGTAAATTTTCCAATAAATCTTCTTGCGTAGCTTCTGAAATAGAGATTATCGATTACGGTCCTGGGATTTTAATACCAACTCTTACCAATGCTCACACACATTTTGAACTCTCTGCACTAAATGGCAAACTCTCTTTTAACATGGGATTTAATGGTTGGGTAAGAGAGCTTATTAAGCAGCGAGAAGAGTGTGGCATTGATACGCTTAGACTTGAGGCTAAAAATGCAGTTATATCTGCTGTGGATACAGGTACATCTCTTGTTGGTGAAATCTCCACTCTTGGCATCACAGAAGATATATTTACAGACTCAGATATTGGAGGCGTCTGGTTTCAGGAATATCTTGGCGAGTTAAGCGACCATTGCAATATACTCAACATTAATCATTCCAATTCGTTAAGGTCATCTAATACTAACTATATACCAGATAAATGTGGTTCAATTAAAAAGATAGCCATTGATGGGCAAAAAGTTGATAATCTAAGAGCAAGTAAAGTAAGAGCAATAGCAGGACATGCCCCACATACAACTTCTCCAGACCTTTTGAGGCTTTTAAAGCAGCAGACGCAAAAGGCAAATCTTCCATTTTCAATCCATGTAGCAGAGTCAAATGATGAGACAGAGTTTATAACAACTGGAAAGGGTATATGGGCTGAATTTTTAAAAGAGAGAGGTATTGATTTCTCTTTGTGGAAAAACTCTTTAAAAAATTCAAGTCAATACAAACAAACTAACTACAGTGCCAATGCTCTTGCAAAATCGCCTGTTCAATATTTGGAGGATATGGGGCTTTTTGATGCAAATACTCTTGCGGTTCATCTGCTTAATGTGGATAGTAAAGATATTGAGATTATTGCAAAAAATAAAGCAAAGCCTGTGTTATGCCCAAGAAGTAACTTTAACCTTCATCAAAAATTGCCCAATATACCACTTCTCCTTAAGTATGGTCTTAAACCAGCACTTGGTACTGATAGCCTTGCAAGTGTGGAATCAATAAACATGTTTGATGAGATGCTGTTTGTTGCCAAAAAGTTTCCTGATATAAATCCATCTGAGATACTTGCAATGGCAACTGTAAACGGTGCTGATGCTTTAGGGTTTGGCACAGTAGCAGGAACTATAGAAAAGGGAAAGATAGCCTCTTTTATATATATCCCTTTAACCTTTTCTTTAAAATCATCTACAGGTGATATTTCAAATATAATAATGAGAATAGTTGAACATAAGAGCACAAAATGAGCAGAGAAAAAGAGCATCAAGAGAGGCAAAAATTTTTAATTGGTAAGATTGACTATATCAATGCCTCTCCTGTCTATTACGGATTGGATCATGGTCTTGCACCAGATTGGATTGAGATGGTAGATGGACCTCCTGCTATTTTAAACGGTATGATAAAGAGCTGCCAACTTCATATAAGCCCTGTCTCTTCAGCTTTTTATGGTATAAATCACAAAGAGCTTATACTACTTCCCGATCTTTCAATCTCCTGTTATGGAGAGGTTTTGAGTGTAATCTTGATGACCAACTACCCAATAGATGAGCTTGGTAGTAAAACTATTATATTAACTCAAGATTCTGCAACATCATCAGCACTTGTAAGGCTTATTGCCATACAAAAAGGGATAAACCCCAATTTTATCACAGCAAAATTGAGAACTTTAAGCGATCTACCTCCTGACGCGGACGCTGCAATGATTATTGGAGATGCAGCCATGAGTCAGCCTTGGGAGGAGAGGTTTAAGTATCGTATTGATCTTGGCAATCTCTGGTACGATACGACTGGACTTCCCTTTGTATTTGCTTTGTGGGTGGTGAGAAGAGACTCTGTTGTTTCTCATTATAGTGAGGTTAAAGATGCTCTTGAGCTGTTCTATAAATCGCGTCAAGAGGGTTATAAAAATATTGATAAAGTTATTGCAGCAGGAGCAAAAAGACTTGGACTTAGTGAAAGTTATGTTGGTAGATACTTTGAACTTTTAAAGTGTGATTTAGATGAGCTAAAGGTTAAAGCACTTGACTATTTTTTTACCTCTCTTTATCAGAACCAAATAGTGCCTGACAAAATTGAGATAGAGTTTTTTGAACTATAGGCTAAATTTAAGATGGATGAGAGTAAAATATAAGCAGGATATACTCTAAGTGGGCATGAATCTACCTTTTTGTATCTAAGTAGAGAGTCGAACGGATCTCTGTCTCTACATTTAGATTAAACTCAATTTATGACCTTGCAAAGTATATAAAATAGATAATCTAATAAGGAGGTATTAAAAGTGATTATTTTTAACCCAATAGGAACTATTTACTCTCCGCATCAAGAGAGAGAAGGTGCTCCCATACAACCTGCGGCTGCATCTGACTTTAAAGGAAGAGTTGAGCTGTTTCCACAGTATATCGAAGCATTAGATGATTTGGATAGATTTGAAAGAATCTTTCTTTTATATCACTTTCATCTATCTGATGGCTTTAATCTTAAAGTAAAGCCATTTCTTGATACTGTAAAACGGGGACTATTTTCTACTCGGGCACCAAGACGTCCAAATCAGATTGGTATATCAATTGTTAAGATTATAAAAATTGAAAGAAACATTCTTTATATTGAAGGAGTTGATGTGGTAAATGGAACCCCCCTTATTGATATCAAGCCTTATGTTCCTATATTTGACTCATTTCCAGAGTCAAAGGCTGGCTGGGTTGATAATGTCAGCAATGATATTGAATATGTAAAGGCTGATAAGAGATTCGTCAATTAATGACGATAATACCAGTAAGATAGATACTTTAATAATGTCAAGAGCTTTTCAGATTCATTGACAGAGTTGTAAGGGTGGTATATGAACAGATTTTATTTAGCATTTTTTTTACCATAAATTAAAAACAATGGGGAGAATATACCATGACTGAAATTATAAGTGTTGATGCAAGGGAGATTTTAGATTCAAGAGGAAATCCAACTGTAGAGGTTGATTTAGTTCTTGCCTGCGGTGCAAAAGGCAGAGCTGCTGTACCTTCCGGAGCATCAACTGGAACCCGTGAAGCTCTTGAGATGAGAGACAACGCACCAAATCGATATTTGGGTAAAGGTGTTATGAATGCTGTTGCTAATGTTAATGAAGTTATTGCACCAGAGATTATAGGGTTTGATGCAATGGATCAGGCTGGTCTTGATAGAACCATGATTGACATTGATGGTACAGAGAACAAATCACGACTTGGAGCAAATGCAATTTTAGGAGTATCAATGGCTGCTGCAAGAGCTGCTGCTAATGCTGCTGGAATATCTCTATTTCGTCATATTGGCGGGATAACTGCAAGGGTTCTACCTGTTCCAATGATGAATGTTATAAATGGCGGTGCCCATGCTCCAAACAACCTTGATATTCAGGAGTTTATGATTGTACCTTACGGTGCAACATCAATAGTGGAAGCTGTTCGTATGGGTGCTGAAACTTTTCACTCCCTTAAAAAGATACTGCATAAAGCTGGTCTTAATACTGCTGTTGGAGATGAAGGAGGATTTGCTCCAAATCTTAAATCAAATGAGGAAGCTCTTGAGTTTATTGTTAATGCAATTGAATCTGCTGGATACCGTCCGGGTAAAGATATCGGGATTGCATTAGATGCAGCAGCAAGCGAATTTTACAAACATGGAAAATATGTTTTTGCATCAGAAGGCAGAGAGCTTTCTGCAGAGGCTATTGTTGATTATTATGAAGATTTAAAGAATAGGTTCCCTATCTGCTCAATAGAAGACGGTCTTGCTGAACAAGATTGGAAAAATTGGCAGATGATGACACAACGTTTAGGAGATGAGCTTCAGATTGTTGGTGATGATGTTTTTGTTACAAATCCAGACATATTCAGAAGGGGAATATCTGATGGAATTGCTAACTCCATTCTTGTTAAGTTGAATCAGATAGGAACAGTTACAGAGACTTTGGACACAATACTTATGGCAAAAACTTCAGGATATACAACTGTTATATCACACCGCTCTGGTGAGACAGAAGATTCTTTTATTGCCGATTTGGCAGTTGCTGTGAATAGCGGGCAGATTAAAACAGGCTCGATGTCGAGAAGTGACAGAGTAGCAAAATATAACCAGCTTATCAGAATTGAAGAGGAGTTGGGTGTGGGGGCACTTTTTCCAGAGGAGCTGTTTCTTTAAATGGGAGATACAACCAAATATATTTTTGTGACAGGAGGTGTTCTCTCCTCTCTTGGTAAGGGGTTAGCCTCTGCTGCAATAGGATTGCTGCTTGAGAGTAGAGGTCTTTCTGTAACTATACAAAAACTTGATCCTTATATAAATGTTGACCCAGGTACAATGAATCCTTTTCAACATGGCGAAGTATTTGTAACTGATGATGGTGCAGAAACTGATCTTGATCTTGGTCACTATGAGCGTTTTACCACAGCAAAACTTGGGAAAAATAACAACTTCACAACTGGCAAGATATATCACTCTGTAATTACAAAAGAGAGACGGGGCGAATATTTAGGAGGAACAGTTCAGGTAATTCCCCACATTACAGATGAGATAAAAAAGTGCATCACACTTGTTTCTGACGGTGCAGATGTTGTTATTGTAGAGATTGGAGGCACAATTGGAGATATTGAATCTCTTCCATTTTTAGAGGCAATTCGTCAGTTTAGAGCAGATGTGGGAAAGAACAATGTAATCTATATACATCTTACCCTTGTTCCATATATTGGAACTGCTGGAGAGCTTAAAACAAAACCGACACAGCACAGCGTCAAGGAGTTAAGAAGCATAGGAATTCAGCCTGATATTCTTCTTTGCAGAACTGACCGATATCTCTCTCCTGAAATTAAAGCTAAGATTGCCCTTTTTTGCAATATCGACAAAGATTCTGTCTTTACTGCAAAAGATGTTGACTGTATCTATGAAGTTCCGCTTGTATATAATAGCGAAGGTTTAGGAGATAAAATATTACAAAAGCTAAATATTTGGGCAAGAGCACCACGTCTTGAAGAGTGGCGTGAAATGGTGGAAAAGCTCAAACATCCAAGACATTCTGTGACCATTGCAATTGTTGGCAAATATGTTGATCTTACAGAGTCGTACAAAAGTCTAAATGAGGCTTTAACTCATGGTGGAATCTCAAATGACACTAAAGTCAACTTGATGTTTGTAGATTCTGGTACATTAAACCATGAAAATATAAGAGAGAAACTTGAAACTGCTGATGGAATCCTTGTTCCGGGAGGTTTTGGCTCAAGAGGTGTTGAGGGCAAAATTCTTGCTGTTAAGTATGCAAGAGAGAATAAAATACCATTTTTTGGAATCTGTCTTGGAATGCATATTGCTGTAATTGAATTTGCAAGAAATATTGCAGGTATGGAAGATGCTCATGGTGAGGAGTTTGATGAACATACACCATATCCTGTAATATTTCTTATGAAAGAGTGGTATGATGAGCAGACAAAACGGATGGAGATAAGAGATGCAACCTCTGATAAGGGAGGAACCATGCGTTTAGGAGCATATCCATGCCGTCTTGCTCCTGATACCATTGCTATGACTGCTTACAGACAGGAGAATATTTCAGAAAGACACAGACACCGTTATGAATTCAACAATGAATACAAAGAGAGACTTCAAAAGGTTGGGTTAATTATCAGTGGAACATCTCCTGACGGGAATTTAGTTGAGATTGTTGAGTTAAAAGATCACCCATGGTTCTTAGGTTGTCAATTTCATCCTGAATTTAAATCAAGACCTGCAAATCCTCACCCCCTTTTTAGGGAGTTTGTGAAGGCTTGCTTGAAAAAATCCAAGCTGCTCTAACCATTTTTTTTTTGATTTTGTTATAGATTAAGTTATTTCAAACAGAAAGATAATTTGCAGAGGCGATTGATACCTAAATCCTAAAAGGAGAGGAGGAGATCGCCTTGATTGCAGGAAAACTTAATTTTCTAACCTCTAATTACTCTATAATTTTAGCTAAGTTTTATAGTACTACTTACTGAAATACTGCCCCTCCTCTACAAATCCCTTTTAAGTTATCTGATGTTAATTATTATAAGTTTTGAGTTTCATTTACGTTTTACTCAAAAATATTAAAAAGGAGTTTTAGTTGATACTTGATAGTATAATATATCCGGAAGAGATTATTTTAGAAGTGACAAATTTATGTAATCTAAGGTGTCGATTCTGCCATTTTCATGGTGAAGGTGCAAAAAAGAAAAGAGAGCTTGGATTTATGCCCCCTCAGATATGGGAAAAAATTTTAGATGAGATAGAGAAGTGGGATAAGCCGTGTACTATTCTAACCCATGGGGCAGGAGAGCCGCTACTATATCCACACCTTGAGTCTCTATTGATAAAGGCAAAACAGAACCCTAAAGTTCGCGTTGGTTTTATGACCAATGGGATGCTTCTGACTCCTGATGTCTCAAAAATGCTCATTTCACTTAAAATCGACAGCCTTGCATTAAGTATTGACGGTATTATTCCTGACACACATGACAATTTTCGGAAAAATGCCGACTTGAAGCTAATTGAGAGAAATCTTAAGTATCTGATAGATGAAAAAGCTCGTTCTAATTCCTCTTTGCCTGCCCTGACATTCAATATGGTTGGGTATCCTGAAATTTTAGAGCAGGAGACAGGTTATGTTGAAAAGTGGCTTTTAAACGCAGATGCTGTAATGGTATCTAAATTTAGACCTGTTGGCTCAAGAAAGTTGTGGGATATCAACAATTCGTCTTTATTATATAATTTCACCCCGTGTCATCTACTTTATAATCAGGTAGTAATCTCAATTTGTGGAGATATTGGGCTTTGTTGTGAAGATATAAATGTTGATCTATCTGTTGGCAATCTGTTGGATTCTGATCTTTTGACAATTTATAATAATAGCCCTGTGTTAAGTAGTTACAGAAAGTTCCATGAAAACGGAGATATCTCTGAGCTTAAACTCTGTTCAGATTGCCATATATGGGGAGCAAGTATAAAACTTGAAAGTTATGAAAAGCGGATTGGCTCTATGCGAGTCAGTTGTGAAGTTTATCAATCAGGAAAGGTGTATCGTAAAATATGAATTGTAGAAATAATCATGAGCAATTGAGAAGTTTTGAAAACTTCAAAACTATTGATATTATATGGGGCTATGAGAATCCGCCTGATATTGTTGAATCTCTGTTTTCATACAAATACTGTCTAAAGAGAAGCAGAGAGCTGTGCAAATCAAAGTTAGAACAATTTGGCATAGAGCTTCTTTCATGGCATGAACCTATTTTTTATGATCAGATATTCAAATTTTTTAATGATAATAAAATAGATGCAGATTGTTTAATGATAGTTGCAAATCCAGAACTTGTAATTAGCCCTAACGCATTAAAAAAGATGGTTCAGACTTTGGAAAAAGAGAGAGAAGTTGCTGCTGTTATTCCTGTTTTTAACGAGACACACAACCCTTCTCAGGCTGCTAATCTTCCCGGAATATATTTAAATCTATCTACATATCTTGAAATTGCTAATTTAATGCCAGATAAGAGCAATCCTGTTTTGGCAAGTGGTGATATTGACTGCTCATGTGTATTGATTCGCAAAGAGTTTGGAGAGAAGTTTATATCGTTTATAAAAGATCAAAATGGCAAAACAGCCCTGCAAAATAACAAAATATCTTTTCAAGAGCTTTTAACAGATTTTGTACGCCCTCTTGTATCTCAAAACCTTTGTGTCATTGAGACAACCGCCTTGATTCACTCTTTTGGCAGATACTATAGCGGGCAAAGAGAAGAGCTTGTAAATCTTGTGCCTGAGTCTGCTTCACAAATTCTTGATGTTGGTTGCGCAAAGGGTGGATTTGGTGAACTGCTTAAGAGAAAACGACCTGATACTCATCTTACAGGAGTTGAGATGAACAGTGTTATGGCAGATATTGCCTCTTGCTACTATGATGAAATTCACAATATGCGAATTGAGGATGTCAATTTTGAGATAGCTTTTGATCACATAAATTGCGGTGATATTATTGAGCATCTTTACGATCCTTGGCAGATGATAAGGTTATTTTATAGGCTGCTTAAAAAAGATGGCTCACTTGTTATAAGTATTCCAAATGCAGGGCACTGGACTATTGTAAAAGACCTTGCAGAAGGCAGATTTCAATATCTTCCTGTGGGTTTACTCTGCTTAACTCACATAAGATGGTTTACTGAAGAGAGCATAAAAGAGGCTCTTTATGATGTAGGTTTTGAGATTGAAATTTTTTCCAGAGAACAGATACCTCCAACACCAGAAGGGGTAAACTTTATAAAATTGCTTTGCCAAAACAGTTTGGGAGATCGCACATCGCTTTTAACCAACCAATTTAATATAAGGGCATGGAAAAGATGAGCGTATCTGCAATTATTGTTAATTATTACACATATTCATATTTACCAGAACTTTTAAGCGATCTTGCAGCTCTTAAAGATGTTGAACAGGTTTTTATTGTCGATAATAGCGGAGAGGTTATCTATGAGCAGATAGCTCATGAGCTTGGAAATAAAGGATTCAGTAATTTTTATACCAAAAAAGTTGCTACTGAATTAGAGTATATCCAGCTATTAAAGCCATCTTGCAATATTGGCTTTGGTGCGGGTGTTAATCTTGCTGCTTCTAAGGCATCATCAGAATATCTTCTTGTAATTAATCCTGATATAAGGCTTTTTCCAAATTGTTTGGAAAACCTTCTTAATGTCGCCCGTAAATATGGTTCTGTGTTAACAGGACCAAGGTTTTTCTGGGATGAGGCAAAAAGATATAGATTGCCGCCAAGTCAAGGAGCAACTCCCTCTTTGGACTATTCTCTTGAAGCAGCAAATTTTAACCGTCTTGAATTTGAACACCTTTCATTTTACTGGCAGATGAGACATGAACGTTTCTGGAGCACTACAACACCGTTTCCAGAGCTGTTTATTTCCGGAGCTTGTCTTCTAATTAATCGTGAATGGGCAAGAAAAAACAGTCTCTCTTCTCTGTTTGACGAGCGTTTTTTTCTCTATTTTGAAGACAATGACATATCTTTGCGAGCGTTGTTTGACGGTATCTATCCTATATGTGTTCCTGATGCAGAGGCTTTGCATCACTATGATCAATCACCATCACCTGAGCAGGGTAAGGGAAGACTCATGGCAAACTCTCACGCTCTGTTTGCAGATAAATATTATGGAGATATTGGCTATACTTTAAATAATTTAGATAAAACAGCAACCCCCAGAGGCTTTTATCTGCCAGAAATTGTAGATATTGGAGAGATTAACTTACCGTTCTATTTTGATCTAAAGTGTTTGGATAAATTTACAGAGTCTAAACGATTTGGTCTTATCTCTTCTAATGCGGATTCTAAGCAATATTTAAGTAATCTCTACTTTGAGATTGGCGTAAATCCCTTTTTTGTTCCATTTGCACAAACATTACTGGCAAATGGGGATTTCGATAAGGCTCTATTCAAGATTGATGACTCGATATGGAGCAAACTTGCCAAAGGAGTTTACTATACAAGGATACGAGATAGTATTAAAGGAACTTTAAAAATATGGAAGTGGCAAAAAGTTTAGTTTGGAATAACGAAACTCTTATTATCCGTAAATATGATCCTCAAACAGATGAGCAAAAGGTTCTTAAACTCTGGCGAGCAGCATTCAACAATAGTATGCCCCCATCGCTGTGGCAGTGGAAATATATTACAAATCCATATAAAACAGCAATTATCATCTGCGAAAATGCTAAAGGTGTACCAGTAGTTTTTTATGGGGGAATCCCATTTACTTCAACATGCTGTGGACAACAAATTGTAATGATTCACCTTTCAGATATTATGTCTCATCCTGACTACAGAGGTAGTGGCCTATTTATCCACACGGCAAATGCCTATTTTGATATATTTGGCAATATGGATGATATCTGGATTATGTATGGATTTCCGGGAAAATTTCATTTTGATATAGGTGCAAAGTATCTCCAATACTCTCCACTTGGAAATGGTGCAGCATTTTTTAGAGCGGGTTGTAAGACTATAAAAAAACTCAAACGTATAACTTCAGGAACAGTTGCGTTATTTCCTACTGCTGATCCCTGCTTTGATTATATGTGGCAAAATCTCTCACCACTTTATAAATTAAGTGTCGTAAGAGATAGAGCCTATATGGAGTGGAGATACTTTAATCACCCTTTCAAAAAATATGAAGTGTGGTGTTATAAACCTCTATTTTATAAGCAGTGGCAGGCATTTGTAGTACTTCAGATAATTGATGAAGAGCTCTCAACAGGTGCTGACACGATTTCACAAAAAGATGAAGTTAAGCAATCAAAGGATAAGATAAATTTTAGGACTAACGATCAGAAGGCTGTTATTGTCGATATTTTGATGCCAACTTCTGAACGAATTTTTTGTGATTTTATGGGAAGCATTGCTTCAATGCTAATAAAAAGAGGAGTAAAAACTCTTCAGACATGGGTCCCTGATGAACAGTTTATCTCTTCACTTTTTTTAAAGTATGGTTTCGAAAAAGCTGGTGAACCTATTGGAATTATTCCAACTGTTAGGCTTTTTAATAATACTTTTGATATAACTTGGGTCAACCAGAATTTCTATTACACTATGGGCGATGGAGATCTATTTTAAGTAATGTCCGAAGGTTTAAGAGAAGAAATTATAAACAGAGAAGGTTTTTCATTTAGTTTTAATCCGGCAGCCTGTAGTTCTTGTTCAGCAAAGTGTTGTAAAGGAAGTTCTGGAAATATTTGGGTCACTGCTGATGATATCTATAATATATGCAAATTCTTAGGTATAAATCCTATTGATGGAGTTATTAGTTTCTTTGAGAAACGAGACAATCGCTACTCTATTCGTGAACAACAGCTTGATGATGATTACCGTTGCCTATTTCTTAATAATATTAATAAATGCTCCATTTATGCTGTCAGACCTCTTCAGTGCAGAACTTTCCCCTTTTGGGAGCATTTTAAGAGCGATACAGAGATGCTACTTCAAGATTGTAAAGGGGTGATTGAACTATATGAGGTTAAATAACATCCTTTGTAGGATACAAGGAGTTATCTATTAACTATCTGATTTGTTTATAAGAGTAACTATATAAAATAAATCGTTTGACTTAATAGTGAAAATCGGTTTTATCTTTTTAATAGCTATTTTTATATTAGACTAAGAGCGTCTTTAAGTTAAATTTTATCATAAATTTTAACTTAATTTTAATTATTTAACTCCACGTTCTATTTTAGACCAATCCATATAACATTACGTATAGTAGCATCTTTGCTGCAAGGGGGACAAATGGGTGAAAACAATGATCCAAAATCGCTTCTAAATCATATTGATTCTGTTAGAAAAGGGAATAGAACTTTTGAAGATGCGTTTCAGGGCGTATCACGAATGATTCTTGAATCAGGTGTTGAAAAGATCAATGTTAAAGGTAGAACAACCTATCAGTTTGGTATTTTTAGTAAAGGTAGAAAACATCTTGTTGGTATGTATGATGAGATCAATAGTTTTGTTTCATTTGTCAAGGATGCCTCAGAAGGAGGTTCATCAAGAGAGATGGCTTTTGTTTTAGTTGGTGAACCGGGTAATGGTAAAACCTTTTTTGTTGACTACCTTTGTGATGCATACAGAGATTTTCTTTCAAAGTCAGAGAATCGCAAATATACATTTAGATTTAAAAAATTAGATGAACTTGAGGGGTATGGTAAAATAAAGGTTATTGAGTCTCAAACTTATGAAGATCCAATGATCCTTGCAATGAACATTATGGAGACTAAAGCTCAATCTAAAGAGTATTTGTCTAAAAAGTTCAAGTTTTCAGATAAAGAGATTGATAAACTATTTGCTTTGTATCGTCCTCTTGGAGCCTGTTCAGCATATATATTAAATCAGATAAGAGAGTATTGCGGTAGTGATATTGATAATATATTATCTTATGTTGATGTAACTCCGGTTCCACTTACAGAGAGTCTTGGAACAATTACTGGTAAATATCCAGCAAAGGACAAGATAACATCATCTGCTGTTGATCTGCTCGGAGAGGAGTCAATTCAAAGACTTTTACACATCACTGATACTAATAATCCTTACCGTTTTGATTTAAGACGAGGTGCACTTGCAAGAGTTGCAGGTGGTGGTATCCACTTTAGTGATGAGATTTACAAGAATAAGAAGGACCTTGTTCAGGTATATTTAGGAGTGATTCAAAATAGAACTATTGAAATTGATGGATACAAGTGGCCCATTGATACTCTGATTATTGCTACCAGTAACAATTCAGAATTTAACACTTTCTTAGCTGAAAAAGAGGAGGCTCCAATTGTTGATAGATGTCGTATCTGCTATGTGGCACATAATACTGATTATAAATTGCAAAAAGAGCTGACTGAATACGCAATTGGAAGTGATATAAAGAGCACTATTAACCGCGAAAAACTGCATCAAGACCCAAATTTAAATTATGCAGCATCTGTTGGTGTTGTTTTAACACGTCTGCCACGATCAGAAAAGTTGACCCCTGTTGAAACCATGAAACTCTCTGCTGGAGAGGTTGCTGGTGAAAAAAGCCTCAAAACTCTTGGAGAGTTGATTGATAGTCTCAATCAAGATACTGATATTACAAGAAGATTTGGGCAAAAAGGACTTGGACAGAGAAATCTTGGAAGAGCAATCCAGTTGCTACTGGAGAGTTCAGAGACCAATGAAGGACATTGCATGTTTGCTCTTGATATTTTTAAAACTCTTGAGACGGTTGTGTTAGATTACGTTACTGACTCAGGGGATAGAGCAAAATTTATGGAGGATTTAAAGACAGCAAGAGGACTCTATCGTGAAAGAATCATGACTGAAATTTTCAACGCATATATGGATGAACCGCTTGCGATCAAAAAAGATGTTATGAATTATGTAAACATGATTATTGGTGTAGATGCTGAACATCTTGGGGCAGATATGATGTGGAAATACAAAGATCCTCAGACTGGTGAACTAAAAGCTATGAAGATCGATGAACGTTATATAAAAAATGTTGAAGATCGACTTGGACTGAAAACAGAGGAGCAGAGATCATCTTTTAGAAACACTATCAGAAAGATATATGGTCAGAAGTTATCAATTGATCCTAATTATGATTTTATGGATAATTTAGAGTTGGTAAAAGCTGTTACTGATGTTAGATTGAAATCTGACATTGCAGGTGCTGGAAGTCTTGTCGGAGCGCTTGCAAACAGGACAAATGAAGAGAATCAGAAGCTCCATGATAGAATGATCAACACCATGATTAACAAGCTTGGATATTGCAACACCTGTGCTCAGAAAACTATTGAGTATTTCTGTAGTCAGGAGGATGATAAATGATATTATATAATACAAGGAATCTTCTTGTATTTTCTCCATTTAATGCAGATATGATTTTGTCATATTCAATTAAATATCGTAACTCCATGAGGAGGTTTTATGATAACCTTAGATGAGCTTTTAGAGAAGGATAAACAGCGTGAAGAGGACGGATTTAAACGAAAAATTCGTATTGGTCGCATTGTCAAGCCTGTTCGTGGAGGTGGTAAAGAGAAGATTGTTGTTGTACCAACTACAGTTGAGGAGAAATTTGTTCATGATGAGATTCAACTTGGAGGTCAATCTGGTGAAGGCGAGCCAACAGGTGGTACAGGCGACGGAGAAGAGGGAGATGTGATTGGCGAAGAGAGAATTCGTCCATCTGAAGGAGAGGGTGAAGGAGAAGGGCAGGGTGATGGAGAAGGACCAGGGCAGGGTTCTGGAGGAGAGCATGAGTTTGAATCTAATGCTTATGAGCTTGGCAAAGTTCTTTCTCAAGATTTTGAGTTACCAAATCTTGTAGATAAAGGAGGTAAGCGTACACTCGTTAAGTTTACTTATGAGATGACGGATAAACATAGAGGTTTTGGTCAAATCTTAGATAAGAAATCTACATTACGTCGTATTGTTGAGACAAATATAAGTCTTGGCAATATTCCTGATATCTCTGATATTGATACCTCATCATTTATTGTATCCCCTTCAGATATGATATACAGAATTTTATCTAAGGAGAAAGAGTATGAATCTCAAGCACTTATCTTTTTCCTTAGAGATTATTCGGGTTCAATGAGTGGAAAACCGACTCAAACTGTTGTCTCTCAGCATGTAATGCTCTACTCATGGCTTTTGTATCAATATAAAAAACAGGTGATTACAAGATTTATTCTTCACGATACAGATGCTCGTGAAGTTGACGATTTCTATAAATATTACTCTTATAAGGTTGCAGGGGGGACAAAAGTTGCTGCTGCCTATAAGATGGTAAATGCTCTTGTAGAGAAAGAGAATCTTGCAAGGGATTATAATATTTATGTTTTTCACGGAACTGATGGAGATGACTGGGATACGCAGGGTAAAGAGGCTGTTGAGGAGCTAAAAAAGATGATCTCTTATTCAGCACGAATCGGTATTACAGTTGCAAAACACAGTTACTCTAAATCCAAGCCAACAGAAGTGGAAAATTATATAAACGGGTCAGGTCTGCTTGAAAAATATCCAAATTTGATACGAATGGATGTAATGGACGAAGATGCCGAAGATGCCAGAATTATTCAAGGTATAAAAAATCTTATCTCCTGAAAATTAAGTATTTGTAAATTCATTAAAAATAATTGAGTTCTTTTCTGATGGGATTAATGAAGTTATAAAAATGTCTCTTATTGGTATAAATTCCGATAAATATTGAATTAAATGTCTTTTTATTCATGTTTTTTATAAACTTAAGGAGATATAATTATGAAACACATAGAAAAGTCTACAGGTTTGTTGGTTGCTTATATTATATTTGGGCTTCTTTTTATCTATTGTGCCAATGTATTTGCTGAAACAGACAGAGAGAAAGCCTCTTTTACTGACGAATATCATCAAAATTATTTAAACCCCACTCGGGCTGGAATGTTAAGAACAAAAACTGTTGATGAACAAGGTTATACTGTATGGCAAACTTCTGGTACTTCGTATTGCTCTTTTAGTGACCATGAAATAACAATAGAAATCGATGTTGATCCTCAAAAGATAACAGAACTTAGCCTCATTATTAATGCCTATGATGTTGATTATGCTTCAGAAGCTTGTTCAAATGGACCTGAGGTGGATAAGGTTTATGTAAATGGTGAGTATGTTGGAATATTGAGAGGCGCAAATGATTCTTGGAGCACTACAAGGTTTTCTATAAACCCTTCTGCTTTAGTCGAGGGAAATAATTTAATATATATAGACACCGATGCCCCTAATACAGGTTGCTGGTGTGTTGGAATAGGCTATGCTGCTATTAGAGGACGTGCCGGAGAATTTAAAGTTGAAGAGGTGACACCTAAAAATAAGGCTGTGAATGTTGACTGGGAATCTCCTAACATAACCGTTCTATTTGATTCTGAGGTTGACTCTTCTACAGTCAATAATTCTACATTTATTGTTCAAACAGATTGGGGTTCAGATATATTTTCTGGTTCTTTTGATATAAATGGCAATAAAATAACATTTATACCCGATTCTAATCTTCCTGACACAGGTAGAAAAATTAAGGTTACATTAATAAGTGGTACAAATGGTATTAAGTCTAAAGATGGAGGAGTGCTTTCAAGTGATTACTCATGGACTTTTTCTACTATGCCTAATTTAAATGTAAGCATAATACCCGTACAGGTTGTTGAAGATGTAAATCTTGTCCATAACAAGCCCGCTGTAGTAAGGGTAAAAGCTGAGTGGAGCGATTTAAACAGTGATGTTACAGAACTTCCTGCAAAAGTAACTATACAGTATGGTAGTAGTTCTCAGTTTTCAAGAGATTTTACATTTTACCATGCAGAACTTGAAACTGCTTCTGCCCAGTATAAAAGAAGGGGAAGATCTGCAAATTTTTACAGTGCAAATGGAGAAGTTCCTATAATTGACAACCCTGGCTCTTATAGCATTAAAGCAATTGTAGAACCGTCTGGTCAGACTATTTCTGTACCTAAAACATTTGAGGCTGAAAAAACTGTTGGTGTTAATATGTATAAAATAGGATATACTGACCAAACTGTTAATTTTAGAACAAGATATGTCCCAATTAGTGTTGGTGGTTGGGTTGCTGGACAGACACGGGATATTGCTGCTATGGCATCCGCTAGTGATGCAAAACTTAGGGCGGTTTATCCACTTGCAAGAACAACTCCAAGAATTGACACAACAGTAATGCAGATGTCAGAGCCATGGGTTTTAAAGGTAAAACGTATATTAAGGTCTCTTGCTGCGACAAATTACCTTGGTCCTTATAATGTTGTTGTGGGGGTTGTGCCAGCAGCATGGCTTTTAAACGAAATACAGGCAGTTGGTGTACATGCAAACTTTGTGGCTGGTATAACAACTTACGCTGTTCTTGTTGCAGATACCGCAATTGCTACTATAGCACCTCATGAAATAGGGCATGTATTAGGTTTAGAGCATAGTCCCGCTACCTACTCAATAGTAGGTTATGACACTGCCCGAGATTTGTATATTAATACTGATATAAAAGGAAATAGAGCTTATCAATTTGATCTTATGGATGAATATGTAGCCTCTTTTCCTTCCGGGGCTGTTTGGATTACAAAAGGAGTGTATGAGCAACTTCAGGGAGTATTAACTGCGAGATCTTCAAGGAATTTAAAATCTTCTGTACGAGCATCATCAGAGTCAATTTTAGTTGTTTCAGGGGAAATTTCAATCAAAAACGGTGTTGAGTCTATTGATATTGAGTCAATCAATATTCTTGATAATCCAACTTCTGACTTGAATTATGGTACCACAGGTAACTATTCTGTCGTGCTTGAAGATAGTTTAGGTATAGAGCTTGAATCTATCTCATTCACTCCTGAGTTTGAAACAGGAACAGACGGTAATCAATATGCACAACTCCTTGCAGTTATACCTTATAATCCTCTGACAGCGAAGGTGAAGATTAAAAATGGGGCAAATATTTTGCACTCTCTAAGCCCGTCATCAAACGCTCCTTCGGTTGATATAGTCACTCCAGTTGAGGGTGGATCGTACAGTGGACAACTACAATTAGTATGGCAAATAAACGATTTTGATTCAGATGTTCTTAATACTGCTATTTTGTTTAGTAGTGACGATGGATTAACATGGGATTTGATAGCAAGCAATATTGCTACTACAAATTATATATTTGACACTTCAAAATTTCCTAACACAGATACTTGTAGAGTAAAGTTTATTGTCAATGATGGATTTAACACAACAGAAAAGGTCTCTGGAAAATTCACACTTAGTAATGCACCATCTGTAATAGCAACCATGCCCTCCACAAATCAATCAGATGTCCCTATAACAGATGTTGTATCAATTTTATTTTCTGATTTCATTGATAGCTCAACTATCAATTCACAGACAATAGTTGTTAAAGATGTTTATTGGAACACTATTTCCGGAGTTATTACTTATGATAATGATTTGAAAGAAGCTATATTTAAACCAAATAAACTATTTTCTCCAACAACAAACTACACAGTTACAGTATCTACTGGGGTAAAAAATATAAAAGGTAATTCTATTATCTCGGATTACTCTTGGTCTTTTTCCACTGGTAAATCTACAGTACCTATTGGAGTAGTTAGTGTCACTCCTCCTCCTAACTCTAATTCTGTCCCTCTGAACTCATTGATTTCTGCTACTTTCGATTCTCCGTTAGATTTGGCATCTTTAAACGACTCTATAGTAGTTACTGATACCCAAGGTAATCAAATATCTGGTACAATTTCCAATAATATAACCTTAAATTCACTATTTTTTAAACCAACTACCAATCTTTTCCCAAATACAGTTTACAATGCTGTAATTAAGCAGAGCGTGAAAGATACTTCTGGAAATACTTTGGGAAATGAGTTTCAGTGGTCTTTTATGACTGGAGATACTGCTTCAAATGGGCTTAGATTTACAGGTAACTACAGTGATTCTGCTGATGATCTTAACAGTGATGGTTTGTGGGATCAGCTCACTATTAATGTTGAGGTTGAAGTAAATAAAGGTAGTTCATATAACCTAAACGGAAGACTTTTAGATAGTCTTGGAGGAGAAATTGGGTGGGCTTCTACAGCTAATACATACTTAGATGAGGGAATAAATCTGCTCAAACTTGTTTTTGCAAGTGATAATATAAGAAGCAATGGTGTATCAGGCCCATATACGCTCGCTGATTTGCAGTTTTATGAGGTTTATAACGTTACTAATGACCTTTGGTTAAGTGAAGCCTATAACACTTTTCCTTATGATGTGACAATATTTGATTCAGAGTTAAATCTTACTGCTATTCCTGATATAAGTCTGCGTTATGGAGAGTCTAAAGATAATGTGTTTAACCTTAAAGACTACGCTTCTCATAAAAACCTTCCTGTGGATCAGATTTCATTTGTTATTGATATAAATACAGCTCCTCAATGCGGAGTAAGTATAGACAACGATAGCAATATTGATGTAAATCCAGATTCAGGTTGGTTTGGTTTCAGTGATATCACAATAAAAGCTGTAGGAGGAGGGGCTACTGCAAGAGATACTTTTAGAGTAACTGTTGCAAAGCTGGATATAGAAAAGCCCGATATACAAAAGGCATTAATTGATGATTCAGTATATATAGTAGAGACAGGTCATGCTGCACATATCTATGGTTCAACATCAAATAATAATATTGTTTTACAAGCTGGGTCAATGGCGAAGGTGTTAAATTGTCCTGGTAAAACGACCATTACTATTCAGTCTAATTCTGGTCTGTTTACAGTATCGAGGTCTGGTGCAATGGTCACCTTTAAAGGCAGTGATGAAACATTATTAAAAATACCTGCTACAAAAACGGCTAAATCTATTGTATTTGATGATAGAACTTTTAGTTTAGTGATTGATTCAGGCGCTATAATTCTTAATAGTCAAATAGTAGGGCTAAATAGTGCTTCAATTGAATAAATCACTGTAAGTTATCTAAAAAACGATTAATTAACTATATTTTTTAAATAGTAAGAGAAAACAGATATTCTAAAATAATATAAGGGACAGATAACAATTTCTGTCCCTTACTAATTTGTTTATAAGAAAGAGAGCTATATGAAATATCCCGATCAGATAGATTTATTGAGTAGAGAGATAATTTATAAGTCTTTGGATTTTGGAGCATCTCTTGCTGGTATTGCCAATATTGAGGATTTAAAGTTATCTCCATCTCATGTAATTGCAGATAAATTGCCACTATTTGGAGGGGTAGGTACAAAAGAGGTTGAAGAAAAAAAGCATGGGCAAGTTAGGTGGGTTGATAGTGCCTATTCAGCAGTTGTGATAGCTTTAGAGCATCCAAAAGAGAGACCAGAGTTGGATTGGTGGGTTAAAGGATTGCAAGGCGGTACTATTGGTAATTTAAAACTTATATCAATCTTATCTAAACTTGGCAATTGGTTAGAAAAAGAGAAGGGAATTCAATCAATAAAACCCGCCTACCATATTGAACATGGTGCAGTATATATGAAAGATGCTGCTGTGCTTGCTGGTCTTGGATGTATTGGGAAGAACAACATGCTTGTGACGCCTCAATTTGGTTCAAGGGTGCGTCTTAGAGTTATGATGATAGATGTAAATATCCCTTCAATTGGAAAAATAGACTTTGATCCATGTTCTGGTTGTAAAGAGTATTGCACAAAAGTATGCCCTCAGTTAGCATTTGATAAACAGATATATTCACCAGAAGAATTTGGACAAAATGAGCTTCCCGGTAGAACTGGCTTTTATAACCGCATTCAGTGCAACATACAGATGGAAAATGACATTCTCAATGGAACCGAATCTGTTGTTAATATAGATGGTAGCAGTATAACAGGAAAAGAGGTAAGATATTGCAGATTATGTGAATTTGCATGTATATGTTAAAACAGATACTAAAAATAAATGGGGGCATTTCATGGAAATAATAGATCAGCATGTCAAAGGGATCATGGAAGGGTGCAAACAGAGGGCAAAGGATGCAGGACTCTCTTTTGAAGATGAGTCTCTTGAATACATTGTTACTAACAGAGATATGATAGAGCTTAGTCCTAAGGTTATGATGCCAACGCTGTATGATTACTGGGTTCATGATGTCAGGGTTATTTCTGGTAAAGGTCTATACGAACTCTATCCAAGCAATCCGTACGAAACAGTTATAAACACAAGACCTCCTATCTCTTTTTATAATGATAACAATCCAGATTGGCTCAATGTGATGATCTTTTACCATGTTTTGGCTCACATTGATTTTTTTCAAAATAACCTCTTTTTTAAACACACATGGGATTACGATTTTAATGGTCAGGCACTTGCTGATAAACGTCTTATTGCAAAATACCGTTCTGAAAAGGGTAGGTGGGTAGATTACGTTATTGAGTTTGCAAGAGGTATTGACAACCTTGTAGGATATCACGAAGCTGTATCTGATGCTGTTAAACATGACTCTACAAGGGTAATGGGAAAACTCGACTACTATTTTGATGTTTTTCTCCAAAAAGAAAAGAAGGTCAATCAAAACGAATATCTCAAAGAGATAGCTCGTTACAACCGACTGGGAACGATAAATTCAGAAAAAAGTGAGGGGGTTGCAAAGCGAGGCTCTGAAATATTTGTAGTTGTAGAAGAGAATTTTTTCATAGATGTTAGAATTAAGTACCCTGAGTTTGATACTTTTTATGCAAAATATGTTGAAAAAAAAGATAATGTCCGCATGGATGTGATGCAGTACATTATGAGATACTCCTCTTTTCTTGAGAAAGAGGAGAACGAATGGATGAAATCTATAATTGAGATTGTACGTAATACATCAATCTTTTTTCAGCCTCAAATAAGAACCAAAATTATGAATGAGGGGTGGGCAAGTATTTGGCATGAGATGCTCTTTATGAGAGATGACAGAATCAAAGGGCATGAGGTCGATTTTGCCAAAGTCAACGCTGGAGTTACAGCAATGCCAAAGGTAGGATTAAATCCTTATGCACTTGGTATGCGTCTTTTTTACCATATAATGGATATGGAAGAGCGTGGTTGTTACTCATGGGAGTATATAAATCTCCATGATGAGTTAAAACGGAAAAAATTTAATTTATATGAGTCAGATAACTCTTTAATGCAAGATAATTCAAATGAAGAGAGTAAAAAACGAGGATTTGATCGTATATTTTCAATAAGAGAGAACCTGTGTGATTTTTCTTTTATTAACAGTTATATAGATCAAGAGTTTATGGATAAACATAAGCTCTTTGTCTCAGGTAAGCGGTTGAACAGAGAGAGAATGTCATGGCAATACTATATTAAATCTCGTAAAGCAGAGGATTACAAGGAGATGCTTACCGATACACTATATCATCCACCTGTAATCTATGTAAATGAAGAGAAGACAGCTCAAGGACCGCTCTATTTAGTGCATAAATTTGAAGGTAAACCACTTAAGATTGATTATATTGAAAACACAATGATAGGTATTGAGTTCCTTTGGGGAAGTTCTGTTCGACTTGAGACCAGTGAACCATACCTACCTAAAGAGACATCTAATCAAAAATTTGTCAATTATTGGAATCCTCCTTCACCATCACCAGCTGGCGGGGCAGCGTCTCAAGCAACAGAAGAAAAAAAGCCGATTGAATGGAGACGGGTACTGTATATAATGGAAAACCGAAAGCTGATTAAAAGGGAGATAAATTGATTATGACCACACAATTTCTTATAGAGTATAATAAAACACGTGCTGAAGAGGCTATTCAACTTCTTAATGCTGAAATAGGAGATTATGAGAGATTAAAGCCAATAACATTTACAAGTTTCCTTAATCTTGTTGAGGAACGCCCCTCTGAGATGCTGCGTAATGTTTTTCAAGTTTTCCACGATATGATGCAGACACACGTGGATGTATCTGAAGATTCTATATTAAATGATCCGGATGAATTCTCTCTTGTTGACTATGATTGTACACGACTTTTTGTTGAAGGTTCAGAAAATCCCTATTTTACAGACAGATTATTTGCAAATCGCTTGATGAAGCACATGGAGGGTTTGCGTCACGGAACCCAACAGAATAGGATATATATTTTTCATGGTCCTCACGGGTGTGGTAAAAGTACTTTTTTAAATAATCTTTTAAAAAAATTTGAAGCTTATGCCAACACAGAAGAGGGTATGAGATATGAGGTTGTCTGGAGACTTGATATTGAAACACTTGGAGGGCATGGAAGGGCAGAGACTGTTACTGCAATAGAGCGTCTTGTTGATCTCATTGATAAGAGTGAACATAAACCAGATAGCAGCAGAAGTGATAATAAACTAAGTGATAAAAATAACCAAATTTTTTCAGAGCAGTGTATGGGGGCTGGTTTTAACGCATCACATATAGAGATACCTTGTATATCACATGATAACCCTATACTTCTTATTCCTAAAAGCCACAGGCGAAAAATTTTGGATAAACTTATTAAAAATGATGAATTTAAATGGAGGCTTTTTACAGAAAAACAATATGATTGGGTTTTTAATGAATCATGCTGTACTATATGTGAATCTATTTACCAATCTCTACTTGAGAGATTGGGAGAGCCTTCACGAGTTTTTGAGATGCTACATGCTCGCCCTTACTATTTTAACCGCAGACTTGGTGCAGGAATAAGCGTATTTAACCCGGGAGATCGTCCTGTTCAGCAAAATGTCATTACTAACCAAATGGTTCAAAACAGAATTAATAATCTGTTCAGAGATAGTAATGTTATCCATTATGTCTATTCAAGATTTGCAAAAACCAATAACGGTATTTATGCCCTTATGGATATAAAATCTCATAATGTTGAACGTATGGTTGAGCTTCATAACATAATAAGTGAGGCTGTTCATAAGGTTGAGGATATTGAAGAGAGTGTTAACTCTCTGTTTTTAGCACTTATGAATCCTGAAGATAAGAATAATATCAAAGATTTTCCATCTTTTTCGGATAGAATTCAGTATATAAATATTCCTTATGTCCTTGATGTCAATACAGAGGTGAAGATATACTGTGATATTTTTGGACGCCATATTGAAGATAGTTTTCTGCCGATGGTGATGGAAAATTTTGCAAGGGTGATTGTATCTTCTCGTTTAAAGGCAAAATCAGAGAGCCTTATGGAGTGGATAAAAAATACCTCAAAATATAGACTTTACTGTGACGAACAACTGATGCTGTTAAAAATGGAGATATATTCAGGAAAGTTGCCTGAGTGGCTTGACAGTGATGATAGAAAAGCTCTTACAGCAAAAATGTGGAGAAAAATACTTGCAGAGTCAGAGACTGAGGGCAATAGTGGTTTTTCAGGTAGAGATTCAATAAGGATATTTGACCAATTCTACTCTCGATTTGCAAGAGAAGATAGACTTATAAACATGCCTTCACTCTGCTCTTTTTTCAGAAATATGATGAACGAGATGCCGAAAATGATTCCTGATGGTTTTCTCGAATCTCTATTGCGCATGTATGACTACAATGTTTTACAGCAAGTAAAGGAGTCGCTCTACTACTATAATGAAGAGCAGATATCAAAAGATATAAAAAACTATATTTCAGCGGTCAACTTTGAAATTGGCTCGTCCGAAAAGTGTTTTTTTACTAAAGAGGTACTTCATATAACTAATGTATTTCTTGAGAGCATCGAAAACAGACTTTCTGCAGATAATTTCAGCCCTATTAAAAGACAAGAGATGCGCCGCGATGTTTTAAAGGAGTACACAACCAACTCCTTAACTCGTGAAATTATGATTGAAGGCAAAGATATCTCTGAAACCAAATTATTTATCTCTCTTTATGATATGTATGTTCATAGCCTAAAGAAGAGAGTACTTGAACCTTTTCTCGATAATGACAATTTCAGTCGTGCAATTAAAGACTTTGATACATCTAATTTCAAAACTTATGATAAGCGAATTAAAACAGACATCGAATTTCTTATCACAAATATGGTCTCAAAGTTTGGCTATACCCAGCAAGGTGCAAAAGAGGTATGTATTTATGTAATTGACAGCAATCTTGCTACAAAGTTTAGGTGAAAACGTTAATAGCTTTCTTACAGCTTATTATAGATGTGTTCTATAAGGTTACTTACGTGTAATTCCATCGTGTTGACATACCGGACATCCTTTTGGTCGTCCGGTTCCTGGTGGCTCTTCCCACTCATGATTGCAGGCATCACATACAAAAATTCTCTCTCTGATAACAATCTCATAGTTTCCCCCCTCAATCTTGATTGCTTTTCCATTGATAACAGCGTCTGCTATCACCTTTCTGGCATTTCTTAGGATTCTTCCAAATGTGGCTCTGGATACAGCCATTAATTTGCCGCCCTCTTCGTGCGACAATCCCTGAAGGTCAGCAAGGCGTATTGCTTCTCGTTCGTCCACAGTCAACGATACCTCCATTAAATCAAGCATTGGAATTCCTCTGGGTTTAAAATAACTAACTTCAGGTTTATACCCTACCTTTCGACTAATTACAGGTCTGACCATACTATTTTCTCTTCTATCCATTATTTCCCAATGGCTATTTATTAATCATTAGCTCTTTTAGGAGATAGTTATCATAAGGTTATCATAGAAATGAAACAAAAAAGAGGGTTCTCTTTTACAGAAAACCCCCTTTTTAATTATAAACAATCAAAACATAAAAATCAGATTTGCTGTTATTTTAGAATCTTACATTTTTGTGCCTTCTGCATGGCTCTGAAGTTTAACTTCAACTTTTTCTGTCAAGCTTGCATAGTATTCACGGAGAATTACAAGAACTTCCTCGCGACCGAAGTGGTCAACAACAGGCTGATTATTTGAAAGAGCATGACGTAGTTTTGTACCAGAAAGCACTACACGATCTTCTTTACCATGTGGGCATGTTCTCAAAGAAGCCATGCCGTCGCATTTATAGCAATAGAATGTCCAGTCTATTTTGAGTGGTTCACAAAGAAGTGCTTTACCTGGCTCTGCAGGAGTTGGAATAATATCAAAAATTTCCTGAGCTTCAAATAGTGTATAGAAGTCGCCAACACCAGCATGGTCGCGACCAATTATCATTTTATTTACACCGTAGTTCTGACGGAATGTTGCATGAAGAAGTGCTTCTCTTGGTCCTGCATAACGCATATCAAGAGGATATCCACCCTGAACAACATGCTGCTCAACAAAATAGCCTTTCACAAGAGTATCAATACATTTTACGCGAACATCTGCTGGAATATCGCCGGGTTTTAGGTTACCAATAAGTGAGTGAATAAGAACACCATCACAAACATCGATGGCTATTTTGCAAAGATGCTCATGTGATCTGTGCATTGGGTTTCTAAGCTGAAGAGCAGCAACTGTAGCCCATCCTCTCTCGTCAAAAATGGCTCTTGTCTGAGCTGGTGTCAGATAGATACCTTTAAATTTGTCTGGGAACTCACCCTCTGAAAGAACTTTAACAGGACCTGCAAGGCAGAACTCTTTTCTTGCCATTACCATCTGAACACCTGGATGATCTTTAATGGCAATTGACCAGAACTTGTCATCAGCAGACTCTTCGCCATGACCTTTGTAAACTTTTTCACATTCCCATTTTTTATCATCTTCGGTCATCTGAAATTTTTCGGTGACCTTCATTGTGGCATAAATCTGACCATTTCTTTCAAGAGTAATCTCGTCACCTTCTTTAATAGCAGCAGCATCTTCCTTAGAAGCATCAAGCATTACAGGAACAGGCCAGAAAGTCCCATCAGCAAGTAGGAAATCTGCACATACACCTTTCCAATCTGCTTTTGTCATAAAACCATTGAGTGGGCTAAATCCACCAATACCCATCATAATAAGATCACCCTTTACCTGTGAACTTATTTCAATTTTCTTAAGACCAGCAGCTTTTTTAAGTTCAGATTCAAGTGCAGCACCTTCAAGTTTGCAGCATACCAGACCTTTTCCACCGTGTGGGGCAACTAATTTAGACATGTAACCAACTCTCCTTAAATTTAATATTAACCAAAATAAGTGTCTATACCAGACACTTATACAAATTCGATATTTAGCTTTATTTAGTTAAGACTTAAAGTCTCGTGCAAGAGAAACAATAAAACTCTCTTCAATTAATGATGATTGAGATTTTTGTCAAGAATAATTATGAACCATGTGCATTTTTTATATATTTTAAGTATCTATTATAGATTAAGATAAAAAATTGTATTCTCTATGGGTGTCTCAACTATATTTAATGTGCAACCATAGTTTTAAGTAACTTTTACTCATTCAATCTAAGCACTTGTCCAATATTAGCCATACTAACAACATGATAGTCTGCATTAAGTAACGGGTTTTTAAAAGCCGCAAACAATGTACCTGCCTCTTGTGCTGCAATCTGATCATATTCTGAGTCTCCAATAAACAGAATCTGTTTTGGGTGTAAATTAAGTGTCTCCATTATTTTAATCAGTTCATCAGGGGCTGGTTTTGGCTTTTTTACATCTGCTGCTGTAACTACCATCTCAAAAAACGGTTCCATATCATGTTTTTTTAGAACATCTGCCATTGTGTTGGTTCTATTTGTGGCAATACACCTTATATACTCCGCCCTCTTTAAATCCTCTAAAAGCTCTATAAGTCCCTGTTCTGGTTTCATATACTTAATGAACTCGTTATAACTCATGGTCTTCATAAAACTATAGACTCTATCCATAGATTCAGACTCTGCAAATAGATAGTGCAAAGCCTCTTTTACCGTAAACATGTGAACCAATTTGAACTGTTCGTCGTTAAGCAGAGGTTTCCCAAAATGGTCAAGAAGTCTGTTGTAATACAGACGATTTGCATAAGCAGTGTCAAATAGTACTCCATCACAATCAAACACCACAGCTTTTATCTGTTTTATATCTAATGTCATTTCCATATATCTCTATTTGTCTAATCTATTACTTGTTTATTCTATTATATTTCCAATTACATTAATTTTAATTTCAGGTATAACATCGCTGTCTGTTTTAAGAGTAATCTGATCAAAATAGCGTCCAGGCTTCTGCCTTATATTTCTTACAATAACATCGAAACTTCCAATTGGTAAATTTGATGCTCTCACCTGTGCACTTATATTAGCTTGCTCATTTAATGTAATACCTTTAATTGAAAAAGGATATTTTACAACTGGTGTTATTTTAACCGTCATCTCAATATGTTGCCCCATTTCATTTTTACTACTGTAAGAGCTATTGCCTGAAAGCCTTACTACACGAGGATGAATATTTACTAAAGTCTCCACTAAACCAGATAATTTCAGCTCTTTAACCGAATTTTTAGGATCATTTGTATATATTTTTATTGATTTACTTATACTCTTATTTGCGTATCCGGTCGTATCAAGATTGATCTCTATTTTTCCTGTTTTTCCCGGAAAAATCTTTTTGTCATATTTTACAGCAGTGCAGCCACAATCTGTTTTAACCTTTTTAATCAGCAGTGTCGCATTACCAATATTCTTAATGGTAAAATCGTGAGAAACTATTTTACCATCTTCTATAGGCTTAAATGTGAAATCTGGATTTATGAAGCATGCTTTGGGAGTATTTACAATCCTATTTTGAGTTTCTATTTTCTTCGGAAGAGGTTCTTTTGTATCACCTTCACCAGCGATTACTTTATAGTTAAAAATCAGCATAAAGATAAATATATAGCAGATAAAACCTATAAGTACTTCTTTTTTAAACTCTATGTTTCCCATTTGCTATTAGCTTTACTGTTTACCTTAAAAGTTCATTGTTTAACCAATCGCAAAAGCGATTGGTATTAGAAGAGCCGAATTCAGATATATGAATTTTAGACCCACTGTAATTGGATATAGTTGTATGAGCTATTTTATGACTATCTATTGAGAGAACTTTCACAGCTCCCATAAGAGAGTTAATTATTAGAATATTTTTCATTAGAATAAGCTCAGATAGTGTAATTTTTGTTTTTACTATCTCATAGCCTGCTTTAGCAAGTATTTTTAATGCTGCATTAAGTGTTACGCTTGGTAGGGCATAATCTGATTGTGATATAACAACTTTACGCTCACTTTCTGAGACAGATATTAGACTTGCCGTATTAGTTTCAGAGACTGTTCCGTCTGCATTTAATATTAACGCTTCATCATAACCACGTTTTTTTGCAAACTTACCTGCAAGATAATAGTAGAGATAATTAAGGGATTTATGAGCAGCTAAATAGGTGTGTCGTCTTTCAGGATATGTTATTAAATCAAGACCATTTTTGCCACATACTTTTAAACGATGTTTATATGGACGGACAAAAAGTGCAATAAAATGAGACTCTCCATCAACAGAAGGGTGGCTATTTGTACAACTGTAAGGATTAGCAGTTGGATAGTGTATATTGACACTATCTGTTATCTTACTCAAATCTTTGCCTGTGTCAGATTGAGCGACCATAAGTTTTACAGCAACGGGTTCGTTTGCAAGCCCGTTTAGTTGAATCAAATTATCAATCACACTTTGCCATCCTATCTGATTTATATGCGGAATATCCTCCGTAAAAAGGGTTTGCCAGCTTGCAGAGAGTCTTTCAAGGTGCTCTTGCAGACGTAGAATTTTGCCTTTTTCCACTCGCATGGTCTCAAATAGTCCTGCCCCATATTGGAATCCCGTGTAATATACAGGAATAACAACCTTTTTTTCATCAATTATTTTCCCGTTCACCCATGCCTTAGAAGTTATTTTAACTTTAGAGGGCTTTTTTTCTCTGTTGTTAGCAAATTTACTAAACGAGTTGGGTGAAGATAAAGGCATATCTGAACGACTCAGAGGGATATCAGGTAAAGTTAAGTTTAACAAATCAGAAGATTCAACAAGAGTATCCATAATTGTTTTGCCTTTATGAAGGGTCTCTTCATACTCCTTTTCAGGATCAGAATCAAAAACAATGCCGCCTCCAACAGAAAACCCGATTTTTCCACTTGCCACTACAGCAGTTCTTATGGCAATTGAAAGATCAAGTGTGCGGTGAAAGCTGATATAACCAATTGAACCTGTATAAACATGCCTTCTTACGCTCTCTAACTCATCAATTATCTCCATTGAGCGAATTTTGGGACATCCTGTTATAGACCCTCCCGGAAAAGTAGCACGAATAAGATCAATGCTTGACTTGTCTGGTTCAAGATTTGCTTCAACAATTGAAACTAAATGAAAAACATTATCGTATGGCTCAAGCCTTTTATGCTCCTTAACTTTTACCGTTCCACCAATAGCAACTTTTCCAAAATCGTTTCTCATAAGATCAACAATCATTGAGAGTTCAGCATCATCTTTTTTACTACTTAACAGTGCTTGACCAAGCTGATCATCTTCATTTTTATTATAATTTTGATTAATGTCTAAAAAATTTTCTTTCTCCCTGCCTCTCTTCCCTCGAGGCATTGTGCCTTTAATCGGTCTGGTTTCAATAATACCTTGGTTTTGTTTGATAAAGCGTTCAGGAGAGGTGGAGATAATTTGATGATCGCCTGCATTTATAAATGAGAAAAAAGGAGCTGGATTTTTCTCAAACAGCTTTAGAAAAAGAGAGTATGGGTCTCCTTTAAAGTCTGTACTAAAACGCTGAGAAAGGTTGACCTGATAAATATCCCCAGCCTTTATATACTCAACTATCTTCTCAACTGCTTCAATGTATTCAGATTTTGAGAAGTTAGATTTAAATCCTTCAGGATCAATAGAGAAAGTTTGAGACTCTAAATCAACTTGGCTCTCTTGAGTATAATCAAGTTGAATATCTTTAATACCCTTATCTTTATCTGTCTCTATAATAATTTTTTCCACAAAATTATTATGACGATCATGGACAAAAATAATAGAAGGGGCACAAAGGTAGAGATCAGGCAGATTTTGATCCATGCAGCTATTTGGAAGGCTCTCAATTCTATCTTTTAAATCATAGGCAAGATAGCCAAATAGTCCGGCACTCACAGGATATAAAGATTTGTTGTAGTCAATTGAACAGTGCTTTATCAGCTCGTCTATAAATTGAAGAGGATCGCCTGAAAAACAGAGTTGTTTATTATCAACACAAACAGAGATATTTTTGCCTTTAGCAGTAATTGTAAGCCAAGGTTTTATGGCTAAAATGTTGTACATTGCACAATCAAGAGATGTGCCGCTTAACAGAATGACACTACCGGTCGATTTTGAAAACCCTCTGACCATCTGTTCAAAAGGTTGGGTTAGCTCCAATTTTGACCGAATGAGCCTTCTGATGCGTGGAATAGTATCATTAAAAAAAAGAGGAGCGAGGGACATAATCAAAGATAGGGAAAAAGAACAGTTAAAGGTTAAAAAAAATAGTTTTATAATATAGCGTTTTTATTATACGTAACCTATTTTATGCTAATGGTATAAAGAGGCACAATAATAAATAGAGTGGAGATAGAAAATCTTATAACTCCACTCTATTACAAAAAGTACTATATAAGAAAAGGGTTTGTTTTTCGTTCTTTTAAAATTGTAGTCTCTGGTCCATGACCTGTATGTACAACTGTATTGTCAGGAAGGGTAAAAAGTTTCTCTTTTATGCTGGAAATAAGAGTGTTGTAATTTCCCCCCGGAAGGTCAGTACGTCCAATAGAGCCATAAAAAAGTGTATCTCCTACAAACAGGTGACCATCAGTATAAAGAGAAACTCCTCCTTTAGAATGACCAGGAGTGTGAATAACCTTTAATGTTATATCTCCAAAAGTTATCTCATCACCATCTTTAAGGTTTTTATCAGCTTTAGGAGAGTTGTCTGCAAAAAGACCAAATGATGCAGCAGTACGCCCAAGCTGTGAAAGCATAGGTTCATCTTCAGCATGGATTAAAATTTCAGCTTTGGTAACCTCTTTCATTCTTTTATTTGCCCCAACATGGTCAAAGTGTCCGTGCGTATTGATAAGATATTTAACTTTAAGACTATATTTTGCAAGAATCATTAGAATCTCATCAGCATCATCACCCGGATCAATGACTACAGCCTCTTTTGTATTTTCGCATCCAATAATATAGCAGTTTGCCATAATAGGACCAACTTCAAGTGTCTTAATTATCATAATATCACCTATTAACCAGAAATCCTTCTTCAAACTTTTTAAAATATCAATTTTGCATAATTTTAAAAATAGAAGCAGGAGATGTTGATTTTATTGAATATTTTTAAATTCCCTGATGCGGTCAAGAATACCATTTACAAATGCACCAGAGTCTTTTGTTCCATACTTTTTTGCAATCTCAACAGCCTCATTAATCGAAACCTTTGCCGGTATATCAGGACAGTAGAGCATTTCATAAAGGGCAATTCTCATAATATTTCTATCTACAATACCCATTCTTGAAATTTTCCAATTTTTTGAACTTGAGTGGATAAGATCATCAATTTCATCCATATATTTTACAACCCCTTCTACTAAATTGATAAAAAAGGGTTTTTGATCTTCATTAAGAGATTCGTGAGAATCATAGGAATCTTTGCTTATCATCTCATCAAAATCAAGGATTTTGCCGTTTATCATCTCATCAAAATCAAGACAGAATAGCTCAAAAAGCTCCCATGTATCACCGTCTTTGCTGACATCAAAATAGAAAAGAGCCTGAAGTGTAAGCTCTCGAGCATCTCTTCGATACCACATATTTTAATCTGCCTTTTTACCTTTAAGTGAACCCGTCGATTTTGTTGTTGCATTTTTATCATTTTTTGCAATGTCTGACATTAGATTTGCCATTTCAATAGCAGCAATAGCAGAGTCAAAGCCTTTATTTCCAGCTTTTGTCCCTGCTCGTTCAATTGCCTGCTCTATGGTATCAGTAGTTAAAATACCAAATAGCACTGGAACACTAAATTCAAGGCTTACTGATGCTATACCCTTTGAGACTTCTGCACATACATAATCGTAATGAGAGGTGGAACCTCTTATTACAGCACCAAGACAGATAACAGCATCATACTTGCCAGACTTAACCATTTTCTGGGCAGCAAGAGGAATCTCAAATGCTCCTGGTACCTTAATAATTGTTATATCATTATCATTAGCACCACTGCGAATGAGTGCATCAAGTGCTCCTCCTATAAGTCTCTCTGTTATAAAATCATTAAATCTTGAAGCTACAATTCCAAATTTTTTTCCATCAGCCCTTAAAGAGGCTTCAATTAGATGAGGCATGTTTAAAATCCTTATAATTATATAAATTCACTGTTATTAGATAATTAATTAATCTTAATCAAAGATAATTTATTGTGTTTAAAACACATTTTCTCCAGATTTAACACCATTTTTCTCTTTTTTATCTCTTTCTATCTGTTCAGCTTTCAGTAAATCTTCTAATCTTTTTGAAAAATAGATTGAAACTTCATAAACAGGTTTACCAAACTGGTCAGGGACAAATGAGAGAATTAGTATGTCTGAGCTATTTTCCCAGCAGAGAGATTTCCCATTCTGCTCTTTCCACAAAATCTCACGAGGAGTTCCATATTTATGTTGTAACGTCTCAATAATATTAAGATCATCTTTTTTAAATTTAAAGCGTATTAAAAGAGGGGTATCATTAAAGTTAGAAAAAAGAAATTCTACATAGGTGAAAGGGAGATTTTTTTTAACAGCATATCTGTAAGTAAGTTTAACTGTGTTATGCTCAACACGTTCTGATATTAAAGATGGTTTGCTCTCTCCATTTGTGGAAGACAATGTAAGGATTTTTCCTGTAGGCGAGTTTAAACGTTGATTAAGCTCTTCAAAATATGGAAAGTAGTCTTTAAGAAACTTCTCACGGTTGATATTTAGATTAATTGTGCTTCTTGTCTCTGTAGAGTGATCTCCAAGTATGTTATCAAGTCTTCTTTTTAAACTGTTAGAGAGTGTAGAGTTTACGTCAACATCAAAGAAACTATAAGTTACTGGGTAACTATCTATTTTTTCAGACATAGTACTTTTGCTGCTATCTCCACATGAAATAATTAGAAGTGTAAGACTAAAAAATATAATAAATCTGTTCATTGGTTATTGCTCGTTTTTAATTTTTATTTTTAAGCTATGGTTTATCTATTTTTTATAAGTTTACCTTATGTTTGACCACTTTTACACACTTATAAATCTAAAACCACACGATAGTTAAACTTCCTGCCACAGCACATAACAGAGCTTGAGCAAAATTGCTATCCCTATATAATCAGTCTAAATATAACGAGTCTAAGCTCCCTCAATTCTCGGTTTTTATTACCTGCTGATAACTTGTTAATTATTGCAGTATAATTAATATGTGTCTGTTAGTCAAACATCGAAGGGAGCATCTGATTTATTAAAAGAACTTTTGCTAAGAGTGGATATGATAAGGTTAAAAAATAACTCATACAGCTCTTGCAATTTTAAAGTTTATAGTATAATAAGAGTCTGTTTCTTGCCTGGGTGGCGGAACTGGTAGACGCAAGGGACTTAAAATCCCTCGGAGCTTAGCTCTGTACGAGTTCAATTCTCGTCCCAGGTACCAGATAACTAATATTAAAGGTTTGACCAGTTTTGGTTAAACCTTTTTTTGTTTATATGTTTTTAAAAGTAAAACTGCGAGATGGAATTTAGATCATAATATCCAAACGCTAATACAAGATTAAGGTGTAGTTACGGTGGCATAGTGCTGAAGTTCTTAAATCTTCTATTGATAAGTTGTTGATAAAAGGTTCAGCTCTTTTTTATAAACCTTCCATTGAGGTAGATATTGGGTCATCAATTGAAAAAAACGCTCATTATGCCTCCTTTCTAAAAGATGTATCATCTCATGCACAACAACATACTCCAAACAGTTCAAAGGCTTTTTTGCAAGCTCCAAATTTATCCAGATGCGCTTTTTGGCAATATTGCATGTTCCCCATCTTGTCCGCATCTGTTTTATACGCCACTCTGTAACTCTCACTCCTATCTGTCGTTCCCATTTATCAATAATCGGTGGAATCAGCTTTGTCAGCTCTATTCTATACCACCAATTGATAATGGATTGCCTCTCTTCTTTGGTGCTGTTTGGTTTTACATATAATTCAATATAGGTCTTTGCTTTTAAAATAACTTTGGGAGGAGCTTCATGTTCTATAATTCTCAATAAATAGCGTCTGCCTTGAAAATAGTGGCTTTCCCGCTCTTTATATTGCTCAGGTGATCGCCTCTCCTGCTCTACAAAATTTCTTTGATGTTTTCTTATCCACCCTATCTTGGAAATGGCAAAGAGTCTTACAGCTTCATCATTTATCCTTAATGGTGCAGAGATATGAACCCTGCCATCTGGCGGATGAACTGTTAAGTGCATATTCTTGATATTTTTGCGGACAACCTCAATAGAGATGTCTGCATTTATCTGTAAACTTTTTCTCTCTTCCGTCATTATTTTAACCTTTTAAATTATAACCAAGAATAAAACAGTAGAGACGTACGGTCATGGAGATGCACAGCCGTGCGTCTCTACTTGTATTCCCTCTGCTGCTTGATGATTTCAAAAATAGGATTTAGTTTCCCAACTTTGTTATGTTCTTCCAATACTGGTTTTACCACCTGAATCTTTAGATGCTTCTCCTTTTGCGGATGCCCTACCCAATTATCATGCTTGCCATAAATAACAGCTTTATCCATGATATCTGTTGAAAAAAATAGACACTAAAGTAAGATACAATAAACTTACGGAG
>CAYRLG010000013.1:0-106397 GCA_964425195.1 uncultured Desulfobacterales bacterium
AATTAACTCTTTTTTTCTAAAAAGTTACTTTGCTGATTTAATAGTCGATATAGATTTAAAAAAATGGTTATGTATATAAATCTATATATTTTTTATAGCTCTCCTCAGAAAAAAGGCTGGAAATATCTGGAAAAAAGGGTAGAAATGGTTATGGTTGTTGTTATGATTAAATATCTCTACATGTAGAAAATATTAATCAGTAGGAACAAAATCGGTAGCAGTAAGCCCTATATATAGCAAACCTTCAATTGGTGACGATTAATAGTAAAGTGAGGAAATTATGAGAATCGCCATATTTTCTGATATACATTCAAATTTAGAAGCTCTTCAGGCTTTTGTTGAGCACTCCTTAAAAAAAAGAGTAGATCGCTATATCTGTTTAGGCGATATTGTCGGATATGGGGCAAATCCAAATAGCTGCATAAAGATTCTACAGGCGATACCTTGTATGAACTCTATTCTTGGTAATCACGATAATGCCGCTGCTGGTGGTGTTTATAACATGTGTAAAGATGCTGCTGAGGTTATATCGTGGACAAAGATGCGCCTATCTCCTAATAGTCTC
The DNA here is from genome assembly GCA_964425195.1 of uncultured Desulfobacterales bacterium. Lineage (GTDB taxonomy): Bacteria > Desulfobacterota > Desulfobacteria > Desulfobacterales > Desulfobacteraceae > Desulfamplus. The sequence continues at coordinate 566 of CAYRLG010000013.1, forward strand.
TTTTTTTTACAAAACCTTCGTGAAAACATTAAAAGTGAAAACCTCTTTTTTTGTCATGCCAACCCATGCGGTAAATCAGATTGGTACTATATTGGAGAGAAGCCATTTATATCTCGCACCTTTTTTTTGACTAAAGCAAAAATTCTTTTTGCAGGACATACTCATGTTGCATCAGTTATTACTCGTAAAAATTTTTTATGTTTTTATATCAGAAAACCAGAAGATGGGGCTGTGGTACCAACTGCGAGTCTTAATCGACAGATATTCAACTGCGGCAGTATAGGACAGCCCAGAGATGGTGATCCAAGAGCCTCTTACCTTATTTATGATATAGAAAAAGATATTGTTGAGTTTCACAGGGTTCGGTATGACTATGAGCAAGCTGCAAAAAAGATAGTAACTGCGGGTCTGCCAGAGTTTTTAGCTTTACGGCTTGCAAAAGGAGTGTAAATGTTGCTGTTCACACTTTGGGTATATACAACCCATTTCCAAAATCAGGAAATCTATTTAAAAGATCGTCTCTTAATATTGCAGCATTAGCATATCGCTTATTAAGATTTCTCTCTATACATCTCATTATAACCTGTTCAAACTCAACAGATACCTCTGAACTAACTATACGTGGGGCAACTGCTACCATATCTGTTTCAATATTCATAGGATAGCAACTGTTATCTTGATAAAATGGTAGTCTGTTGAGAGTAAAAAGATATAGAATAACCCCTAATGCCCAAACATCGCTTGCAATACAGGTCTTGCCATCCATCTGCTCTGGAGACATAAAGTTTAGTGTCCCTTCTGGAGAGTTATTGCGATCCATCCAGCTAATCTCTTTTGCACTGCCAAAATCAAGCAATTTTAACCTACCATCAGCTCTAACAATTATATTGTCAGGTTTTATATCTCTGTGCATGATCTTGTGTTCATGGATATGGGCAATAACTGATAATAGCTGAAGAAAGAGCTCCTCTTTTTCCCGAGAAGAGATGTTATATGTCAACAACTTCCAAAGCGTACTACCTTTCACATACTCCTGTATCAGTATAAATTTATCGTGGTCTTTAACAACTTCAATAAGCTGAACAATATTTGGATGATAAAGCAATCTTTTCAGGACAGCGGCTGATCGCAAAGAGTTGATATTCATATCTGGCGAATGGGGAATTTTAGCGACTGCCTCTCTCTCTGTTTCAACCTCTTGCACAAGCCAGACAGCTCCATCTGCTCCAGTTGCAATTTTGCGTACAGGTTTCCATTTGTTAAAAATAGCTCTTTTGCCTCTTCTTGCCAATTGATGCTTAGGTGCAAAAAAGCTCAATCCCTCTTGTAGATATCCAACAATCAATCTCCATGTATCTCTATCTTGTTCAGATTCATGTTTCTCTTTTGACTCTTGCTCTGAGCCTTTATCCCTTTTGTTAGCTCTTCTTGTCTCTAAGATTGCCTGTCCACACTCAAGCAGTACATAAAAACGCATAGCAAAACTCTCATCATTAAGGGGCATAACAATATAGTCATCTGCACCTGCTTTAATGTAAGTTTGGATTGTAGATATAAGTTCTGAAGAGAGAAGAATAAGCAGAGGAACTGGCGGTGTTGGGAGAGTTTTTTTAATCCATCGAATATTTTCAACATTAGTTGCTGTGTTGTGATCAACATGAATAATAATTAAACATATCTCTTCTGTATTAAAAAAATCGACACAACTTTTATAATCTAATTTTTTTAAAGATTTAGCCTTTATATCAAATGAACTGCTTAACCTCTTTACAAGTTTCTGCTCTGACTCTGTAAGATCAACCATTAATAGTGTCTCAATAGCCATTTTAAACTCCTTATCTTTTTAAAGGTAACTTGTCTTTGTCCTTATGATAAAGATGCTCTTCTTATACATGTATAGTTATTTATTCATTATCTAAAATAGTAATCAATATAAGTATGTTAGTCGGCTCTCATCTACTGATATGTATATTGATATATACAGTCAGGCAGATATAAAGAGTTTTTATGAATCAGATTCACTATATTGCTCCAATATTAAAATATAATAATTATTTCAATATATTAATATCAATACGCTCGCTTTTTTTCTTCTTAGCTCTCTTTGGCATACATGTTGCTGATATTGATATCTCAAATATAATTGCTTGTAATGATATCCATAACTATTGAAAAGACAAAATCTTTAAAAAAACAGACAACAGACGTTATGATGCTATGACATTATAATGCTATCCCTTCAAAGGAATTATGTGCCATGGAAAATAAATTTATAAATATGTATCAAGAGAAGTTAATCTCAGCAGAGCACGCAGCAGGGCTTGTAGAGTCTGGTATGACTATACACTATAATGGTAGTGCCAATGTTGCTGCTATTGTTGATAAATATTTAGCTCGGCGAAAAGATGAGTTGCAAAATGTAAAAGTTCGCTCTTTTCTTGATACCGTCAGCTATGAAGTCTGTAAAGCAGACCCTAAAGGTGATGTGTTTAAATGGCAGAGCGGTTTTATTCTCCCCTTTTCCAGACCTTTTATGCAGCAGCGAGGAATTGGTCCTTATGCCTGCGGTACATGGCACATTGCTGGTTCTATTATTAAAACGCTTAATTTGGATATATTTTTTGTTGTCACTGCACCTATGGATGATTCTGGATACTTTAACTTCGGACTCACTGCTGCAGAATCTGCGCTTTTAGCAGATCAGGCAAAAAAAATTGTAGTTATTGTTAGAAAGGATATGCCAGCCATTAATGGAGGAGATGGTGAAGGCATTCACATATCTAAGGTTGCACATATTGTTGAAGATAACGAATTTCAGACATTTGCACTCAATCCTGTTCCATCTAAGCCAGAAGATGAGAAGATTGCGGAAAATATTTTAAAAGCAGGTCTTATCCATGATGGAAGCACTATACAAATCGGTATTGGCAGCCTTCCAAACTCAATGTTAAATCTCATTAAAGATGCTGGTCTTAAACATTGTGGTCTGCACACAGAGATGCTTACAGAAAAGATGCTTGATCTTATTGAATCTGGAGTTGTGGACAACAGCCGTAAAGAGCGTGATAAATATAAAACCGTATTCTCATTCTGTCTTGGTAGCAGAAAACTTTATGACGCTATTAACAACAATCCTTCATTTGCAACATATCCTGTAGATTATGTCAACCATCCATTTACCATAGCAAGTCAGCCCGATATGTTCTCTCTCAATAGTGCCTTACAAGTCGATCTGACAGGGCAAGTAGCTTCTGAGCAGTCAGGTGGAGATAGACCTGCAATCATCAGCGGTACTGGTGGACAGCTCGATTTTGTACTCGGTACTATGCTTTCAAAGGATCAGAAAGGGATAAGCGTTATCGCCCTTTACTCAAGACACAAAGGTAAATCAAGAGTTGTACCTATGTTGGAAAAGGGAATGACAGTAACCGTACCTCGCTCTATTGTACACCATATAGCTACAGAGTGGGGAGTTGCCTGCCTTAAAGGACTTACAGTGGATTTAAGGGCAAAGGCACTTATATCTATTGCTCATCCTGAGGATCGTGATGAGCTTTATCGTCAGGCAGAGGAAGCTGGAATTATCTCATATAAGACTTATCACACTGGAGATTTACCCCCTGGAGTACTCTATCTGAACAGGTAAAGGTAAGAAAATCAAGATGTTCAATAACATTTAATATATTACACTAAATAACAGAGATAATCATATCAAAAAAGGAAAAATAGAGCATGGCACAAGTAATAGCAGATCGTCGTGATATTGACTTTAACCTATATGAGATGTTTGGACTTGAGGAGTTTTGTAAGCATGAAAAGTTCAGTGCATTTAATAAAAAAGCCTTTGATCTAATTTTAAATGAGGCAAGAGCTTTTGCTGTAAAAGAGCTTTTACCAACATATTCAGATGGAGATAAAATTGGTGTCCATTTTGAAAACGGAACTGTTAAAGTTCCAGAGAGTTTTCACAGAGCACACCAGCTTTACGTTGAAAATGAGTGGGCAGCACCTGCTGCAAATCCTGAATTTGGTGGTCAGGGACTTCCTCACATGTTAGGCGGAGCTATAAAAGAGTATATGATGGGAGGAAACTGGCCTCTCTACTCTTATGGCTCAATGGGTGTTGGTACTGGGCGTATGATTGAACTTTACGGCACAGAAGAGCAAAAGCGTCTCTATCTTAAAAAGCTATACACTGGAGAGTGGGGCGGAACTATGCTCTTAACAGAACCCGGTGCTGGAACTGATGTTGGTTCTCTTCTTACATCTGCTGTAAAAAATTGTGATGGAACATACTCTATTACTGGTAATAAAATTTTTATCACAAATGGAGAGCACGATCTCACTCCAAATATCATCCATCCTGTACTTGCCCGTATTGAAGGCGATGCCCCCGGAACAAAAGGTATCTCTATTTTCATTGTACCAAAATTCTTTGTCAATCCTGACGGCTCTCTTGGAGAGCGTAACGATATTGAGTGTACAGGTGTTGAAGAGAAGCATGGAATTCACGGAAGTGCAACATGCAGTATGGCTCTTGGAAGTAAAGGTAAATGTATTGGATTTCTTCTTGGAGAGCAGCAAAAAGGCATGAAGATCATGTTTAATATGATGAATGGTGCAAGACTGAGCACAGGTATTCAGGCTCAGGCTTATGCTTCAACCAACTATCTTTACGCTCTTGATTATTCACGTAAACGCCTTCAGGGCAGAGCACTAAAGGATATGGCTGATCATGCAGCTCCTTCTGTTCCAATTATTCAGCACCCTGATGTTAGAAGAAACCTCCTACTTATGAAATCTTATGTTGAAGGTCTTAGAAGCCTTGCATACTACACAGGAAGGTGCATGGATATAAATAGCTGTTCTGATAATGAAGAAGAGAAAGAGAAGATGGAAAACTTTATCGGTCTGCTTACTCCTATTATCAAAGGCTATGGTAGTGAACGTGGCTATGAGATGTGTGTTCTTGGTATGCAAGTTTATGGTGGTGCAGGATATACTCAAGATTACCCTGTAGAAGCTATTACTCGTGACTGCAAAATTGCCTCTATATACGAAGGTTGTACAGGAGTTCAAGCAATGGACCTTGTAGGACGTAAACTTTTGCAGAACAAAGGTAAAGTTTTTATGAACTTTATTACTGAAATTCAGGCTACTATTGCAGAGGCAAGAAAAACTACAGATTCTATAGAGAGTCCAACTCTTGCATCTCTTACTGATGCTGTAGAGAGTAGTTTAAAGCGTTTTGGTGAAATTGCAGGACTACTTGGCAAAAAATTAGCTTCTGGTAACTTTGAATCTGTATTTGCTCATGCAACTCCTTTTATGGAGGTGATGGGAGATATGTGTATGGCATGGATGCACCTGTGGCGTGTTACTGTAGCTATAAAGCAACAAGGAGCTGCAAAGAAAAAAGATGTTGCCTTTTATGAAGGTCAGATAAAAACTGCTGAGTTTTTTATTTATACAATTTTACCTGTAACTCTTGGGAAGATGCAAGCCATTGCAGATGGCACCTCTGTGGCTATTGAGATTTCCGAAGCTGCTTTTGGTGGAATGTAAAAAAACTTAAGCTCTTCACCCCCTTGCCATATACAGCTTAAAAAAAATAGAAATTCTCGAACTCCTCTCCTGAGAGTTTTTATCCATTAATCATTGAATATGGCAATATTAGCCCTTGCCTTTCTCCGCGGTATGGGAATCACTCCTTCTCTTAATCTTAAATAAGAGGAGGAGATTGGGGGTACAATTAGAAAAAAATATTAATCTCTCCCTATCTTTTCTCCCTATCTCCTGAGCGTCTCCTCCTCAAAAGGAAAATACTTCCCTATTGAGGAGGAGATTTATTAAATTTTTAATAAAGTAGAATTAACAACTTATTTAAATTATTATATAACTTAAAAAACTCTAAATAAATTAAAGAGGTATCTATCTATATGGCAACTTCCGGTAAGCCTGATAAACAGCGGTTGATCTTTGGTCTTTTTTTGATTGTTTTAATTATTGTTGGAGAACTTACTCTCCATTACTTCCATTTGCCCGCATGGCCTGCATTTATGTGTATGATCTTCTTCTTCCTTTCCCACATGGATACAAAACTTATTCCAAATATTATTTTTGGTGGAATTTTTGGGATTGTCTGTTTAATAGCAGATTTTATGTTTATTAAAGCTCTTGCTCCTATAATTGGAGTTGAACCTGCTAAACTTATATTTATTGCAATTTTAGTATTTCTTATCGTAGCATTTGGAGAGATGCTTCCCATTATTTTCAATAACTACACTTTCACGTTTTTCATATTTGCAGGTTTATCATCAAAGCTGCCAGATACAAACATGTATGTTTTAATGGGAGTCACACTTATTGGAGGTAGTGTTATGATCGCTGGTGTAATTGGAATCATTAAACTTATGGGGCTTCTTATGGAAAAGAGAGAAGAGGCTGAACAGACCAGTTAAATAGTGTATAAATAGTGTAAGTAATATTAGTTATAATAACCAGATAGTTAAAAACTTTAAGGAGAATTGAAATGGACTCTTATAAGATGTTTATAGACGGTGAGTTTATTGATGCTGCGGATGGCAAAACTTTTACCACATACGATCCGGGTAACGAACAGCCAATTGCCAAAGTTGCACAGGCAAGTAAAGCAGATGCAGAGGCTGCTATTAATGCAGCCAGAAGAGCTTTTGATCATGGAGAGTGGCCAAGATTTACACCAGCTCAACGAGCATCTATGATTTACGATTTTGCAGATCAGGTCACTAAAATAGGTTCTCGCCTTGCAGTAACTGAGTCAATGGATGCAGGACAAGTTATAGGCTTGACAAAGTTTTGGGCAGCTAACGGTTCTGGTCTTCTAAGAAACCTTGCCTATTACGCCTCTACTCGTTTTCCATGGAAAGAGGAGATTCCATATTCAGGCAATGTTTTTGCCCCGGGCAGAGATTTCATTCTTCGTGAGCCAATAGGTGTTTGTGCTGGAATTATCCCCTGGAATTTCCCTGCAAGTATGGCATTCTGGAAAATTTCACATGCAATTATTATGGGTAACACAATTGTTCTTAAACCAGCTACACAGACACCCTTAAGTGCTCTTCTTATTGCCGAAGCTGCAAAAGCTGCTGGTATTCCAAAAGGTGTTATAAATATCATACCAGGGCAGGGTAGAGAGATAGGACAGATTCTTTGTACTCACCCTGATATTGATAAAGTCTCATTTACAGGCAGTACAGAGGTAGGTGTTGACGTAATGAAGATGGCAGCAGATTCAATTAAAAAGGTAACTCTTGAGTTGGGCGGAAAATCTGCCAATATTATTTTAGATGATGCAGATATTGATGTTGCTGTAAATGGTGCTGTTTTTGGTACATTTTTTCATCAAGGGCAGGTGTGCGAATCTGGAACAAGAGTGCTTGTACACGACTCTATATATCATGAATTTATTGATAAGATGAAAAAGAGAGCAGAAGCTCTTCGCGTTGGATATCAGCTTATGCCAACTACTCACTTTGGTCCATTGGTGAGTGCCCAGCAGCTTGCCAGTGTAGAGAACTATGTTAAAATAGGGCGGGAAGAGGGGGCAGAGCTTGTTACAGGCGGTTGCCGTACTGAAGTTCAGGGTATTAAGGGCGGATACTATTTTAAACCAACTATCTTTGCAGATGTTAAAAACTCCATGCGTATAGCTCAAGAGGAGATATTTGGTCCCGTAGTTTGTCTTATTCGCTACAAAGATGAGGATGAGGCTATTGCTATTGCAAATGACTCAAAATATGGTCTTGCAGGCGGTGTTTTCTCTAATAGCAACAGACGTGCTGAAAATATTGCAAAGCAGATACGCACAGGAACAGTCTGGATTAACAACTATCACGCGTTTGGCGATTTTTGTCCATTTGGTGGATATAAACAGTCTGGTATTGGACGCGAAATGGGTGAATCAGGATTATCTGAGTTTGTCCAAGTCAAAAGAATTCATGTCAGCTCTTATGTTGCTCTTGGCAGTAGTAATGCTATGGCTATTATCTCAGATAAGAAGAAAAATCCATTTGTTCAGTACAACTGTCCCACAAATATAATATTTGGTCATGGAAGCCTTCCTGCAATTTACAAAGAGGTAACTAAACTTGGTGGCAAACGTGTACTTATTATGACTGATGCTGGTGTTCGTGCAACAGGATTGACAAAACTTGTTGAAGATGCACTTGTTGATTACTGTGTTGGTGTATTTGATGGCGTTGAGCAAGATTCATCTCTTGACACTGTTGATACGGCAACAGAGCTTGCACGTAGCTTAAATGTGGACTGTATTGTCAGTGTTGGAGGCGGCAGTGTTATTGATACTGCAAAAGCTGTGTGCGTAACCTTGAAAAATGGTGGTAGAGCTAATGATCATGTAGCACTTGGACGTCTGCAAGAGCCACAGATTCCTCATATCGTAATACCAACCACTGCTGGTACTGGAAGCGAAGTTACTAACGTGGCTGTAATTAAAAACAAGTCAGTTGGACGAAAGGTATATATAGTTGATCCAAGAATTATACCCAACACAGCGGTTCTTGATCCTCGTTTTACAATTGGGTTGCCTCCAGGTCTTACAGTAACAACTGCAATGGATGCAATGACACATGCAATTGAGGCACTAACAAGTACCCGTTCACAGCCTATTTGTGATGGTCAGGCACTTCAGGCGATTCGTCTTATAAGAGAGAATCTCCCTATTGTTATGAAGAACGGCAAAGATGAAAATGCTCGTTTAAATTTACAGCTTGCGGCAACAATGGCTGGTTGGGCTTTTGGAATTGCTCAGGTTGGTCTTGCCCATGCAATGGCACATACTGTAGGAGCTTTACATAACGTGCCTCACGGGGCTGCTTGCGGAATTATTCTACCAAAAGTTATGAGATTTAATGTTGAAGCTGCTCCTGCAAAATTGGCAATGGCGGCTCAGGCATTAGGTGTCAATACTGCTTCTATGGATGAAAAAGAGGCTGCTTTTGCTGCTGCCGATGCTATAGAGGCTTTTATGAAAGAGGTAAATCATCCATTAAGACTTAGAGATGTTGGTGTACCAGAGGATAGCCTTGAAGGTTGCTCTTTCCATGCAACTGCTGATGCTGCGGCACTGTTCAACGCACGTCCTGTAAGACATCCTCAGGAAGTTCTGGAAGTTTATCGTCAAGCCTATTAAAAAGTAGATTGTATGAACTATATAATTTAAACGATCACAAATTTAGCTTTTTATATCCAAAGTTAGAGACACACGACTGTGCGTCTCTAACTTTTTATCTATGCAAATTAATTTTTTTATAGTTATTATTGCAGAAAAATTACTGAATTTTCAAGAGGTTCACGATCTGTTCTGGCTGTGTTTACTGGAGCGTTTTCATCTGCGTAACCAAACGACATTCCAAAAAGAATGCCAATATTTTCAGGAATACCCAAAAACTCTCTTACAGGATCGGGAAATTGCCCTAAAGCACCTTGCATACAGCTCGAAATTCCCTGTTCTGTCATAAGCATAGTGAGGGTTTGGGCATAAATACCCATATCAACTGCTCCCATGATATTCAAATATCTCTCCATAGTAAAAAATAGTACATGTGGAGCATCAAAAAATGTCCAGTTTCTAACCATAGCTGCCATTCTGGCACGTTTATCATTACGCTCAATTCCCATTGAACTGTAAAGAGCATTGGCAGAACCAAACTGCCTCTCACGGTGAACACCTTTATAGCTTACCTTCCATTCGAAATCTGGATTTGCTGGTTTTCCACTCATAACAGTCTGCAAAAGCCTCTCCCTTAAAGCATCTTTTTTCTCTCCAGATACCACGTAAATTTGCCATGGCTGCACGTTGCAGTTGGACGGCGATAGTTGGGCATCTGTAAATACTTTCTTTAACACCTCCTCTGGAACTGGTTTATCCAAAAAGGCACGCACAGAAACACGTTGCTTTAACAAGTCAGTAAGTGACATGTTGATAATCTCTCCTAAATTTAATTTGGGTTTTATTAGTTTGAAATATATGCCGATATTTAGGCGGGTTAATGATTTTATATTTTTCTACAATAGCAAAATGCAGAGAAATAATAAACTTAAAAACAGCTATTTTAGATTGCACAAAGATGCACAAGAAAATGTTGCATTGTCTGTTGCACTGCAAGTTGTACAATCACCTTTTCTCCTCATTGCAAAATTTTTCAATGTATTGAATGTTGGTAAATTTTATTATGTTGCATAATTGCAACATAAATATTGTTTTGCAATCACTCTTCTTCAATCTATCTATAGATAATACCTTTTAAAATCAGATAGATATATTTATTGTCGATGTTGTGGCATTATTGATGCAACAACATCGCAACTAACCAATAAAAGCATAATATCTAAATCAATAGTGCAACAAAGTTATCAACACCCAAATCGAGAAAAGGTGATATCATGTCTGTAAAGATTGGCTTTTACATTTGTCATTGCGGAATCAACATTGCTTATAAGGTTAGGGTTGAAGAGGTTGCAGCATTTGCCGGCAGGCTCAGAAATGTTGTTGTCGCTCGTGATTACAAATTCATGTGTTCTGACCCTGGGCAGGAGATGATAGAGCGGGATATAAGAGAGATGGGGCTTAACCGCGTTGTTGTTGCATCTTGCTCTCCCCGTCTGCATGAAAAGACATTTAGGGGAGCATGTGCAAGAGCTGGATTAAACCCTTACTATTTTCAGATGGCATCAGTCAGAGAGCAGGTGTCATGGGTAACCTTAGATGAAGACGAGGCAACCCGAAAAGCAAAATCGTTGGCTGCTGCTGCCGTCAACCGAGTCAACTTCCACGAACATCTTGAGAGCAGGAGTGTAAATGTCCACCCTGATATTATGGTTGTTGGTGCTGGAATTGCCGGAATGCAGGCTGCTCTTGATATTGGAAATTCTGGTCACAAGGTTTGGCTTGTGGAAAAAGAGCCTACTGTCGGCGGGCACATGCTTCAATTTGACAAAACTTTTCCAACGCTTGACTGTGCAGCCTGTATTGGAACGCCTAAAATGGTAGAGGTTGCACAGAATCAGAATGTCAAACTTCTCTCTTACAGCGAAGTAAAAGAGGTATCTGGATATATCGGCAACTTTACAGTCAAGGTTTTAAGAAAGCCAAGATATGTCACAGAAGGCATCTGCACAGGCTGCGGAGAGTGCGTAAAAGTCTGTCCTGTTCAAGTGCCAAGCGAATGGAACGAAAAACTTTCAGATAGAAATGCAATATACCGCTCATTTCCACAGGCAGTGCCGATAACCTTCTGCATTGATAAGCGGGAACGAGCACCTTGCGTCCACGGATGCCCGGCAGGCACAAATGTTCAAGGCTATGTTCAGATGATAAAAGAGAAAAAGTATCAGCAGGCATATCAAATTATCCGTGAAAAATTGACTCTGCCCGGAGTTCTTGGGCGGGTCTGCCCGCATCCTTGCGAAGATGTATGCAGACGAAATGAGGCAGATGAGCCGGTAGCAATCAGGGATTTGAAACGCTTTGCAGCAGATCAGGTTGATGTTGATAATCTGCCTATACCAGCTATTGAGGATAAACCGCAAAAAGTTGCTGTTATCGGCTCTGGTCCTGCTGGTCTTACAGTTGCACACGATTTGAGATTAAAAGGATATGGAGTTACAATATTTGAGGCTCTTGCCAAACTTGGCGGAATGTTAAGAGTCGGCATTCCAGATTACCGTCTGCCTCCTGAAATTTTAGATAAAGAGATCAACTATATACTGAGACTTGGAGTTGAGGCAAAAACAGGTGTGAAATTTGGAAAAGATATAACTCTGCAAGATTTGGAACAAGATGGTTTTTCAGCCGTTTTTATGGGAATAGGGGCGCATGAGAGCCTTAAAATGGGAATTGAGGGAGAAGATTTTGGATCAAATAATCAACCTTCACAGTCAAATAACTCTGCTGATAATCTTGATAACACTAACTATAACGGGCTTATAGATGCGGTTAATTTTTTAAGAGAGATTAATCTTGGATCAAGCAGCCAGAAAGAGAAAGATTTAGAACAGACAAATAAAATATCTATTGGAAACCATATCGTAGTTATCGGAGGCGGAAATGTGGCTATTGATGCTGCCCGTGTTGCAAAAAGGCTTGGAGCAAAGATTGTTGAGATCGTATATCGCCGTACAGAAGAAGAGATGCCTGCATACAAGGACGAAATTGATGGAGCAAGAGAGGAAGGGGTAAAATTCAAATTTTTAACTGCACCAATACGCGTTGTCAGAGAAAATGGTAAAGCTGTCGGCGTTGAGTGCCTTAAAACCGAACTTGGTCCTGCTGATGCAAGCGGCAGAAGGAGACCTGTTCCTGTGAAAGACTCTGCGTTTATAATTTCATGCGATACTTTGATTCCGGCTATTGGTCAGCAGACAGATGCTTCATGGGCAGGCAGTATCCCTGATCTGGATTGGTCAAAACGCAAAACTATCTCAGTTAATAAAGAGACAATGCAGACTTCTATTCCAAATATCTTTGCTGCCGGCGATGCAGTAACAGGTAGTGCAACAGTTGTTGAGGCAGTTGCAACTGGTCATAAAGCTGCATCTGGAATTGAGGCATTTCTTGAAAGTTTGGCAGGCGAAAATGCAGATTCATCTTTATCAATAAAATCAAAATCTGAATCAATAAAACGTCAATCAATAAAATCTGACAAAATTATAAATAACGAAAAAAACAGGGATAGTTATAAAGAGACAGATAAAAATATAGAGACCAATTATAACGAAATCCCAAAAGATATTGAGTATCAGCCAAGAGAGATACTGCCCCACCTGAAACCTGAAACCCGTGCAGGATCATTTATTGAAGCTGCAACAGGATTTACAGAAGAGCAGGCGATCCGTGAAGCTGAGAGATGTTTAAACTGCGGAGTCTGCTGCGAGTGCATGGAGTGCGTCAAAGTCTGCGAACCTAAAGCTATAAATCATTTTATGAAACCAGAAGAGCTTACCATAAAGGTCGGCAGCATCATTCTTGCAACTGGCTATGATCTTATGAATCCAGAACCTATGAAACAATATGGATATGGAAAATATCCAAATGTATTTACAAGCCTTGAGTTTGAGCGGTTAAGCAATGCCACTGGTCCAACTGGTGGGAAAATTCTGATACGAGATAACAGGATAGAAGCCTCGCAAAATAAAGAATCTAAATACAGACAAAATCCCAAACACAAAGAATTTACCCGCACACCCGAAAGCGTTGCAATTCTGCACTGTATCGGCAGCCGTGATGTAAATTATCATCAATACTGCTCAAGGGTATGCTGCATGTATGCTCTTAAATATACCCATCTTATCAAGGAAAAAGTTGGACACCATGTAAAAGTGTATGATTTCTACATTGACCAAAGATGTTACGGTAAAGGATATGAAGAGTTTTACCGCCGCTGCCAAGAAGAGGGGACAACATTCATAAGAGGAAAAGTGGCAGAGATTACAGATAAAGCAACTCGTCCTGAGGAAAAAGGAAAACTTGTCTGTATTGCTGAAGATACTCTTCTTGGAAACTTGATAAGAATACCAGTTGATATGGTGGTTCTCTGTTCAGCTATGGAGGCAAGAGAGAGTGCGGCAGAAGTGGGCAGGATTTTCGGAGTTAATCAGGGTGCAGATGGATTTTTCCTTGAAGAACATCCAAAACTTGGACCGCTCAATACTGCAACAGACGGAATCTTTATTGCTGGGGCGTGCCAGTCTCCTAAAGATATTCCAGATACAGTTGCACAGGCATCAGGAGCATCGTCAAAAGCCCTTTCTCTTGCTGCAAAAGGAGAGGTTGAAGTTCCATCAGCAATTTCATGGATTGACCCTGATATCTGTGCAGGGTGTAAAACTTGTATTGGGCTTTGTCCTTATACTGCCATAGAGTTTGATGAGAGAAGAAAGGTCTCGGTTGTTAATGAGGCGTTGTGCAAAGGTTGCGGAAGCTGTGCAGGATTCTGCCCAAGCGGTGCAGCACAGGTAAGGCATTTTAAGGAAATCCAGCTTTTTGCAGAGATTGACGGAATATTTGATGGATTGCAGGCGGTTGGAATGTGATATGATTCAGACAGTTTTAAAAAGGAGAATATAAAAATGAGCAATTTTGAACCTGTTATTGTAGCGTTTGTATGCAATTGGTGCACATATACAGCAGCAGACCTTGCTGGAACTTCACGACTCAGCTATCCTAAAAATATCAGAATGATCCGTCTTATGTGCACAGGCATGGTTGATACACAGTATATTATCAAGGCGTTTTTGGAAGGGGCTGATGCAGTTTTGGTAAGCGGCTGCCATCCTGGCGACTGCCACTACATGAACGGAAACTATAAGGCAAGAAGAAGAATCAAGCTCTTAAAAGAGATTCTGCCGCAGTTCGGCTTTGAACCAGAAAGGCTCAGGCTTACGTGGATCGGTGCAAGCGATGGTATTCAGTTTGCAGAGGTGATGAGAGAACTTACCGCTCAGATCAAGGTCTTAGGACCAAGTTCAGCAAAAGGCAAAATGATAATATAATCGGGAGAAAAACCATGACAACAACAGCAAAAATAGAGATAACACAGGGTGGTATCCTCTCAAATATAAGAGAATTTCTCAAAAAAATCCTCCAAACAGAAGAGATAAACGCAATGCTTGTGCCTCAGCATCTGCAAACTAAAAATGTAATAATGCCTGTTTTAATAACTGACCCTGAACAGATAAGCAGCGCCGATCCTTTGTCCCCATCTTTTCCTTTAAATGCAGCAGCCATTGTGTCAAGGCTCACCAGAAAGCCCGCTGGAGGAACAATTGCAGCAGTTCTCCGTCCTTGCGAAATTAGGGCTTTTACAGAACTTGTCAAGCTGAATCAAGGTTCAACAGATGAACTTGTAATCATAGGTTTTGACTGCTTGGGGGCTTATACAAACAACGATTATCGCAGATTTGCTGAAAAAAACTCTGCTGATACATCATCTGAAAACGCTTCTGCACAATCAAGCAGCATAGATATATCAAAGATAATTAATAGCGAAGAGTTATCCAATGCCTGCAAAGCGTGTGAATACCCGATTCCATACGGTGCTGATATTTTAATTGGACTTTTGGGCGTGGATACAGAAAAAAATCTGCTTGTTCAAGGGCTTACAGCAAAAGGAGAATCTCTGCTTAAACTTATTAACCTTCCTGAATGGGAAGAGCCGGAAGATCGTAAGTCGGCAATAGATGTTTTAATCGCTGAGAAAAAAGCGTATCGAGACAAGATGTTTGCACAGACAGCAGAGCAGACAAATAATCTTGATAAATTGACAGAGTATCTTTCAGGTTGCGTCAACTGCTACAATTGCAGGGTTGCCTGTCCTGTATGCTACTGCAAAGAGTGCGTTTTTGTAACTGATGTGTTTAAACATGAGCCAGCACAATACTTGCAGTGGGCATCAAGAAAAGGGGCAGTTAAAATGCCGACTGACACTCTTTTCTACCACTTAACCCGTTTAGCCCATATCAGCACAGCGTGCGTAGGGTGCGGTCAGTGTTCTAATGTCTGCCCAAACGATATTAAAGTTATGGAGCTTTTTAGAACAGTTGCACACAGAACCCAAAAGGCATTTGATTATGAGGCTGGAAGAAGTTTTGACGAAGCTCCTCCTCTTTCAGAGTTCAGGGAAAAGGAGTTTCCAGAGGTTGTGGGGATAAAGTAAATATTCAAAAGATTTTATGCGTTTTTATAATAATTAATACAAGTAATAACAAGGAAATAGATGTTATGAGAAAAAAGAAAAGAAAAAGAGGCTGTCGCATAAACATCTCTTCAATACTGTTTTTTACATTATTTTTTAGCATAAATTGGCATATTGTATCGTGTGTTTGGGCGTATGATATTGCTAAACCTGACAACTACATTATTCTTACTGATACCAACCCTGACTGCACCGTAGATTCAGATAATGTAACGCATCTGTTTGGAAGTTCCAGCATAAACCACGTAACTATTAAAAAAGGTGCTTGGGCAAAATTTATCAACTTTCCCAATAGCAATATCATTACAATCGAATCTGATTCCACGCTATTCAGTGTATCTCGTTCAGGTGCTACTGTAACCATCAGGAGTAATAATTTAGAATCATATTCTGAAAAGAGTTATGAAACTTTAATTGTTATTCCAGCAACAAAGACTAATCAAACAATTTTATTTACAGAAGATAATAATTCTCTTGATTTAGTAATAAATGCAGATAGTCATGTAATGCTTGGCTCTACAGTGGTAGAAAAAACTGAACAGCCTGTTACTCCACCAGAGCTTGTGCCTCCAAACTTTGAGGGCATTGTCCAGCTCATTCCATTAAATTCTACAACTTTAAGCATTGCATGGTTAGAGGCATCTGACAATATTACTTCTGCAGATATGTTAGAGTATCAGATTCATATTTCTGAAAGCGAAAATTTTGAGCCAGATGCTGATACTTTAAAACAGTCAATTACAGGAGAGCTGCAAAGTCAAATTAACGCTCTTGGAAGCGGTAAAAATTATTATGTTTTGATAACTGTATCAGATGAAGATGGTAATATAAGCAGAGCAAGAGATTATTGTTTTATAACTATGCCTTCTAAAGATATGGTTCTAAGCTCTGCAACAAAATTAAATATTGCAGAGGAGCTTAACTTAGGCGTTCCAGTTATAAACAACAATACATACACTTTTACAAAATCTCAAAACAGCATACTGCCAACAGATATCGCCATACTAATCGGTAATGACGGCAATGCTGATGCTTATGGCAATGAAGGAGGTTATCTTCGTAAAGTTGTGTCAGTATCTGAAACATCAGATAAAATTATTGTTGAAACAACTGACGGCTCTCTTTCTGAAGCAGTTGAGCAGGGAAGTCTGCGTTCATTAAATGTGGCTTTTGATTTAGATGAATCAGGCGATCCTAAAGCATCTCTCCATAGTTCTAAAAGTTCTATCTCCCATTCAAGACATTTTACTGACAGCAGCGGAAGCCAAATATCACAAGCAGCGTGGAAAAACAGGCTGCTTTCCGCTGATCAGATAAAATACTGCTATGATGATGGGGAAATTGCTGTAACGCCCATGAATGATCGAACAATCCAAATAAGCCCGAGTAAAAATAAAAGCAGTAGAGACAAAGATTTTAAAAAAATAGATGCAGAAGTAACCCAAGAGGTAACATGGGGACTTGACGCAGAATTTGAACCTCAACTTGTAAGCTATGCAGAGTGGGGTGACGGGATAATGCCTGATAAAGCTGAAGTTACTGCTAAAGGCTCGCTTAATCTTACAGCTCTTGTTGAATACCACTTTTCAGCAGCAGCAACATATTATCCAGAACCTAAACTTATTTTAGAAAAAACATACCGCTCAACATACGTTGTGGGAACAGTGCCAGTATATCAAGAGATTACACTAAGCCTTAAAGCAGGAGTTGAGGCAAAGGCTCAAGCATCAATTAATGCAACAGCAGAGGGAAAAGCAAGCACAACTGTTCAAATCGGGGTTAAATATGAAAATGGAGATTGGAAACCTGTTTATGGAGCAGAGTTTGCCAAAGAAGTTACTGTTAATCTTAATGCTCAAGGTAAAGTAACCGGCAGTGTAAGATTGATTCCTGAGATTAAAATAACTTTTTATAAAGCAGCTTACGGCTCATTGAGCGTTCAGCCTTATATTAGAAGTGAAATATCAAATGAGGCAGTTGCTAATGCTAATTTATTAACTGGGCATGGTTATGGATTAAGCCAGCCTACTGCTTTTGATGTTGCACTTGGTATTGAGTGTTTTGCAAGTGCAGGATTAGATGCAATCATAAAAGATATAAAACTTTTAGATAATGTGATGGTGTGCGGTGCAGAACCTGAGGGTTTTGCATTAAATATTCCAGAAATAATGCTCTTCAGCCTGCCTAAAATCGATTTAAATGTCGAAGCTGGGCAAGATGGGCAGACAGAGATTAATCTTAAAGCAGCAATTGAAAATGGTGCTAATAACAGCTTTAATAAAGATTCTCTCAAATGGGAGATAATCCCTGAAGTTGAGGTGGAAAATCAAAAGATTGAGCTTGTCCAAGAAGGTAAATATAGTGCCACAGCAACTTTTTGCCCGCCAGAGACAGGAGAATATACTATTTTTGTTTCAGGTTATGGAATTTTAGGCGAAGCTGCCAGAAAATTTGCTGTTCAAACTATAGATGTAAGCAACGCCTGTATGCTTACGGCAGAATTTACAGCAACTCCAGAATGGGGCGCAATGACTTTGCAGGTATCGGCAGATGCTTCTGCCTCTAAAGACCCTGCAGGACTTCCTCTTACATACCAATGGCATACATCAGACGGACAAACTGCCGAAGGTGTTAATCCCGAATTTACATTTAACAATTCAGGAGCTTACACTATAAGTTTAACTGTACGCAACAGTGCTGGCAAAAGTGCAGCTTTTGAGAAAGTGATTCAGGTGGCTGACTCATGTTATTATTCTCAAGGCGGTTATGGATATGAAGAGACAAATGATGGAACAGGCTATTATGAATATTGTTCAAGAGAAAGTGATGAATCGTCATGGATAAATTGGGTATATTATCATATTGATGGAACGCCACATTTTCAAGAAACACTTAAAGTTGACAATGGGGTAAATGAAGATGTTTACCGCTGTTTTAGAAAGTATGGATGTAATAAAATCTCTACTCCTTATAATTATCGTTATACTTATGATAATCGTTCTTATGTTTATATGAGATATAAATATATGATCGGCATGCAATTGGGTTTTAGAGCTACCTTTGACTCATTAGAAAACTGGGTTGATGCAGCATGGGGAACTAACTTTAACCCTGTGCCGACGGCAAGTTTTAAGTCTGGTGATTATGGCTATTTCTGTTCTAAAGGAGGGGTGAATACCAATTATATTTCTCACTGGCAAGTTACGCATTATCTTGATTATGGGTCTGAAACAGCAGCATCTTGTGGAGTTGAATGGAATCAATACAATAGTCCAATATATATAGAGCAGGGGTGCACTTGCGGAGATTCAATTCCTGAATCTCCCATGCAGCCAGATATGACAATGCCTCCTCCAGCAGATAGAAGCAGATGGCGCGCATCAGGAATAGATTGGCAGGATTAAACTTAATAAAAAGGCTAAAGACCATGAATAATAATATCGCAGAGAAAAATGATAATATCGGTAAAGTTCTGGTTGTGGGAGCAGGAATAAGCGGTATTCGTTCTGCATTAGATTTGGCTGAATCAGGCTATAAAGTTGTCCTTGCAGAAAAAACGCCTCATATCGGCGGTATTTTGAGCAAATTAGACTATCAATTTCCAAACGACAGATGCGGAATGTGCAAAATGCTTCCTACTGCAAACAGAGATTCTGCTTCTCAATACTGTCTTAGAAAAGGGCTTTTTCACGACAATATCGAGATGCTTCTCTCAAGTGAGCTTATCTCTCTTGAAGGCGAGGCGGGAAGTTTTAAAGCAGCTTTTCGTCATAAACCATCTTTGATTCAGGCTGATCTCTGCATTGGGTGCGGTGAGTGTGTAAAGGTGTGTCCTGTTGATGTGCCTGATAGTTTTAACAGCGGTTTTTCAATGCGAAAAGCTGTCTATCTGCCTGTGCCTCACAAAATCCCAAATACATTTATGATAGATACAGATTCATGCACACAATGCGGAGCTTGCGAGCCAGTCTGCCCGACTCGTGCAATCAGATTTTCAGATCAGGGACGAAAGAAGTTTAATATTTTAGTTGTTGATGATGAGCTTATTGTCCGCGATTCTCTTAAAGAGTGGCTTGAAGATGAAGGCTATTCTGCTGATATGGCAGAGTCTGGCAAAGATGCCTTAGAAAAGCTCTCTAAAAAGAGTTATCATCTGATGCTGATTGATATCAAGATGCCTGAAATGGACGGCGTAACAGTTCTTAAAAAAGCAAAAGAGCAGTTCCCAACTCTTGAAGTTCTGATGATGACAGCCTACGCAACCGTTGAAACTGCGGTTGGAGCTATGAAACTCGGGGCTATGGATTATCTCTTAAAACCGTTTGACACTGAGGCTGTGCTTCCAAAAATTGCAGGCATATACGAAAATTTTCAAAATCAAAACGCACAGATTGTTGAAGCTCAGGCAGTTATATTGTCATGCGGAGTAGATTTTTATAATCCAGCAGAGGGGAAAAATACTTATGGATATGGTCTCTATCCAAATGTTGTAACAAGCCTTGAGTTTGAAAGAATTGTAAGCGGCACAGGTCCTACAATCGGGAAACTTATCAGACCATGCGATAAAAAACCGATACAAAAAATCGCATGGTTTCAATGCACAGGTTCAAGAGATTTGCAGATAAACGCAGATTTCTGCTCATCTGTCTGCTGCATGTATGCAGTAAAAGAGGCTCTGCTTGCAAAACGAGAGACAGACGGCAGGGCAGAGACCGTTATTTTTTATATGGATATGAGAACTTTTGGCAAAAGTTTTCAGCGTTACAGAGACGATGCAGAAAAAGATCATGGAGTAAAGTTTGTAAATGCAAAGATACACTCTGTAACGCCTGTGTTAAGGAATAGTGATTTGGTTATCAGATATATTGACTCTAATGGTGCTGTGCATGACGAAACATTTGACATGATTGTTCTGCCGGTGGGGCAGCGACCAGTAAAAGACTCTACAAAACTATCTGAAATTACAGGCATATCTTTCAATTCATCAGGATTTGCAGAGACAGTGCCGTTTTTTATGGCTCAAACTTCAAAAAGCGGAATTATGGCTGGCGGGTCGTTTACTGGATTTAAAGATATAAGCGACTCTGTAATTCAGGCTTCTGCTGCTGCAATGAGTGCGGCAAATGTGGTTCAGGCAAATGGTAGAACTCCGATAACTCAGCCTGAGCAAAAAGAATTCCCTTCTGAGCTTTTGCGAGAGCCTCCCCGTATAATGGCAGTTTTATGCAGATGCGGCGGGACAATGCAGCCTTACATGAATGAGTCAGATATTTCTAAGCGTTTAAAGATTTCTCCTGATGTTTCTGACGTTGTTTTTGTTGATCGTCTCTGCACTGCTGAAGGCTGGACAGATTTAGTTAATCAGATTAAAGCCTGCAAACCAAACAGGTTAGTAGTTGGTGCGTGTATGCCGTATATGTATAACCGCAAATTTAGAGCGGCTGGATCAGAAGCTGAGACTGGTCTTAATTCTGCTTTTGTCAGCGTTGCAGATATCCGCTCTTTAGTCTATCAAAATCAAGAAAATGCTGTTTCTCAATATCAAGAAGAGGATAAATATTCAGTTATATCCAACTCTATTTTAAGAAACATAAATCTTGAAATTGCAAAAGTTAGATGGATCAATCCAGAAAATCTGCCAGCAGCCTTTATAACAAAGACTGCTCTGATTATTGGAGGCGGAATTGCAGGCATGACCGCAGCACTTTCAGTTGCAGGCAGCGGATTTAAAGTCTATTTAATTGAAAAATCTGATAAATTAGGCGGAAATATCAGAAGGTTTACCCAAACAATAGAGGGTTATCAGGTTCAAAATTTTCTTGCAGATACGATCCAAAAAGTTGAAAAACACCCGTTGATCGAGGTTCACAAACAAAGTCAGATTATAGCATCGTTTGGAGAAGTTAGACATTTTCTCACCACAGTTGAAAGCGTAAATAGCGAATCAGAAGGGGCTGCAAAATCTGTCCAGACTATTGAACATGGAGTGGTTATTTTAGCAACAGGCGGAAAAGAGGCACAAATTAAATCTTATGGTTATGGATTAAATCACCCTAATATTGACGGTCAGGATTCCAATATTGGTCAAGATTCAAAAACAGCTGCTCAAGATAAGATAATCATGACCCAGCTTGAATTTGAGCAGGCTCTCTCTGGCAGTTTTTTAAATCCAAAATCTTTAGAATCAGTTGTGATGATTCAGTGTGCTGGAACGCGTGAAGAGCCGAGAAACTATTGCAGCCGCGTATGCTGTGCAACGGCATTAAGACAGGCTCTATTTCTCAAAAAAGAGAATCCTGAGATAAGCATAACAATTTTATACCGCGACATAATGAGTTATGGATTCAGCGAAACTTATTACACTCAGGCAAGGCAGGCTGGAATTTTGTTTATCCGTTACACAACGGATCGCAAGCCTATAGTTAATTTAACAAACAGCGGTTCTTTAGAAGAAGATACTCCACAAAATAGTGACGTTAATGGTAACACCAAAAATAAAGTCTCTGTAAGATGTTTTGAGCCTATTATCGGTCAGGATGTCGAGATAGAAGCTGATGTTCTGGTGCTTGCTGCTGGTGTTGTGCCAAATCTGCCCGTTAATCTTGCAGGCTCTTTTGGTGCTGAGATTGACAGAGACGGCTTTTTTGAAGAGGCAGAATCAAAATGGCGACCTGTTGATTCGTTAAAAGAGGGAATTTTTGCCTGCGGTCTTGCCCATTCGCCAAGAAATATTCCTGAATCAATCGCAACTGCACAGGCAGCAGCCCAAAGAGCAGTGAGAATATTATCAAATAGTGAAATGGTATCAGGCAGAATTACGGCAAAAGTTCGTTATAGTATATGCAGTTTATGCGGGCTTTGCATTGAAACCTGTCCTTATGGTGCAAGAAGTTTTGATTTTGAACGGACAAAAGTGCTTGTAAATCCTGTAATGTGTCAGGGGTGCGGAGCTTGTGCGTCTGTCTGCCCGAACAAGGCATCTGTAATTGACGGCTTTTCCAGCAAGCAGGTGTTTGAGATGATAGATGCGGTTATAGTATGATACATTAGAACCATGATTTTTTATATTATCAATGTCTGAATCAGGATAGTCAGGATTACAAGATTTCTCAGGATAAGTTATCCTGTTTATCTTTAATTATCTTGAATATCCTGATTCAGATTATCGCAGAATTAATTAGGTGAAAATATGAACGATTTAATTGCGATTCAGGAGATGCTAAGTTCTTGTATTCAGTGCGGAACATGCACAGGATCATGCCCGAATGCGTTTGCAATGGATAAAACGCCTCGTCATTTATGGCGTATGGTGCTGATGGGATATACTGACGAAATTTTTAGAACCCACACATTTGATCTATGTTCAAGTTGTTATACCTGCACTCTCCGCTGTCCCCGAGGTCTTCCTCTTACAGATGCAATGGCAGCACTTAAGCAGTCCGCAGCTAAAGAGAATCAGTCTAAAGATATTCAAGCAAAATATCGTAAAAGCGTTCTATTCTATCGTAACTTTATTGAAAGCGTGCGGCGTCATGGTCGTGTTAGAGAATCAGAATTTATGACTCTATATTTTGCAGATTTGAAAAATCCGATTGTGCCGTTTCAGTTTGCGCCGCTTGGAATACGGCTGATGCGGAAAGGCAAAATCTCCATTCAGATTCCTTCTGAGGGCAGCCATCCTCTTGAGTCAATTTTTCGTCAAGTTGAAGAGATAGAAGGTAGTAAAGGAGAAAATTTATGAAATATGCCTATTATCCGGGTTGCTCTTTAGAAGGTACTGCAATGGAATACGATATTTCAACAAGAGCTTTGATGAAGGCTCTTGGGTGCAAACTTCAGGAGATTGAAGATTGGACATGCTGCGGGGCTGGTGCTGCTGAATCTGTAAGCCATCTATTATCTTTAGCACTTCCAGCTCGAAATCTTGCTTTAGCTCAAAACCTGCAAGATTGTAAAGATATCCTTGTTCCATGCAGTGCCTGTTATCTAAATCTTAAACGAGTTGAAGAAAAGATAAAAAAAGATGCAGACCTTTGTGAGAAGCTCAACTCTATTTTGGGTGAAACTGGTCTTAAATTGGCGGATAGGATAAGAGTCCGCCATCTTCTTGATGTTCTTGCATCAGATGTCGGAGCTGATGCCATTGCAAAGATGGTAAAAAAACATAACGGCGTTGATATAAACAGCACAAAAAAGCGGTTTGACGGATTTACTTTTGCACCATATTACGGCTGTCAATGTTTAAGACCTTACAAAGTTTTTGATGATCCTGAATCTCCAACATCAATGAACGCTTTAATTGAGGCAACTGGAGCAAAGGTTCATAAGTGGTCAATGGGTGCAAAGTGCTGCGGTGCATCGCATATAAATACTGACCCTAATGTAAGCCTGAATTTAGTAAAAGATATTTTGCAAGAGGCAAAAGGAGCAGATGCAATTATAACTGTCTGCCCCATGTGCCAGATGAATCTTGAAGCCTATCAAGATAAAATTTCCTCTATGTGTAATGAAGATTTAAAAATTCCTGTTCTCTATCTTACTCAACTTCTTGGGATGGCATTAGGGTTGACCGATAAGGATATTAGACTTGATTTAAACCTTTCTCCTTTTTTAACTTTATCTCATTGAATGTACTGTTTTAATTTTTTCTTGAAAGTAGAAAAATACAGCCTTTGTCTCTAACTCTATATTTAAATCTAAAAAGTCTATACTCACTATAATTACCAAGATGTGCTAATTCGGGAATTTTAAGAAAATTATGCTAAAATATTTTCGTCATAGCCTTGTATCAAAACTGATTGGAGCCGTTGGGCTTACTCTTCTTATATCTATCTCGTTATGGTCATATTTTAACATTCAGACCCAGAAGATGAAGATTATGGAGAATATAATTGCCGGTACAAATCGCCTGAGCGCAACTATAAAACTCGGCACACATTATGCCATGATGCTCAACTCTCGTGATGATATCGATCAAATTATAAATAATATTGCTAAACTAAAAGAGATTGAAAATATAAGGATTTATAACAAAGATGGACAGATAAAATTTTCTAACCGCATTTCCGAAAAAGAGAGTATCACAAACATAAAGGCTGAGGCATGTGATATCTGTCACCATTCTGATCCCCCATTAGTAAAACTTGAACTTTCAGAGCGCACAAGAATATTTAATTCTCCTAACGGACACAGGATGCTTGGAATTATTGAACCTATATGTAATGAGCCAGGATGTGCCACAGATGATTGCCATATCCACCCTGAAGATAAAAAGATTTTAGGTGCATTGGATGTAGTTGTTTCGCTTGAAAGTACAGATAAGGATATATTTTCTATTGAAAAGCAGATGATTACTCTTGCCCTTTGCGTTTTTTTTATCACATCAGCTATTATTTTCATTTTTGTTATAAAATTTGTTAATGAGCCTGTTCAAAAGCTGATTGAAGGGACTCGACGAATTGCAGGAGGAGACTGCTCGGAAAAAGTGGAGATATATCAAGATGATGAAATGGGGCAGCTTGGAGAAGCTATAAACCAGATGGGAAAAAAGATAGGTGAAAAGCAGAGCGAACTAAATTCTCAAAGAGATGAGTACCAACGGCTGTTTGAACTTGTTCCATGTTTTATCACTGTGCAGGATAGAAATTTCAAATTGTTGAAATACAATCAGGATTTTGCATTAAGTTTTAATCCAAAATCAGATGATTTCTGCTATCACGCCTACAAGGGAAGAGACAAAAAATGCGAAAACTGTCCGGTTGAAAAGACCTTTGCAGATGGAAAATCGTATTACAGTGAAGAGAGTGGCTTAAATAAAGAAGGAATGCTTACACATTGGATTGTTACAACATCTCCGATACGAAATTCAGAAGGCGAAATTGTGGCAGCAATGGAGATGTGTTTAGATATTACTCCAAGAAAACTTTTAGAGCAGAAACTCGAGAAATCTGAAAAAAAATATTATGCGATTTTTAACAACATTCCAAATCCAGTTTTTGTATTGGATATGAAAACACTCGATATTTTAAACTGTAATGAAAGCGTGGCATCAGTATATGGATATGATAAGTACAAAATAATTATGACCTGTTTTACTAATCTTTTCCCAGAATCTGAAAGGGTGCATTTTGAAGAAGAGATAAGAAAATCATCTTTTATAAATCGAGCACGCCAGATTTGCAGCAATGGTGATACTATTTATGTTAATATAAGAATCTCTCCTTCTGAATATGGCGATTATAAAGTTTATCTTGTAACAACAAGCGATATTACCAAAAGATTAGAGACAGAGCAGCAGCTTATTCAGGCTGGAAAGATGGCAACATTAGGAGAGATGGCATCAGGAATTGCACATGAGCTTAATCAGCCTCTTTCTGTTATCAAGACTGCAAGCAGCTTTATAATTAAAAAGCTCAATCAAAATGAGCAGATTGACCCAAATACTTTGGAAACAATGCTCAGAAAGGCAGACAGCAATGTTGACAGGGCAAGTAAAATCATCAACCACATGAGGCAGTTTGCCAGAAAATCTGATATGGAGCTTGAAAAGGTTCAAGTAAACGATATTTTAAAAAATGCGTTTGAGATATTTAGTCAACAGTTGAAGTTAAGAGAGATAGAGGTTGTGTGGAATCTTCAAGACAATCTCCCATTTATCAAAGCTGATCCAAGTCGTTTGGAGCAAGTCTTTATCAATCTTCTGCTCAATGCAAGAGATACTATTGAAGAGGCTCATCAATCGCAGCAGGCGTTAAGGCAGTTGTCTGTTTATGATAAATCAGAGTCAAACGATAACATTCTTGATAATCAAAATAGAGATAAAAGGATTAGCTTAACAACTAACTGTGATGCTAAACTCGTATTTGTCGAAGTCTCTGATACAGGTGCAGGTATTCCTAAACATCTTCTCAACAAAATATTTGAGCCGTTTTTCACCACAAAAGAGGTGGGAAAAGGTACAGGGCTTGGATTATCTATAAGTTATGGAATAATCAAAGAGTGCGGCGGAGATATCCGTGTAAAATCAGAGCAGGGGAAAGGGACATGTTTTATAATGGAATTTCCTTTAGCAGAATATTTGTGATTTTTTTAATTAAGGAGAGCTAAATATGTTATTTTTTGTAAAAAAAAGAGTGGTTATTATTGCAATAAGTTTGTTTACATTAATCTATTTTAATGCGGATGCTCAAGAAGACAATATTATTTTAACTTTAGCTTCCCCTGATACTACAATATCGTCAGGAATTTGTGCCACAGTATATGGAACAGCAGGAGCAAACCACGTAACCATTAAAAATGGTGTAAATGCAAGATTAATAAATTTTCCCGGTAGTAATACAATCACAATCAAATCACATCAAAGTCTTTTTACTGTATCTCGTTCTGGTGCAACAGTTATTTTTGAAGGAACAGATGGCACTTATCTCAAAATGCCAGCAACACAAACAGCTCAGAGCATTATTTTTGATAATAGCGATGATGTCAATAGCGGAGGATATTCTGATATTGGTAATTTGGTATTGAGTCTGATTATAACTTCAGGAACAATAATGCTTGGAGAGCAAATTATTGAGATAGAGCCGGCTTCAATAAAGGATAACCATAATATTCTTGAATCAAGACCAGCAAAACCACAGCTTGGGGTAAATTTTATCCGTTTTTATATGGACAATCTTCCAATAGGAGAACCAAATATTACTACATCTTATTTACAACCAGAATGGATTTTTAGTGATTTTAAAAATATGGGCATTCATGTTTATCGTCAGTTTGTGCGTGCCGATCTGTTGTGGGATGTTATTGAGCCTCAAGATGACCAGTGGTATTTTGATGAGGCAGATGCCGTTATTCCAAATCTTGAGTTTGAACCCATAGTAACTCTATTTGCTATGCAATATGCATCTTCTACTCCTCCATGGGAGACAGATTCAGCCAATTTTCAAAAAACATTAGGAGATGAAGCAAAAGAGTATTTAGAAAAAGTGATAGAGCGTTATGGCAAATATGTTAAATATTGGGAAATTGGCAACGAGATGGATCACTGGCGAGCTTATGATCCTAATGAACCTCCTGTAACAGAGCCATACCCTAATTTAGTTCCACCATTAGATGGGTTTAACCCTCAAGAGCAAGGATTATTTTTATCTCAAGTAGCAGCTTTTATTCGTGAGCGTGATCCTGACGCTGTTATAGTTATGCCTGGCATGAGTGGATTAGACGGCTATCAAATTAACGAGTGGTTACCCGGAATAATAGAAGGTGGTGGAGATGAGTGGTTTGATGTGATCAACTATCACTACTATCCAGAGTGGCAGCTTTTTTCTGATAAAAGGGATTCATTACAAAAAGTTATAGACCAAAAAGGTCTTCAAGATAAATCTGTCTGGCTTACAGAGACAGGTTCAACTGCAAGTGAGAGCCTTGTAATTCGTACAAATTACCCAAACAGTTATGAATCTCAAGCCTCTGATATATTCCGCCGCATCATTCCAGCTTATGCAATGGGCGATGATTTGGTAATGTGGCACACCTACATTGATTCACCAAATTCTTTAACCAACAACTGGAGATTATATGGTGTGCGAAGTGATCAAGGAGAGCTACATCCATCTTATTTTACCCTACAGCTTTTATCTAAAAATCTGCTGCCGTTTGATAAAGTGGAGACTATCTCTGCTGATCCTAAAGGAATTAATGCCTACAAGGTAACTACTGATTTGGATGGTATATGTTATGTTGTATGGGGAGAAGGAAATTATATAATTCCTGAAGGAGTAACAGAGAATACGAGTGTAATACCTAATCCTGATGGAAGCTATACTTGGGAGACTGTAAAAGATGGGGATGTGGTCGCTTTAACATCAGTTCCCTTATTGTTTAAGTAATTCTTGTGGATACCTAATTATTTTAAGGAGATCCCCAAAATGGGAAAAACAATCTTGCTGGCAGATGACGAAGAAGATATCAGAGATGTGGTAAGCATAACTCTTGCTGATTTCGGCTATGATGTGGTTACAGCAGATAACGGTCAAAAAGCGTTTGAAATATTTTGCAATATAAATCCCCAGATTGTTCTTACAGATATAAAGATGCCTGTAATGGACGGAATCTCTCTGCTTCAGAAGATAAAACGGCAGAATCCTGACGCAGAAGTTATTATGATTACAGGTCATGGCGATATGGAGCTTGCGATCAAAAGCCTTAAAAATGAGGCAACCGATTTTATTACAAAGCCGATTAATGTTGATGCTCTTGAGATTGCACTAAAAAGGGCATCAGATAAAATTTTTATGCGCGAAAAACTAAAAGATTACACTCAAAACCTTGAACAGCTAATAAAAGAGAAGACAGAACTTCAAGATCATCTATCTACACTGGGTCTTATGATTGGTTCTATATCACATAGCATTAAAGGGCTTTTAACAGGTCTTGACAGCGGTATTTATCTGCTTGACTCTGGATTTAAAAAAGATAAGCCAGAAAGGGTTGCAGAAGGCTGGGATATTGTCAAGCAGATGGTTGGTCGGATAAAAAAGATGATTCTTGATATTTTATTTTATGCAAAAGAGAGAGAACTTAATATTGAAACTGTAAATGTTGCCGATTTTGCTCAAGAGACAGCATCTCTGTTTGAGTCAAAAATTTTGAGCCAGAAAATTGAGTTTATAAAAGATTTCTCTTCTGTCTCATCAACAACATTTGAAATTGATCCTCAGTCTATCCAATCAGCTTTGATAAATATCCTTGAAAATGCTGTTGATGCTTGTGTTAAAGATAGAGCAAAAAGTGAACATAAGATTATTTTCAGCGTAAAAGAGAGTATAGCTAAGAAAGATAGCTCAAAAAGAGATGAGATTGATAAAGAAGAGCAAAAAGATATTATATTTGAAATTTCAGACAATGGAATAGGCATGGATTCAGAGACTTTGAACAAAATTTTTACCCTGTTTTTCTCATCAAAAGGAAAAAAAGGGACCGGCTTTGGTCTTTTTATTGCCGAAAGAGTTGTCTATCAACATAATGGAAAGATTGAAGTAAAATCAACACTTGGGCATGGTACACGCTTTAGAATCAAAATTCCAAAATAAAAGAATGTTGATTTTTTACGATTATAAGTTATTAATTATAACTGTTTGGCGTTTTGTAATCTTAAACAAAAATTTATTTACAATTTTAAAACGGTTATGGAGAATAGTAATAGTATGATAGTTAGTAATCTATATGACAGAAAAGATAAGACAGTTATTTCATTTGAGTTTTTTCCTCCAAGAGATGCAGAGGCAGAAGCTGGTTTTTACAAAGTAGTAGATGAGCTTAAATCGCTTAATCCAGATTATATGACCATGACATTTGGGGCAGGCGGTTCTACAAAAGATGGTTCATATCAGGCTGTAAAAAAGATGATGCAGGATAAAAATCTACCCACTGTAGCCTATATTGCAGGTTATGGTTTGGGAAAAAGTGAGATAACAAATGTTCTTGACAGATATAAAGAGCTTGGTGTTGAGACTATTTTTGTTATCCGCGGAGATGAACCGAAAAACGCAGATTTTACACCTAAACCAGATAGTTTTGCTTATGCATCAGATTTAATAGCTTTTATAAAAGAGCGGTATGATTTTGATTTGGGGTGTGCTGGTTACCCAGAAGGTCATATAGATGCTCAAAGCCTTGAAAAAGATACAGAAGTTTTGAAACTCAAAGTTGATAATGGTGCAAAATACATTGTCTCTCAATACTGCTATGATAATGAAAAATTTTTTTCATATATTGAGAGGTGCAGGGCTGCTGGAATTACAGTGCCTATAATTCCGGGTATTATGCCTGTTTATACTGTCAAACTTACCCGTATGCTGTGCAAATTGTGCGGATCATCAATACCAGATTCAATGGAGCAGAAACTTCAAGAGTTATCAACTGCTGAGCCAAAAGATGCAGCAGCTTATGGAGTTGGATTTGCTGTAAACCAATGCAGGGAACTTCTCAAACACGGAGTTGAAGGTCTTCATTTCTACACAATGAATCGAAGCAAATCAGTAGTTGAGATTATTAACACGTTAAGAGCTGAAAAACTTTTGTAGCCTGCATATTATCAAATATTATGGTCAAATTTTCATATAAAAGTAGAGACGTACGGCGTGCGTCTCTACATGATTAATAGAAAAAGGTTTTAATTATGCCGTTTGAATGGAAAGTGCTTCTTATAGATGATGAAGAGGATATAAGAGATGTTGTATCTCTTACCCTTATAGATGCAGGGTATAAGGTTGTTACTGCTTCAAACGGCGAAGATGGCTTAAAACTGTGCACAGTTGAAAAGCCTCAGATTGTGATTACTGATATCAGGATGCCCGGCATTACCGGGCTTAAAGTTTTAGAAATACTAAAACAGCAGTCATCTGATATTGAGGTTATTGTTATTACTGCATTCGGCGAAATCGAATTTGCGATCCGAGCGCTTCAGTTAGACGCATCTGATTTTGTAACCAAGCCCATTAATGACGAAGCCCTTCATCTTGCCCTCAAACGTGCTGCAGAGCGATATACATCTAAAAAACAGATTAAAGATTACACATCTCTTTTAGAACAGGAAAAAGTCCAGACAGCCCACGAGCTTATGAAAACAATATCATTTAAAACCAATCTTATTGAAAGCTCTATGGATGGAATTTTAGGGTGTGATGGAACTGATACAGTTATAATATTTAACAAAAGCATGGAAGAGATGGTTGGTTTTACTCAGGCTGAAGTTGTGAGTAAAATGAGTTTAGATCAGTTTTTTCAGCCGGGAGAGTCCAGCCGTTTAAAAAAAGAGCTTGAAGGCGAAAAATATGGCGGAAAAAATCGGCTCTCACTGTTTGAAACAACACTTTTAGGGTGTGCGGGACGCAAAATACCAGTTCAAGTATCTGCAATTACCCTTTTTGAGCAGAGTCTGGATAGTGGAAATAAAACAATAGATTCTTCTAACTTCTCTCCAACAACAAAAGAGATGTCCATGAAGAGAAACGGAGTTGTCTGTTTTTTTAGAGACCTTAGAGAGCTTCGCAAACTTGAGCGGGAAAAAGAGGATCAGGCGCAAATTCTTCATCAGGACAAAATGATGGCATTAGGAAAACTTGCAGCAAGCATGGTGCATGAGATAAATAATCCTCTTGCTGGAATCTTAAATTATAGCAGACTTATGATACGTATATTGGGCAGAGGAGCACTGATAGAGGAAAATCGGAAGAAGTTTGAAAGATATCTTCAATTAATTGAGAGTGAAACAAATCGCTGTTCACAGATCGTATCAAGCCTTTTGACTTTTTCTCGTAAATCTCCGCCAGCGTTTGGAGATGTTTATGTGGATGAACTTATTCACAGGTGCATAATTTTAAGCCAGCATAAACTTGAGTTAAATAATATCAAACTCGAAAGCCGTATAAATTCCGATATCCCGCCTATAAAAGGAGATTTTAACCAGTTGCAGCAGTGCCTGATCAACTTAATTTTTAATGCAGTTGATGCAATGCCTCAGGGTGGAATATTGGCTATATCTGCAAAACACGAACTAAAAGAGAGACAAGTTATCATATCTATAAGCGATACGGGTATAGGAATTCCTCAAGAGAATTTATCCAAAATATTTGAACCTTTTTTCACCACAAAAAACAGAGAGTATGGGGTTGGCTTGGGGTTGTCCACCCTATACGGAATCATTGAAAGACATAGTGGAAAAGTTTGTGTTGAAAGCTGTGTTGGAAAGGGAACGATTTTTCATCTTATCTTTAATTCTAAATCTCATATATAGCTCTACTACATAATTTGTAAAATCTAATATCTATGGGAAGCATCAATGTAGTAAACATAAAGTTGATTTTTTTTACAAATGAACTGGGAATGCTATAGCATATTATAAAAAACTAACTCACTCTTTAAAGAGTTATTTATAATACTTTAATGCGATTGGAAATAGTAATGATGGAGTATAATCAATACATTCTATTTGACCACTGGCTCCAATTAGAGCATTGGCTACAACTGTTAGATCAATTAAATATAGGAGCTTTTACAATAGACCTACACCGGAAAATCACCGCTTTTAACCGTAATTTACAGGCACTACTCGGGATTGAGGAGAGTGAAGTTATTGGGAGAGATTGTCGTGAGATATTTATCGGTATCCCTTGCCATGGCAAATGTCCGTTTAAGGGTGCCGATGATCCTGATACAGACTATCTTGACATTGAAATTATTGACAAACAGAGTTCTACACACCTTATAACTCGTATAGTAACGCCGGTTTACAATAGAGAAGGAAGAGTGTGTGGATGTCTGACTCTATTTCAAGATCACTCTCATTTTGCAAGTCTTATCAGCAGGATACATTACGAAGAACGGAGTATGAAGGTTGTTTTAGATACTCTTGATATTGGAATTTTTACTGTGAATAGGGGCGGATATATTACACTTTTTAACACATCTGCTGAAAGGATAACCGGATATAAAAAAGAGCAGATGCTTGGTAGAATGTGCACCGTTATTTTTGGTCAAAATGGAGTTGAAGACTCCAACCTTCTAAAAAAATCGATGGATGATGGTCAGATCAGAACAAACCCTAATGGAAACATACTAACAAATGGTGGCAGTGTAATTAAGATTCGTACTGAATATATACCTCTTAAGAGTGAAAATGGAAATATTGTAGGCGGATTAGTTACTATTTATGATTTAGCTCTTGCCCAACAGTTTGACGATTTGGCAAGAGAACGATATAGGTTTCACAATATGTTGGGAAAAGAGCCTATAATGCAAAAAATTTTTAATAGAGTCCATGCAGTTGCAAAGAGTGACGTAACTGTTCTTATTGAGGGCGAAACTGGAACAGGCAAAGACTTACTTGCAAAAGTTATTCATGCTACAGGTAAAAGGGCTGATAAACCTTTTATTAAAGTCAACTGTGCCGCAATACCTGATAATCTACTTGAATCTGAAATGTTCGGATATGTAAAAGGTGCTTTTACCGGTGCTTTTCAAGATAAACCCGGGCGATTTCAAGAGGCAGATGGAGGAACTATTTTTTTAGATGAGATTGGCGATCTTCCTGTAGCTCTTCAGGCAAAACTACTGAGAGTTATTGAATCAAAAGAGTTCTATCCCTTAGGTAGCCATCACACTTTAAAGGTTGATGTGCGGATTATTTCAGCAACTAATCGTGATTTGATAAAACTTGCTGCAAAAGGTACTTTTCGCCATGATCTTTTCTATCGTCTTAATGTAATTAGAATAGAGTTACCACTTCTAAAAAATCGCCGTGCAGATATTCCACTTCTTATAAACCATATAATTATGAATCGTCTCTGTATTAACAAAGCTGAACAGCCGCCAAAGATTTCCCAAAAGGCGATGGATATTTTGCTCAATCACAACTATCCAGGCAATGTTAGAGAGCTGGAAAATATTTTAGAACACGCATTTATACTATCTAACTCCGGAATAATTGAACCAGATGATCTTCCAGAGTATCTTAACTCTTCTACAGATCATACAAAGGTACAACAATCTACCTACTCTCCTGCATCTTCAGACTATCCAAATAGTAATCAGCAAAAATTTTTATCAGATATGTTTGGACAAGATGAGGATTTTTTTGAAAGAGAGAGGCTCATTCAGACTCTCAGGATTCATAATTGGCACAGAGGCAACACTGCATCAGCTTTAGGGATAGAGCGAACAACCTTGTGGCGTAAAATGAAAAAATATGGTTTATCCGCTCATTAGTTTATCACAAATTAAAATATATTATTGTATCAAACAAATACCATAGCAAGAAATTCAGCAACACAGGCTGGTTTCTCTTCTCCTTCAATCTCAATTGTATGGGTTGTTGTCACAAGCACCCTTCCAGGCTTTTGATCGTCAATATTTAATAAGGTGATTCTGTCTCTTATCTTTGAACCTACTGTTACAGGATTGATAAATCTCACCTTGTTAAGTCCGTAGTTTGTGCTCATCTTTGCCCCTTCAGGTACAAAAGAGCCTTCATAGCTGAAACAGACTATATAAGAGAGGGTAAGAAATCCGTGTGCAATGGTCTTTCCAAATGGACCTAAAGCTGCTTTTTCAATATCTACATGAATCCATTGATGATCTCCAGTTGCATCTGCAAACTGATTAATCTGCTTTTGAGTTACCTCTTTCCAATCTGATATAAATATCTCTTTACCAATATGCTTTTTTATCTCTTCAAGTGGCATTACTTTTGACATATAGTACCATCCTTTTTTTATTATAATATTCTTGTTGTGATTTTTACCTCTAATGCTCTTTTAATCAGTGATGTTACGTATCACCCTTGATAAATAAAATTTTTAGATATTTATCAAAATGCCAGAATCATTGATTTTCCGTATCCACTGCGTAACATCACTTAAATCAGGTAAATCAGAGTACACGATTTACCAAGGAAAAAAAATTTATACAAAATAACAGGGGGCAGAAACAACCTGTTCTGCCCCCCTATTTCTACAACTCTTATCTGTTATAAGTCCAGTATTTATTAAACAGTAGCTGCTATTTTGCCAATGTTCCACCATCGTTAATAAGAATATGTCCTGTCATATAGGCAGAGGCATCTGATGCAAGAAATACTGCAACTCCTCTCATATCATCTATAGTTCCAAACCTATTTAGCGGAATACGGCTTATAACCTCCTTTTGAACATCTTCAAACTCAGGTTTTTCAAGGTGAGACATCATATCAGTCTTAAAAGCTCCGGGTGCAATTCCATTAACTCTGATGTTAAAAGGTGCAAGTTTAACAGCCAAATTCATTGTCAGAAGATTAAGAGCAGCTTTACTTGAGTTATATGCCACAGCAGGATGTCTTGACTCGTCAGTTCCTCTAAAAGCTGTAGAGGATGTGATATTTATAATATTGCCCCCACCTTGCTCTTTCATAATATTTGCTACCTTTTGAGTCAAAATCCATACACCTCTAATATTGACATTAAAAACATAGTCCCATTTTTCGATAGGATAATCAAGAGTTGGTGCTCCCCAGCTTACACCTGCGTTGTTTACTAAAATATCTATACTTGAAAATTTTCCTTTCACCTCTTTGAGTAGAGTATCAATATCTTCCTCTTTACTCACATCACACTGAACAGGCATTACATTGACACCATAAGCTGTCTCAAGTCTTCTTGCTGTATTAACAAGGTTTTTTGCCTTTCTTGAAGTGATAATTATGTCAGCTCCAGCCTCTGCAAGACCAGTAGATATAAATTCTCCAATACCTCTTCCACCTCCGGTCACCAACGCCACTTTGCCTCTAAGGTTGAACAGATCATTTAACTTAGGATAATAGACCATATATGCTCACCTCCATCTATAAATTATCTACCTTTAAAACAAGGTTGCCGTTTTTCAAGAAATGCTTTAAACCCTTCATTTTTATCTTCAGAATCTCGCACTGTTGCACTTCCTATTGCCTCAAGCTCTAAACCTTTATCCAAACCCTCATAGAGTCCAGTAGAGAAAGCATCAAGTACACAACGAACTGCTATAGGAGGGCGTTGTGCAAGTTTAGTTGCAAATTCAAGAGCATCATTCATAAGAGAACCATTTTCAGATATTTTATCAACCAGTCCTATATCTAAAGCCTCTTTTGCATTAAGCCTTTTACTGAAAAGAATCATATCCAACGCTTTGGCTCTTCCAACAAGGCGGCTCAAACGCTGAGTTCCACCCCACCCAGGAATTATTCCAAGATTTAGCTCTGTCAGCCCTACCAATACATCTGGTCTATCAACCATGATTCTAAAATGGCATGAGATTGCAAGTTCTAATCCTCCGCCAAGTGCATGTCCATTAATAGCTGAGATTGTGGGTTTTGAGAGACGATCAACTTTTCTCCACACTTCCCGACCTTTAGGGCTTGTAATTGAGGCATTAGCTGCGTCACTTACATCAAAACCTGCTGAAAAACATTTTTCACCCTGTCCGGTTATAATTACAACACGAACATTATGGTCAGCAGAGACCTTATCAATTGCATTATCAAAATCCTCCATAGTAGCAAGATTCCATGTATTTGCTGGAGGATGATTAATAGTTATTATTGCTACATTACCCTTAATTTCGTAAATAAGATTTTTATATGACTCCACCTTTTTTCTCCTGTAGGAAGATAGTGTTTTTAATAGTGTTTTGCCCAATTGATAAACTTTACCTCTATCTGCTGGCTTTACGATATCCTAACTCATCCATGGCAATTATCTGTTTGCAGACATTTGCCGATCCTTCGACAATAATATATGTTGGAATATCATTGTAAAAACGGGCAATAGGATATTCAGTTGAATAGCCATAAGCACCCATGATACGCAAAGCATAGTTGGCACACTTCATGGCAACTTCACCTGCCATGTATTTTGCCTTAGCAACTTCAAGTCCGTTATTGAGATTACCCTGATCTTTTTGCCACGCACCTTTGTAAACAAGAAGTCTGGCAGCCTCAATTTCAGTGGACATCTGTGCAATCATATCTTGGTTCATCTGAAATTTACCAATTTGTTGTCCAAACTGTTTTCTCTGGTTGCAGTACTTTACAGCAAGGTCAAGGCATGCTTGAGCACATCCTACAGCTCCGGCAGCAGCAGAGATTCGGGTGTTGTTAAGAGAGCTGAAAACAATTTTTGCACCATCTCCGGGTTTTCCAAGAATATTCTCTTTTGGTACCTTTGTGTTATTAAAAAAAATCTCTCCAGTAGGGGATGAGTGTGAACCCATCTTGTCAAGATCAGTTGTGGTAATGCCGTTGAAATTCTTTGGCTCAATAACTAATGCAGAGAGCCCCTTGCTACCAGCTGAAGGGTCTGTGTAACAATAACAAACTATTACGTCAGCCTGATTGGCATTTGATATCCATGTTTTGGAGCCGTTAAGTAGCCAGTGATCTCCACAATCTTCTGCAACAGTTTTTATTGACATTACATCAGAACCCGCATCTGGCTCTGTAATTGCAAAGCCTCCTAAATATTCAGCCCTGCAAAGTTTTGGAACATATTTTTGTTTAACCTCTTCAGTACCATAAAGATAGATAGGATATGCACAACCAATTCCTAAAAGATTATATTGAACCCTTAGCGAACTTGAAGCTTTAGCAATCTCTTCTGTAATAATAACAGCAGCCATCCAGCCCATATTCTCTCCGCCATACTCTTCAGGAATTACGGCACCAAAATATCCAAGTTCTCCCATTGGTTTTATAACTTCTTCAATAGGAAGATAGTGTTTTGCATCCCACTCATCGGCAAAAGGTGCAATTTTTTTGTTTGCAAATTCACGTACCGATTTTTGAAGCATCTTTAGCTCATTATTCAATCCAAAATCCATAACTTATTTATCCTTACTCTTTTCTATGAATGCATAAAAAGCTAAGAGCTGCCTTTTATGCTTTTCTTATGTTTATTGTTATTTTTAGCTTTAACCAGAAGATAGAAGAGTTTATATGTTTCTCTCCAAAATAGCCGCTATACCAAGTCCACCGCCACCACATATTGTTTCAAGGGCATAACGAGCATTACGGCGTCTCATTTCATGCAAAAGTGTGACAAGTACTCTTGTGCCAGTACATGCAATTGGATGTCCAAGAGATATTCCAGACCCATTTACATTGATTTTGTCATAGAACTCTTTTCCAATATTCATCTCTTTTAGATCCGCAAGAACCTGAGCTGCAAAAGCCTCTTGAATCTCAATAAGATTCATCTGTGCAAGTTTTATATCTGTGCTTGCTAACGCTTTAGTAACTGCTGCTGGTACTGTTTTATAGGCTCGTTTAGGGTCTTCTCCTGCAACAGCACAGCTTTTAAGTGTTGCAAAAGGTTCTATTTTAAGCTCTTCTGCCTTTTTAGCAGACATTACAATAACTGCTGCAGCCCCGTCATTCTCTGTCGAAGAGTTACCAGCAGTGCAAACTCCTCCCATAACTGGTTTAAGTTTTTGAAGCTGGTCAAGGGTAGTATCTGATCTTGGATTCTCATCTTTATCAACAACTATTGGATCGCCCTTTCCTTTAGGATTTGGAACAGTTACAGGTACCATCTCATCATCAAATTTGCCTGCTTCCATTGCAGAACATGCTTTTTTATGACTTTCTACTGCCCATTCGTCACATTCAAGTCGAGTTACCCCCTCCTCTTTTGCTCCAGTTTCAGCCCATGCCATCATTGATGGTAAAATACCATATCTCTCTTCAGGCTGAGACATAACTCTTGCTCTCTGGATACGGTCATAAAAGGGGACTCCCCACATTGCCAAGTCTCCATGACCTTTTGGCATACCCTTTTTCCCCCCAATTCCCCATTTGACACTACCTGGAAGATAAAATTCAGCATTACTCATACTTTCAACACCACCAGCTACAACAATCTCTGCCTCTTCAGAGCGAATCAAAGATGCGGCAATACGGACAACATCTAAACCAGTACAGCAGCGTCTATCCAATGTTACTCCGGGTATTTTTTCGGGCCAGCCAGCTTTTAAAAGAGCCATTCTTGCAATGTTTACATACTCACCATTTTGATAGGATTGTCCCATAATAACTTCGTCTATCTGCTCAGGATCAATGCCAATTTTTTTAACTGCTGCATTCAGCACCAAAGCTGCAAGATCATAGGCTTCAACGCTTTTGAGCATTCCCATATATTTGCCTACTGGTGTTCTGACTGCACTAACAACAACTACATCTCTCATATCTTTAAATCCTTTAAAATGCGTTTTCCTGAATAGCTACTATCTCTCTTCCCGGACGATGACAGGTCTCGATGGTTGCAAGAGTATGCGGTAGGGTGATATCAACAAAATAGGTTGCCTGAAGTACTTTTCCTTTATAAAAATCGTACTTTTTGCCGCTCTTTTCCGAATTGGGGTAAGCTACTATTGCCATATCCAGCAGAACCCAAGCCATTAAAATATCTGCAAAAGCTGTAAGGGCAGGGAAGGTGTATGATGCCCATTGTAGAGGATCGCTTTTTTTCTTCTCCACCAAATATTCAGCAGCTTCCCACATACGTTTTCCAACTCCACCAAGTGCTCTTACTCGATCTCCCAACTCTGGATGCTCTCTGTGTGTCTCCACAAACTGCTCTACCTCTTTTTTAAATGCCTTAAATGGAGCACCATCTCTTAAGGTCATTTTACGACCCAACAGGTCTATAGATTGAATGCCATTAGTACCTTCGTAAAGAGACATAATTTTTGCGTCACGTAGGTACTGCTCAATTGGAAAATCTTCGCAGAATCCATAACCACCAAAACACTGCATTGCAGTTTCACATACTCTAAATCCCATATCTGAACAGTATGCTTTTATTATGGGGGTAAGAAAATCTACCATATCTATATTGTGCTGCTTTTCAGGACCATCTTTCATTTCATGTGCAAGGTCTTCTCTTAAAGCACCCATATATATGATAGACCTCATTCCATCT
Source organism: uncultured Desulfobacterales bacterium (assembly GCA_964425195.1). Classification (GTDB taxonomy): domain Bacteria; phylum Desulfobacterota; class Desulfobacteria; order Desulfobacterales; family Desulfobacteraceae; genus Desulfamplus. Next base: position 40,800 of record CAYRLG010000013.1, read on the forward strand.
ACAACAGCCTTCATCCACAAAAGATTTCTGCGTACATCAGGGTGATCAATTATAGGAACGCTACCTTTTTTCCTATCAGCAACATCTCTGCCCTGAACTCTTTGCTTTGTATATTCAAGTGCATTGCGATAAGCAGTACTGGCAAGTGCCATGCCACTAACGCCAGTATTTATTCTGGCTGCATTCATCATCTGAAACATCTGGGCAAGACCTTTATTCTCCTCTCCGCACAGATAGCCAATACAGTTTCCTGAGCCGCCAAAGTTTAACACTGCTGTAGGAGATGCGTGAAGTCCGAGCTTATTTTCAATATTGCTACACACAACATCATTGAACTGACCGATAGTTCCATCATTATTGACTCTAAACTTTGGAACTACAAATAGTGATATTCCACCAACACCTTCTGGTGCTCCATCTATTCTTGCAAGTACAAGGTGGACAATGTTATCTGTTAAATCGTGCTCCCCCCAAGAGATAAAAACTTTTGTTCCACTGATTTTAAAGTGCTCCCCTTCTCTGAAAGCAGTTGTGGTTAAAGCAGCAAGATTAGAGCCAGCATCCGCCTCTGTCAGACACATTGTACCAGCCCATGTTCCATTGAACATCTTACGCACATATTTATCTTTAAGCTCTTGTGTTCCAAAGCTCTCTATTAAATGGGCAGCACCATGTGTAAGACTTGGTGCCATATTAAAAGCCTGACATGCTCCATACATGAAATCGTTAACTACAATACGCATCATGTTTGGAAAACCTTGACCTCCATATTCAGTATCTCTTGCTGCAGCAGTCCATCCATCTTCTCCATACTGTTTGAACGCCTCTTTAAACTCTGGAGGGCAGCTAACTTTTCCTTTATCAAACTTTGCTCCCCATGACTCACCAATCTCATTAAGTGGATCAAGTACACCTTTTGCAAAATTAATAGCTTCTGTAACCATGAGATCAAGGGTCTTTTCGTCAATATCTTTATAACGATCCAGCTTGCAAAGTTTTCCATAGTCAAGCTGCTCTTTTAAGATAAAAAAGATATCCTTGGGATTTATCTTGAAATGTCCCATAGCCCCTTTTACTCCTTTTTTGTGCCATCTGAGTTATATTCATACCAGCCCTTGCCTGTTTTTCGTCCTAAATGTCCAGCTTTTACCTTTCTTCTAAGTAGCAACGGTGGATAAAATCTCGCTTCCCCAGTCTCATTGTACATGGACATCATTGCTCCATAAGTGACATCAAGCCCCACCATATCGCCAGTTTCAAATATCCCCATTTTTCTTCCTGAAGCCAATCTAAGCCCTTTATCAATATCTTCAATAGTTGCTATACCACGCTCTACAAGGTTCATCGCTTCGATAGTTGATGGAAAATTGATTCTGTTGATTACAAAGCCAGCAATATCTTTTGCTACCATGATTGGCTCTTTACCAATTTTGACTACAAACTCTTTGGCTGTAGCTGCTGTTTGCTCAGATGTCTGTATAGCCTTGATAACTTCGGCAGCCTGCATCATTGGTACAGGGCTAAAAAAGTGGATACCAACAACGTTTTCAGGTCTGTTGGTAACTGCTGCAAGCTCTGTAATAGGTATGGCAGAGGTGTTACTGGCAAGAATTGTTTTTTTGTCACATAAAGCATCAAGTTTCTTAAATATCTGCTGCTTTAATTCAATGTTCTCAAATATAGCTTCAATTACCAGATCAGCATTAGCACCGTTATCATAATTATCGCTTATAGTGATCCTTTTCATAATGGTATCTTTATCTTCTGATACCTTTCCCTTTTCGGCAAATTTGCCTACTGACCATGCGATATTTTTATACGCTTTTTCTAAAGCCTCTTTTGAAATATCGTTAAGAACCACCTCAATTCCTGACTGAGCACAAACTTGTGCAATACCACTTCCCATAAGTCCTGAACCAATAACCATAACCTTCCGGATTTCCATATCTTCCTCCTGACCCGTTTATTTATTAGATGCTCTGTTTTTTGTATCTATCTGCAAACTTTAGATATTATCTTTAATTTAAATGGGGAAACTGAATATTGACTTAAGCTATAGCAAGAGCTTTGCCAAAGGCAGCGTGAGAGGAAAAAAAACTGTAACCATTTAAATATATAAGATAAATGATATGTTAGGTATGAGAGGGTATTATTTGATAATGTAAGCTGTAAGCATATAGAATGCTATACACGAAAGGGAGGAGTAGTTAATATAGATATTTAATTTATTGCTGATAACAGTTAATTATAAGCTAATGCTATTAGATTCTCAATATATGTAGAGCATCTTATGCCCATATAAAATTCTATACGGATAGATAGTGATTGGTGCTTATGAATGGTAGGTAAAGATTGATTTTGTAAAAACAGTAGGTGGTGTTTTAATCACACCACCTAACTGTTTTTACATCTTTTTGAAAAGCGATTTCATCTTTGCTTTGGTCATTATCTTTTTCCAATCCTCTCCAAGACAATTTTCCCATAAAGGATCAAGAGCCATAGATACAGATATCATCTTATCCATATTCTCTTTCCCAACTCCTTTAGTGACATTGCGGGGAAGTTCAATATTGTGTATTTTCATCATCTCTCTAAACTCTTTTACCCCATCAGGATATATCTCTTCAAGTGCATCAAAGGCAATACAGCATCCAATACCGTGGTGTGTTCCAAGTACATAAGAGAGTCCATAGGAGAGTGCATGACATGCACCAACTTGGGAGTAAGCAATACTCATTCCGCCAAAAAAAGATGCCATCATAAGTTTGTCATCTAATTTCGCACGGCTCTGTTCTGTGGAGTTGTTACTATTAAGAAAAACCTCGCGGCAAAGAGAGAGAGCTTTTTCTCCATAAGCTCTACTGAATTCGTTTATATATGTACCCTGAAGTGATTCGATACAGTGTATATAGCAGTCCATACCTGTATAAAATCTCTGAGGATTAGGAGTATCACGGATAAGTTCAGGATCAAGAAGTACCTGATCAAAAACAGTGTAATCAGAGTTGATACCAAGTTTCTTTTCTGGTCCAGTGAGTACAGTTGTTCTTGAAACTTCTGCACCAGTTCCTGAAAGCGTGGGAACTGCTACATGATAAACAGCGGGATTCTTAATCAAATCCCATCCTTGATAGTCTCGGGAAAAGCCCGGATTTGTAAGCATAAGAGAAATTGCTTTGGCAAGATCCATAGTGCTGCCTCCACCAATTCCAACAATAGCTGCCGGCAGACTTCTTGCAAAATTGTGAACCTTAAGGGTCAATGAATCAACATAGGAAGTTTTAGGTTCATCTTTCACATTAACCCAAAGAAGCATATCTTTTGCATGAAATGGTATGCGTCTTTCAAGAAGTGCCCCTTGAAAGACATCATCCACAACAAAAACAACCCATGATTTGCTATGGATACGCCTCTTTTTTAAAATATCATCTAATTGTGAAAAAGAGCCTCGTCCAAAAACTACATTGGATATCATCTTAAAATTTTTAAACATAATTTGTTCTATTTCCTTAAATTAAATAAAAAATGTTGTATAAAAATATCTGTATTAACTAAAAGAGTTTCTGATTTTTTTAATTCTATCTTCTATCTCTTGAGCTGTCCAAGAAAGTTTGATCTGCATGGAGATAGTACGTTTCATTATTGCATCAGATTGTGGAAGAGAGACGGAACTATAATCATAATTATTTGAATTTAAAACTTGAATTGGAAGTTTAGCTGCTGTTTTCATCTCTTTTAAGTGATTCCAGTGACGCATATAATGCCAGTTATTATCATACCAGTAAAAACAGCCATCAACACCGTTATCTGCAAGTTTTTTTCTAATTTTTAAGGCGTAGTTTTCATTTGGCAGAAAGAACGATAGAAATGTTGCAGAATCTCCTTCAGGATCAGGAATAGTTCTAAATTCAATTTGCTTATCTGAGGAGTCTGAATATCTCGATAATCTGCTGTTCAGCTCAGATAGTGCCTCTTTGATTACTCTTTTATTCTCTCTTTGAATTTCAAGAATATGATTGAGTTTATTTAGCTGTGCAACACCAACAGCAGCATTAAGTTCACTGATCCTGTAATTTGTCCCTATGATAGGGTGGTCGTCAGCACCGCGATCAGAACCTCCAAGATGGTCGTGCCCATGATCTGCATACTGAGCTGCCTTCTCGTATAGATAAGAAGAATCTGTAATAATTCCACCGCCTTCACCACAGGTAACTGTTTTTACTGGATCAAACGAAAAACAGCCTATATCTCCAAATCTGCCAAGAGATTTTCCCTTAAATGTAGCTCCCATTGATTGACAGGCATCTTCAATAAGAACAAGATTATTATTATCGCAAAAAGCCTTAATCTCATCAATACGTGCCATTGCACCGCACATGTGGACAGGTATAACAGCTTTGGTTTTGTGAGTAAGTACATCTTTTAGTTTTGAAGGGTCAAGACAGAGTGTCTCATCAATCTCAGAAAATACAGGAATTGCTCCTGCCTGGAGCACAGCTTCAAATGTGGCTACAAATGTAAAAGGAGGTAGTATCACCTCATCTCCAGTACCTATCCCGCATGAGGCAAGAGCAATCGAAAGTGCAGCAGTTCCGCTGGAACAAAGATGTGCGTAGGAAGCACCGGTATGCTTGCACAACTTCTGTTCAAATGTTTTAGCTTTCCAGTGTCCATTACGGGCATTATCAAAACCGTATCTGAAAAGCACCCCACTTTTAAGCACATCCATTACCTCTTTTCTCTCTTCATCTCCAAATATTTCAAAACCCGGCATCAAAAGCCTCCTAACATATTGTTTTTATATATTTTAATTAAATTGTATCTTATTTTATATAATATCTAAATTTACATTAAATTATCTAAGCATATATAACATAAAATGCACCATATTCAAGTTGTTTATCCTTCTTAAGTTGACTTTGCTCTATCAGTTTTGTATAGGCTCTCAGATGAAATATCTTATAATAGCAAATGGTATGGCAATTGATGAAGATCGCCTTTCAGAATTGGTTAAAAAGGCTGATATTGTTGTGTGTGCTGACGGTGGGGCAAGGCATCTGCAACAAATTAATATTGTTCCTGATATTCTAATAGGAGATATGGACTCTGTAGAAGATAATCAAATAGAGTACTTAACCACGAACCATATAAGAACTCTAAATGGAAACGATAGTGATCAAACTAAGTGTAAAGTAACTTTGATAAAATATCCCGAAAAAAAAGATTATAGCGACACTGAGTTAGCTGTTATATGGGCAATAGAGCATGGTGCTACATATATAACCTTGACAGGGGTTACGGGTACAAGAATGGATCACACTTTGAGTAATATTTTTCTGTTACGAACCATTACGCAAAGAGGGATTAAGTGTAAAATTGTCGATAGTAACAACGAGATATTTTTGCTATCGCACGATACCCAAATTATTTCAGATGACTTACTAAGAATCAAATCTAAGGAAAGTCCCTCTAAAATAGAACTAAAAGAACACTCTGATAATCAATCTTGTGGTTATTTCGATAATGGATCGGTTGGTTCAATATCTGTTAATGGGAAAATAGGAGAGTTACTTTCAATTGTTCCAGTTACAGAAGAGGTTAGAGGTGTAACTTTAAGAGGACTTGAATATCCCCTTAATGATGCAACTATAGCTTTTGGCTCATCAAGGGGAGTCAGTAATGTTTTTAGTGAAACAGTTGCCTATATCTCAATTAAATCAGGTATGTTGCTGATCACAAAATCCTCTGATTGACTCTTTGTATTTATCATAAACCCCTCCAAATAGTATTGGCAATCTTTTGTTGAACTCATCAAGCAGAGGAAGCATAATCTGACGCATCTGTGGGTGAGAAGCCTTTGAGCAGCGTAAATTAAAGATGTGCAGCCATTCGCGGATATTTGCAGTTATAATAATATCTGTCTTTAAGCTGTTTGGCAGCACGCTCCTTGCCTCCTGAGCCTTTGCTCCGCTTTGAATAAGGTTCATATAAGCCTTTTCAGATGCCTTCATAGCCTCTTCCCACTCCTGATACTGTAAAGAGTTCTCCTGCCAAAAAAATGGTTTTATGACTGCAATTTCACTACCGAATTTATCTTTTGAGTAGTTGGCATAACGAGTTGATTCTACTGAAAAACTTGCAAGTCTATGACGGGTCAACTCTGCTAACACGCCTCTGTCACATACTATTCTGACAGTTATGGAAATATGCTCAATAACACTCTCATGTCCTGATTTTAGAATACGCTGTAAAAACTCTTCCGTTTTCCCTTCTGCTATATGCTCCTCTGATTTATAGCAATTTCGAGCTGCAAGCTCTAAGTGGCGATAAATCTCATCAGGTTCTGCCATCTTAAGTATTTCAAAGTAGGGTTCAATAATCTTCATATAACCTTAACCATTTTTTTAATATTTATATAACTTTAGTATTTTTGATCCGCAAAATCTACCCAACCACCTGCTTTTACAAGAGATAGATCAAATTCACTGATTTTAAAAGGTATAACCTCTTTTAAAAGAGTTGAACTACTACCCGATTTATCTCCATTTTGTATTGAATCAGCAGATGTAAATGTAAATGTCATTTTTTCTATATCTGTCTCAACTGATGTCTCTTTACCTGCAAAAAGGGTAAAGATTCTGTCAATTACGTTATTCTCAAGCTCTACCGCCATCATTCCGCAGTTAAACATATTTTGTCTAAAGATCCTTGCAAAGCCTGAGGCAATAACCATGTTTATACCATTGGCTTCAAATGCCCAAGGTGCGTGCTCTCTTGATGAACCACACCCAAAATTTTCTCGCGTAACTACTACAGATTTGTCTTTAATGTCTTTAGTTGGATTAAATCCTTCAAGAACAATATCTTCAAGCAGATAGGGTTTTAATGCGATCTTTGTTATCTCTGTAAGATACTTTGCAGGAATGATCTCATCAGTGTTAATATCAGACCTGTCAAGAAAAAGAACTTTGCCGTTAAAATTTTTCATCTCATCTCTACCTTTTTAAAAGCCTTGGCACTTAAATATATAATTAAGAGGTTGTATGTAAGCCGCTATTTTTCTACTCTTTCAATGAGTAAAGCTCAGAGTTGGTGATATAACCCTTTATTGCAGATGCCGCAGCTGTAGCAGGACTCATAAGGTGAACCATCCCGCCTTTGCCCATTCGACCATTAAAATTTCTGTTAGTGGTTGCTGCACAGACCTCTCCATCCGCAAGAATACCGTTGCTCATTCCAAGACACGCACCACATGTTGGATTAGTAACACAAAAACCTGCGTCCATGAATATCTTTATAATCCCTTTATCCAATGCTTTGGAGTAGATAGCAGGTGTTGCTGGAGAGACAATAGCTCTTACTGAATCTGCAATTTTTTTGCCTTTTAAAATTGATGCTGCAATCTCAAGGTCTTCTAATCTACCATTAGTACAAGAACCTATATAAACTTGATCAATGCGTGTTCCCTCCATCTGGGCAACTGGTTTTACTTGATCTGGTTTATAGCCAAATGTCATAAGAGGTTGTAATTTGGAGACATCCATAAATACTTTGTTGCTGTAAGTTGCATCAATGTCAGATTTAAATTTGCTGAAATCATCTAAAGCTATTTTTTTAGCAAAATTCTCATCTTTAGATAAATTGTTATTGTTAGAACCACATTGAGAGTCAGAAAGATAGTCATCTTTTATAAATTGCCAAAGATACTCTACTGTCACCATGTCAGGAGAACATATTCCGCTTGTTGCACCAGCCTCAACCGCCATATTGCAAAGAGTCATACGTTCGTCCATTGTCATTTTTTCAACAACATTTCCGCAAAATTCAATAACTTTGTTAGTAGCTCCATTTACTCCAATTTGCCCAATTAATGAGAGAATAACATCTTTTGCATAAACGCCTTTAGGAAGAGAGCCAGAGCTATCAACACTATTTGAGATATCAACTTTAATTGATTCAGGTTTTTTAAAGGCACAAACTCCTTTTAAGATTCCAACCTCAAGATCAGTTGTTCCAACTCCTGCTGCAAATGCTCCAAACGCACCGTGTGTGCATGTGTGGGAGTCTCCCATGATAATCGTAAATCCTGGACGGACAAAACCCTTTTCTGGAAAAATTGCATGACAAACCCCATTTCTTCCAATATCGAAAAAATCCTTTATTTTGTGCCTACGTGCCCAATCTCTGAGAATTTTACCTTGCATAGCTGTTTTAGAATCTTTTGCCGGAGTTACGTGATCAATTACAGCTTTAATTTTAGATGGATCAAATACTCTGTCTTTTCCTCGTTCCATCAAATCTGTAATGGCAATAGGAGTTGTAATTTCATGGCAGAATACAGCATCTAAACTTATTACATGTATATCTCCTGAAGGGCAATCTACATGATGAGCATCAAATATCTTTTGAGCAATTGTTTTTCCCATTGTAACTTTTCCTTTTTACTCTATTGATGGTACTTCTTATTTATCTTTTTCTGTCTCTTTTTCTGCTGCTTTTTTCTCCTCTTCAGATTTAGCCTCTTCTGGAGTTTCAAGCGTTGGTGGCGGTAAGTGTTCTATAAGAAACTCATCTACTTTATCCATGCTTGACGATACCATTACATGTGTAGATGCAACTTCTACGAGTAAGCCATCAAGATATGGGTTTAATATTTTTGTAAGTCTCTCTGTCACAATTTTCATCTCATCAAATGTCTTTACATCATTATACATCAGAGAGCTAAGATATAGAATTGTTGCATCCCATGCGCGAGGGTGAAGTTTTGGGATAGGAGTAGTTATCTCCATCTCTTCAAGATGGAGATCTAATGCAAGGCATAAATATCTATCCTTATCATTAGAGCTAATTTTGTTTAGGTTTACAACTATAGGCTTCATAGGAATTACAGGGTTAATGGTCTTACTATTTGGATCGTCTGATTTTTTCTCTTTTTCAACACGAGCCTTTTTCCATGTTATAAGTCTTGAGTTGGGATATTTTAAAGTTACGGATCGCTTATCTATTTCGATTATCTCAAGAGGGAACTCTCCAAGTGGCCAAACATCTTCCATTTGAGAGGTTAATACTGTCATAATCAGATGGTTATCTTCAAGTTTCCATGTTCCTGTTGCCTCTCCTTTACGTTCAACTATTTTTGAGGTAGCTCCTTCAACTCTAAAGTCGGACGACCAGTTTCCCATAGCCCTTATAATGAGAAGGGTATAAACTCTATTATTATATCGACTCCAACTACCTAAAAGAAGTTCTTGAACAGGGGTAGTTTGTTGTTTGCTATCGTCTGCTTCATCATCGTTGCACCCTACAACTCCTATAAATAGTAATAGAGCCATTGCCACAAATAGGTGGCGTAATAAGAATCTCTTTTTATACATAACCCACCTTAAAAACAGTATAAATAAAAAAGGGCACCTCCATAGGAAATACCCTTTTGAAACCGGCTAATGTAAGTTATTTATACCTTTAAGCCGGCTACCATCTTATCAAAAAAAGATCAAGAACAACATTTGCCACTGGTTCCACAGCTTGAGCATGAAGACTCTCCAAAATCAATTTTGGAATCTAATTTAAACCCCATACCTGTAAAGTCAATTTTAATCAATTTAGCCTGTTTCATAAACTCTTTGTCAACCACAAATTTGAAACCTTGTACATCATATACATCGTCGTTTTTCTTAGGCTCATCCAGAGCCATAGCAAGGGATGGACCGCCTCACCCACCTGAATTTAGGAAGATTCTTATAGGGGAAATCTCCTTTCCTCTGAAATATTCCTCAATCTGCGTTTTTGCAGCATTTGTCATGTCAATCATAATAATTCTCCTTAAAAATATTTATATTTTATCCAGCACTTTTATTTAAAAATCACCCGTGCTTATGGTTAATTATCTTAACCACACTGCACTTCATTGTCAAGCATGTGATGTCAGTATAATAGCCTGATTATCTTTGATAGTTTGTATCTGACCATAATGATGGAAATATTGACTTGAAACGGTTTTGATGATAACACAATCTTATTTTTTTTGTATTAAACAGTTACCTTGTAGTTTTATACAACTATTAAATATTAATTGAGCCATATTAACAAAGGATTTTTAGTAAATGGAAAGAACACTATCTCTCATTAAACCTGACGGGGTTGCCAAAAATATAATTGGTGAGATTATCAAACGTTTTGAAACAGCAGGTATTAAAGTTGTTGCAATGAAAAAACTTCATCTAAGCCAGAAACAGGCAGAAGGCTTTTATGCTGTGCATAAAGAGAAACCTTTCTTTAAGAGCCTTACAGACTTTATGACCTCTGGTCCTATTGTTGCTATGGTACTTGAGGGTGAAGATGTTATTGCAAAGAATCGTAAACTTATGGGTGCAACTAATTTCAAAAATGCTGATGAGGGCACAATTAGAAGAGAGTATGCAACTGATATTGAAAAAAATGTTGTTCATGGTTCTGACGCACCAGAGACAGCAGCATTTGAAATTGCCTATTTTTTCAGCACTATGGAAATAGTAGGTTGATTACATAGAGCTAAAAATATCACATCTTGATATCTGAAGTCCCCTTCTCCATCAATAGTTTGTTTAAGGAAAGGGGATTTCTTTATTTTATACAGTTAAATGCAAAGGAGCAAAATATAATGAGCCTTCCAGAATGTAGAAAAACGCTCAACATTAATGGTGAATCCTATACAATATGCAATATCTCAATACTTGAACAAAAAGGTGTTGCAGATATACAGAGGCTACCCTTTTCCATCAGGATACTTCTTGAGAATCTTTTGCGAAACTTAGATGGAGATATTGTAAAAGAGCAGGATGTGGTAAATGTCCTGAACTGGGGGTTACATGCACCTAACGAACCAGTTATGATTCCCTTTCACCCTGCACGTGTTCTAATGCAAGATTTTACTGGAGTTCCAGCAGTTGTTGACCTTGCGTCTATGCGAGATGCTGTTATGGAAAGTGGTGGGGAGCCTGAAAAGATAAATCCTCTTGTACCTGTTGACCTTGTGGTTGACCATTCTGTTCAAGTTGATTTTCATGGAACCGAAAATGCCGCCTCACTTAATGTCGATTTAGAGTATAAAAGAAATATGGAGCGTTACAGTCTGCTTAAGTGGGCACAAAAAAGTTTTGATAACTTCAGAGTAGTCCCTCCCGGGTCTGGTATCTGCCATCAGGTCAATCTTGAGTATCTTGCTGAAGTTGTTACAAGTAGGGCTGATGATAGTGCAAAAATAGCCTTTCCTGATACACTTGTTGGTACTGACTCTCACACAACTATGATCAACGGACTTGGAGTTCTTGGTTGGGGGGTAGGAGGCATTGAAGCAGAGGCTGTGATGTTGGGGCAGCCCTATTTTATGACTCTTCCGGATGTTATTGGTGTTCGTTTGACCGGAAAGCCCTCTCTTAGCGTAACAGCAACTGATATAGTGCTTCACATAACCCACATTTTAAGAAAAGAGAAAGTTGTTGAAAAATTTGTGGAGTTTACAGGTTCTGGCATGAAGGCTTTATCTTTGACAGATAGAGCCACAATTGCCAACATGTCGCCAGAATATGGTGCAACTATGGGCTTTTTTCCTGTTGATGAGAATACAATCAACTATCTTGCCATGACAGGAAGAGAGCATCTGACTCAGATAGTTGAGACATACTGCAAAGAGAGTTCTTTATTTTGCACAGGAGATGAGAGTATTGAGTTTACAAGAGTGGTGGAGATTGATCTTTCTGAAATTAGACCATCAGTAGCAGGTCCGTATAGACCGCAGGACAGAATTTATCTTACAGCGGTTAAGGACTCTTTTGTAAAAGAGTTTAAATCTGGTGTAAATCCAGTTGTTAATCTCAGTACAAATAGTTCTCTTAATGACTCTATTGTTAACGATAAACATTTACTAACCAAAAAAGAAGTATCTATAACAAATGGTAGTGTTGTAATTGCTGCAATCACATCTTGCACCAACACATCAAATCCAAGCGTTATGATTGGAGCTGGGCTTGCTGCAAAAAAAGCTGTGGAGCTTGGTCTTGAAGTTCCTTGTTTTGTCAAAACGTCTCTGTCACCTGGCTCTAAAGTGGTTGTTGATTATCTAAAAGCTGCTGGTCTTATGACATATCTTGAAAAACTTGGATTTCATACTGCAGGTTTTGGCTGCATGACCTGTATCGGAAATAGTGGTCCTCTTTGCCCTGGTGTGGAAGAGGCAATTAAAGCACATGATTTGAAGGTTGCATCTGTACTTTCGGGCAACAGAAATTTTGAGGCAAGAGTTCATCAAAGCACTAAAGCAAACTACCTTATGTCTCCAATTCTTGTGGTTATTTATGCTTTAGCGGGCAGAATAGATATAGATTTTGATAAAGAGCCGATCGGCTACTCAAGAAAGCTCGATAATGCAAGCTCTTCATCATGCTGCTCTAATGACTCTGTCAAACCTGTATTTTTAAAAGATATATTTCCATCTGATAGCGAAATTGCAACTCTTGTGTCAGAGCATGTTAAACAGCAATATTTTACTGATCAATATTCTACTATATTTAAAGGCGATAAACTGTGGCTTAACCTTGATGTCGCTCAAAGCAAAACATTTCAGTGGGAGGATAAATCTCTCTATATTAGAAGACCGCCGTTTTTTGAGGGATTTAAACCAGAACCATCTTTGCCCGGAGATATTAAAAATGCAAGACCTCTTCTTGTGCTTGGAGATTCGATAACCACAGACCACATTTCACCTGCCGGTACAATTCCAAAAGATTATCCTGCTGGTAAATATTTGGAATCTAATGGGGTAAAACGTGAAGATTTTAACTCTTATGGTTCAAGGCGTGGCAACCATGAAGTTATGATGAGAGGAACATTTGGAAATATTCGTATAAAGAACAGACTTGCAGACAAGCAGGGAAGTTTTACACTTAAAATGCCTGAAAATAATATCACGTCAGTTTTTGATGCTGCTATGGCTTATGCAAAAGAGTCAACTCCTCTTATTATACTTGGTGGAAAAGAGTATGGAACAGGCTCTTCAAGAGATTGGGCAGCAAAAGGGACAAATCTTTTAGGTGTCAAGGCAGTTATTGCACAATCCTTTGAAAGAATCCACAGAAGCAATCTTGTTGGAATGGGAGTTCTGCCATTAATCTTTGCGGGCAACCAAAGCTATGAATCCTTAGGATTGACAGGCAGCGAAACCTTTACCATTGAAGGTATTGCAGATATGGAGCCGGGCTGCACTTTAAAGGTAAAAGCTATGAAGGATAGCGGAGAGGTATCAGAGTTTGATGTAATCTCCCGCTTAGATAACCATGTTGATCTATCCTATTACAGAAACGGCGGTATTCTGCCTTATGTTTTAAGGCAGATTATTGCGTAAAGCTAATTGTAATAATTTCACTAAATTCTATAAATCTTTAAAGGAATTTGTATGAATGAATAGGTCTGAATTAGGATCAACCACAGCAAAAGGCGGTTTTGCAAATGAGTTAAAAATTTGCGAAAAATTTAATAATTGGGCAAATGACTCTGAGGCTAAAGATTGGCTAAAGATCATGGGATACAATATTGAAAGAATAGATTCTGTTACAGCTATCCAGATTCCTACAAGAATTAGAAGAGATACTCTTGGTAAGTTCAATATTTCTGCAAGCGATTACAATGAGTTTGTAAAATTTAAAAAGGCTGATGCTCAGATAAGAGTAGTAATAAAGATAGGAGAGATTCTTAAAATCGAGAATCTCTCCTTAAAAAAAGCATATTCTAATGCTGATTATAACCAGATAGATAAACGTAATGTAGATTCTTACCAAGAGATGTGGTGGTTTGATGATGAGATAGCCGTCTGGCTTAAACTCTTTACTGGTGAAATTACACCTAAAGAGGCTGACAAATTCTCGTCTGCAATAAGCCCAAGAGATACAAGAAGAGTTTTCATTGATGAGATGCCTGAAAATATACAAAAAAAGATTATCAGCTTTTTTGAAAATAACAAAATCCTTGTAGTTAGCGATATTTTAAAGGGAAGAGGCGGATTGTTAAATTCAAGCCTTGTGAGCTTTTTAATATTGATAAGTGATATTGGAAAATAGATGAAAGAAATTAATAGGGTTTATCTTGGGGATTGTGTAGAGATAATGGAAGCATTTCCAACTGAATCAGTTGATCTCGTTTTTGCGGATCCGCCATTTAATATCGGTATTAAGTATGACAATTATAGCGATAATAAAAGTTATGACAGCTATTATGATTGGTCTGACAAATGGATTAGAGAGACATTTAGGATATTAAAAAAAAATGGGTCAATATATGTTGCTATTGGAGATGAATTTGCTGCTGAGATAAACATAATTTTAAAGAAAACGGGTTATAATTTTAGAAATTGGATTGTATGGTATTATACATTTGGTCAAAATCAAAAGAAAAAATTTAACCGTTCTCATACTCATATTTTATATTTTACAAAGGATAAAGAGAACTTTACTTTTAATGCTGATGAGATAAGAATTCCATCAGCAAGGCAGCTTGTCTATAATGATAAAAGAGCAAATCCAAAAGGAAAAATTCCTGATGATGTTTGGCAGTTTTCCCGCGTATGCGGAACCTTTAAAGAGAGGATAGGAGAACACCCTTGCCAGATGCCTGAAAATATTCTTGAGAGAATTATAAAAACAAGCTCTCTTGAAGGTGATACTATTTTAGACCCATTTGGAGGAACTGGAACAACTGCCTCAGTTGCAAAAAAATTAGGAAGAAATTTTATCACTATTGATATATCGGAAAAATATGTTGAAGTGATTGAAAAAAGGCTAAAAGGGGAGAAAGCAGAAGCTATTATAACCGATAATACCCTAAAATTATTAAAGAACTTAACCTTATTTGACCTATAACCATAAACATTTCAACAAAAAATATCGAATTGACAATAACATAGGTTGTATTACTTTTGAGCTGGATATAAAAAACTCATACAGAATCAAATATGCAACTTATGTTAAAAGATATTCAACTCATGGAGGAATAAATATGCAATTCGATAAATTCACAATAAAATCACAGCAGACCATTCAGGCAGCCCAGTCAATTGCCTTGAGAAAAAATAATCAGGCAATTGAGCCTGTCCATATATTAAAAGCAATGATGGAGGATAAAGACGGGCTTATACCTTCTATCATTAAAAGAGCTTGTGGAGTTACAACAGAGAGCCGAGTTACAGATCAGTTAATCAAAAAGATTGATAGTGCCTTAGATAAATTAGTTCAAGTTACTGGCTCTTCTGCTGATATATATCTCTCAAAAGATACAAAGCGTATTCTTGATAGAGCTTTTGTTGAAGCTGAAGATATGAAAGATCAGTATGTGAGCCTTGAACATATACTCCTTGCATTAATTAATGTGTCAGGACCTCATCAGGAGCTATTTAAAGGAATAGGAGGTGATGGTCTTAGCGGAACTGGTCTTACAAGAGATATGGTTCTATCAGCTCTCAAAGATATCCGCGGCAACCAGACCATTACAGATCAAAATCCAGAGGAGAAATATCAGGCACTTGAGCGTTTTGGCAGAAATCTTACTGAACTTGCAAGATCAGGTAAACTCGACCCTGTTATCGGACGAGATGAAGAGGTCAGAAGAATTGTACAGGTATTATCTCGAAGACGTAAAAACAATCCAGTTCTAATCGGCGAACCTGGAGTTGGCAAAACTGCTATTGTTGAAGGTCTTGCCCAGAGAATTGTGGCTGGAGATGTATCTGAAAGCCTTAAAAATAGGAAAGTTATAGCTCTTGATATGGGTGCATTGGTTGCTGGTGCAAAATATAGAGGAGAATTTGAAGAGCGTTTAAAGGCGGTTTTAAAAGAGGTTGAAGCATCACAAGGCGAAATTGTGCTCTTTATTGACGAGCTTCACACAGTTGTCGGTGCTGGTGCTGCAGAAGGCTCAATGGATGCCTCTAATATGCTAAAACCTGCCTTAGCTCGCGGAACTTTAAGATGCGTAGGTGCAACAACCTTAGATGAGTACCGCAAATATATTGAAAAAGATGCAGCCCTTGAGCGTAGATTCCAGCCCGTATTTGCCGCCGAGCCTTCAGTTGAAGCGACAATATCGATTTTAAGAGGTCTTAAAGAGAAATACGAGGTTCATCATGGCGTTAGAATCAAAGATTCTGCAATTGTTGCTGCTGCAACTCTATCGCATCGATATATTGCTGACAGATTTCTTCCAGATAAAGCAATCGATCTTATTGATGAGGCAGCATCTCGTTTAAGAATTGAGATTGACAGCATGCCGCTTGTGATTGATGAGGTTCAAAGACGAATGGTTCAGGCTGAAATCGAGCGGCAGGCACTAACAAAAGAGAAAGACCCTGCATCAATGGAGAGGCTTGTCAAATTAGAGAAAAAGATTGATCAGATGAGGGCAGAAATTGAGCCGATGCTTCAGCATTGGGAGAGTGAAAAGAGGCTTATTCAAGAGATCACCACAATCAGAGAAAAGATTGATCAGGCTCAGACTGAGGCAAAGATTGCAGAGCGTGAAGGCGATTTAGCAAAAGTCGCCCAGATTAAGTATGGAACAATCGAAGATTTGCAGCGTCAGGTTAGTGCAAAAAAATCAGAGCTTGATACGCTTCAGCAAGATAAAAGAATGCTTAAAGAAGATGTTGAAGACTCTGACATTGCAGATGTTGTCTCATCATGGACAGGAATTCCAGTATCAAGGATGTTAAAAGGCGAGCAGGAAAAGTTGGTGCAGATGGAGTCTCATATCCAAAAACGGGTTATTGGTCAAAAAAAGGCAATTGATGCTGTGGCAAATGCTGTCAGAAGAGCACGTTCAGGGTTGCAGTCAGCAGACAGACCGATTGGAACATTTATGTTTATGGGTCCGACTGGTGTTGGAAAAACTGAGCTTGCCAAAGCACTTGCTGAGTTTATCTTTGATACTGAACAGGCAATGGTTCGTATTGATATGTCTGAGTATATGGAGAAGCATTCAGTAGCTCGCCTTATCGGTGCTCCTCCTGGTTATGTTGGGTATGAAGAGGGCGGAGCATTGACAGAGGCAGTAAGACGCAGACCTTACGCTGTTCTTCTTTTTGATGAGATTGAAAAAGCCCACCCTGATGTTTTCAATATTCTGCTTCAGGTGCTTGATGACGGCAGAATGACTGACGGGCATGGAAGAACTGTCGATTTCACCAACACCATAATTATTATGACATCAAATGTTGGAAGTCAGTTTATACAAGATTCTGGGATATTTATGAGCAACGCTGACAAACTTGCCAAAAAGTCCGACATATCAGATATTAAACTTTTTAATAAAAGCATGTCCGAAGCCCTTAAAGCATCATTTAAGCCTGAATTTTTAAACAGAATTGATGAAATCATAACCTTTCAAAACCTTTCTAAAGAGGATATAAAGGCAATTGCACAGATTCAGATAAATGGTTTAAATAAGCGTCTTGCTCAAAGAAAGATTGAGGTAAAACTATCTGATAGCGCTATGGAGTTTATTGCAGACAAAGGCTATGATCCAGCGTTTGGTGCAAGACCTTTAAAGAGAGTTATCCAACAGCTTATGGAAAATCCGCTTGCAATGGCTCTATTAAAAGGGGATTTTAAAGATGGAGATACTATTCATTTTGAAGTTGATGTTGATAAAACAGGTGAAGAGAGTCTTAAAATGGTCTAAACAAAAAAACGTATAATGTAAAGAGCATATAAAAACAACTAAATTACACAGAGGAATTTAATGGAGAAAAAAATTTTAGGATTATCATCATCGGCTGTTGTTGAAGCCAGAAAGAGTTATGGTTCAAATCAATTGACAAAACAGGAGGTTGAAAGTTTTTGGGATAAGTATAAGGGCAACTTTGATGATCCCATTATCAAGATACTTTTAGTAGCACTTGCCATTAATGTTATTTTTGTGTTTATTGGCAAGGCACATTGGTATGAATCTTTCGGAATTGCGATTGCTGTTCTTCTTGCAACTCTTGTTGGTACGTGGTCAGAACATAAGAACGAGGCAACATTTCAGCAGTTGCAGGACGATGCATCAAAGATCAAGTGTAAAGTGTTCAGAGATGGAAGTATTGCTGAAATAGATATTGACGATATTGTTGTTGGTGATTTTATACTGCTCCAGTCTGGCGACAAAATTCCGGCGGATGGTATTATCTTTAGTGGTAGTATTAAAGTGGATCAGGCAACTCTAAATGGAGAGTCAGCAGAGGCAAAGAAGTTAAAACCCTCTGACGACTCTTCTTTTTATAGAAGCAACAAGCAGATTACAGATTACGATCCTGATTTTGATAAGGAGATCGATTTCCTTGATCCACACAAACTCTTTCGTGGAACTGTTGTCTGCTCAGGTGAAGCTGTCATGGTCGCTAAAAGAGTTGGTGATGCCTCTCAGTATGGTAAACTTGCCCTTGAGATGCAGACAGAAGATAGAGAAAGCCCGTTAAAGGTAAAACTTGGCGATCTTGCAGACTCTATAAGTCTGTTTGGGTATATCGGTGGAGCCTTGATTGCAGTAGCATTTATATTCAAGAAGATTGTCTTAGAAAATGATTTTAATATGGCGAAAATACTTGAGTATGTCTCAATCTGGCAAAATCCTGCAAACGATATTGTCAATGCTGTAATTCTTGCTGTAATAATTATTGTTGTTGCCGTGCCAGAAGGGCTACCAATGATGATTGCAATGGTTCTATCTCTTAACATGAGGAAGATGCTCAACGACAATATCTTGGTGAGAAAACTTGTTGGAATAGAGACCTCAGGAAGTTTAAATATCCTATTTTCTGATAAAACAGGCACAATCACCAAAGGGCAGCTTGAAGTTGTAACTTTTATCAGCGGTGAGAATAAGCCATTTAACAAATTTGACGAAATTATGACAGAACTCAAAGAGCTTCTTCATATCTCAATTGCCCATAATACCAATGCACTCTTTTCTGACGAAGGTGGTGTAACAAAGATTATCGGAGGTAATGCAACTGAAAGAGCATTGGTTGGATTCATCAATATGGGGGAACGCGTTGATTATCAGATGGAAAAGGTGTTTACCATACCTTTTAGCAGTGATAAAAAATACTCTGCAACTCAGATTAAAGCCAAAGGGGAGCCATCTTTACAGCCCTCAGTTATCAAAAACTCTGATACTGATGACTTAACTTTGATTAAAGGTGCTCCTGAAAAAATTATCGAAAAATGTACCACCTACTATAGCTACAACGGCGAGATAAAAGAGCTTGCCAAATCTGATATCGCCAATCTTGAGAAAACCATGAATGAGCTTGCAGCAAGGGCAATAAGAGTGATTGCCCTTGCTACATCTAACGAACCTCTTGAAGAGGATAAACCCTTTTCCGAGATGACTCTTGTTGGTATTGTTGGCATACGTGATGACGTTAGAGCTGAGGCAATATCTGCAATTAAAGAGGTTCAAGGTGCTGGTATTCAGGTTGTTATGATTACTGGAGATAGACGAGAGACCGCTATTGCAATTGCAAAAGAGTCTGGTCTTATGCAAAGTGATGACGATGTTATTTTGACATCTGAAGAGCTTCAGACAATATCAGACGATGAGCTTAAAAAAGTGCTTCCTAAAATTAGAGTTATTGCAAGAGCTTTGCCTACAGACAAGAGCCGTTTAGTAAAAGTTGCTCAAGAGCTTAACCTTGTTGTTGGAATGACAGGAGATGGGGTTAATGACGCTCCAGCACTTAAGAAATCTGATGTTGGTTTTGCAATGGGAAGCGGTACAGAGGTTGCAAAAGAGGCTGGCGATATTGTTATTCTTGACGATAACTTTATCTCAATTGAAAAGGCGGTACTCTATGGACGAACAATTTTTAAAAGCATCCGAAAATTTATCATCTTCCAGTTATCCATAAATGTCAGTGCTGTTCTCATCTCGTTTATTGGTCCTCTAATTGGACTTGTTCAGCCTCTTACAATCACACAGATGCTCTGGGTTAATTTAGTTATGGATACACTTGCAGCACTTGCATTTGGAGGAGAGCCGGCTTTAAGACGATACATGAATGAACTTCCTAAACGGCGTGATGAAAAAATTGTATCCTCTGACATGTGGAGTGCTATTTTGATGGGTGGTATTTTTGTATCGAGTCTGAGCATATTTTTTCTCACATCAGATTGGATAGCTGACTTTTTCCGATTTGGACCTGATGGAAGCCACGACATGTACCTATACACTGGTTTTTTCTCCTTTTTTGTATTTATAAGCATATTGAACGGATTGAACGCAAGAACAGAGACCATGAACCTGTTTGAGCACATTACCCAAAACATGGGATTTGTAAAGGTTATGTCCTCTATTCTTGCAATACAGGTTATAATGACATACCTTGGCGGAGTGATATTAAGAACTCACGGGCTTGTATTCAAAGAGTGGCTTTTGATAATCGGGCTTGCACTTTTGATTATCCCTCTCGATCTTTTGAGAAAGTTTATAATGCACAACCTATTGCATAAAAGTTGATGGTTAGCCATAATTAAAAAAACGATAGTGCTTAAGATTTTCTATTTAAGCACTATCTATACAAAAAGATTTATAAAAAATTATGAATGTTTCTGATTTTAAAAGAGATATCAAGATTTTATTTTTTTTATGAACTATTGACGATATTTAAAAGATAAAAACTATGAGAAAAATCCAAACTCTTGAAATGGTGAATATTTCCAAATCGTTTCAAGGTAACTTTGCAAATAAAGATATAAATCTTCACGTAAAGTCTGGCGAAATTCTTGGGCTCTTGGGTGAGAATGGAGCTGGGAAAACCACTTTAATGAATATCCTTTACGGACTCTATCAGCCTGATTCCGGAGAGATCAGGATAAACGACAAAAGTGTGAAGATAGACTCTCCTATAGACTCTATTCATCACGGTATTGGCATGGTGCACCAACATTTCATGCTTATACAGAACCATACTGTTATTGAAAATATAGCTTTAGGATATGAAAAAACTCCATTTTTTTTTCCAAAGATAAGAATTCACGATAAGGTTGTTGAATTTTCAGAGAGATTTAATTTTGCAATCGAACCTTATAAAAAGGTGTGGCAACTCTCTGCTGGGGAGCAGCAGAGAGTTGAGATAATTAAAGCTCTTTTAAATGGAGCGGATCTTCTTATTTTAGATGAACCAACATCAGTGCTTACCCCTCAAGAGATAAAAGAGCTTTTCAGAATATTAAGAGATATGAAGGCACAAGGGCATATAATTATTCTCATTAGCCACAAGTTAGATGAGATAATGGATATATGCGATAGAGTAACAGTAATCCAAAAGGGTAAAATTGCTGGTCATGCTGATACTGCAAATATGGATAAACGATCTCTTGCAAGAATGATGATAGGTCGGGAAGTGCTTTTTAATGTCAACCGTGAACCTATGTCAAAGGGCGAAAAAGTTCTTAAAGTTTCTAATTTGCATGTAATTGGAGATAAGGGAATTGCTGTGGTTAAGGATATCTCTTTTGATATCTATGCAAACGAGATATTTGGCATTGCAGGTGTTGCAGGTAATGGTCAAAAAGAGCTTGCAGAGGCAATTACAGGAATTAGACCTGTTAAATCAGGAACCGTCTTTGCTGGCAATAAAAATATCACAAACATGTCCCCAAGAAAGATTTACGATCATGGCGTATCTCATGTTCCTGAAGAGAGAATTAAATTTGGTATAGCCCCCGGTCTTTTTCTCTATGATAACGCTATTTTAAAACAGCACCATCTTGAGAAGTTCTCAAAAAATATCTTTTTAGAGTATGGAAGAATTAAAAAACACACCCGTTCTCTTATTGATAGCTACAAGGTTGCAACCCCATCAATAGATGTGCAGATCAAAAATCTCTCAGGAGGAAATATTCAAAAGCTGATACTTGGGCGCGAAATAAGCGAAAAACCATCTTTGCTTGTCGCATCTCATCCAACTTATGGTTTAGATGTAGGGGCAACTGAATATTTACGTGAACAGCTTCTTAAAAGAAGGCGTGAAGGTGGAGCCGTGCTTCTATTTTCTGAGGATTTGGATGAAATTTTTGAGCTGTGCGATAGAATTGCAGTTATGTTTCAGGGAGAATTTACAGGGGTTCTTGACTCATCAGACAAAGAGAAACTTGCAGATATTGGTTTAATGATGGCTGGTTCTGTCCGTTATTGATGTAATTGATATTGATATGATTAATGAGACAAGATGAGAAAGAATATTATCAACATTATTATTGTCGAAGATCACCCCATATTCAGGATGGGGATGAAAGAGATGATAGAGCATGAGTCAGATATGTCTGTATGTGGAGAAGCCTGTGATGTGATAGGGGCTTTAAAACTTATCCGTGAAAAGAGACCAGACATTGTTATCGTTGATCTATCTTTGAAAGAGAGCAATGGTCTTGATATTGTAAAAGAGATTGCTGATTATCATAAACCTATGGCATGTTTAGTCTTGTCAATGCACGATGAAGCTCTTCATGCGGAAAGGTGTATAATGGCTGGAGCAAAAGGTTATATAATGAAGCAAGAGGCTTCAGAGTCTGTTATCGTGGCAATTCGTCGCATCATGGATGGTCATATACATGTAAGTCCTACTATTATGAGCCATATTCTCAACTCATTCCAAAGACAACCAGATATGCTCCATGAATCTCCACTTAAAAGGATTACAGATCGTGAATTTGAGATATTTCAACTTATTGGCAGGGGAATGTCTTCCAAACAGATCGCCAATCAGCTCAACATAAGTGTGAAAACCATAGGTACCTACAGAGAGAGAATAAAAGAGAAGCTCAATCTGAAGAGTGCAGGAGAACTTGTACGATATGCCGTGATCTGGGTAGAGACTGGAATATTAAAAGTCTCCAAGTGATCTCCGTTTTTATATATCACGCCTTTCACGCCTAACTTTTTTACTACTCTTAAGTTTCTAATCTTACTATTTTATCTATTTTTTTTTCTTTCCCCTAAATTTACTATGTAGGCAATTGTCCTACACAATTTTGAGAAGTTTGCATACCTTATTATGGGTACTTTGCCGATTTTTTTCTCCCAATAGATTCAATATAACTGCTATCGGGTTTTTAACTATAAAACAAATATATTTAAGGAGAAAAAAATGGCAATCAAGAGAAGAGATGGCGAACAGCAACCGGGCATTCACTGGGGTAAATTTACAACACGTATTCCCGGGATTCATGTTGATTTTTCCATACCAGAGATCATTCAAGGAGGGCTATTGACAACTGCCACAGGCGGAGTAGTAGCAGCTTTGAGCATGAAATTTTTTCAGATTCCTTTTGAGGTGGCATGGGCAGTTGTTCTTCTTCAATTAATCTGGCTTTGGATAGTACCTACGGTTATACTTGGCGAACCTTATGCACCTGGTTGGATCACACCCGCTTTACCATTAGTTATGACATTTCTTGGGGCATTTGAACCAGGTCTTCAGGCAATCCATGCCATGATTGCTGTTACTGTCTGCGTTTCTGCTATTTTTTTATTTTTTGCTGTTACAGGTCTTGGGAAACGCTTTTTTCAGTGGGTACCTGTAGAACTAAGAGCCGCAATTATATTTGGCGGGGCTATTGCTGCATTTAATGCAGAGTTTGGGCGTATGGAGCAGTTACCTATAACTCTTCCAGTTGTTTGGGGAGTAGTTTTTCTTCTGATGTTTTCTGTCTGGTTCACCAAAGCACGCAAAGAGAGCAAGATTCTTAATCTTATGGGTTCTATGGCACTGTTAGTTGGATTTTTAGTGGCTGCGGTTGTGGGAACTATTACAGGTGAGTTATCTTTTGACATAAAAATGGGCTGGCACATTCCTCAGATAGGAGCATATATTAAATCGATGTCTCCATTTGTCATCGGGTGGCCTACAATGGATGTCTATCTGAAAGCTCTTCCTCTTGCCTTAATGGTCTATATTTTTATTTTTGGAGATTTAATACTTGGTAGTACTCTTTTAGAGCAGGCTGCTGAAGTAAGAAAGGATGAAAAACTTCAATTTGACAATACTCGCAGCCATATAATTCTGTTTATACGCAATATGGGGCATCTTTTAACAGCAGGACCATTTATCCCACTTCACGGTCCAATATGGACAGGTGTACATGTTTTTCTAACAGAACGTTACAAATCTGGACGCAATAATATGGACTCCTTTTTTTCAGGTACGTTTAACTGGTACTGGCCCGCTTTTATTCTTATTTTTCTTGTCCCTGTAGTAACTTTTATGAAACCGCTTCTTCCAGTAGCACTCTCTATTACACTTATCTTGACAGGATTTGCCTGTGCATACATAGCCATATCCATGGTTAAAACTCCAGCGGCTCAAGGATATGCCTTTTTTGTAGGCATGGTAATAGCAAAATTTGGTCCCGCATGGGGTATGGGTATAGGTATTTTGCTCTACGTTCTTCTTCTGATTAACAAAATACCAGGTACTCAGCTAAATTTAGAGAGCGGCATTAAATAGGCTTCTACTTCACAACAAGGATAGGAAAAAAACATACAAGCCCAAGCCTTAACGATTTGGACGTTTTGCAACTACATCTTAAAATATAACGAACAAAATAGAAAAATAATATTTATGATAGGAGATATATGTAAAATGAAAACAAAACTAATCACTCCCACTAAAAGTGCTTACAATTACCCGTTACTGATCAAGCAGATGCTCTCCACTCCGCTACTTTACTCACCAGATCAAGAGATAGTTTATAGGGACAGTTTGCGATACGATTATAAAACATTTGGCAATCGGATAAAACAGCTCGCCTCTATGCTAAGAGAGCAAGGTGTCAGACCAGGCGATACTGTGGCAGTTATGGATTGGGATTCTCACAGGTATTTAGAGTGTTTTTTTGCTGTTCCAATGATGGGAGCAGTGCTCCATACCATCAATATTCGCCTTACTCCGGAACAACTTATTTACACAATAAACCATGCTGAAGATGATGTTATTCTTGTAAACGAAGATTTTGTACCACTTTTAGAGTCGGTAAAAGATAGATTTGAGACAGTCAAAAAGGTTATCCTTCTGACAGACAAAGGTTCATCTCCTACCGGAACCCTTGAGTTTAGCGGTGAATATGAAACACTTATTGGAAGCTACCCTGCTGAATACGATTTCCCTGATTTTGACGAAAATACAATGGCTACAACCTTTTACACTACAGGAACAACAGGTCTTCCTAAGGGTGTATTTTTTAGCCATCGTCAAATCGTTCTTCACACTTATGGTGCAATGTCAGCCCTTTGTGCATATAAATCACAAGCAAATATATCCTCAACAGATGTTTATATGCCAATGACTCCTATGTTTCATGTCCATGCGTGGGGTATGCCATATCTTATGACTCTTCTTGGGGCAAAACAGATATATCCTGGTAGATATGAGCCTGAGATGCTTTTAAAACTTATTGTTGGTGAGAAGGTTACGTTTTCTCATTGTGTACCAACTATTATGAATATGCTTGTTACAAGCCCCTCTATAAAAAAAGTTGATATAAGTGGTTGGAAGGTAATTATTGGAGGTTCTGCTCTCTCAAAAGGGCTTTGCAAAGAGGCTATGAAATATGGTGTAAATATCTATACAGGATATGGTATGTCTGAAACATGTCCTCTTCTTAGCCTTGCAAATATAAAGCCTCACATGTTGGAATGGGGAGATGATGAGCAGGTGGAGATTCGTTGTAAAACAGGGCTTCCAGTACCTTATGTCCATTTAGAGATAGTTGATATGGCGGGCAATCCTGTATCACATGACGGTCAGTCACCAGGAGAGGTTGTGGCACGTGCCCCATGGCTTACTCAAGGGTATGTTAAAGCAGAGGAGAAAAGTGAAGAACTCTGGAAAAACGGATGGTTACATACTGGGGATATTGGTGTAATTGATAGTGATGGATATCTAAAGATAACTGATCGGCTAAAAGATGTCATCAAAACTGGGGGCGAGTGGATATCATCCTTAGAACTTGAAGATATTATAAGCCAACATGAATCTGTAAATGAGGTTGCAGTAGTGGGAATTGCGGACGATAAATGGGGAGAACGCCCCTTAGCAATGGTGGTACTAAAAAACAACTTCCAAAATAGTGTTTCTGAAACTGATATCCAAAATTTTTGCATGAAATTCGTAGAAAAAGGGCTAATACCTAAATATGGTGTCCCTTCAAAAATAATATTTACTACAGAGATTCCTAAAACATCTGTTGGTAAAATTAGCAAAAAAGATATAAGAGCAGAATATAATTAATATAGTAGTGAATTTTATAGCTATTTAATACGCTCTATTTTTAATTTATAACTAAAACATTTATATTTATATTTATTGCTAATTTATTAATAAAACCAATATTTTAACTATTTAGATACCCCATAGCAGAAGCTATGGGGTATCTAATTTTTTTAGCAAAGTATTGAACAATAAGAGAGATAATAATAATATGAATGAAAATCATAAAGCAGGTAGAAGATATTTAAGATAAAAATCTCACTACTGAAAACCTAAACAACAAACAGCATCAGGGAGGTGCCATGGAGATTAAACAAGGAAATGAGAAAGAGTCTGGTGGAAAAATAGAGCAGGAGAAGGCACTGTTTTATCAACGTTTAGAATCAAAAGGTGTCTCAAGACGAGATTTTTTGAAATACTGTACAGCTCTGACAGCCTCAATGGGCTTAGGTTCATCATTTATAGGTCAGGTGGTTCACGCTGTTGAGACAGCGGCAACTGGACCAAGACCTCCAGTAGTTTGGCTTCACTTTGGTGAATGTACAGGATGTTCAGAGGCATTTTTGAGAACTCCAAATGTTGGTTCTATTATTCTTGAGACAATTTCAGTGGAGTACCATGAAACTATTATGGCAGCATCCGGTCATCAGGCTGAAAAATCGCTACATGATGCAGTAAAGCAGTATGCAGGTAAATTTGTATGCGTTGTGGAAGGGGCAATTGCAACCAAATATAACGGTAGTTATGGCAAAATTGGAGATAAAACTTTTCTTGAGATTGCAAAAGATGTTATTCCAAAAGCCGCTGCTGTTATCACTCTTGGAACATGTGCAGCTTATGGTGGTTTAGCCTCTGCTGCTCCAAATCCTGGAGGATTTAAGGGTGTAAAAGATGCTATTGGCATACCTACAATAAATATCACAGGTTGTCCTCCCAATCCGCTAAACCTCTTATCAACTATTGTAAAATATCTTAATAAAGAGAAGATAGATTTAGACGAGTTTGGGCGTCCTCTATTTGCCTTTGCCAATAGTGTTCATGATCAGTGCCCAAGACTTAAACATTTTGAAAATGATGAGTTTGTTTTAGAGTTTGGTTCAAAAGAGGCAGAACTTGGATATTGTCTCTACAAGATGGGTTGCAGAGGTCCAGAAACCTTTAATAATTGTCCCACAGCAAAATTTAATGATGGTACAAGTTTTCCCATTCAGGCAGGTCATCCATGTATTGGATGCAGTGAGCCAGATTTCTGGGATAAAATGACACCTTTCTATCAGGAGAGCTAACTTTTTTTGTTACTCTTAAATAATTAAAATAGTAGTGTTGTGATGAACATAACTTTCAATGATGGATATTATTAAAGGATGAGGAATTTATATGGGTAAAAGAATTACTATTGATCCGATTACAAGAATTGAGGGTCATTTAAAAATAGAGGTTGAGGTTGAAAACGGCAAAGTTAAGGATGCATGGTGTTCAGGTAACATGTTTAGAGGCATTGAGATAATGCTACAAGGAAGAGACCCAAGGGATGCGCACCATTTTGTTCAGCGTTCCTGCGGAGTTTGCACCTATGTCCATGCTCTTTCATCTGTTAGAGCTGTTGAAGATGCCTGCAAAATAACCATTCCTGAAAATGCAAGGATTGTAAGAAACCTTATGCACGGTGCACAGTTCCAGCATGATCATATAGTTCACTTTTATCATCTTCATGCTCTTGATTGGGTAGATATTGTTAGTGCTTTAAGTGCTGATCCAAAGAAAACAGAGGTTCTTTCAGCCAATGCAAGTGGCAGACCCCAGAAGAGCGACTATTTTAAATCTGTTCAAGATAAACTAAAGGCATTTGTTGGAAGCGGTCAGCTTGGACCTTTTAATAACGGATACTGGGGGCACTCTGCATACAAACTGCCTGCAGAGGCAAACTTGATGGCAACAGCTCACTATCTTGAAGCTCTTCAGCTTCAGGCAAAAGCTGCGAGAATGCACGCTATTTTTGGTGGTAAAAATCCACACCCACAGTTTTTAGTTGTAGGTGGCGTAACATCTGTTGGAGATTTAACTGTTGAGCGGATAAAAGAGTTTGAGGATATTTGGAAAGAGACTAAAGATTTTGTTGACAATGTCTATCTTCCTGATCTGCTTGCTGTTGCATCATTTTATAAAGATTGGGGTGCAATCGGGGGCAACAATAGCTCTTTCCTTGCTTATGGTGATTTTGCAAATGATGTTGCAGAGAAAGAGAAACTTTTACCAGCCGGTTTTATCCGTAATAAAGTACCAGTAGAGGAGATGAATCCCGAAAAGATTACAGAAGATGTAACAAGAGGATGGTACGAAAAAGGAGATGCAAAACATCCTTATGTAGGAGAGACAAAACCAATACAAGGAGAGATCACTTATGACACAGATAAGCAATACTCATGGTTAAAAGCTCCTCGATACGACTCTCTTGCAGCTGAAGTTGGACCTTTGGCAAGAGTTCTTGTTGCTTATGGAAAGAAGGATCAAGGTGTTCAGGCTCTTGTTGACAGCACTCTGAAAAAACTTGGTATTGGAGTTGATGCTCTATTTTCAACTCTTGGCAGAACTGCTGCAAGAGGTCTTGAGACCAAAATTATTGGTGATGCAATGGGCGGATGGCTCGAAATGCTGAAATCAAATATTGCAAAAGGTGATAAAAAGACCTACCAGCCATGGACAATGCCAAAAACAGGCAAAGGTTTTGGATTAAACGATGTACCTCGTGGTGCATTAGGGCACTGGATAGAGATTGAAGAGGGTAAGATAAAGAATTATCAGTATGTTGTACCTTCAACATGGAACTTTGGTCCTGCTGATGCAAAAGGCAATAAGGGTCCTGTAGAAAAAGCTCTTATTGGCACCCCAATTGCAGATCCTTCAAAGCCACTTGAAGTTTTAAGAACAGTTCACTCTTACGATCCTTGCATTTCATGTGCTGTACATGTAATTGATCCTCACACTAACGAGACATATAAGGTAAGTGTAATTTAATAAAATAGTGATATACTCTTAATCGGTCATGAATTGAACTTGTTATATCTAAAGGGGGGGGGTAGAGACGCATGGCTGTGCATCTCTGAAAGTTTAGGTAAAACTCAATTGATGATCTTGAAAAATAAACACACGATAATGTGCTTATACTCTCATATTAAAGATATGAGGAAAATCTAACTATAAGGTTATGAAGGGGCAGCCCACTAATAGGTTGCCCCTTTTTATTTAAACTAATTTACCAATTAACCTCTAAAGTTATTTAAGGAACTTTTATGGCTGAAAATATAATAGTTTTAGGTGTTGGAAATATTCTCTATTCAGATGACGGATTTGGTATCAGAGTAGTACAAAAACTTGAGGCCGAATATTTTGATACTATTCCGGATAATGTAACTGTTGTTGATGGCGGTGTACTTGGAATAAATCTTTTAGGGGTGATATCAGGTGCTGATAGGTTAATTGTTGTGGATACCATTTTAAATAGAGGAGAACCCGGAGATATTCACCGCCTTGAGGGTGACGCTATTCCCAATAGAATTTTGGGCAAAAATTCAATGCACCAAGTTGATCTGCTCGAAGCTCTATCTCTTTGCAAACTTATTGGCAATGTCCCCAAAACTGTAATTATAGGTGTTGAACCAAAAGACATTGAAACACTTAACCCTGAATTGACCCCAGCTATAGCTAACAATGTTGATGCTGTAGTAAAATTAATATTAAATGAAATATTGCAATGATGGGTAGTGGGGCAAATTAGTTGTGGCAAGGTTTTCAAAGAGATATTTACTATAACTCAAGCAAAATCCAATGAAATTATCAATTTGCATCTTACCCATTTTATCTCTATCTTATTTCTTCTAATTTTATAAGGACAACTGTTTAAAAAGAGGAAAAAGAGCATGAGTAAATCAATACATCCAGCACCATATCAGCACTGACGGCATTTTGTATTGCTGCCCGTGCATGGCAGCTCTAAATTGTAATAACTAATTTAAATTACTGATATAACTACACTGTTATAGTGTTATTGTAATAAGTAATCAAAGGAGTTTTTTATTATGCTTGATGTGTTGAAACTAAATGATTGTCAGAAAAAAGAGGGTATAAAAGATAGACTTAAGGCAATGCTCAATGACGGCAATTTAAGTGCCTGCCTTACCTGTGCTGCCTGTTCAAGCGGATGCCCTGCAACAGGTGCAATGGATATGGACCCAAGAAAATTTGTAAGAATGGCAGTTCTTGGAATGGATAAAGAGCTTGAGCGTCATCCTTGGATATGGGTCTGTACAATGTGCAAACGCTGCCAGAGTGTCTGCCCAATGAACATTAATATCCCACAACTAATTTTTGAATTAAGGGCTGGCTGGAAAAGAGAAGAG
Organism: uncultured Desulfobacterales bacterium; assembly: GCA_964425195.1. Lineage (GTDB taxonomy): Bacteria > Desulfobacterota > Desulfobacteria > Desulfobacterales > Desulfobacteraceae > Desulfamplus. The sequence continues at coordinate 71,469 of CAYRLG010000013.1, forward strand.
AGACCTAAAGGGATTTTAGGTTCGTGTGATCAGCATGTAAAGTCTCGCGGCGGAGCAATGGGAGTTCCATTTGAAGATTTTGAATTTACAGTAAACGATCTTGCCGAAGAGTGTAGAACTCAAGATGGTTTTGAAGAGTTAGAGGCTCCAATTGACAAAGAGGGGGCTATGTATGCTCTTAACCAAAACTCCCGCGAACCTGTAACAGAGCCTGATGAACTTTTGCCTCTTTGGAAGATTCTTCATAAAGCAGATGCAGATTGGACATACTATTCAGATATGTGGGGCGGTGAAAACTACTGCATGTTCCTTGCTGATGATAAATCTTGGGGCGATATTGTAAGGGCACAATCTAAAAAAATAGATGAACTTGGCTGCAAAACATTCATAAACACAGAGTGTGGACACTCCTTTTTCGCCGTTTATGCAGCACTTAAAAAATTTAATATCCCTCACAATTTTGAATTTAAAAGCATTGTTGAAATGTATGCAAAGTGGATAAGAGAGGGGAAACTTCCTGTAAACTCAGATTGGAACAAAGACCTCAAAATAAAGTTTACTGTTCAAGACCCGTGCAATGTTGTTCGTAAATCTCTTGGAGACTATTTTGCTGACGAGCTTCGTTTTGTTGTAAAAACTGCTGTTGGAGAAGATAATTTTATAGAGATGTATCCTAACAAATCCAACAATTTCTGCTGTGGTGGAGGCGGAGGTGCCTTACAAGCAGGGTTTACAAAAGAGCGTCAGGCTTATGGAAAGATAAAATTTGACCAGATAGCACAAACAGGTGCTGATTACGTAATCACTCCATGCCACAACTGTCATGCACAGATTGAAGATATAAAGCATGTTTACGGTGGCAAATACCATGTTGTTCATTTGTGGACTATCCTTTGCCTATCAATGGGTATCCTTGGCGAGAACGAAAGAACTTATTTAGGACCTGATCTTGCAGATTTTGGTCTTTAAGTTGACTTTGATCTTTCCAAGTCTTTAACAGGATAAGTTTTTTGCAGGAGTAGTAACCCCTGCACCATTTCTATCCCAAAAGACTATACTCATAGGATTTTAAAGGAGATTAAACATGAGTAACAACAGTGTAACCGGAGCTGTCCTCGTTGCAGGAGGTGGCATTGGGGCAATTCAAGCTGCCCTTGATTTGGCAAACTCTGGCTATTACGTATATATGGTTGAAAAATCGCCCTCAATAGGCGGTGTGATGGCACAGCTTGACAAGACCTTTCCAACAAATGACTGCTCCATGTGCATTATGTCGCCAAAACTTGTTGAGGTTGGACGGCACATCAATATAGAACTTATAACTCTTGCTGAAATAACAGACGTAAGAGGAGAACAAGGCAATTTTGAGGTAGATGTATTTCAAAAAGCACGCTACGTTGACATGACAAAGTGTATAGCATGTGGTGCTTGTGCTGAGAAATGTCCCAAAAAAGTGGAAGACACCTATAATGCCTCTCTTGCAAAGAGAAAAGCAATTTATGTTCCTTATCCTCAGGCTGTTCCGCTAAAATATGCAATTGATGCAGACAACTGCATTATGCTTACAAAAGGAAAATGCGGAAATTGCGAAAAAACATGCCCTGCTGGTGCAATTCTTTATGCTGACAAGGATAAAAATCTCACCCTAAATGTTGGCTCAATTATTCTTGCCCCGGGATTTAAAACCTACAACCCTTCAGGCAAAGCAATCTACAACTACGATGCGTCAAAAGATGTTGTAACCTCAATTGAATTTGAACGTTATCTATCTGCATCAGGACCTAATCAAGGTCATGTTGTAAGACCTTCTGACAATGGACATCCTCATAAAATAGCATGGCTTCAATGTGTTGGCTCAAGAGATATAAACACTTGCGGCAATGGTTATTGCTCTTCTGTATGCTGTATGTATGCAATCAAACAGGCGATAATTGCAAAAGAGCATGACCCTTCTCTTGAATGCACCATATTTTATATGGATATGAGAACCCACGGCAAAGGTTTTGAGAGCTGTTACAATGAAGCAAAAGAGAAACACGGCATCAAGTTTGTAAGATGCAAGGTTCACTCTGTATTTACTCAGGAAGAAAAGCTCAATAATGAAGAAAAATTGGATATAAAATCGGTTGAAGATAATGAAATAAAATCAACGACAGAAGCAAAAGAATCAAAAAAAGATAATAAAAACAAGAAAAATAAAAATGTAAAACAACATCAGGTGATCAGTTATTTTGATGAAGAGACTGGAAAAGTTGTAAGTGATCTTTACGATATAGTTGTCCTTTCTGTTGGAATGGAAATTTCACCTGAAACAAAGGCTCTTGCTGAAAAAATAGGAATCGGGCTTACTGACAGCGGATTTATTAAAACATCTTCATTTGATCCTGTTGCAGCAACAAAATCTGGTATTTATGTTTGCGGAGCGGTTCAAGGACCAAAAGATATTCCCCAATCAGTTGTAGAAGCTGGCGGAGCTGCAATGCGTGCAGGCACTGCTCTTGCTGCTGCAAGAAACACTCTTACCAAAAAAACTCCAGAGAGAACAGAGATTGACATAAAAGGCGAGCGTCCAAGGGTCGGCGTCTTTGTCTGCCATTGTGGAAGCAATATTGCCAGCGTAATTGATGTTGCTGCTGTTCGTGATTATGCGGCAGATCTTCCTTATGTTGAGTATGCTGCAACAAATATGTATTCATGCTCTCAAGATGCTCAAGATGGAATCGCAAACATTGTAAAAGAAAAACAGCTTAACAGAATGATTGTTGCAGCGTGTTCTCCACGAACACATGAACCGCTGTTTCAAGAGACTTTGCTTTCTGCTGGAATAAACAAATATCTCTTTGAGATGGTCAATATCAGAAATCATGGATCATGGGTTCACAAAGATTATCCTTTAGAAGCGACTCAAAAGGCAAAAGACCTTGTGAGAATGGCAGTTGCAAAGAGTGTTCAACTTGAGCCTCTTGCAGAAGCTGACCTAAATATTGACCAGAATGTTGTTGTAATCGGCGGTGGAATTTCTGGTATGACTGCTGCAAAATCACTTGCAGATCAAGGATATAAGGTCAACATTATTGAGCGTGAATCAACACTTGGAGGTCAGGCAAACAATCTTTATCAAACTGCCGGCAGAGCAATGATTCAGGAAGGCTTAGAAAATCTAACATCACAAATTGTCTCTCATGAAAATATAACAGTTTTCACGGGTGCTAAAATTGAAGATGTTGAAGGGTTTGTTGGTAATTTTAAGACCACCATAAGCACTTGTTCTGATCCATCATCACTTTCTTCTTCTGCTTCAAAATGCGGCTGTTCTTCTGGAATCGCAAATAGTTCTAAAACAATTGAACATGGCGTTACAATCATAGCCACAGGTGCATCAGAGTTAAAGCCAACCGAATATATGTATGGTCAGGATAAACGGATTGTAACAGGCATTGAGCTTGATAAGATGTTTATCAATAACGATCCTGCACTTGAATCAGCAAAAAGTGCTGTATTTATTCAGTGCGTAGGTTCAAGAGAGCCACAACGCCCATATTGCTCAAGAATCTGCTGTTCCCACTCTGTTCTTTCTGCTCTGCATCTTAAAGAGAAAAACCCTGACATGAATATCTTTATCCTTTACAGGGATATAAGAACTTATGGTGAAAAAGAGCTTCTCTACAAAGAGGCAAGAGAGAAAGGGATAATTTTTATAAGATATGATCTTTCAAACAAGCCAGAAGTTTCAATAGGAACTGGCGTTGATAGTAAAGAGTGTGGTGTGAATGATGTTAGCAATAGACTCAGCATTAAAGTTATTGATCATGTTCTTAAGATGCCGATTGTCATTGAAGCTGACCTTCTTACACTTGCATCTGCTGTTATTCCATACAAAGATGAAAAACTTGCTCAATTCTTCAAAGTTCCTCTTAACGAAGATGGATTCTTTGTTGAAGCCCACGTAAAACTTGCACCGTCAGATTTTGCCACAGACGGCGTATTTCTGTGCGGTCTTGCCCATTATCCAAAACCAATAGATGAATCAATTGCACAAGCTCAGGCTGCTGCTTCAAGTGCGTTAAGACTTCTTTCAAAGAAAACAATCAAAACACAAGGCACTATTGCAGAGGTAAATCAAGTAATATGTAGCGGCTGCGGAGTCTGCGTATCTGTATGCCCATATAATGCCCCCTCTTTGAGAGCTGCCCAAACAGAAGGCAGACCAAAACCGCATGAAGGCAAAGCAGAGATAAATCCTGTTCTCTGTAAAGGGTGCGGTGCGTGTGTCTCTTCATGCCGTTCAGGTGCATTAAAACTTAAAGGTTTTGATGATGGACAGCTTTTGGCAATGATTGAAAGTGCAATGAATTAGGAGATAAATAATAAAATGAGTGAGTTTGAACCAAAAATCATAACAATACTATGCAACTGGTGCACTTATGGTGCTGCTGATCTTGCTGGAGTAAGCAGATTTCAATATCCGCCAAATATAAGAGTTATAAGAGTTCCATGTTCTGGTCGTGTTTCGCCAAAGATGATTTTATCAGCATTTCATAATGGTGCTGATGGTATCTGGATTTCTGGATGCCACCCTGGAGATTGCCATTACATTACAGGCAATTACTATGCACGAAGAAAGTTCATACTTTTAAAAGAGTTTCTTGAATATAATGGAATTGAATCGGGAAGAATTCACTTTTCATGGATTTCGTCAGCAGAAGGTGTGAAATTTGCCGAAGTTGCCCGCGATGTTGTTGAGTCTGTAAAAAAACTTGGACCTGCTAAATATTTTATCAAAAAAGAGCTTGATAATATTTTGGAGGAACAAGCAGCATGACAATAAACATGAATAGTGTAAATAGTAATAAAAATCAAATAGATGCGATAAATTTGCATACAATAAATCAGTTATACACAGAAAAGATAAGAGAATCAGCTAAAAAGGTGCTTTTAGAAAAAAAGGCAGATGTTGTTATCGGCTTTAAAAACGGAACAGAGCCGATGACAACTGAGCCATGTCTCATAAAAAAAGCCTCTGATGCTGATAAATTAATTTGGAATGAGCATTGCCGCTTGAACCTTGCCAACTATGTAAAAGGCAGGAAAGACAAGGTTGGTGTAATCGCTAAAGGGTGTGATTCCCGTAATTTGGTTAATCATATAATTGAGAAACAGATTAAACGCGAAAATCTTTATATTATCGGTGTGCCGTGCAGCGGCATGGTTGATAAATCAGTAAAAGGCTGTGTCTGTCAGGAAGAGAAAGATGAAAAAAAATCAAATATTATTAACATAGAGACTCTTCAAGATAACTGCAAAACCTGTATTAAACGCAATCCTGTTATTTTTGATGAGATGATAGCAGAACCAGTTAAAGAGAGAGTGTGGACAAAAGAGGAGAAACTTAAAGAGCGTTTTGAATCAGTCAACAAAATAGAGGCAATGTCAGAAAGTGATAGATGGAGTTTTTTTAATGATATGCTCTCATCTTGCACAAGATGCTATGCGTGCAGAAACGCCTGCCCACTCTGCTACTGCCCAACCTGCTTTGTTGATGAATCGCGTCCTCAATGGCTTGGTAAAGGAAGTGACCCGATAGATATCAGAACCTACCATCTTTTAAGGGCTTTTCACTGTGCTGGCAGATGCACAGATTGTGGTGCTTGCGAAGCTGCCTGTCCCATGAATATAAAGGTGAGGCTGTTTACAAAGAAATTAGATAAAGAGTGCTTTGAAAGTTTTGGCTGGGAAGCAGGAATGAGCCTTGATGAGCGTCCTCCTTTAGATGTTTACAAGGTGAATGATAACGCTGATTTTATCAGGTAGTAGAGACGCACGGCTGTGTGTCTCACGGCTTGTGCCTCTTATGGCTGTGCGTTTCTACAATTTCATATAAAGGAGAACTCTACAATTTCTTATGATAACAGGACATACCATGAAAATTATAAAGATAGATAAGACAATCTGGTCTAAAGGAGTCGATAAATCAAGAGAGTCCTACAGATTAATAGGACCAGTAAAAGATAAAGATTTCCACTGTTTCAGAGAGCTTGCAAAAAATGAACAGCCAGATATGAATTACAAAAATTCAAGAGTGTCGCCAAAATCAATAGCATTTCCACAATCGGAAACAATGTTTGTATATAATTTGGACGAAAAAGTTGAAGGGCATCATGTTATGCAAGATGCCAAAAAGGATTACTCACCAAGAGCAGTTGTAGGCATAAGACCTTGTGATGCAAAAGCATTTAAAATTCTTGATCTTAATTTTAACAACTCTGACTACCAAGACCCATATTGGATAAATGCCTATAACTGCACTACGCTTATTGGTCTTGCTGTGAACAGCCCTGATAAGTTTGATTTTTCAACAAGCTGCGGAACAGGTCTGTTTGATGACTCTGCTGTTGATGTTCTGCTTATTGATTATAACGACTCTTATCTTGCTAAAATTATGACTGACAAAGGTTCGGCTTGGCTCAATGCTGCTGGATTTATAACTGAAAATGGCGAAATAGATGGAACTGTTAAAGGTGTCGGTGAAGCTGGAGAAGATATTTATGAGATAATTGAGAAGCTAAAAGTAGATGCAGAATCCAAAATCACCTCAAAAGTTGCTTTTGACAAGATAAGAGAAAAGACAATTCTTGATATTTTTAATGCACCATTTTGGGAAGATATTACTTTTGCCTGCCTAAACTGCGGAACTTGCACATATTCATGCCCAACCTGCTGGTGTTTTGATATTCAAGATGTGGCTAAAGGCAGAAAGGGAATACGTCAAAAGAACTGGGATTCCTGCATGTCCTCTCTTTTTACTGTCCATGCAACAGGACACAACCCAAGGCAGACTGGCTGGGAAAGAACACGCCAGAGATTTATGCACAAACTAAAATATTTTCAGGATAAATATAATCAGGGAATTATGTGCGTTGGGTGTGGTCGCTGTGTTGAGCAGTGTCCTGCAAACATAGATATTAGAAATATTTGCAATCAGATGAATAACATGGGGAGTGGGGAGGAGTAAAAGAGTATGCACAATCCATATAAACCATATCCAGTGCGTATAGATGATATTCAAATCGCCACTGAAGATAAGAGCTTAAGAACATTCAAATTTGTCTTTCTTGATCCTGAAGATGAAAAGAGATTTTCCTATAAATCAGGACAGTTTGCTGAGCTTTCAATTCCGGGTCAAGGAGAAATCCCGATTGGTATAGCATCATCGCCTACAGAAAAAGGTTTTGTGATGTTTACTGTTTTTAGAACAGGCAAGGTTACAAGCTATCTTCACGAAATGAAGGTTGGCGATATAATGGGAATAAGAGGACCTTTAGGAAATTGGTATCCTTGGGATAGACTTGAAGGTAAAAATATACTGATTATTGGTGGAGGTTTTGCATTTACAACTTTAAGATCATCAATAAAGATGATGCTTGATCCTGCAAACCGCAAAAGATTCGGCAAAATTGATGTTATTTATGGTGCAAGAACTCCTGGAATGCTTCTTTACAAAGAGGAGCTTATGGAATGGGAGAAGCGTGATGATATAAATATGCACATTACAGTGGACAGCACAAACGATCCCAATTGGAAGTATCACACTGGTTTTGTTCCAACAATAACCGAAAAAGTTGCTCCTCCTGCTGATAATGATACTTACGCAATAATTTGCGGTCCTCCTATTATGATTAAGTTTACCCAGCCTGTTCTCGACAAACTTGGCTATCAGCATGACCATATTATTATGAGTCTTGAAAACCGTATGAAATGCGGAATCGGCATGTGCGGAAGGTGTAATATTGGCAAAGAGTTAGTGTGCAAAGATGGTCCTGTTTTCACTCTTGAGCAGCTTAACAAGACACCTAAAGAGTATTAAACTGCCATTAAAATTAATAAGTTAATTGGATAATACAAAATAATCTGAATCAGGATACCCAAGATGGAAGGATAGGCAGGATAAACCATCCTGAACATCATTTAATCCTGAAAATACTGAGTCAGACAACAAATAATAAGGAGATAAATAATGATTACTGTAACCGAATCAGCACAAAAAGAGATTAAAGCATATTTTGCAGATAAAGAGCTCAAACCAATAAGAATATTCTTAAATAACGGCTGTGGCGGACCTCAGCTTGCAATGGCTCTTGATGATAAAACGAGCAATGACTCTGTTTATAAAATAGACGGGGTTGAATATCTTATGGATACCCGACTTCTTGAAGGTGCAAAACCAGTAGAAATAGGCTTTTCAGGCATGGGATTTAAGATAGATTCAAGCCTTGAGTTGTCATCTGGCTGCTCTTCTTGTGGCACAAAAGGGTCGTGTTGTTCATAAAATTAATTTGATTAAATAGGGGTTAGTGGTTCTTCAAGGTTTAATCTTGGTGTAAGATTTCTATTAAATTAGTAACATATTATATTAACAAGGAATTCTAATAACTGAGAAGCAAACCTTGAAGGAACATTAATGGGTTAGTTTTTTATCAACCTAAAACAAGGGTGTGAATATTATGATAGAAAATGTATATGTCCATGCAAAGGTTGAAAAGGAGATTCAAAGGCTGCAAAATCAGGAAAATACACCAGCTTTTGCAGCCAAAAAGGCAGACCAAATTATCCGTTCCCTTGCAAACGGAATAAAACCATCACTTGCTGGAAAACTTACCAAAAGCGGTGATGCTCGAATGAAAAAATGTTTAAAATATGACCTTGGTAAAGGATACAGGCTGATTTGTGTTAAAGAGCGAAAAACAATGTATGTGCTTTATACAGGAAGTCATGACAGTTGCGACACATGGCTTGATAAGCACAGAAATTTTAAAATAGATGCTTTTATGGAGTATCTGAAATGTTGGGACAGCGACTGTTATTTTAATTGTGGTGGCTCTGATTTGAATAATTCAGAAATTTGCGATGTAATGGACGAGTCAGATTATGACGATATTTTAATGTCAAAAATCACGCAAAAAGATCTAAGGTCGATATTTCAGGGTTTTATTAACTAAATTCACTTTTTTTATGGCAGTCCAATCTGCCACATTTTTTTCTCTTCAAAAAAGGCTTCTCTCAATGAAAATTCTCCACATAATAAGTCAAGCTCCTGATTTTACAGGTAGTGGCAAATATATTCAGGCGATTTTAAAGTGTTCTACGCAAAATGGTCATGACAATTTCCTTATTGCAGGAGTGCAAGGAGATTTCTCTTTGAGTTCACATATAATACCTTATGAAAAGACCATGTTTGTAAGGTTTAACGGAATTGGTCTTAAAAGCGTTGATCTAAAAAGTGTTGATCTTGATTATCCTTTGCCCGGCATGAGCGATGTGATGCCATACAAAAGTACAATTTTTTCAACTCTCACACCAGCTCAGATATCTGATTATGAGAATACATTTGCAAAGGTTATAAAAGAGGTTGCCGATAAGTTTAAGCCAGATATTATTCACTCGCACCATCTCTGGATAGTTTCGGCAGTTACCCGTGAACTTCTGCCTGATATACCAATGGTTACAACCTGCCATGGAACATGTTTAAGACAATTTGCTATTTGTGAAGATATTGGCAGACGAATAAGCCCAACTATCAAGAAAATTGATAGAGTAATGGCTTTAAGCAATTACCAGAAACAGGAGATCATTCGGATTCACAATATTGATCCAGAAAAGATTGATGTGGTTGGAGGAGGCTATGATGAGAATCTATTTTATCTTGCCCAAAAATCTTTGCCGCCTCCTGTTGAAATTTTGTATGCAGGAAAACTTAGCCATTCCAAAGGCGTGCCTTGGCTTTTAAAAGCTATGAAAAAAATTGCCAATCAAAACTATTTACGAGTTAAAGATTCCTGTTCTTCTTCAAATAACAAAAATCTCTTCTCTTTTTTACCAACTTGGCATCTTCATCTTGCTGGTGGTGGAAGTGGCTTAGAGAAAGATGAGTGTCTTGAACTTGCCAAAGAACTTAACTCTATATCGCAATCGCATTCTTTAGATGACTCTGAGAATTCAAACAAAATAAAATCTGATAATCAATTTAGAAATAGAGTTACAGTTCATGGTCCATTAAGCCATGAAGAGCTTGCTGCCTTGATGAAAAAGTCGCACCTTTTTATCTTGCCATCATTTTTTGAAGGGCTTCCGCTGGTATTAATGGAAGCCCTTGCTTGTGGATGCAAGGTTATTACAACATCACTCCCCGGAACTTGTGAGGTATTGGGCAGTTGCGACTCTTTTTTGTTAGAAAACAGTGAATCTGCAATATCGAAAAATAGCAATAACAATATGGTGACTTTAGTGGAGCTACCTGAACTTGAAACTGTTGATAAGCCATATAGCAGAGATTTAGAAGAGCTTGAAATAAGGCTTTGTGAACATATCGTAAAGGTAATTAACAATTTGATTACAAATCCTGAGCCTAATCATGGCGAGATAGAGAGATTAACTAAAAATTATACATGGAACAGTGTGTTTAAAAGGATTGAGAGTGTTTACAGCATGGAACATGAGGGGATTTAAGCGTTTTATTAATTAAACCAACGATTTAAAATAAGGAACGATAATAATGAGCAATGATTATACTCAAATGTGGAAAGATTTAGGGCTAAATCTTGAAGCACACGATATGCTTTTAAATGTGCTTGGCAGTGCTTACAAAGATATTTATCTGTCTCAAAAAAATAGACCAGAAGGCATGGGCTATTTTGATTTTGTAATGAGTGAAGTTCATGGGTTAAGAATCAAAGAACTGTTTTAGCAGCAATGGCAGAGTATTCAATTTATAAAAATCATACCGTTTCAATCTAATGTTTAAAATTTACTCATGGTTGACAAATATATGGTCATGGCATAAATTCTTTCTTCTTAAATATTGTTAAGCTATCACCAACCATGCAGCCTTAAGATAATAACAGCTTAAGATAAATAGACTTAGCTAAAATTGTTCAAATAATTACCACACAATTTATAAGGAGAATATAATATAATGCCAGATGTTAATAACAATCCCAAAAGATCATTTTTCACCTCTGAATCTGTAACAGAGGGACACCCAGATAAAGTTGCAGATGCGATTTCAGACAGCATACTTGATGCAATAATGGCTGAGGATAAAAAGTGTAGAGTTGCTTGTGAAACGCTGGTAACCACAGGACTTGCAATGATTGCGGGCGAGATTAGCACAAGTTGCTATGTAGATATGCCAGCCATTGTTAGAGAGACTATAAGAGATATTGGATACCACTCATCTGATATGGGATTTGATTGGAGAACCTGTTCAGTAATAACAAGTATTGGTCATCAATCTCCTGACATTGCACAAGGTGTTGATGAGGGTGAGGGACTTTTTAAGGAGCAGGGAGCAGGCGATCAGGGTTTGATGTTTGGTTTTGCTACTGATGAGACGCCTGAGCTTATGCCAATGCCCATAAGTTATGCCCACAAATTGACCAAGCGGCTTGCACAGGTTAGAAAAAACGGTGCTCTTGATTTCTTGCGTCCTGATGGAAAATCTCAGGTAACTGTTGAATATTTAGATGGCAAGCCTTTACGCGTTGATACAGTGGTAGTATCTGCCCAGCACAAACCAGATATAAGCCACTACGATTTAAGCGAAGCTATTATAAAAGAGGTTATTAAAAAGGTTATCCCTGCCGAGATGATGGATGGAGATACTAAATTTTTTATCAATCCAACTGGTAAGTTTGTTATCGGCGGTCCAATGGGAGACTGCGGATTGACCGGCAGAAAGATTATTGTAGATACCTACGGAGGGCAGGGCAGCCACGGCGGAGGCTGTTTTTCCGGCAAAGACCCCTCTAAGGTTGATAGAAGTGCGTCATACATGGGCAGATATATTGCAAAAAATATGGTTGCTTCAGGAGTTGCACATAAATGCGAAATTCAGGTTGCTTATGCAATCGGCGTGGCTGAACCAGTATCTCTTCTTGTCGATTTTATGGGAACAGGCAAGATTTCAGAAGATAGAGCAATTGAGATAATAAGAGAGGTATTTGATTTAAGACCGGCTGGAATCATCAAAACTTTAAATCTTCTCCGCCCGATTTATAGAAAAACATCAGCTTACGGACACTTTGGACGCAAAGACCCTGATTTTACTTGGGAGCATACTGATAAAGCAGAAGAGATAAGAGTAAAAGCGGGACTTTAGTATTTTTTTTTAAATATAAGGATTTATTATAATGTATCAGACAAATAACAGCTCATCTTTTATGCCGCTTGATCTCAACCTTAAATACAAGGTCAAAGATATATCTCTTGCGTCAGATGGTCATAAAGATATGCAGTTGTCAGAAAAAGAGATGCCGGGTCTTATGGCTCTGCGTAAAAAATATGGGCAGTCCAAGCCTTTAAAAGGGTTAAAGATTATGGGCAGCCTCCACATGACCATTCAGACTGCCATGCTGATAGATACACTTTATGAGCTTGGAGCAGATTTAAGATGGGCAACCTGCAACATCTTTTCAACTCAAGATCATGCAGCGGCAGCAGTTGCAGAAAAGGGAAGTGCAGCGGTTTTTGCTTGGAAAGGTGAAACTTTAGAGGAGTTTTGGTGGTGCACAGAGCAGGCTCTTACGTGGCCCGATGGTTCAGGTCCAGACCTTATTGTTGATGATGGAGGTGATGCAACTCTATTTGTCCATCAAGGTGTAAGAGTTGAAAATGATCCATCTTTGCTTGAACTTGAAACTCACAGTGCAGATGAGAAATTTTTGATGGAGAGGTTAAAATACTCATACTCAGCAGACCCCCAAAAATGGACAAGGATTGCATCAAAAATAAGAGGAGTATCAGAAGAGACAACTACCGGAGTCCACCGCCTATACCATTTAGCTTCAAAAGGCGAGCTTCTATTTCCAGCAATCAATGTGAATGACTCTGTAACCAAATCAAAATTTGACAATCTTTACGGTTGCCGTGAATCTTTAGCTGATGGAATCAAACGGGCAACTGATATTATGCTTGCAGGAAAAGTTGTCGTTGTTGCTGGATATGGTGATGTTGGAAAAGGGTGTGCATCTTCAATGAAAGGTTATGGTGCAAGAGTTATAATCACTGAAATTGACCCTATTTGTGCTCTTCAGGCCGCAATGGAAGGCTATCAGGTTTTAACTATGGAAGATGCAGCACCGATTGGAGATATCTTTGTAACTGCAACAGGCAACTATCAGGTTATCAGAGGCGAGCATATCAAGCAGATGAAAGATGAGGCAATAATATGTAATATCGGTCATTTTGATAATGAGATTGAGATGCGTTTCTTTGAAAATAATCCTGCTCATAAAAAGATCAATATAAAACCGCAGGTTGACAAATGGACTCTTGAGTCTGGCAAATCTATAATTGTGCTTGCTGAAGGCAGACTTGTCAATTTAGGCTGTGCAACCGGGCACCCAAGTTTTGTTATGAGTTCAAGTTTTACAAACCAGACACTTGCCCAGATTAAACTTGCAACTGAAAAACTTGAAAAACGAGTTTACACGCTTCCTAAAGAGCTTGATGAAGAGGTTGCAAGGCTGCATTTGGATATGCTCGGCGTAAAACTTACAAAACTGACCCAGCAGCAGGCTGACTATATCGGCGTTCCGGTAAATGGACCATTCAAGCCAGATCATTATAGATATTGATTATGTTCTAATCCTACCCTACAGCTTCTTTCATAGAAGAGTTGCTATTTTTTTGCGTTAAATTTAGTAGATACCCACACATATAATAGAGACGCACAGCCGTGCGTCTCTGCACAAAAAACAATCCTTACAATACAGATACAACGGTTAAATTTATGAATGAAAAAGAGCTTAGAGTTCTGCTTGAAAATGTTGCAAAAGGTTCTCTATCTGTAGAGAATGCACAGGATCATTTAAAAAATATGGCATTTGAAGATGTTGATGGTTATGCAAGTGTTGATCACCATAGAGCCATAAGAAAAGGGTTTCCAGAGGTTATATTTGGTCAAGGAAAAACACCTGAACAGATAATCGGAATTATGAGTGCTATGTCAAAATCAAGTGATGAAGTTATATTAGTAACCCGCATTGAGAGCGAAAAGGCTCTTGATGTTATAAAAGTCTTTCCTGATGCACAATTTCATGCAGATGCAAAGATGCTTATTTTAAGCCGTAAAGAGCCTGAAATAAGATCAAGCGGCAATATAGTTGTTATCTCTGCCGGCACATCTGACATTCCAGTTGCAAAAGAGGCGTATCTTACAGCAAAATCAATGGGCAACCATGTTACTACTATCTTTGATGTTGGGGTTGCTGGAATACACAGACTTTTTGCACACAGAGGAAAAATTGAGAAAGCATCTGTAATTGTTGTTGCTGCTGGCATGGAGGGTGCTCTTCCAAGCGTTGTTGCCGGCATGGTAAAAGCTCCTGTAATTGCTGTGCCGACAAGCGTTGGTTATGGTGCAGGATTTGGCGGGATTGCAGCTCTTTTAGGAATGCTCAACTCATGCAGCTCAAATGTTGCGGTAGTAAATATTGACAATGGGTTTGGTGCTGGTTACATGGCATCAACTATTAATCAAATCGCAAATAAATAGGTTACTGCCTTATAATTATAAACCAGAAGAAACCCGACAAAATATGAGGGATTGTGATACTTATGGAAAGATAGAGCGAATTAAAGAAAACGCCGTTAATCAGGCTACTTTTAACTCATACAGATGCTTCTGAAAATCTATAAAAAGAGAGCTGATATTTTTAACTTCTCCTAACACCTTTTTAGCATCTTCTAATGAATGATATTTGTTGTTTAGTAACATTGGCAGTTTCTCTTGTTCAAGCTCTTCAACTCCAGACTCAATGTACTTGCTTAAAACAAAATCAATAAACTCTTTTTGTTGCTGGTTAAGCAGTGCAACTATAGATGGCTGTGCTGCTCTTGCCCTTGCCTCTCTGGTCATTGGTTTAGTGTCGCTGTTAAGCACATATTCCAGCACATCAAACAGATCACTTCGTTCAGCATCAATAAGTTTTTGCAATGCAGCCAGCTCATCTTTACCAAATCCAGCATCAGCTAATTTCTCAAGTAAAGTTCGTCTTGTCATTGGATTACTCCAAAGTCTCCTTAACTCATCTTCACTTTTAAAGAAATTTGGCAGCTCACCAAACAGATTATTTAAAAACTCCTCTGGTGAGATAGGTTTACCGTCAGCACTCCAGAATGAGGTTGAGATCATATGCTCTATTTCCAACTCTTTTCCATCACGAAGTTTTACCTTAATCTTCTTTTTCTTATCGCACACACAAGGTCTTTTGCCGCAAATCTCACAAGGCTCTTCTGACTTTTGTTCGCAGATACAAGGAGTTTGCCCGCACTTTTCACAAGGCTCTGTCAGAGGAGGCTCTATTATCGTCTCTTCACACTCACAAACAACTTTACCGCACACATCACAAGGCAGGGCTTCACCGTCCC
The DNA here is from genome assembly GCA_964425195.1 of uncultured Desulfobacterales bacterium. Taxonomy (GTDB): domain Bacteria; phylum Desulfobacterota; class Desulfobacteria; order Desulfobacterales; family Desulfobacteraceae; genus Desulfamplus. The sequence continues at coordinate 86,895 of CAYRLG010000013.1, forward strand.
ATTCAGGGTCTGCAAAGTGATGATAAGCATTAACAAAATCATAAATAGTAAAAAAATCTTTACCATCAAACAGCCGTGTGCCTCTTCCTACAATCTGCTTAAACTCTATCATTGAGTTTACTGGTCGCATTAATACAATATTTCTGATGTTCCTTGCATCTACGCCAGTGGATAACTTTTGTGAAGTTGTAAGTATAGTTGGAACGCTCTTTTCATTATCTTGAAACTCCCGTAAAAACTGCTCGCCGATTGCACCATCATTTGCTGTTACTCTGACACAGTAGTTGGGGGCTTTACTCTTTTTATACTGATTTACTAAATCACGCACTATTGCAGCATGTTCTTGAATTGCACAAAAAATAATAGCCTTCTCATTTTGGTCAGCATTATTCATAAAAATTTGAATACGAATTCTCTCTCTTGGAAGTATCTCAATAATACGGTTAAAATCCGCCTCTGTATAAACTTTACCCTGCTCTATCTCACCTTCAATTATCTGGTCATCACTGGTGTAGATGTAATCATCAAGCGTAGTTTTAATTCTCTTAACCTTAAACGGAGTTAAAAAGCCGTCATTAATACCCTCTTTCAAAGAATATACATAAACCGGTTCACCAAAGTATTTATAGGTGTCAACATTATCTTTGCGTTTGGGTGTGGCTGTTAATCCCAACTGAACGGCAGGGCTGAAGTACTCTAAAATTCCTCTCCAATTGCCTTCATCATTAGCACCGCCTCGATGACACTCATCTATTATGATAAAATCAAAAAAATCTGGCTGGTATGCTCCAAAATATGGGGCAGGATTGCCTTTATCATCTTTACCGCTCATAAAGGTTTGAAATATTGTAAAAAATACGCTGCCGTTTGTCGGAACTTTTCCGTTTTTAGTTATCTCATCTGGTTTTATCCTGACTAAAGCATCATCTTGAAATGAAGAAAAAGAGTTAAATGCCTGATCTGCTAAAATATTTCTATCAGCTAAAAACAGTATTCTTGGTCGTCTGCTGCCATCTAACCTTAAATTCCATCTTGTTTGAAATAGCTTCCATGTAATCTGAAAAGCTATTGCAGTCTTGCCTGTTCCAGTTGCAAGTGTTAGTAAAATACGTTTTTTGTTATCAGCTACTGCATCTAAAGCGTTTTTAACTGCCAACTCTTGATAATAGCGGGGCTGCCAGCTTCCGCCTTTATCTTCAAACGGGATAGAGTAAAATTTATCTCTCCACTCGTTTTCTTGTGCAAAGGTTTTATTCCAAAGTTCATCAGGAGTAAGATAAGTATCTACCAAACCTTCTGAACCTGTTTTCATGCAGATGCAGTATATTTCTTTTCCATTAGTGGAATAGGTAGTATCTAAATTGAGTTTTTGGGCATAACGTTTGGCTTGTGCAACACCCTCACCAACTTCAAGCTCATCTCTTTTAGCTTCAACTACAGCAAGTTTAAGCCCTTTATAAACAAGCACATAATCAGCAGTAAGGTTTTTAGCTCTGCCTCCTGTTTGAATCTTGCCAGCAGTGATATGATATTCACGAAGGATTTTAGAGCCCTCTACAACACCCCAGCCGCACGCCTTTAGATGCGGGTCTATAAGTTCCGCTCTTGTTTCTGATTCGTTCATAACTTGACTCTATTTTAGGATTATTTTAGTAATTTTTATTATGCAGCAACAGCTTTTTTTAAAGCATCGTTTATCAGTTGTTGAAAGTCATTTTCTCCAGCTTTTATTTTAAAAGATTCTACAATGTCAGCATCAATAGGAATAAAAACCTTTTTAACCGCAGATTTTAAGCCTCTTCTAAACACAGCTCTATCTAAATCAGATTGTGTTACTTCTGGATATTCGTCTTTATCCATAGACATTTTTGAAATAGAGTTTTTGTTCATTTTTAACCGCCTTTCTCATTGAGATTATTCTTATTTCTGTTTTAGTTTCTGTATGGATAATTACAACAACATCGCCTCTAAATAGCCCCATAGTAACAAAGCGTTGTTCTTCATAATCAAATCTTATATCTTCAAAAGTAAAAGTCTCACCTTCAAAGACTTCATGAGCATCACTAAAGTTTAAACCATGTTTTTGCTGATTGGTTATATTTTTATTTTCGTCCCATTCATATTTCATATCTTAATGCTTTTCCAGTCTCTAATTCGTTCATGCTGCAACATCTCCAACATAAATAAGCACCCTGAACATAAATAAGCACCCTGCTTTTATTTTGATGATAAAAATTCTTCTGGATCAATGTCAGCTTGATTTAATATTGCTCTTAATGTTCCTTCTGGCATATCTCCAGAGTGATTGGGAATAGTTGTATATTCATCAGTTATAAAAGATTTAGGTATCTCCATATATTTGATTCTCCTACACAATTTATTTTTATAGTTCTAATTCTTTTTCTGTATCTAACTCACCATTAAACGCTTTTTTCAGTTCAAATATTTTTTGACTGTTTGATAAATATGTTTAGCAAAATCATAAAATTGTTTAACATCTTCAAGGCTTGGTTTTCCTTCAGGTAAAAAACCAAAAGCTCCGGGATAGCGTGATTCAATATATAACATATTAAGTTTATTAACAATAAGAGCATCTACTTCAATATTTATATACTTATTTGCTTCATAAAATAATTTATCTAAATCATGAATTTTAGGGACTTTGTTAGAATATTCTTCAAGAACAGCTTTAAGGCTTTTTTCAACACATTGCTGTGCATGAAAACTTGCAGCACCTGTTGCAAGTTTGCTTTTGAGAAGTGCTTCAACAGCCGTCAAATCTTCCTCACAGGCTTGAATCCATGAAATTACAGACTTTTTCATATAATCATTTCACCCCTTTCCAGAATTTCTCTGGTAAAAGAGTTATCTGCATTTATAAAACTTTTCCATTCAGATTTAGTATAAACGATAATGTCCATTGGGACTTTATCTTTTAAAGGCTTAAAGAATTTCTTCACCAATGAATAATTTTGAATTCTCTCATCAAAATTTTTAGGCATATCATCTTTTTCTAATACCACGATTAAATCAATATCGCTGTCATCAGTGAAATTCCCATATACAGAAGAGCCAAATAGAATAGCTTTATATGGCTTCAATTGAGCTAAAATCTCTTTAAGTTCTGTAATATATTCTGAAAGCATTATTTATCTCCAAAAGCATTGCCGACAGGCTGAAGCCATCGGCTCTCCCAACATGAAATAGCATTTACACCTATAGTAGTTGTTTCATTAGCCTTTAGGGCTTCTAACTGAACCTTGTTAAGGCGTTCAATGTCATGAGTCCACCATATCCAGATATGAGTATCAATTACTATCATTTTAATACTTCCCAATCATCTTCTGCTACGCTGTCAAACGGGTCAACATATTTGAACGGCTTACCTTGTAATGGCTTTATGCTGGGCAATTTGGGTGAGTAAGATACAGTTTTTCTTTTAGATTGTTTTTCTTTTAAATCTTGAGCTATCTTTTTTAAGTCAAAATTAAATTGAGCAGCATGTTTAATGCGGGCTTCCCTTACCTCATCAACAATAGGGTCTTTAAACATAATTATTGCACCTTAATAATCTTAACTTTTAGTTATACACATCTTTTCTATGCCCTACTTTTACTACCAGCACAGTTAAAATATCATCTTGAATGGAAGAAATTACTCGATAATCTCCTACTCTATGTCTCCAATAGCCTTTGTAATCTTTTCTTAATGCTTTCCCAAATTTAGTAGGATTTTCAGCTATTGATTTCATGTAGTCTAATATATTTTTAGCAACTGGTTTATCCAGCTTTGCAAGCTCTTTTACTGCAGATGGAGTATATTCAATGTTATAAGCCAAGTGCTTTCTCCACCTCTTCGGTTGATAATGCTTTGTCTCCACTCAATATAAATTCATTATGAGCTTTTTCAGCAAGATACAAATCTTCAAGGTCTTCTAAATAAAGTTTTAATGCTTCCACAGTATAGAATGCCTTTGTTTTGTTGGTTTGAGCAGCTAAAAAATCAAGCCTTGTATCTATATCTTCTGGCAATGTTATATTTAACATAATAAACCTCCATAAATTATTTTATAATCCCAAATCTTTTTCTGTATCTAACTCACCATTAAACGCCTTTTGCAATATAGATTTCTTTAACTCTTCTAAATTATTGATTTTCTGCTGATATATGGACTCAAGTTTTTTGGTTTCTGCTGAAAGGGCATCGAGTTTAGCGACTATGGTTTGTTGTTCTTTTAATGGTGGAAGAGGTAAGATTGTTCTCTTAACTAAATCACCACTTATGTTTTTTACAATTGCACCAGCTGCCAATAAATTGAACTGATTCATTGTAAACGGAGATGCGAGTAAATACCAAAAGAACTCACTATCAATATGCGGAGGTAATCTTAATACAAACCAACCGTCATGGATATAACCATCAGTTTTCATTATGTATGGTTTTCCAAAAGACATTGAATTTGATAAAATAAAATCTCCTTCTTTTACATAACGAGATTTTGAAGCCCCTTCTTTTGTAATTTTTTCTTTTGTAGTATAAATGTATCTATCAACATCTTTGGTGTCTCCAATTTTAATCCAATTAACTCCATCAACACTATCAGTAAAATATTTATTAATTGGTCTTGGAGAACTACCACGTTCAACAAGACAAACCTCCCCCAACCTCTTCTCTTCCCAACCCTCACCTCTAGTCTCAAACACTCCTTGTAAATAGCTCTCAAATAGCTCTCTTGCGTTTTTAAGATTCTGTTCAGCATTGGCTTTTAATTTTGCTATTGCTGCAAATGCTTTGTCTAAGATGGCTACTATGCGTTGTTGTTCTTGGAGTGGTGGAGCGTAAATTGGTAAATCTCTAACAACTGATATTTGAACTCTTGGACGTGTTGCACCTTTTTGTTGAGAATTAATAAAGTCATTAGTATTTGGCGAATTAAGATGATAGCAGAGGTAAGCAGTATTAACCTTTTGTGCCCTAATTCTGACTAAATCAGCAACAATTAAACCATCATCAATATTTTCTTCTACAATAGCTGATGCACCTAAAGGGTCGCCCAGTTTAGTCATTACAATATCGCCATTTTGATATGAATGTCTTTTTAATTCTTCATATTTGGATTTTTGAACGAAATCCATGTTTTTTATTTCAAGTTTAAATGGTTTTATATTTTGTATCTTTAAAACAGGTATCCCTTTATCAGTATAATCAGACCTTTTCATATTTGAACCAAAAGGACCATCTACAATATCTGCCTTAAAATTATCACACAAATCTTTAAGAGCCTTAATATTTCTATTTAAACTCATATCAACTCCAAAATAGATTCCAAAATATCAGCACTCTTTTTGTCTAAGGCTTTCATCTCCTCAATAATCTCTTGGGGTTGACGTAATGCAGCTTCCTCTTTTTTGTTGGGATTTTTAACACTTAAATCAAATGTGTTAGGGTCAATATCTTTAATATCAACACTCCAAGAGTTTTCACTATCTGCAAATGTTTTCTGTAACTCTACAAACTCAGCTAAGTCATTTTCATTTAAAGGGTTGGTCTTGCCAAGATTACGGTCTAAATTAAGTTGATAGAACCACACTTTTTGAGTTGAAGAACCTTTATCAAAGAACAACACAACCGTTTTAACACCCGCACTTGTAAAAGTGCCGCTTGGTAAGTCCAACACTGTATGAAGGTTGCAAGATTCTAAAAGATGCTGCCTAAGACTGATAGAAGCATTGTCGGTATTGCTTAAAAAGGTATTTTTAATAACAACTCCAGCTTTCCCGCCAGCTTTAAGAATTTTGATAAAGTGCTGTAAAAATAGATATGCTGTTTCACCTGTTTTAATTGGAAAATTCTGCTGTACCTCTTTTCTCTCTTTGCCTCCAAAAGGTGGATTGGCAAGAACTATGTTGTATCTATCTTTTTCTTGTATGTCGCTGATATTCTCTCCAAGCGTGTTGACGTGCAAGATATTTGGAGCTTCAACTCCATGTAAAATCATGTTCATTATGCCTATGATATAAGCTAAAGCCTTTTTCTCTTTACCGTAAAAGGTCTGTTTTTGAAGTATCTCTGATTCTTTAGTGGATAGGCTTTTACTCGTTTTAAGATAGTTAAAAGCCTCAACCAAAAAGCCTGCACTGCCGGCAGCACCATCATAGATTGTATTGCCGATTTTAGGGGCAACAACTTTTACAATAGTTTTAATCAATGGTCTTGGAGTGTAGTATTCGCCGCCATTACGACCAGCATTACCCATGTTTTTAATCTTACTCTCGTAAAGATGGCTCATCTCGTGTTTTTCTGTGTATGTTCTAAATTTCAGCTCATCAACAAGATTTACAACTTCACGTAAGTTATAGCCGCTTTGTATTCGATTTTTTAATTCGCTGAATATCTCGCCGATTTTATATTCAATTGTGTCAACGCTCTGTGCATTGGTTTTAAACTTTTTTAAGTATGGAAAGAGCTTGGTATTTACAAACTCTGTAAGGTCATCACCTGTTAATGCTTTGTGGTTATCAAGCTCTAAAAGTTCACTATCTGCCTTTTTTTTCTTTGGTGCTGCCCAAACTGTCCACTGAAACTCAGGTGCAATTATGCTTGTGTATGATTTCCCAGTAAGTTCGGCAGCAGTAGCTCTATCTTTTTCTAAATCGTCTAAATATTTTAAGAAGAGTACCCAAGATGTCTGTTCTACATAATCAAGTTCACTGCCGCAGCCAGCGTCTTTGTGAAGTATGTCGTCTATATTTTTAAAGGTTTGTTCAAACATGGTTTATTTTATTTTGAATTGGGTTAAAGGTTGTAATTACAGATAGTTTATCTCAAATTTTTCCAAAGCCTCAAGAATTACCTTCTCAATACTCTCTCTAATCTTGCTGCTCTCTGATTTTCCCCGTTTTTTTATGCAAATACTTTGAAAAAAGCGGTTACACACTTTTTGAGTCTCTTTGTCCCAGCCAGAAGTTACCCCTTTTCTCAAGTTTTCAGATATATGACGATTTAATACTTTTGGCTCAAACTCTCTTCTTGCATGTGCCCAGTTGATAATGCTTGCATAAAAGATCAACATCCTATCGAGCAGAATATACATTAACTGTATATTTGCCAAAGGTCCAACTTTTATCTGATCTTTTCCAAGCCTTGTTCCGTTAAACTTTAAATCAGCAATACGTCTGCCACTTAATAAGGCAGAACCAGCTCCTAAAACTCCGCCAATAGCTGAAAAGACACCAAATGTAATGCCAGCAGCAATTACATCAACCACAACTCCAGCGGCACTGCCAGCCATAGCAGCGGCAATAGCAACCTCTTTTGGAGATAAGCCAAGAAACTGCCATGTCTTTTGGCTAAAAAGTGGTTCATGCAGAAGTGAATTTGCCGGAAGTTCACAGTTAAATATATTGTGCCTAAAAAGTTTCCTCACCTTCTGATGTGTCAGCTTCTCCATTGCCTCAATCTTATTACGAAACTCATCTTCAACTATCCCCTTAACAGATTCAAATGTCTGTTGTTCTCCAATATTGGCTGTGATTGTAAATGTTAAAATATGCTCTAACATCTCAACAGTCATTGCTGCGGTCAATCTGTTCCTATGCTGCCAATCTTGTTTAAATGATTCAATAACCTTAGTAAGTGCTGGCTGCCACTCTTGATCAACGCTTTTAAGGCTTTCAAGAAGCTCAATTCTCTCTGACCACGTTGCCTTATGGGCATTAAACTGCCTTATTGAATTAAAGTGTTTTCTAAACTCATTTTGCCACTGGCTAAGATATATAGGCTCGTTACCCTTACAGTTGACAATAGACATTCTTGGGCTTCCGGTCATTCTAAGAATCTCCATCTCAACTCTATCAGACTGTCTTACGGGTCTTGAGCCATCAACTACAAAGATAATACCAGCTCCCCTTTCAACTGGTGATAAAAGCTCACACTCATCCCTAAAATTTGGATCATTTCGGTGTGTATCAATAAATGTTTTAACCATTAACTCATCTTTGCCTGAATAATTTTTCATCCATGCAAGAGTCTCACGAGGATTTTGAAAACCCGGAGTGTCAATAAACCGGATAACCTCTTGACCATCAATTATAACAGGCAGAACTTGACATACAACTGTTTCCCCCGGAATTGGACTTATGGCAATTGAGTCATCTTCCGCAAGAGTTGATACAACTGATGATTTCCCCTCATTTGGGTGTCCTATAATTGCAAACTCAGGAATCTTTTCCATAATTAAACCACCTTTTCTATAGTAAGCCATGGGTCTGAAACCGTTGATAGTTTATTTTTCCATATATCCCAGTCAGATTGTTCAACCGATGTAAAAAAATTTACAGATTCATGTTTATGGCTATTATCATCTTTTACACTTCCATCTTTAGCAGCCATCTTTAGGTTCACCATATCGGATTTACCGGTCAGAGCGACCACTATCGGCGTTGTTTTATCCAAAACTTTTCTGACAGATTTGATAAAATTTATAGTCTCCCGTATAGGTGGCTGCCACGCCTCCTGTAGTATCACAATAGACAAATTATCATCCCTCCAATCATCACTTTTTTTACTCTTTGAGTATAAAGAGCATAGCTTTTTATATTCATTTGAAATTATTTCGATCTCCTTGTCAAAATCAATGCCAGTTACAAATACTTTTTGTATATTGTATCCATGATTCTGCTCCATCAAAAGTTTAAAGGTCTCTATATCAACAAGGGGTTGAATCTCATCTGGCACAAAAGCAATCGATGGTTTAAGGCTGTTCTCTATAAAAAAGGCTCTATTAGTAGTTTTCATAGATGAATCTATTTCTCTTTCTATAACATCAGAAGTAGGTATAAACTCTGACTCTTTAATATCAGGGGGTGCGATTGAATCTTTTTGAATTTCAGGAGTTTTCGGGCGTTTAAAAACAGGTGTTGCTGTTGATTGAATATCAAACTTAAGACTCTGTTTAGCTTCAAAATTGGAAGTAACAGTAGATTCAGTTTTAGCATCAACTTTAGCCATACGGCGAATCAAGTTTGAACAGGCAGCATGATCAAAATTTTGCTGTTTAAGAGATCTATTTAGAAGAATTTTACCAGCAATAAACATGATAAATCTTGGTAAAAATCCGTAAAACAGAACACAAAGAGATAAAAAGGGCCACCAAGAGACAAGATTATTAGTTGTAAGATGGTAAATCCCATCCTTTAAAATTATTCTGCTGCCTACTATCTGGTCAATGTCTGGATAACCAAATCCAGCGGGCATTAACCAACCCCACGGAAGGGCTGCTAATTCAACCATCTTTGCAACAACTTGGGGACTTATTTGGAGTGTCGATTGCCACCCAAACGCAGTATCGAAAAAAAGAACTCGAAAAAGGGTTGATAAAAGAATTCCAACATTAAAAGCCATTCCGAAAATCTGCATCACAATAAAGATGGGATAGAAAAATATAAATCCATAAACCTGCTCCCCTTGCCTTATAACTCCAATGGCTGATAAAAAAGAGTCTCGCTTTTCGGCAGAAAATTCTCTTAATACTCTTTTGCTAATAGCCATAAATATCTTTTCAACCATAAAACCAACTATAGGATAGGGGAAGAGTCCTGCTTTATTGATAGTATTAAGTTTTGAAATAGAAAAAAAGGCTAACAAAATAGCAAGAAGAGAAATTTGCGGAAGCAGCACAAGAGTAAAAAAATAGGCTACATTAAGTGGTTCACTACCTTTATATGAAAAAAAGGTCAAACAGAACACTATTCCTAATAACCCACCTGAAACCATAAAAATAGTTTTAAGAAGAGATAAAAACTCTTCATACATATCTCCAATAAAAAGAGCCTTTTTGTTATTATCAATCAGTTGGCTCTTTTTCATCTCTTTAAGCCATAACAGAAGCATATCTTTGCGAGATACAACCCCTTGGGGAATAACGCTGTTAAGATAAATATCTCTATCTCTTTTTTTTAAATATTTATCATCATTTAATCTGTTGTCTTGACGTAAAAAATATTCAAGATCAATAATATTACCTACTGTCCATTTCATTTTTTTAATTAACCTTTGTTCTTTTTCTATATATTTATTATTATATTCAGTAATTTAAGTTGATTGTAAAAAACTAATATAAAATATACATTGCTTTAGTGTAATATGCAAATCCAAGGGGATAACAGTTTGAAGTTTACAAAGAAAATAATCTGGGGTAAGAATCAAATACAAAAAAAGATAACCCAAGAAGAAAGATATCAATCAATTTTATTAATATAATTTAAAACCCAAAAGTAGAAATAAAAAGAGACAGCAATGAATGACACTGTAATGGGCGATACTGTTAATATTTCTCACTGGCTCAGACAAAACAGCGTACAATATCCATACAAAAGAGCAGTTGTCTATCCTGCCTCAAGAGATGGTTATGGCAGGGTATTATACAGTCAAATGACATTTGCCCAACTTGAGACAGAGTCTGACTATCTCGCATACGGATTAAGGGATGTTGGAGTAAAGCGAGGAGTCAGAACAATACTTATGCTACGACCCGGCATGGACTTTTTCTGCACTATTTTTGCACTGTTTAAAATAGGAGCAGTGCCAGTTGTGGTTGATCCGGGTATGGGAATCAAAAGAATGCTATCGTGCTTTAAGCAGAGTCATCCAGAAGCCTTTGTTGGCATTCCAAAGGCACATTTATTAAGAGTGCTTATGCCCAAATACTTTAAATCTGTCAAAATATGGATAACTGCTGGGAAGAAATGGTTCTGGAATGGTTACTCTTTACACAATCTATTTAGGGTTGACGATAAGCCATTTCCCACAGTTGCAACATTTAAAGATGAGCCTGCTGCCATACTATTTACAACAGGGAGCACCGGTCCTGCAAAAGGGGTTGTCTATACACATAATAACTTTGATGCACAGATAAGACAGATAAAAGAGCACTTTAACATTGCAGAAGATGAGATCGATTTGCCAACATTTCCACTTTTTGCCCTATTTGATCCAGCCTTAGGAATGACAGCAGTTATACCTGACATGGATCCTACAAAACCAGCGTTTGCCAATCCTGAAAAGATAATTGAGGCAATTGAAGATCATGGAGTTACAAATATGTTTGCCTCGCCAGCACTTCTTAATAGGTTGGGAAAATATGGAAGCGAGAATGAAATTGTTCTGCCGTCACTACGCCGCGTTGTATCTGCCGGTGCTCCAGTAACTCCTTCAAATATTGAACAGTTCTCATCTATGTTAAATCCTGAAGCAGAAATTCATACGCCTTACGGAGCAACAGAGGCTGTTCCTGTTCTATCAATTGCAAGTCATGAAATTCTTCAAGAGACCAGAAAACTTACGGAACAGGGTTTTGGGATGTGTGTTGGCAGACCTATTGGCAATACGCAAGTTGAGATCATTAAAATTAGTGATGATCATATCCCTAAATGGTCAGATGATATTTTAGCTGAGGCTAATGATGTTGGTGAAATTACAGTAAAAGCACCTCTTGTAACACAACACTATTTTCAAGACCCAAGAGCTGATCTATTTGCCAAAATTAATGATGATAGTGATGGAGTTGCATGGCATAGAATGGGAGACCTTGGCTGGAGAGATGGAAAAGGTAGAATTTGGTTTTGTGGTAGAAAGAGCCATAGAGTTATTACCCGTAAAGGGACACTTTTCACAATACCTTGTGAAGCTATATTTAACAACCATAAGCATGTTTTTAGAGCCGCTTTAGTTGGGATTGGTCCAAAGGAGATGCAAACTCCTGTAATCTGCGTTGAACCTGCTATTCCAATTAAGGATAGTGAAGCATTTATTGAGGAGCTTTTTGAATTAGCAGGCTCTCATCCTCTAACACAAGATATTGAACATATATTGATTCATAAATCTTTTCCCGTTGATATTCGTCATAACTCAAAGATATTTAGGGAAAAACTTGCTGTATGGGCATCAAAAAAACTTGGGCAGGAGACAGCTGAAGGGGATAATTGAACCTCCCCTTGAATAAGAAGGGGAGGTAAAAAGTTTATAAGTTTAAATCCTATGATCAATCTGGTAAAAGATCGTAAAAATAGAGCATTGCGTCAGAACGGGTTACAATACCAATAAGCCTGTCATCTTTTATTACTGGTATTCTTCCAATATCGTGTTTTATCATAAGACGGGCAGCATCAATAGCACTTTTATTATGTTCAATAGTTATAACATCGCGGCTCATAAATGCCTTTACAGGATACTGCATCTGGTTATCTTTTCTTATCTTTCTAAAATCTCTTCGTGAAATAATTCCTACAATATGGTCTTCGCTGTCAACAACAGGAACACCTGAACATCCTGTCTCTCTTAACATCATTGCCACTTCATCAACTGTAGTATCTTCAGAAACTGTCACAACAGGATAAGACATAATATCACTTAACATTACAGAGGATTGCTGATTACCTTTTACCATCTCAATAATCATCTCTTCTATAACATCAGGATTTGTAGATTTAAGAAGAGCAGAGCCAGCACCAGGATGTCCTCCACCGCCCATACTTCTCATTATCAATCCAATATTTAGCTGCTCTATATTGCTTCTGCCTATCACCATACAGGTATCTCTATCTGTATCTCTAAAAATACCAAAAGCTGCATCAACATTCACAATTTCTCTATACATCTGCAAAACAACGGAGAGATTTTGAACATGTCCCTCAATATCCATTCTTGCAATACTTATGCTAAAGCCACCAATCTCTTGACGCTGGGCATGTTGGATCATCTCAAACAAGATATCTTTCTGTTTTTTTCCGTAAGCATGTCGCAAAAATGTTGAGAGAATTTGGAGATCTGCCTTTCTTTCAAGAAGATACGCCGCAGCCCTTGCATCACTTGGAGTGGTTGATGTAAATGTCATATTTCCAGTATCTTCATAAAGCCCCATCAAAAAAAGAGATGCCTGTATAGGAGTAATCAGCTTTCTCTGTCGTTCAAGCTCACGTATCATAAGAGTTATGTTTGCACCTACCTCCTCTCTATGAACTTCATCAGCATTTAAATCGCCTTGTAGATGGTGATCCCAGTTGATAATCTTTAGATTATCCTTTTTTTGTAATGGAGACATTCCATCGAGCCTTTTCCATGAATTTGTGTCAACTACAATTAAAGTTCTAACCTCATTTAATTTAATCTCTTTAGGAGAGTAAAACCCAAAAAGGTCTTTATGTATTGATATGAAAGATTTAAGATTTGGATTTACAGTCCCGGGAAGGACAGGTTTGGCTCCAGGATAAAGAATTGTCCCAGCTACTAATGATGCAAGAGCATCAAAGTCAGTTCCTTTATGGGTTGTAATAATCTGCATGAAATTTTCCGTTTACTTCTTACTTTGTTCGTTATTTATTCCTGTCTTCTCTTCTCTATTTTTTCCAACGCTTGTTTCATCTTCATATTCAACGTCTGAATAGCTTAGAAGAGCCACAGGAGTATCGTGCCCAGTAGCTTTTTTGTACTCAAGAGCAGCTTGAGCATTGAATTTTGCATACTCCATCTTAATCTCATATTTTCTGATTTCAGTCTGTGCATCCATACTCTTTTTCGCAAGCTGATATTTCATATACATAAACCACGCAAAGAGTAGAAAAAGCCCTGAAAAAAGTGCAATAAAAAACCACTTGAAATTTAAAAGTGTCTCAATCCCAGCTTTAGCAAGAAAGGTTAGCATATCTGGAATAACTAAATAGAGCATTACGCCTGATATTATAAAAAAACCTATAATAAATATATTTAATCGGCTTATCTGATCCATGACGCTTCCCATACCCTCTGCTGTACCAAATTTTATATGGGGTTTTATATCAATTTTTTGAGATTTTTCACTACTATCTTTGGAGTTAATTTGCGCTTCATTATTATTAGCATTATTAGATTGATCACCATTTTCTTGAGCTTTTATATCATCTTCATAAATCTCCTTTTTATCATCACTGTAATCTTGTCCACTCTTTTTTCCATAAAGCATAACCATCACCGCTTTTAGTACAAAACCTAAAAGAAGGACAAGCCCAACAGGAATACCTATTGCAGCAGCAAACCACCCTCTAAATGGAAATGGTACATCTTCAGTTACAAGTTTAACTTGATAATCATCAATATTTCCAAAAGTATTTTCAAAATAGTATTTATTAAAATTGGTCAAAGTAGAACCTTTGACCTGATATATAATCTCTCCTGAGTCATCAATTACATTCATCCACGACTGCCTGCCAGACTTCATAACAGCCACAGCAAAGATTTCAATCTCAATAAGAAAGAAACCAACAACAATAATAATCATAAGTATTTTATGATCTTTTATGAGATCAGACCAGCTCTTATTTGCCATTCAAAGTATCCTTAAATTTAAAATTCTTTTGTACCATCATAATAAAACTTTTTTATCCCATAGAGAGTGAACTAAATTCATTTGATTCATTCAATTTATTTTCTATTAAAAAGTTTATCAAAAACAGTTATGGAATAACAGCATATTTTTATTTTACTTTTTACTGTTTTTAAAAAAATTGAGGATAATCTCTGAAGTTTCATAAGGTTTATCTTCAAAAAGATAGTGCCCAGCATTTTCAAAAAAATAGACTGGCACATCTGGAAATCTTGCCCTCCACTCTCTTAAAAACGAGAGATCAAAAACAAAATCGTGCTCTCCCCAAAGGATAATAATAGGCACTTTTTTTAATTTCAAAAGGTTTGAATCAACATATTTTACAATATCATAGCTTCTGTCGCTTTTTGTAATAGGGATATCTTGCACAAACTTTAAAGTTGCAACTCTATTTTTCCATGAGTTGTAAGGAGCGGTTAGTCCCTTTTTTACCTCTTTTGATAGTCTCTTAAAAGGAGCCATATAAAGGGCTGCATAAGAAAAGAGATTAAATCCAAGAACAGCAGGAATAGCAAATGGTTTGAGATATTTAATAAGCCAAAGTCTTAATGGGAATTTTTTATCACTCGGAAGAAAAAAACCAGATGTGTTAGTAATAACAATTTTGTCAATCCTATCAAAATTTTGCAATGCCCATGCAAACCCTATCATTCCTCCCCAGTCATGGACAATTAGAGAAATTTTTTCATCATGCGGTAAATTTAGATGATCTATAAGACTATTAATATTTTCTACTCTATTTTTGAGCGTATAATCATAAACTGAACTATCAGGCTTGTCTGAAAATCCACAGCCAATATGATCAGGAACAATAGTCCTATATCCTTTGGCTGACAATTTTTTGATAAGATACCTAAAATAGAATGACCATGTTGGATTACCGTGAAGCATCAACACAGGCTTTCCATTTCCCTCATCAATATAGTGCATCTGGATCGTTTTTGGCTCAACTCTATCTTTCTGAATAATATTTTCATCAATGGTCAAAAAATTGGATTTAAAAGGATAGAGATGGTCAAATCCTTTTGTTGAGGTGACTTTACTGTTAATTGTTCTTGTTATCATACAAAATTACCCTTACAAAATATAATTATGCTAAATTTATAGCGATAAGGTCGAATTCAATTACACCTTCCTTATCTAACTTATCTAACAAGTCATAAGCGATTAAGGTGCGGGATATCTTAAAAAAGCTAAATCTATGGTTGTTAAAATTATAAATTCTGTTTTACTCTTGAGTAACACGCACAACCTCTTCCATGCTGGTAATACCTTGCAAAACTTTTAAAACGCCATCTTCTCTAAGCGTGGTCATTCCCTGCTCAATAGCACTCTTTTTAATCTGATTTGCATCAGAAGTGCTAAGAATAACGTTCTTGATAGCATCGTTGATCTGCATAATTTCAAATATCGCCTGCCGTCCCATATATCCTGTTCCAAAGCAGTGGGAACACCCCTTAGGCTTGAATATTTTTATATCTTCCTTAAGCTCTATTTCAGAGATGTTCAAAAGTGCACACTCTCCAGAATCTGGCATATACTCTAACTTGCAGTGCGGGCACAACACCCTTACCAACCTTTGAGCTGCGATCGCCTTAACAGATGATGTTATAAGGTATGGCTCAACTCCGAGATCAACAAGCCTTGTAACTGCACCCGGAGAGTCATTTGTATGGAGAGTTGAAAATACAAGATGTCCTGTTAGAGCAGATTGTATTGCAATTTCAGCAGTTTCTAAATCTCTTATCTCTCCAACAAGAATAACATCAGGGTCTTGTCTTACAATTGACCTCAAACCACTTGCAAAGGTCATTCCTATTTTGCGATTCACCTGAATCTGCCCTATCCCTTTTAGGTTGTACTCCACAGGGTCTTCAATAGTAATTATATTTTTGTCTGG
The DNA here is from genome assembly GCA_964425195.1 of uncultured Desulfobacterales bacterium. Taxonomy (GTDB): domain Bacteria; phylum Desulfobacterota; class Desulfobacteria; order Desulfobacterales; family Desulfobacteraceae; genus Desulfamplus. The sequence continues at coordinate 103,211 of CAYRLG010000013.1, forward strand.
TGAATTTATTTTGGAGAGAGCTGCATAAAGAGTGGTAGTTTTTCCACTTCCTGTAGGACCTGTTACTAACACAATTCCATTATTAAGTGTGATAAGCCTGTTAAATATCTCTAAATGGGTACAAGATATTCCAGATTGAGAAAGTTCAAGCAAATTGCCTGATTTATTCAAAAGACGCATAACAAGACGCTCGCCATAAGATGTTGGCACTGTTGAGATACGAATATCAATTTTTTGCTGACCCATTCTTACCTCAACTCTGCCGTCCTGTGGGATTCTCTTCTCTGCAATATTCATATCTGCCATAACTTTAATGCGAGAGATTAATGCTGATTGAATCCATTTTGGTGGTTCAAGTAGATCGTATAAGATACCGTCAATTCTATACCTTATCTTGATTGTATCCTGAAACGGCTCAATATGGATATCACTGGCTTTTGCCTTAACAGATTGGGATATAACGTGATTTACCAACCTGATTACAGGTGCATCACTGGTATTATCAAGAAGGTCTGAGGTCTCTTCAATCTCCTTGATAATTGTTGTGCCGTTCTCCTCCATATTTTCCACAATCTGACGTGCACTCTCTTGTGTTGTCTGATTATACAAGTGGTTAATTGCTGAGAGTATTTCAGAACGGGGGGCAAGCACAGTCTCGTATTCAGAAAGATTGAGAAAGTTTGCAATATCGTCAGTAGGGGATAGATCGCAAGGGGTATTAATGGCAATAACGATTGGGCTATTGATTAATTCAGCTTTAATTAAGCTATCTTGAATAACTGCTGGAACTACACAATATCTCTTCAGAAAATGGATCGATATATTTTCCATAAAACCCTTTTTAATAAGATACTCCGTAAAAGGGATTTTAAAAGAAGAGTTATCCTCTTTAGTCATACAGAGACTATCCTGCAAAATAGAGTCAACAGTAATAGTTTGAGTATATGGCATTGAATAGATATCACCCATGATTTGAAGGAGAGTCTCCTCTTTGACCATGTTTGACGAGATAAGAGCTTCTGGAAAGTTTATCTTGTCATTGAGATAGAGTTTTCTTATCTTTTCTATGTTATCTTCAGAAAGTTCGATCCTATCTGATAGTGATTCTAAAAATTTATTAATCAACAGCTCGTTAACCTCTCATGCTCTCAACAGTCATATTAAACTCATCTCTTTCCCTATTTATCTTTCTGGATTTCACGAATGTCTCGTTTACTTTGCCAAATCTCAAATGCTATTATACCTCCTAATGCTACGATACCAAACATAGGGGAGAGCAGAATACCTTTCAAAGTTGCAGCAACTCCAGTTGCTTTGACTGCTGGAACTGCTGCTACAGTTGCTGCTTTGACTGCCGGAATTGCCGTTGTTGTTGGAACTGCTGCTACAGTTGTTGCTTTAGCTGCTGGAATTGCTGTTGCTGTTGGAACTGCTGCTACAGTTGTTGCTTTAGCTGCTGGAATTGCTGTTGCTGTTGGAGTTGTACTTCCTGAAACTGCTGATGTTATAACGGACTCTTCGATCATATTCTCTCCTTTGGTTCTTATTTTGAAATGGTAAAAAGTGGGTGAGGATGACGGGAAAATATCAATAGATGAAAATTAGTAAATACAACGTAGAGACGCATAGTCGTGGGTCTCTACGTTTTGTATCTTAGTCTAAAAATTTTACGACCATATCAATTATCTATGGCGTTTATTATTAAAAAAATAGCCTCTATTGAGGAATAGTTCCTTTTACATTATCCACATAATACATCATACTAAGTAAATCCTGCTTAGAGGCACGGGTACCAGCCTTTATCTGCTCTTTACCAGTATTGTCTTTAATTGGTCCATCAAATGGGTCAAACTCTTCAACACCTTTTTGCATCTGTTCATATCTTTTAAGAACAAGGTCATAGACAGATATTTCTCCTAAATCGGGAGCTTTGGTTTTAACTGCCTTAAGATCGCCAATGAACTTTGAGTTAATTATTTCGTCAAAACTTCCGCCTAAAAGAGCTGCTTTTTCTGCAGCAAGCCACCACATATCTTCATTTGTCCAAGTTCCATTGTACATATCTTGAAGACTCTTTACGTACATACCGCCCCAATCCATCAACTGACCAGATACAACCGAATCTTTTCCATAGGGCTGCATTGGGCTGTAGTGGCTAAATGTGTAAATCTGTTTTCCTTTTTCTGTGTGAGCTTGACCAACTTCAATTACTGCTGGGGTGTCTTCTGTAAACGCAAGTGCATCGCAGCCATCTCCAACTAACGACTCTGCCGCCTCTTTTGCTTTATCTGGTCCATACCATGCGTAAGTCCATCTTACGTCAACTGTTGCTTTGGGATTTACAGCTTTTATTCCAAGTGCAAATGCGTTGATGTGGCGAATTAGCTCAGGTATTGGGAATGCGGCAACGTAGCCAATTTTATTGCTTTTAGTGAGTGCCCCAGCCATCACACCGTTTAGGTAATACATCTGATAGAGGTCTCCAAAATATGTTCCAACATTTGGAAGATTTTTAAAACCTGAACAGTGCATAAATTTCTTCTCTGGATATTTTTGTCCTGCAGCAATGGTTGCATCCATGTAGCCAAAACTTGTAGTAAAGACTACATCACACTTTTGCTCTTGAATTAAACGATCAATGATTCTTGAGCAGTCTGCATCTGCAACTGATTCAATAATAACTGTCTCAAGCCATGGAAGTTTTGATTCAGCAAATTTTCTACCCTGATCATGTGCATGAGAAAAACCATAATCTCCAACAGGTCCTACATAGATAAAACCAGCTTTGAGTTTTTTCTCTGCTGAAAAGGCAACACTATATACAGATTGAAATGCAATACTAAGTACAAAAATGATACATAGTGATAAAAGGTTAATACGTTTAAACAGATTCATTTTTTTCGCTCCTTTGTTGTTTTTTTTAATTAGTTGACATCTATGAACTATAAACAATCTTTAAAATTAGTTGGTTTTAACTCTCTCTTTGTTATCAATGGGAAAGTTTAACTTTTTTGTCCTACAACTCAGACAAGCCGAGGGCTTCTGGTGAGGTTAATATTAAACCTTGAGCAATTTACGATATTCATACCTTTTGAGTCAATCAAAATGATTTTAAGATAAAATCACGATTTTGTAACTGTTTTATATACTATATCTAAATCTGAAATGAGTAAAATTTTTATCGACA
>CAYRLG010000014.1:0-10479 GCA_964425195.1 uncultured Desulfobacterales bacterium
ATTTCAAGTTCTTTTGACAGTTTAAAATCCATTGCTTCTCCTAAATTTACCTTAAATTCAAAATTTTAATATAACTGTTTTATATTAGTTTTAATTAATAATTGATAATCTTAACGCCGATGCTTTTACCCAACGGCTGATTCAATCGCCTTTGTAAAATCTTTATCTACTTTGCCCATAAATTTCTCCCACTCAAGTCCATACTTGTAAAATGCCATAGAGGAGAGTTTTTTGGTAATAATAGCATCTCTATAAGAGAGAAGTTCTCCTGAGTTAAATGTTCTCAAAATTGCCTCTTTCCCAAGTTTTGTAATAAGAATTTGTGGGATATAGTTCTCCATGATTTTCCATACAATATGCTCATCTGCAACTATTTTAGATAGATTTGCCTCGCAAATATCTTGTAGTGCAAAAATCTGTTCACTTGTCTTTTCAGATAACTCAAAAAGAGGAATAGCAGTTGCATCATGAATTTTGATAAGCATACCAGTTTCAGCAGAGGAGTATTTATGAATAAGAGACATGATATCTTTTGTTAACGCCCATTTTGTAGCTACATCTTTTAAAAGTTTCTCTTCGTAATCTTCTCCAAGTAAAAATGCTGTTAAAACCTCTGCAATTGAGCTGCTGAACACCCCGCCTTTATTGGCTGTTGAGTCTTTTATCTGTTTTATAGCTGTTGACGTGGCAATATAGCGGCGTGAAGCATCATCAAAAAAGACATTTGCACCTTCAACAATAAATTTCAACTCTTTGAAATTATTGACAAAATTGTGAACATTAGCGTGATTTATAGTATCTTTGAATCCTCCACATGGGATAAATGCCTCAATATTTGCTTTGCTGATAAATCTTCTGTTTGCAGGATCAGTCAAAAATGTGCGATGAAACATTGCACCACTTTCGATAAAAGTACCATCAGGCAGAGTTATCTCTTTAGACTTAATAGGCACCATAAATCCATCAGGGCTTAACTTATCTTGTGGGTATTCCAAAGAGTTTGCACGAGGTGATGTGTGTCTCATAAAAGCTATCTTCATTAGCTCATTTTTATCCAGACCACGCGGATCAAATAGAATTGAGCCTCCGTCAACTATTAGGCAAATTTTCCCCTTATAGCACTGAATCTGATTGGCTCCAAGATCTCCATCAGGACCACCTGTCATCATAAGGTTAAGATTTTCCTCTTTTGCCTTGTAATGTGCGATCATTGTCCTAAAAGCACTCATAATACAGGTAGTTGTCATTCCACTTGTTGAAATTGGAGAGTTATCAGGGGTAGAAACTTGGCTCTTTTCAAGAATTTTATCCATTATTTGTTTCATATCTGTTGTTATTACAATGGATTCCCCATTAATTTGTAGCTCTGTACCATGCTCTTCTCTCTCAAAAAGACCAAATAGATCACCATTTGCAAGTATTCCATAGGTATCGTGTGGAGTTCCAAAACTCTTACCTGTGGTTATGGTTCTCCAATATTTATATCCACGATCTTTTGCATGGTATGCGATAGAGTCCATAAGAGGAGCTGTACCCTCGTCAGGTCCAAAAAATATCATCTCTGGCTTAGTATAATAGTCAACAATGGTCTCATCCCCTAACATCAGATCCATAATACCTTCTGTGTAATCATAAAGGGCATCATGGCTGTAGCCGGTAGCATAATCTGCATGAGGAACTACAACACCTTTTGACCCACTTTCACATATATCTTTGTGTTTCAATCTCTGAGCTTTTGGTCCAAGTGCGTAGTTGAGCAGAACAGCATTATCAAGTTCTGCATTATGGTTAGACGGAGTTACTCGTATTAATCTTAATCCTCCACGGGCAATATCACTTGCTCTCATGTGCGTACCGCTTGCGTAGTGCCCATTGACATAAAAGATACCATAAACAAATTGATTAAATACAATAGGATCAAGGATCGAATTATCAAATCTAAAAGAGTAAGAACGTTTTTCAGGTTTATAGAAATTTGTCTTAAGAGTACATGATACAAACTTATACATGAATTTAAAAATATCGTAGCCTGGTTTATAATCCATAAATTTAGCACAGATAATTTTATCAAACTCACTAAACTTTTGAGCAAGTTTCTCGCTGCTTATTCTATCAATTTTGTTAGGATTGAATTTGGTGTCAAAAATATCAAACATAAACTTGATAAGATCAGGATGTCTCTTTACAGTATCCATAATCATCTCAGAAGTGTATGTGGATTTGTTTGATGTGTGTACCCTTGCTGCAAATGCATCTTTATAGTCATCATTAGAGAGGCTTGCCATTATCTCTCTATCTGTCACGTTCTCACTCTCTTTATAGATGAACATGTGGACAAAATCTATTGCATTACCAGCAAATAGCATCTCTTTAAAGGTGAGATCTCCTTGCACATAGAGTTCTGTAATCTCACTTACTCTAAATGAGAGGTATGCACAGAGATCGTCAATCAGAAGCCTCTCTTTTTTAGTTGATAGCTCTCCAAGTGCGTACAGAGAGCAGATAGATGAAGGAACAGACGACTTCCCCCAATAGGGCTCCCAGTAGGCTCTGTTTAGAACAAGACCATGATCTTCAAAGAGCCTTCTAAATATAGGTAGTTGAGGGGTTGGAAAGTCACTGTTAAACATTAGGCGAGTCTCACCAGTGGCTGGAAGATTGAACGACTCTATCAACGGTGTTACAGATTTTTCAGATAGTTTAAGGACATTTTCGTACCTTCTTCTTGTCGGTTCTGGGGTTGATTTATAATCTCCGGCAAGATTAAATAGAAACTTAGATTTTTCAAACTCTTTTTTTGTAAAATCTTGTACTGTTTCAGGTCTGATGATGTAGGTATAATATCTGCATTTGGGGCTAAAGTGGTATTCTCGTCTATGTCCTGACATAAGCGGAGCAAGAATAGCCTCCATTCTATCTCTTGTCTCTTCTGTGGCAATTCTCACCCTTTGGGCATCTGTACCAAGTTCTAAGTTGAAATCAATATCAGCAACAAGTCCGTAAAGGGTCACTTTCCCATCCTGAAATCTCATGCTTGTGGCAATTGAGGAGAGGATATGTTTTAGCGACTCTTTTTTGATATGTTCAAAAAAGTAATTTGGCAGGTCGAGCTCATCTAACAAAATCCCTGCTGCCATATTAATACAACCTGCTGTTACAAGTCCCTCTGAGGCAAGATCGATTACTGCTTCATATAAAATACGAGGATCAAGATTTACATTTTGTGCTTTATCAATAATGTAGCTCGATTTTGATATGTAGCCTAATTTGTTAAGAACTTGGGCAGTGTTATTATTTTGAAGTTTCTCTGCCACAGAACTATAAGTATCTGCCATAGAACCACAATTTATTGTAGGATTTTCCATGAATTCTCCTCATTTGTTAATTTGCTACAGACTCTATTTTAAGTAATCTGTTACAGACTCTATGATGCCAATGTTTTTTGTTCAACTTAAGTTTAATACTCCCACACCGCAAGCAGTAGGGCTTGTTCATTTAATATTGAAAATAATTTAACTTCATTTATTAAATAATAAATGCAAATTATAGTATAATTCAAATAGTTATATTACATATTTGCTATTGAAGGCAGCCACAACACTACTTCTGGAAAGAGCATGATGATTATTAGGCAAAGAGCCTGTAATCCTATGAATGGCCAAACAGATCTGTAAATATGACCCATAGATATTTGTGGAGGAACCACACCTTTCATGTAAAATAGTACAAAACCAAAAGGAGGGGTTAGGTATGCCATCTGCATATTTACAATAAAAAGAATACCAAACCAGAGTGGATCAAAGCCTAAGAGTGTTATTATAGGAACATATATGGGTACTGTAATCATTATGATTGGCAGATCGTCCATAACCATTCCAAGTATGAAAAAACTTAATTGCATGGCGATGAGGACTACCCATGGATTTAGTCCCATAGAGTCAATAAACTCCTTGACCATCTGAGGAAGCCCTAATGTGTTGACAACAGCAGAAAAGGCAAGACACCCTATGATTATCCAAAGTACCATGCTTGTAAGATGGGCAGACTTTTCAGCAGCATCTTTTACAACTTTCATAGTCTTTCCAAGAGATTGCTCTCTTAGAAGAACAATTATTATAGAGACCAATGCACCAACAGCAGCAGATTCAGTTGGCGTTGCCATGCCTGAAAAAATTGTTCCCATAACTGAGAATATAAGAATAAATGGCATGAGTAGATTCTTAAGAGCTGCAAATTTTTCACCCCATGTAGCACGCTCCTCTTTTGGAATTGGGGGAGCAAGTGTTGGGTCAATAATGCTTCTAATAAAAATATAGAGTATGAACAAAGATGAGAGTAAAAGACCGGGAATAACTCCTGCTAAAAACATTTTACCAATAGAGAGGTTTGACAAAGAGGCATAGACGATCATTGTGACACTTGGTGGAATTAAAAAACCTAAAGCCCCACCACCAGAGATACATCCGATGGCAAGAGTCGATTTATAATTACGTTTTAGCATTGCAGGCAGGGCAATTAGTCCCATAGTTACTGTTGCTGCACCAACAACGCCAACCATAGCAGCAAATACAACACAGATAAATACAGTACCAATAGCAAGACCACCGGGAACAGGACCTAACCATTTATAGATCATGTCAAAGATTTCGTCTGCGATACCTGATTTTTCAAGCATACAGCCTATAAATATAAATAGAGGAATTGCAAGAAGTATGATACTTGTCATAACTTCAAGAATCGAGGGGGGTAAAATCAACAAAAACTGCGGACCATTTGTTAAAAGAAGAGTTCCAATACCGACAACTCCAAGGGTAAAAGCAACAGGAGTACCAATGACAAACATTACTAATACAGCTAAAAACATCAATAATACTACAAATCCTGGGTTCATCATCCACTCCTTTTACTTATTATTATCAGGCGAGTTAGAGTTGGCAGCTTTATAAGCAATAATGCTACGCGTGAGGTTCGCAGAGAGCTGTATTAAAAAAAGCAGAGCACCAATAGGGATCATTATTTTGACCGGCCACATAGGGGGAGCGAAAAGTGTATGGGAGTGTTGGTTTGTTTTTATAGCATGCCATGCAAATTTATAGCCTTGCCAGAACAGTAAACTGAACATAAAAAAACCGGTTAGAGAAACTACCATATCAGCAAAATATTTTATTTTACGAGGAAAATGCTGGTAAATTATATCCACAGCAACATGACCTTTCTCTAAAAGTACCCAGCCACCAGTCAAGGCAACATAAGCTGCAAAAATAAATCCACATACTTCATGTGCCCATATTGTTGGGTTTTTAAAAAAATATCGAGCTATGACTTCGTAAACCATGAGGATCATAAATACAAAAATAAGAGACGCAGAAGCCTTACCTATTTTTTCATTTAGCTTTTCAACCAAATTAAGAAATTTTTCTAAGGAGTGCATATTTAATATTTCCTGCTTGAATTATTTCAAGAGAGTGTTTATCTCCCCGAATAGAGTGAGATAGTAATGTTCTTTTCGAGGAGATATCGCTACTTACTTACATTGCCGTATTCCATCTATTTCCGTTTATTACAGATCGTATCCTCTCTTTTTGAGGTCTTTTTTCACAAGCTGAATGTATTGAGCAGAAAGAGGATCTTTTGAAAGCTCTTCGTCCCACATACCTACAGCAGTTTTAATCCATCTTTGCATAACATCTTTTGGCAGCTCAAGATATTGAGTCCCTTTTGCCTCCATTTTTGTTCTTACATCTTTATTCTCAGCAGCAAAAAGTTCTGCAACATGGGCTGAGCAGCTTCTTAGATTTTTTTCAAATATAGCTTTAAGATTTTCTGGTAACTCATTCCAACTGTCCAAATTGACGATAAGTTCACAGTTTTGTGCCCCTGATATCTCTGGAGTGGTCTGATATTTTGCAACTTCATAAGTTCCAGCTAAAAAGCTCTCTGTATGGCTTCCGCTGATTTCAGCATCAATAGTTCCTCTGGAGAGTGCAACGTAAATTTCTGAAAATGGTATAAATACGGTAGGAATACCCATCTTTTGGAGAGTCTTTGCAATGCTACCTGATGCACGAACTTTTAAAGTTTTCAAATCTTCCCAAGTCTGAATAGGTTTTTTAGAAACAATTGTATATCCATCCATTACCATTGGGGCTGCATAAAACACATTTACTTTAGCATAAGCATCTCTGTAGAATTTAAGAACTTCATCTTGGTAGATAAACTCTCTTATCTCATCAACACCTCTTGGGTCACCGGGGAGTGCAAAGGCAGTTGCTGCTACTGGAAGTATTCCATCGTGGTAGCAAGAGCAGCTACTTCCCATATTGATTGCACCATTACCTACGCTCTCAAAAATATTTGGACCTCCTATCAAAGCTCCTGACGGAAGGATTTGAATATCAATTTGTCCATTACTTTCAGCTTTAATATCTTTTGCCATTTTCTCTACAGCAATACTTATTGGGTGGTTCAAAGAGAACATGTTCTGCATAGTAAACTTATAAGTTTTATCTGCATAGGCATTTCCATTAAAACCAAAGGTAAATCCTGCCAGAAGTAGCGTGGCAGCAACAGCGATAGTTGTAAGTGACCTGAGTAGATGCTTCATGATTAATAATCTCCTTTTTCGTTTTTTATACTTTAATTTTATTTTACTACAAAATCTCTCCTAAATTTTGTAGCCTTAAGTTCGTGATTTTAGACTGCAAATTCCGATCCAAATTTAATAGCACTAAAAACTATATCCAATTTAAATAATTTGATTTAAAAGAATGCAATATTGCATAAATATTTTTATAGATTATCTGTTTTTATAATTTAATTCAAACTATTCTGAAGAATTATAACACACTGTAATTAAAATATAAAAATACTAAATATATGTATGTTTGAGAAGCTATAATATGCAAAAATAGATATGCTATGCTAATTTGCATATAGTAAAAAAATATATATTAAAAGTCACCGCACCTTCTTGTATATTTAGCTTTTTTAGAGTGACTCTGATTAAAACTGCTTTTATCGTAATCTACTTTAATTTCAGATTTATTGATAATACAAATCCTCTAATATAGGGGTAGAAACAACTCTAAAGTGCTAACAAATCAGCAATCGTTTTAATTAAATGGAGTGGATAGACTCTTGCAATATATGTGATATAGGGTGTTGTGGCATGGCTTTTGCTTTTTTGAATCTGTGTAATCAGTTTAATCATTTGTGAAATAATATCGTATTCTTAAGGTTTTTTAATCGTATTTATTTTTTAAATTTAATTTACTTAACTTTTTAAGTTTTTAATTTAAATTTACGTTCTATTTTAATTTTCATGTTCTTAGACTTTTTTTATTACAACTATTAAGCATTTTTAATTGAAGGGAGATAGCGTACCATGACTAACAATCAATCTGAACATTATCTGCAATTAAGAAAAAATAATGTTCCACAAGGACCTGCCAATATAACACCCGCCATTATTAGCCATGCTTCTGGTGCAACTATGACTGATGTTGACGGACGCGAGTTTATAGATTTTGCAGGTGGTATTGGTGTTAATAACGTTGGGCATTGCCACCCAAAAGTTGTTGCGGCGATTAAAGCACAGGCAGAAAAACTTATTCATAGCTGTTTTCATGTAGGTATGTATGAATCCTATATAAAACTTGCATCTAAACTTAATGATCTTGCCCCCGGCGATTTTGAAAAGATGACCATGTTTGCAAACAGTGGAGCAGAAGCTGTTGAAAATGCTGTAAAGATAGCAAGATATGCCACAAAACGCCCTGCAATTATATGCTTTGAAAATGGATTTCATGGACGTACTCTTCTGACAATGACCCTTACAAGTAAGGTTAAACCTTATAAGTTTGGATTTGGACCATTTGCACCTGAAGTGTATCGTATTCCCTATCCATACTGCTACAGATGTCCATTTGGTCTTGAGTATCCTAAATGCAATATCCACTGTGCCGATCATTTAGAAGATTTCTTCATCACTAATGTAGCTGCAGAATCAACTGCTGCTGTTATTGCAGAGCCAATTCAAGGAGAGGGTGGTTTTGTTACTCCTCCTCAAGAGTATTTCCCAAAACTTGCCAATATCTGCAAAAAACACGGTATTCTTCTTATTCTTGACGAAGTTCAGGCTGGGGCTGGCAGAACAGGTAAAATGTATGCAATTGAACATTGGGGAGTTACACCTGATCTTATTACACAGGCAAAAAGTCTTGCAGGTGGAATGCCTTTAAGTGCAGTAACTGGACGCAAAGAGCTAATGGATATTCCTCATATTGGCGGTCTTGGTGGTACTTACAGTGGAAATCCTGTATCTTGTAGTGCAGCTCTTGCTGTTCTTGAGATTCTTTTTGAAGATAAATTGATTGAACGGGCAAAACAGCTTGGAGATATCTTACAAAAACGGTTTGCAGAGCTTCAAAACTCCTATGAGATAATTGGCGAAGTTAGAGGAAAGGGTCCAATGTTAGGGTTAGAGCTTGTTCGCGATAGAAATACCAAAGAGCCTGCAACTGAAGAGGCAAAGAAATTGACTAAGCTCTGCTATGACAAAGGACTTATTTTACTTTCATGTGGAAATTTTGGCAATGTTATCCGAACCTTGATGCCATTTGTGATAACAGATGCTCAGCTTGATAAAGGGTTATCTATTCTTGAAGAGAGTTTGAAAGAGCTAACTAAATAATATTAGTGTCTTTTTTAAATTTTTATTGAAAGTAGAGGCGCACAGATGTGCGTCTCTAAATAAAAAACATATAGTGTAATTGGATTTATCTATGCATTTAGAACCAGATAAAGAAGTGCAAATTGAAGTTACTCAATGTAAATGTAGCCAGATGAAAAAAGGAGATAGTCTTTACCTTAAAGGACCAATGATTGATAAGGAAAAGTCTGACTCATTTTGCCTGACAGCTTTAATTTCAATTTATCCATGGGTGATGACTTCCCGTTTTGGAATTGAGTCGCAGAATCTGGAATTTGATAATGGCTGCTACAGGGTCTGGTGTCCTGAAAAACTGGTAGAGTTTAGTATAAAATCGCTCTGAGTAACAAAAAAACTTAGGTATTTTAATCGCTTCAATTTCAGTCCCTCCACCTTAAAAATGGTAAAAAGGATAGGGGGGGATTGAAACAATTTCTATAGCAACGCTGTATTATATAATTATCTTAAATTTAGCTGCTAATAAATTTGCAACTTGTTTAGACTCAGGATTATGATAAGTCCTGCATTAACCGGATCAGGAGTATTATGAAAGGATTTTTTCAACGATTTATTATTATTGATGTTACCAATCAGGAGTTCTCTGTTCAGCCAATAGATGAGCTGATATTAAAACAGTATCTTGGTGGTAAAGGTCTTGCTACCCATCTTTTGATGGAGCACAACCCGCCAACAGTGGATCCTCTGTCACCGGACAACCATTTTATAATAGCTCTTGGACCGGTAACTGACAGCAGAGTTTATGGTAGCTGCCGTTATGGTATATTCAGCAAATCTCCTCTTACAGGTTTTTATGCAGAGTCTTACTCAGGAGGAAAAGTTGCTGTTTCAATGAGTCGGACAGGCTACGATATAATCATGATTAAAGGTGCAGCTCAAACTCCTATGTGGCTTGAGATTTCTGATAAAGAAGTAAAATTTCACAATGCCGATGATCTTTGGGGAATGGAGACATATCAAACAGAAGATATCGTTAAAGAGCGTTGTGGAGTTAAAGGGTGTGGAGCTATGGTAATAGGACCTGCTGGTGAAAATTTAGTAAAATTTGCAGTAGTGGAAAATGACTACTGGAGATCTGCAGGGCGAACTGGAATGGGTGCTGTGCTTGGCTCTAAAAAGATCAAGGCTCTTGTTTTTCACGGAAGCTCAAAAAGAGAGTTCCATGATCCGTTGCGCATCAAAAGTTATTCAGAAAATATGCTTCAAGAGCTTAAAGGACATGCAGTAACCAATGTTTATAGAACTCAAGGCACCCCTGTTATGGTTGCTGCTCTTAACAATGCTGGAGCTTTTCCAACAAAATATTGGTCAAAAGGGACTTGTGAACATTGGGAAAAGATAAATTCTAAGAGCATGAATGAAAAACTTGATGTAAAACCCAAATCTTGTATGACCTGTTTTATGGGTTGTGGTAAACTATCCACTGTCAAAGAGGGGCAACATAAAGGTCTTAAACTTGAAGGTCCTGAATACGAGACTATTTACTCATTTGGTGGGCTTTGTATGATCGACTCAATTGAAGATATTGCATACCTAAACGATATCTGCGATCGTTTAGGTATGGATACCATGAGTGCTGGCAATCTCGCTGCTCTTGCTATTGAGGCATCAATTCAAGGAAAAATTGCTGATAAACTCCATTATGGAGATGCCGAGCTTGTAGCTGATTTATTGTACAAAACAGCAAGGCGTGAACTAGAAATATATCGACATTCTAAAAGCAGATTTAAACAGAACAGAATTATACACAA
>CAYRLG010000014.1:10489-100906 GCA_964425195.1 uncultured Desulfobacterales bacterium
ACAAAACAGCAAGGCGTGAAGGGCTTGGTGGACTTATTGCCGATGGTATTAAAGCTGCAAGTACAGAACTTGGCATGGAAGATCAGGCGGTTCATGTAAAAGGGCTTGAGCCGGCTGGTTATGATCCAAGGGCGTTAAAAGGTATGGGGCTTGCCTATGCAGTCAGCCCAAGAGGGGCTTGTCACCTTCGTAGCACTTTTTATAAACCAGAATTAAGTGGTGTTATCCCCCCTGATCAGATTGAAGATAAAGCAGAGCTTTTCATCGACTTTGAGGATAGATGTACTCTTTTTGATACATTGATACTGTGCAGATTTTACAGAGATTTTTATCCATGGGCTGAACTTGCCAACATCGTTGAGATGACTACAGGTATTATCCTTTCAAAAGAGGAGCTCCAATCAGTAGCTTCTCGTGTTACAGACAACACTCGAAGATTCAATATCAGAGAAGGGCTCACTATCAAAGATGACCGTCTGCCTAAGCGTCTGCTTACTCAGAAGTTAGAAAGCGGTAAAGGAATTACTAACGAGCAGATGGAGTATTTAGTTAAGGATTATTACAGGCTTCGTGGTTGGAGTGAAGAGGGAATCCCTCTTAAGTAGAGCAGCAGCTCCAATTGAGCATATATCTATTTTTGTAGAGACGTATCATTGCGGTGCGTCTCTACCTCTATCTTCTCTTCTTTAAGTTAAGCTAAAAGATCGTATTTTTTAAGTTTTCTTGCAACAGTAGATTGATTCAAACCAAGTGCACGAGCCATAAGAGCCTGAGTTCCATGAGTCTGTAGAGCCTTCTCAAGAATACGTCTCTCAACTATCTCAACTATCTCTTTAAGAGTTTGCCCCTCCTTTTCAACTCCATTATTAATCTCCATATCTTTAATAGCAATAATAGAGCTACATACACATTGCAACTCTGCTTTGGTAGCAGCACGTACTGATAAAGGTAGATCGTCAAATGTTATCTGTCCGTCATTTGATAGCACAACTAACCTTTCGCAAATATTTATTAACTCTCTTACATTACCCGGATAAGAGTAGCATAAAAGTGCATCTAAAGCCTCTCTTGATAGTGTAACCATCTGTTTTTTATATCTATTACAAGATTGCTCCATAAAGTGGTGTAACATGGCAATTATGCACTCTTTTCGTTCTCTCAAAGGTGGCATAGTTATTGGTATAACGTTTAGGCGATAGTAGAGATCGCTTCTAAAGAGCTTTTTTTCCATCATCTGTTTCAAATCTCTATTAGTTGCTGCAATAATTCGTACATCAACTTTTTTTTGCGTAGTACCTCCAACTCTTGTTATATAGCCATCTTCAAGAAACCGTAGTAACTTTACCTGCGATGCAAGAGGAAGCTCTGCAATCTCATCTAAGAAAATAACCCCTTTATCCGCCATCTCAAACTTACCTGGTTTACCCGATGTTTTTGCTCCTGTAAAAGCACCTTTTTCATATCCAAAAAGCTCACTCTCAACAAGAGCTTCAGGAATAGAGCCACAGTTGAGCTTAATCATAGGCTCTCCACTCCTGTTTGAATATTTATGGATTAAATCTGCAATCACCCCTTTACCGGTACCAGATTCACCAAGTATTAAGATTGTTGAGTCAACGCTACCAAGTTTTACCGCCTGCTGAACTATACGCATAAACTCAGGAGTTTTGGCTATAATTTTCATTGAACGAGTCTCTTCTATCTGCATCTCCAAAAGGTCTTGCTTATATTGAGCATTTAGTGCAGCTTTCTCCTCCAACTCTCTTTGCAGTTCGCTTATCTCTGTAATATCTCGCTCGTTTACCACAACTCGAAAGAGCTTGCCATTAGGTGCAAATACAGGGTTGCCAGTAAGAAAAAGTTTTTTTCCAGTTCGTGTTTTCTGGATAAGATTAACTTTTTTCCCAGTTTTAAGAACTTCTAATGTCACAGATTGATCAATTAGCCCCTCATCAATCATATTTTGCATACTTTTTCCAACTACATCAACGGAACGGACACCTGTAAGACGTTCAGATGCAGGATTTATCCGAAGTACAATTCCATTTCCATCGCATATCCAAAGACCGTCATTGCTTGATTCAATAATGGTATCAAGTTCAATAGAGAGTTCTTGGAAGGAGTACATTCTATTGGTAACTCTCTCCATAGCAGTGACATCTTGAATAATACACATTATTCCAAGTGTCTTTTCTACATGTATAATGGGGTTAAGCATCACTGAGTAGCTGGCATTGTTCCGTTTTACAATAACATCTTTAACGGCTTTTCCTGTTTTAAGAACATTTTTAGCTAAATCGGTAAGGTCTGGAAGGGTAGGGGAGAGCATTGAGCCGGGGAATAGTTCTAATCCATCTTGGGCACGCTTATTGGAAATTATGACATTCAAATTAATATCAATCACCGCTATTCCGCTTGGTGAAGCGTTCAGAAGTGCTTTGCTAAATTTTTTCCAATCCAACCCACAAAACTTATCTTCTGTAAAATCACTTAATGATAAAAGACCAAGCTCTGATAACATTTTTAAATACCTTTGTTAAATTGGTGATAGGGATAGAGCATTTTTCTATCCCTACTATAACATACTTTAATTTATTACCATTTGAAGAATATTTTAAAAAAGTTTTAAGATAAAGATTCTTATTTAGAAGTTTAAGCTATATGAGTCAAGATAAGTTAAGGTTTAAAGAATTAGTCTTTGATGATCGCATTTATCTCTAAGAAGCCTAAGTTCTTCTTCAGATGGAGGAATCTCCTCTTTTACTCTTGAGATATCAATCTTGAACTCCATATTTTCTAAAATCTTCTCAGGGGTAATACCAGGATATATACCTGACAAATACATCTCTTTTGTCTCATTATCAAATCTCATTACACCTAAATTGGTGATAACCATAATCGGACCACCTTCAGGAAGCCCTGCTTTTTTTCTGCCATCCGGACCGTCTAAATATCCAGGACTTGTCAGATAATCAAGTTTGTTTACAAATTTACGTTTCTCATGCTGCATGAAAATAATGGAGCGAGGCACAAAAGATGCAACATCGCACCCTCCACCGCTACCTGAAAATCTGGTTTTGGGGCTATAGTAATCACCTATTACTGTAGAGTTAAGATTGCCAAAACGATCGATCTGAGCAGCTCCTAAAATTCCTATAACATGTTTTCCAGTAATAGGATTTTGCATGGTTGCAAATGAGTCTGAAAGCCCTCCATTTGCTGAGGTTCTATACATAACCCTTGAATCTCCTACAGCAAGCGGAAGCTCTTCAAGTTGAGAGTCAATTGCACCGGTTTCAAAGAATATAACACTTTCAGGGGCGTTGATATTTTTGGCAGCCATTGCTGCCAACATTGATATACCTGTTCCGCAAAAGACGATATCTCCGTTTTTGATCTCGCGTGCTGCAACAATTGCCATCATCTCTTTTAATGTGTAATCCATAATCTTTTATCTCCTATCAAGATTTGCTGCATAACCGGTTCTTGGATCAGCTTTAATTGTTTGAAGACGCTCTTTTCCCATAAGTTTTAGCAGCTCATTATGATCATATAATCCATATATGAATCTATCAAGATACTCCTTGTGAGAGGTATCATCTTTTGCTGAAACTGCATAATCTTTAAGATATCGGGGATCATAATCATAATAGTTATAACAGGCTGTAGGATATGCACCCCAAGGGGCATGAACAACAGCGTCAGCATGGAGAAATGGGATTTGTGTACGATCTGAGTCGATTTTAAGAGCATCGTTATCATATAGCTCTTCACAGGTGATAATTAGATGTTTTGATGATTTTGCCTGTTCAATATCGGCAAAGGATAAACCTTGAATTCTGCAATTTCCACGAAGGTCTGCTTGTTGAACATGGATAATAGTTACATCTGGATTTATGGCTGGAACTACTACTACCTTTGAGGTGTCGCACCAGTTATTAAATGGATTGTCCATTACTTTAAGTTTATCATCTGGAAACTTATCAGAGGATTTTCTCATTTCAGATGAAAAACCCCATTTATTTATTATATCGCTTCCTAAAGATGATCTTGTAGGAAGAAAAGGGATACCCATTGCACCTGCAAGAAATCTTAATGTCATCTGATAGTTGGAGTAGTCCTCTACCTTAATAAGATTCTCCTGAACTGCTTTTTTAAATCTGATGCAAGTAGATGCAAATTTTCCACTTCCAGCGTATGCTATCTCTATAGATGATACGCACCCGCCTCCGATAAGTTCATCAACGCCATGTCCGTTTGAATGGGCATATATATGTAATCCTTTAATATTCTGTCTGATGATCTCATATACGGCAGCCATAGGATTTCTATTAATTGTAAAGCCACCGATCGACAGATGGCAGCCATCTGTCACATATCTGCTTATGGCACTTTTAAGGTCTGTCTGTTTGTTCTGTTTTAGATTCATAGTTGTTCATACCTTTTAATTGTTGTAAAAGTTTAACTTTTCCCTCCTTTGGCAGGAGGGAAAAGTGAGAATAGTGTTTTTTATGAACAACGCTAAATGCAAAAACAGTTCCAGTCAGTCATGTAATAGTAAGGCTTACTCTATATGACTGATAATTTATTTATAATCTCAATTGAAGTGTCATACAAAGCTGGTTTAAATTTTGACTTTAAAGCAAATTGAAGCATCTCCATTGTTATACCAGCCTCTCTTGCAGCAATAAAACCTAAGGATGCTAATGCCCAATCCTGTTTTTTAATTTGATGCTCTTTAAAGTCAATTTCTACAACATTTGCGCAAGTTTCAGGAATAGAGACACTTTTCTCTTTTAGAAGCAGAGTTGATGGCTCAAGTTTTGAAAATATCTTTTTTCTCCTCTGAACACCTTCATCACTAATTGCAATAACAACTGTAGGAGATTCAATTCCAGCGTACCCTATCTTCTCGGGTGATATGATAAGTTCACTTACAGATTGTCCTCTAAGAACTGTGATATTATAGTCATTTTTCATAGAGGCATTAAGTCCAGCTGAAATTGCTGCATAACAGACAATATCTCCGGCAGTTACAATTCTCATACCTGCACTACCAAGAATAACGATTTCGTGGCGTTTCATCTCTTTTGGTTCAAACTGTTTTTCAACTTTTAGAATTTGAGGAAAACGGCTTTTCTCTTCTGCAAGTTTTCGATACTGCTCTCCATATTCAGGACGTTGATTTTCTTGCACAACTCCTTCATGAGAAGGAAGAGATTGAACTATTTGGTCAATGGCTTTTGGTGTAAGTTGATTTCGTTTAGTATAGCGTCCTGTACACATTCCTAAAGTCTCTACAATCGAAAAACCTTTATGTTTCATGGCATTACACAAAATGTCAGATAGAGCGGGATCGTGACCAGAACATCGATTTATCCATGTAGCTCCTGCACTTTTGGCAATAGCACAGATATCAATTGGAATTTCAGCCTGATTTAGGAATTCTGAACCTACAACTGCGTCAGATGGAGTAGTTACAGAGTATTGTCCTCCTGTCATCCCAAAATTGAAATTATTAAGAATAATAAGGGTTAGATCAAGATTTTTTCTGCACGCTGCAAGAACATGGGCACCGCCAATACCAAGTCCGCCATCTCCCATTGTTACCACTACATTAAGTTCTGGGTTGGCAAGTTTTATTCCTGCTGCATAGGTTAGTGCCCTGCCATGAAGTCCATGAACAGCATGAACATCAAAAAAAGTGTCAAAAAGACCGGAACAGCCGATATCGCTTACAAGTACAGTTTTATCTGCAGGAAGATTTAAGCTTACAAGTGCTGTATCAACAGCTTTTGTAATTCGTTCATGTGTGCAGCCAGGGCAGAAGACTGGTGGGCGTTTAGTATTAAGAAAACTATCCATTTTGAATCACCTCCATTATTTTTGCAGGAGTGATAAGCACTCCGTTCATCTGTCCGTAAAAGCTAATCTTTTTCTCCGGCATATTTTTGTTCTTCATATCATCTGTCAATAGAACTCTTTGAATATTTTCAACATATTGACCTAAATTCATCTCAATCACAACAATACGTTTGTATGGTGCAGCCTTTTCACGGATAAGTTTTTGCGGAATAGGCCACAAAGTTTTAAGTGTAAGTGTTGAGACAGGTTGTCCTTGTGTTGCTAAAACTTTACAGGCATCTTCGACGGCTCTTGAAGTTACACCATAACTTATGACAAGAGTATCAGCTCCATCACGGTGATTATCCTCATAAAGAGTCAGAAGCTCTTCTGCACTTAATATTTTGTTTATAAGTCTCTCCTGATTATCCTCTATAATATTTGGATCTATTGTAATATAGCCGTCAGGTCCATGGGTTGAGGATGTTTGACGAACTAAAGTTTGTCCACCAATTGGAAGAAAATCAGGAGCAGCGTCAGGTTCAGCTTTAAATGGTACATAATTATCATTACCACCATTATGTTGAAAATATTTTCTCTCAACAATTTCAGGAAGCGTTACAGAGTCAAGATCAACGCTCTCTCTTGTCATTCCAATCTCTTTATTTGATGCTATAAAGACAGGGCATCTTAACATCTCTGAAAAATTAAAGGCATGGACAGTAAGAAGATAGCAATCAAGAGCATCTTTTGGGGCAAGTACAACTACTGGAACTCCGCCACTGTTGCCCCATCTTAAAAACTGAATATCGCTGTCAGCTCCACGAGTTGCAGAACCAGTTGATGGTCCAAGCCTCTGCACATCCACGATTACCATTGGAATTTCGCTTCCTATAGCAAATGATATCTGCTCGCTGTAAAGGCTGATACCGGGACCTGATGTTGCAGTAAGAACTTTTTTCCCAGCTAATGATGCACCAATACAGTAGCCCATAGATGCAATTTCGTCCTCACCCTGAATACAGATACCACCTTTTGGAGGCAGCATAGTTAGCATGTTTGAAAAAACTGTTGTAGCTGGTGTAATCGGATAGCCTGCAAAAAATGAGCATCCGGCAGCTATAGCCCCTCTTGCAACTGCTTCATTTCCTTCCATAAATGATAACGCCATTTTTATCTCCCAAGATAAAGTTAAAAAACTATTTTTATTTGTTTGTCACATATATATTTAGAATTTGATTAAATATTTAATCAAATGACTACACTTGGAGTTAATTTATGTCAAGAATAATTTGTCCAGTCTTAGTCTATTATCTTTATCTTAAGATGATTGGATGATTGAATGAATAATTTGGATAAAACTTAAAAGAGAGGAGATGGAATAAGATGAAGAGAAAATATCTCTTACCCCTTAAAATCCAAAAAGGGTTTTGAGAATGAAATAACTATTCCCAAAACCCTTGTTGTTAGCTTGATGGTACCGAAGAGAAGACTTGAACTTCCACACCTTGCGGTACTAGATCCTAAGTCTAGCGTGTCTACCAATTCCACCACTTCGGCACATCTTAATTCAACTTCACATATTAACTGTTTACTCTTTAAATGTTTCGGTCAAATTTATGTGGGGCACTACTTATCCCAAATTAAAAATGAAGTCAACTTAAAAAGAATCATCTTCCAGCAATTTTCATTTAGATAACTATTTTATGTAACGTATTGCAACTTATTCTTAGTCCAGTAATTGATTTAGAGTTAAAAATTAAACAATGATTTAACTTTAGAAACTCTGTGAATAGATGCAAAAGACAATAAATGGAGCTGCAATAAAAAAGATAAGCCAGACAGATACTTGAAAAATAAGCTCTTTAATGGAGTCAATTTTAAGATCGATGTTTCTTATGCGTATCTGCTCCAAAGATTTAATATTATCCAACGAGTAGTTTTTCAGCTTATCCCCCCTTATTTTTCCACTCTTTTTGATAACCCACCCAATCAGAGAGACGATAAGCACTGCGGAAGGATAAAAAAGAATCAATATCCAGAAAAAAACCATTATTAATACTAAAGAGACCATAAAACAACTTTACTGCCTTTAGAATCTTTTTAAATATTAACTTTTCATTCATTTTACATGCTACATATAATGTTTAAAAAGGCTCTTAATCAATCTGTGTTGGGTATTAAGATAGATAAATATATCTGTCTATTTTTATATCTTATGCTTCTGCAAGAAGCGATTGTACAATCTCTTCTATCTTTTCTACACATTTTCCACACCCACCACCAGCTTTTACATAGAAAGTAACATCTTCTGCTGATTTAAGGTTATTTTGTTTAACTGTTTCAATTATTTCAAGATCAGTTACACCAAAACATTCACATACAGTATTGCCAGGTTTTTCAAGTATCTCAATCCCCTTGTATGCTCGTATAGCTTTACGTAAAGCATCTTGACCCATTACTGAACAGTGCATCTTCTCTTTTGGAAGACCGCCAAGATAATCAGCAATATCATCGTTTGTAACTTTCTCCGCATCTTCAAGAGTCATACCTTTCACAATTTCTGTTAATGCAGATGACGAAGCAACCGCACTTGCACACCCAAATGTCATAAAACTTGCATCAACAATCCTGCCGTTGTCGTTAATCTTTAGAAAGAGTTTCAAGGCATCACCACAAGATAGTGAACCAGTTTCACCAACTGCGTTTGCATCTTTCATCTCACCCACATTTCTTGGATTCAGGAAATGATCCTTGACTTTATCATTATATTCCCACATATTTTTTCTCCTTTTACACCTTTGAAGGTACAGTTATTTTTTCGTTTAAACAGCTCTTAAATAGATTATAAAAATAGAACACTATAAGATGTTGTCAACTGAATAAACCATGTTGCTTATAGTAAAAAACAGCTATAGTAACTTAACATAACTACAAAACTTAAACCAAAAACTCAAAGGAAATTTAGATATGCAGATATTACCAAGCAGTGCTGTTGTGGGGTTTATAGGAACTGGAGTAATGGGCAGTAGCATGGCTACTCATATTCTTAATGCTGGATACAAGCTACATGTTTATAGCCGTACCAGAGCAAAAGCTGACGCAATCTGCAAAAAAGGAGCTATTTGGGAAGAGAGTACTTTACAGATTGCAAAAAAATGTAATGTTATTATTACAATTGTAGGATTTCCTGTAGATGTTGAGGATATCTACCTTAAACCAGATGGTATTATTGAAAATGCACAACCAGAGACAATAGTTATTGATATGACAACCTCAAGCCCATTGCTTGCGGTTAAAATATATGAAGCCTCACAAAAACACTCTATTCACTCTTTAGATGCCCCTGTATCAGGTGGCGATGTTGGAGCGTTAAATGCCTCTTTATCAATAATGGTTGGTGGCGATAGAGAGGTATTTAACGCTACTATGCCACTTTTTGAGATAATGGGGAAAAATATTCAGCATCAGGGAAGAGCTGGCAGTGGACAGCACACAAAGATGGTAAATCAGATATCTATTGCAGCAGGAATGGTTGGGTTATGCGAATCTCTTGCATACTGTAAAAAATCGGGGCTTGATCCTGAGATTGTCCTAAAAAGTATTGGAACAGGTGCTGCGGCAAGCTGGACATTGAACAATCTTGGTCCAAGAATAATAAAAGGAGATTTTGCACCCGGGTTTTATGTTAGACATTTTATTAAAGATATGGCTATTGCTCTTGAGTCTGCAAAGGAGATGGGGCTTGATCTACCCGGTCTTGCACTTGCAAAGTCTCTTTACGATAAACTTGTAGAAAAAGGCCATGAGTATGATGGAACTCAAGCTCTATACAAGTTGTTTGTTTAATTCATCTGTTTTAAAAGAGCTTCTGAGCTTATTATGTAATAGACTCTTCCTGATTGTGGCACCACTTTTCCACTACTATTTGCTGAGATATCTTTAGTAATAGGAATTTCGCTTTGAAGTTTTACTGTTCCAAGAATGGTCAAGATATCTTGTCTGTTCTTTACTTGCTGCTTTGCTGCTTCAAATTGATCAGAACTATATTTTCCATATTCTCCATAAGCCCAATAGACTATTTTGTCATGAGCATATAAAGTTGGATCTTTAAATTGTAGAACAAGAGAGCCAAGTATATCTCTAACTCTCTGCTGAGAGGCATCCTCAACAGCTTGAAACATAATAAGAACTCTATCAGTTTTACTGTCTGCAACTATGTTCAACTCTCTATCTTTAAATTTGTAGATACCAGAAGTTTCAGATGGAAGAGGGTTTGTTTTTGCTATCTTTTTCTGAAAATCAGTAAGTTGTGCCCCAAGTGTGTAGCCAAGCCAGTTAATTTCAAGAGATTCAACCTTTGCGTAAATATCTGCAACAGTTTCCTTAGAGTGTGAGATGTTGCTAAAAGGAGTTGTAAAACCAGTAAGAGATGCGAGCATAATAATCGAGCATAAATACTTAAACAAAATGGAGTTCTCCTTGAAACATAGAGGGTAACCTAAAAAGGGCTGCCCTCTATGTTTAGTCAATATTGCTAATTACAATAAATATTACTGGTTATAACGGAGTTTACGCTCTTCTTGAATCAGTTTCATAGTATCTTCACTACCACCTGTTTGTATCCATAGATGTTCAGGTTTTGCAAGAAGCTCTTTTATATATTTTTTATATTTTTCTCCTTGACCTGCATGGTCTGCAAGCTCTTGAACTTCTGGCAAAAATTCGTGGTAGAAGTTGCGAGATACCTCATACATTCCATGCCAATGTGTATAATCAGGTGCTTGCATTGCAGCAGCCATTCTTGCTCTTCTACCTTCATGATGCCAAACTTCAAACCATGTATAACCAAGTTTGTGCTGAAATCCGCTGTTTTTTAAAATTCCATCTTTGGTTAGCATATCAATGAGTTCTGTTCCGGGTTTTGCAAATTTATCGTTGTATAGCGTTACAAGTTCATCAAATTGGCTATAGAAATCATTAATATGGTTGATTCCATGGCAAGATTTACAAACTTCCTGCATTTTAGCTCGTCTCTCCTGCCACGATACAACGCTTGCTATTGTTTTTTCAGCCATAATTTTGTTTAGCTTATCACCCTCTCTTACATAGGACTTAGAAGTTATCTTCTGTCCAGCTCTTGGAGGAATATCTCCCGGGACATCAGTTACTGTACCATCTGTGAATGTTACACGATTCAATTTTGAAGAGATTGGAGCTCGTAAATTCCATGAGATTCTATCGCCTACATTATGGCTATTTTTTGCAACTGCACCGTTAAGTTTAACGTAAGCTCCCATGTGGCAAGTGGAGCAGGTTGGGGCTGCATTGTAGTCATCGCCAAGAACCCAATGACCATCTTTCATAATGTTCATGCCTTCAGGTCCTGCCCCTTTGTCTGCTGTAAAGTAGGCAATACCGTGTTTTGACTCCTCATAAATCTCTTTTTGTGGGTGATCTGGTCCAAGATGGCACTTTCCACAGTTTTCGGGTTGCCTTCCAGCACTCGCTCTAAATGAATGTTTTGGGTGGCAAGCGTTACACGCACCTTTTGACCCGTCAGGGTTAATACGACCAATTCCTGAGTTTGGAAATGTGTTATGATCCATCTGTGGAGCATCTGTCTTTGATCTTAAAGGCTTTCCATCTTTATCCCGTTTTAAAGTAATTATAGAGCCATGACACTGCCAGCAGCCGCTGTGCATATTTGCCTTATTCTCCGGCATACCGCCAATCACCTCTGCAAGCATATTATCAAGAGATGCCATTATCTCACCAGCAGTTGCATGGTGTGAATTTGCCATCTCTTTTGCTTCTGGCTCGTGGCACTTTGAGCAGTCATTTGGCGAAAGTATAGCTTTAATAAAAGCCCCTTCGTGCATATAACCAGTCTCATCCCCTGCTTCTGCTGCATGGCAGTTGTAGCAACCAACTTGACCCTCTTTAGCGGCAGCATGTGCTGATGCTTCCCACTGCTTGACTAATGATTTATTCTCTTTAAGATGGCAGGTAATACATTTTTTGTTCATCTCTTGAACCTTTGGATTTTTAACATCAAAAGACTCTTGAGTTAATCCAAAGGCAGTTCCTGATGCTATGAGACTCATAGCTGAAAAGATTGTAAGCATTTTTTTAAAAGCCATACTAATTTCCTCCCGTTTTTATTACTGATTTACTTGAAATAGTGCCTCTTATCTCCTCTGCCCAGAATGGAAAAATTTTTCCAAGCACGTAAAGTATTGCAAATGGGATAAGCATTATTAGAATAACTGCTAAAATCCCCTCTTTGTCAAACCACTCAGGATGAAACTCTGTGTATCCTCTTGCACTTTTAGACATAAGCTGCCCGCCAATAACGACATTCCATCTCATAATAAAAACTTGTAGCAGCAAAACTGCAGATACAATGCTGGAAATTAGCAGATAGATCGAGTCTCTCATTTTAATAAAAGCCATAAAGCCTAAAAGTATCAGTGGAATTACAGAGCATATTTTAATCTGCCAAAGCCAAAATGAGCTTGCAAGAGGACCATTTAAAAGCCCTTCAACCATGTGGTGATAACCAGTTTTTAGATATGAGTGAGAAAACACCTCAAGCATTTCAAATGAGAATGCAAGTATAAAAAATCCTGTCAAAGTTTTAATGCAGGTTTTAATGCACTCAGCATCAATGGATAGACCGCCGATTTTTCTTATCAAAATATAAGCAAGAACAATTGCAGAGATTCCAGATACACAAGCAGAAAAGAGAAAAATTACAGGCATGAGAGGTGTTGACCATGTTGGATTTGCCTTAACTCCTCCAAATATGAATCCAACATAGCCATGAAGAACTGCAGCAACTGGTATTCCAAGCCCGACAAGAAATCGTATAATTTTTCCGTCAAGCTCAAGAGCTTTTTTAGATAGATCATCGCTGTCAAAAGTTAAGGCACGATACAAGAGCTTCATGTAGCCTTTAGCTTTTTTACCACGTTCAACTAAATTAGGGCGATAGACAAAAAGAACGATAAATGAGAGTACACCCATTGAGACCGCATAAATATAGCCAAATCCAGCCATTGCAGAACTTGGGCTTGGAGTTAGAAGCATGTTGAAGTTTCGTTCTGGTCTGCCAAGATGAAGAAGAAGGGGTAAAGTAGCACAGCAAAGAAATGCAAATGCAAACAAAAGAGAGAACCTTGCAACAGGCTTTAAACTCTTGACATCAAACAGATAGTATAGTGCAGCAATGATAAAAGCTCCATCAACTAACCCTGTGATATATGGATAGAGAACAATCATCATACTCCAATGGACATGAAGATCGTTGGGGAAGACATAATTGGAGAGCAGCATTGATGCTCCGTGACTCATTTCATTGGTCATATCGTCTCCTTTGATTTACTCTTTATATAGTTATCATTGCCATTAGATAACCTACAATTTTTAGAGTATGTCAATTCAGTTTTGATATTCATCAGACCACCTCTAAACGTTGCCCCATATAATATAGAGCGGGTAAAGTCCCCATTGACTGTTTAAGCACTGTTAAGACTCCCGGACCTTTGAGTATTTTATAGACTTCAGAACTTTCATCATTAAGGCTACCAAATTTCCTTGCTCCAGTTGGGCAGACTTCAACACATGCTGGTAAAAGCCCCTTTCTGATACGGTGATAACACCATGTACACTTTTCAACAGTCTTATGGAGAGGATGTATAAACCTTACAGAGTATGGACACGCTTGAATACAGTATGCACACCCAACACACCTATCGCTATCAACAAGAACAAAACCATCTGGCGATGTAAAAGTTGCCCCTACAGGACAGACCTGAACGCACGGTGCCTCTTTACACATATTGCAAAGTTTTGGAACAAAAAAAGTGTCTCTTGCATCAATTGGGATATCGGTTCTGGGTTTTTGATAACCATCAAGTCCTCCATTTGGGCAATCCACATAGATCTGATCATCAAAATCTTTGACATAACGCTCAACCCATGTTCTGTAGTTGCCATCAGGAACATTATACTCTCGTTTGTCTGCAACACAACATGAACCGCAGCCGATACATCTTGTTATATCAACAATAAAAGCAAATTTTTGTTTGTGTAGATCATATTTTTGCTCTCTTATTCCGGGTATCTCTTCAGGTAATTTAACTGTAGGATCAGATAAGGATAATCCATCGTTAGAGTTTATCCCTGGAGTATCCATTGGAAATAGAAGAAAAAGTGACCCCGCGATAGCTCCATTTAGAACCTTTTTAATAAAATCTCTTTTATCCATATCAGGCGGAGCTTCTACAAATTTTCCTTTAAATTCTGTTAGGCTGGTTAGAGTCTCTTTTGATGAGACGATTGAGCATAAGTTCTCTTTACTGTTTGAAGAGTGTTCCATTTTCATGATTTTTCCTCCATCAAACCTGTGATCTTTTTTGCTTCATTTATATATTTAAGTGGCGAATGGACATGGTGGCATTGGTTGCAGGTATGGGTCAATTTTACATTTTGAGCTTTAAGGTGGTCGGGCATTCCAACAGTTTTGATTACTATTGTGGAGCGTGCCTTAATTTCAGTATTGTGACATCTTAAACAGAGAGTTGTTATCTCATCTCCTTTCTTAACAGGAAGTTCAGCTATTTTTTTTCCATGGTTTACGTGATCTGAGTATGTGCCATGACAAAACTCACAAGATATTGTTTTATGCTCACCTTTTAGATGCAGTTTAGATTCATAGGGGTGACATCCAAAACATGAGCTATTTGTTCCATGTCTTAAAACTCTTTGAGCCTCTTCTTCAATCGCATCTGCCCTGTAAGCACCATAGAGACCAAACGATTTAGGTATCAACTGTGCTTTTATAATAAATCCCCCCCCTGCCATCACCACAACGCTTATCACTACCAAAATAATACGCAACGCATGTTTTGATATCACAAGACAACCTCCTTATAATATTAGTTAAATTTGGAATAGTTAGTGAGTTGTTTCCAACAAGGGGGGGCAAACTACTTGCATAAGTCCGGTTTAATATTTAGACTCTGTATAGAAGTTTGGAGTTGACTCCACGCTCCTCCATTGGAACATAATGTCTTAAAGTCTCGCCAGTATATACCTGTCTTGGTCTGCTTATTCTCTGGTTAGGATCAAGAGCATCCTCTCGCCATTGTGCAATCCAACCCGGAAGCCTTCCAATCGCAAACATTACCGTAAACATATTAGTTGGGATTCTCATAGCACGTAGAACAATTCCGCTATAAAAATCAACATTAGGGTAGAGATTTTTATCTTGAAAATAGCTGTCATTCAATGCTGCCTCTTCAAGCTCCATTGCAATATCCAGTAGAGAATCGTTAATCTGGAGTTTGTTGAGTATCCTGTGACACATTTTTTTCATTATTTTGGCTCTTGGGTCGTAGGTTTTATAGACTCTATGACCAAATCCCATTAGTTTGCAAGGATCATTTTTATCTTTTGCCTTTTCAATCATTTGGGAAGGAGTCCAGTTGTTTTTCTCCATAGACTCTAACATCTGAATAACAGCCTGATTTGCCCCTCCATGCAGAGGTCCCCAAAGAGCAGAAATTCCAGCAGAAAGAGCAGCATAGATATTAACCTTCCCACTACCAACAACCCTTACAGCAGCAGTTGAACAGTTTTGTTCATGATCTGCATGAAGTATCCAAAAGGCGTTAAGGGCATCTACAAGGTCTTGATCCATCTTATACGGAATAACAGGATTATCAAACATCATGTGTAAAAAATTGGCACAATAAGAGTAGTCTGGTCTTGGATATACAGGTACGTGTCCTCTTGAAATTCTATAAGCCATTGCAGCCATAGTTCTAACTTTAGAGATAATACGTAAAAATGTGCTATTTACATCATCTTCTAAATCAACGAGTTCAGGATAAAAACTTCTAAGAGCATTTACCATAGCAGAGAGAATTCCCATAGGGTGTGCTTTGCTTGGGAAATTTTGATAAAAAATCTTCATATCTTCATGAAGAAGAGAGAAATCGTTTAGCATAACGCTTGTTTTTGTAAGTGCAACTCTGTCAGGTAGATAGCCGTTAATAACAAGATAGGCTGTCTCTACAAAGGTCGATTTTTCGGCAAGCTCTTCAATCGGAATACCTCTATATCGTAAAATGCCCCTCTCTCCATCCATAAAGGTTATAGCACTTTTACAACTACCAGTATTGGCAAATCCAGGATCAAAAGTGATATGTCCAGTCTCTTGACGTAGTTTTCTTATGTCAATTGCTCTTTCACCTTCAGTTCCGATAACTATGGGAAGCTTATACTCCTTTCCATCAAGTGTAAGAGTTGCAAATTCAGTCATTTTTCTTTTTCACTCCTTTATTAACACCAACTTGTTAAATTTTTTCTATATTCATAATTCTCATCTATCTCTATGCACATCTGCACAGCCTTTATCTTGCTCAGGCTCTTGTTTCACCCGGAACCGTATATGTTGTACATGAGCCGCTTGAGCAACTTCTTGTCTGTTTTCCAACTGCCTCATTTTTAGTAGCAACAGACCCACCCATCACGTAATTAGTTGCACTAACCACCCTCTCTACTGCAAAAGATGAACATTTAGGACATTTTATCTCTTTTTCATCATCTCCGCTCATAAAAAGTACCTCAAAAAACTCTTCGCAGTCTGAACATTTAAATTCAAATATTGGCATTTAAAAAAACTCCTTTTAATACTTAATGTTTATTAATCTATGACTATAATTTTTATATAAAAATTATAGTGTTATCCTTCATATCCTTCATAAGGTAAAACCCTCTTTAAAAGGATCGTCTTTATCTGCAACAAAGTTATGCATACCTGTTATATGCGCTCTTCCTGTAATCTCAGGAATAATTGCCTTTTTGTTTCCAACCATAGTTTCAGCTATTATTTTGCCTGTAAAGACAGTATTTATAATACTTGCATGAACGTATGGTTCACCAATCGCAAGTTTTCCCTTTTGATAAAGATACGCCATCTTTGCAGATGTTCCTGTTCCGCAAGGAGAGCGATCAATCTGTCCGTTACCAAATACAACCACGTTTTTAGAGTTGTATCTCTTAGAGGCAGAGTAGTTATCAGGTAATATATCTTGATAAATTTCTGTTAATCCAACCACACTATTTTGCCCTGTTGCAGGATGAACAACCGCAATACGCTCATTAACTTGCTTTCTTATCTCCATTCCAATTGCTGTTAACTTCTCAAGATTTTTAATATCAACATCAATATTTAGCTCTTTTGAGTTTACAAGTCCAAAAAAATTGCCACCATAAGAGATATTTACATTAACTTTGCCTATGGATGGTAACTCAACAATAACTGTTTCGTAATAAAATGAAGGTACATTACATATTTTGACCTCAATAACATTTCCATTTTCAATTACTGCCTCTGCTATAATTTTGCCAGCTGGAGTGTCAATAACTATCTTTTGAGTATTAGTACCACTATCTTCTTTAATTGGTATCATACCCATATTTAATAAAACTGTTACAGTTCCTATTGAACCATGACCACACATATCTAAATATCCTTTGGCATCCATAAAGATAACGCCAATGTCAGCATCGTCAGAAACAGGGTCTGTGATAATAGCACCAAACATATCCTTATGTCCTCTTGGCTCTAACATCACCATTTTTCTAATACTATCTTTATTTTTTTGTAGCCACATCTTTTTGTCCATCATTGTTTGTCCATGTACGTGTGGGATACCTGAAGTTATAATACGTGTTGGTTCACCTGCTGTATGAGTATCAACTGTTGATATTATCTGTTTTATTTGCATATCTATCTTTCCTATTTATGCTATCTTGACAACTTTTATGAGTTAAGAATGTTTCTCTTCAAGCATTCTGCTTATACTTACAACTGCATGGTGCTTAACATTAGAGATATGTTCTTGTAGTATTTTAGATGCCCCTTTTAAATCTTTATGAGCTATCATCTCATAAAGTCTGGTATGTTCGTCATCTACACGCTCCATTGGAGTTATAAAAAGAATATTTCCTCTATATTTAAGGTATAGTAGATCAAAAAGGTGTCTTAAAGTATTTATTTGGAGCGTACATTTAGAGAGTTCAGCCAAAGTTAAGTGAAACTCCATATCTTTCATAAGACGCTCTTTAAGGTATATCTCTCTTACAGCAGACAGATGGTTATTTAGTGCCTGCTTTAGCTTTTTAAGCCCATTAGGCTCTATAATTTGAATGGTTACAGATAGAAGAGATAGTTCGATAAGCTCCCTAAAGTCGTATATTTCACTTATCTCTTTAATACTTATTTTCTCTGTATAGTAACCTCGATTTGGCTCATGTCTGACAAAGCCTTGAAATTCAAGTCTTTTAAGGGCTTGAATAATTGGAGTAGCACTCATGTTAAGTCTCTCTGCAAGATCACGGTAGGATATCTTCTGACCTGGTACGATCTCATTGTGAAAAAACATTCTTCTTATCCCCATGTATGCCTCTTGGGTATAATCTTCTCTATCTCTCTTTTTTGCTGTTTTATTAAAGTTTTTATCCATAATCAATTATTATCCACAACCATATAAATCTTAAATTATATTTGTAAATAGCAACAGTTGAGTTAATCAAATATATAATTAGATCAATCAAATATATGAAAATAGTGATAAGATCAAGAAGTAAGGTTAAACCAACTTGTTGCCTAACAAATGATAATAGTGCATTTTGTATTACTATTTTTTAAGCGAACTTTTCACAGAAATGTCTTCTTGAAATGTTCTGCTAAGATGATATCCTTCTAAGAAAATTAGAAGCACTCTTGTTTAGCTGTTAAAGAAACTTTATATTTCAAAAATTTTTCTTTTCTTATGCGTTAAAAACATTACTGGAGGTGATTAGTGCCAACCCCTTATGAACATGCGTCAAAAATATACGAACATATCCTCAACCCTTATGAGCATTTTTCAAATCCTTACGAGAATCTCTGTATATATTACATAGAAGGTACTCTTAAAGAGGCGTTGCTAAAATCTATAGTTGCTAAACATAGCAGCTTTATAGGTAACTGGGAGGAAGAGGGTTTTTCATTTCTATTCTTTTCTGCTCTATCTGACGAGGTTGTAGATAAGGTAATTGATCAAGATAATACTCTTACCCTAATTGATAGATATGAAATGACAGGTGAGGCTTGGCATGGGGAGAGAATTGAGTCTTATACATATAGAAATCTTTGTATATCACCGCCTTGGAAAATCCCATTTGTTAATCAGCCCGGACTTAGACATATTCTCCTCGATCCAGGTGTTGTGTTTGGAACAGGACGTCATCCAACTACAGAAGACTGTCTTGGATATATTCAGTATCTGCTCTCTTTAGAATCTGAATCTGTTAAGTCTGATAATAGATATAGTACTCTTTCAGCCAAAAAAGAGTCGATTTCCACACTTCTTGATATTGGTACTGGAACAGGTCTTCTTGCTATTGCAGCGGCAGTTTTGGGATGTAAAAAGGTTATTGCCGTTGATTTTAATCTGCTTGCAGTTAAAACTGCACAGAACAATATCAGGCTAAACTCTCTTGAAGATAAAGTTTTGGCAGTTCAAGGTAGAGCAGAAGATTTTGTTGCAATACCAGCAGATATAGTTGTGGCTAATATCCACTACGATGTTATGAGGCATCTTCTTGAAATACCTGAATTTTTTGTTCATAAGTGGTTGATTCTATCAGGACTTTTAAGAAGTGAAGTTAAAATGGTTCTTGAGAGACTCAAAAAAAATGGTATTACTGTAATTGAAACTGTATCGCCTGACGGCGTTTGGAATACCATTTTAGCAAAAGGAAAATAGTAGAAAAAGGAGTTAATATGATATGTATCTTGTAACAGCAAAACAGATGCAAAATATTGATAGAGAAACAATTAAATCTTTTGGTGTTCAGGGACAAGTTCTGATGGAGAATGCCGGAAAAGGTGCTGTAGATATGTTTATTAAAGTTTTTCCAGATATTAGATCAAAAAGAGTCTCTATTTTGGCAGGACGTGGAAATAATGGTGGAGATGCCTTTGTAATGGCTCGATATTTGATGGAAAAAGATATTGCAATCCAGATATTTTTACTATCAACAAAAGATAAAGTAGCCGGAGATGCCAAGTCAAATCTTATCCTTTTTGAGAAATTAGCTGCTGAAAATTTAAAAGATGGGGTTATAGAGATTCCTGATACAGAGAGCTTTGAACGCCTAAAAGATAAGGTTATTAACTGTGATATCTTTATAGATGGAATATTTGGAACCGGACTTAACAGCGATGTTAGAGGGGTGTTTAAAGATGTTATTGAGACAGTAAATAGCCTTTCAAAACCTGTTTTTAGCATTGATATTGCATCAGGATTAAACTCTGATACAGGTAAGGTAATGGGAGTTGCAATAAAATCTTATGCTACAGCCACATTTGCGTTTGCTAAAATAGGTCACATAATACATCCGGGAAAGGAGCTTACAGGAGAACTTGAAATAATAGATATTGGTATCCCAAGGTTTATAGCCAATAAAGAGAACCCATCTGTAAATCTTATTGAAGAGAAAAGTGTTCAAGCTATATTTAATTTTAAAGCAAGGAAACCAAACTCTCATAAGGGGAGTTATGGACATCTTCTGTTAGTTGCTGGCTCAACTGGTAAAACTGGTGCAGCAGCACTTGCTGCAAATGCTGCTATGGCATCAGGAGCAGGTCTTGTTACTCTTGCAGTTCCAGAGAGCATTAACAGCACTATAGAACCTCAAGTTACTGAAACCATGACATTCCCTCTACCTGAAAATCAGAGAGGTCATATATCTCATACAGCACTAAATCTTATTATAAAAAATCTTGTTAAGGATAAACAGGTTGTTGCAGTTGGTCCAGGGCTTGGGATTGATGATAGCACCATAAGAGTTGTGCATGGTATGGTTGAAGAGATCGATCTTCCAATGGTTATAGATGCGGATGGATTAAATGCGGTTGCAACTAATCCATATATATTAAAGGGCAGAAAGTCTCCTACAATTTTGACTCCACATCCAGGAGAGATGTCTCGTTTAACAGGAAAAGCAACTATACAAATTCAGGAGAACAGAGTTGAGACCTCCTCAATTTTTGCTATAGATTTTAATGTAATAGTGGTTCTTAAAGGTGCTTCAACCATAATTGCCTTGCCAGACGGTACTGTATATATCTGCCCAACTGGTAATCCTGGTATGGCATCAGGTGGTATGGGTGATGTTTTAACTGGTATAATATCAGGGTTTATTGCACAAGGATTTAAGCCATCTGAAGCCGCAGTTGCCGGAGTTTATACCCATGGGTTATGTGGTGATATTCTTGCAAAGAGAAGAGGAGCATTTGGATTTGTGGCATCTGACATTATCAAAATTATCCCAGAGACAATACATCAAAAATATCAACCACTATCAGCTTAATTTATTAAAGGTTTAACTTCCAATAGTAACCAAGAGGATCGTCCTTGTTAGTAAATTGCTCAAGACCTATAGGAATTTTGGTGCCAAACACATTGATACAAGGCATGGTTATATCAAGGTTATTTTCAAGTATAGCACAACCATCAACAACAGAACTTGTAATCCCACATTTTTCTGGATTATCTATACAGTATTTTTTTCCTTCTTCGTACTTTGCATCAAGTTCAGCTTGTGTATAGAATTTTTCATCATTAACTACACCCTTTTCTATAAAGGTAAAATCATCTGCTACCCAATTGCAGCCAGAAACGCAACTTTGATTACTCTCGATGCGATAACTTTGAATGCCGGAGAAGTTAGTAAAAACAGATGTGTCTATATAACTTAGGGGTTCAGCCTCCTGTGGTAGATTGTCTGGCAAGGTCAGTGCAATAGATTTCAGGGTGTTTCCATTGACATCAAGTGCATGAACAGTAATATTATTGCTTCCTCCACCATATCCGTAATACTCATTTTGACCAACCCAAAAGCCTAAAAGAATTTTTGACGTTATCAAGGTGATATTATTTACGTTATAATTGGTGATAGCATAATTTCCTGAACGAGGTTTTCCAAAGAGAGGGCACTCTTCACAAATTTTATAGCTCTTTCCAAAAATAGAGATTCCATCATCCCATACAATATCGTTGTAAGTTGTATTATCATTGTTTGCACTTTTAAGTTGAGCCGCCTCTGTTAATAAAGGCTTATCCGGTAAATCATCAAAAGAGACTATGGTTGTCTGGGCTGCGTATGTTGTTGAACATAATAGGATTGTCACTATAATACTGATACACCAAGTTATAGATTTCATTTTTTTCTCCTTTTGTAAAATAGCTGTTTACTTAAAAAATACCTATTTCTCCATCCTACTTTTGTGAAATCATCCCACGAAATAACCTTCACAGGTTATTATGTCCTAAATTGTGACGCAGATAGTTTATCATGTATAGAATTAATTACTCCAATATTGCAGATAATCTTCTCTGACTGGAGAAAAAACTTCAATTGCAACAGAACTCTCTAAAATCTCTGCACTATGCTCTACATTAGATGGTATAACCCAACAATCTCCTGCTTCTACTTCAAAACTTTTGTCATCTATTGTAAGGCGAATTTTACCTTTAATGAGATATCCTGTCTGCTCGTAAGGGTGGGAGTGTATAGGAAGGATCTTGCCTGAATCCATTCTGAATTCTGTAAAAAGAGTTTTATCGCCATATACTAATGTTTTTAGCTTTATGCCTGATAAAATCTCTTGGTAACCCATTTCATCTGCTTTGTAAAACATTTCATCTCCTTGATGTTTTTTTGGTTTATACAAAAGTAAAGTTGCTGTGCAACCATTCTGCTCTCAATATAAAAGTTGTTTTATGCATATCACTTAAAGTTTAAAACTAATCACCTTTTCGTTATATGGATTAAATATCTCATATTCTTAAGAGAGTTTTTTTGCAAGAAGTTATAGCACTTCAGAAGAGTTCAAAGCATCAATCCATATATTGAACATCTTTTCACTAAAAAGATAAAAATGGATTGAGATATCCTTATATGCAGTGTCCATGCAAATTGAAAGAGCTAAAGGAGCAGCTTCTTCTGGAGGATAACCATAAACACCACATGAAATAGCTGGAAATGCTATTGACTTGCAGTTATGAGAGATAGCAAGTTCAAGGCTGTTTTTATATGCAGACTTAAGATGTTTTTTAGGTGCTTCATCACTCATGTAAATGGGTCCAACAGTATGAATCACATATTTTGCTTTTAAATTTCCAGCAGAAGTGATTCTTGCTTCACCAACAGGACATCTTATTCCATTTACAGCTTTTATTTTTTTGCACTCTTCAAGTAACAAATACCCCGCTGCTTTATGTATCGCACCATCTACTCCTCCACCGCCAAGCATTACAGGATTTGCAGCATTTACGATTGCATCAACTTTAGCCGTTGTAATATCACCTTTGATAATTTTAATGTTTGTCATGGGTCTCCTCATTAAGGAATAGTAAATTTTATCATAGCTTGTCATTGTTTGAATTATTTAATGATATTATCATCACATTTAAAATAGCACTACAAAAAGACTGATATAAGATTTACATTTTTTTAAACATTATATAAATTGCATTAAATTAAGCGGTTAGTGTGATGAACAATTTATATAAGATAACAGTGATTGTATATTTATTCTATTCAGAATAGTTTACTTTAATTTGAGGAGTTGTATATATTGAAGATAAAATTTTTTACCATCGGCGGAACTATTGATAAGGTCTATTTTGATGCCCTGAGTAGTTATCAAGTAGGAGAACCTGTAGTAGAGAGTATTATAAGGGATGCAAGAGTAAATTTTGATTACGAAGTGGTATCTCTGCTAAAAAAGGACTCTCTTGACTTAACCCATCAAGATCGCAACATGATATATAGTGCAGTTCTAAATGAAGAGTGCTCAAATATTATAATCACACACGGTACAGATACTATGGTTGATACTGCTATGGTACTCAAACCAATTAAAGAGAAGGTCATTGTTATTACTGGAGCTATG
Source organism: uncultured Desulfobacterales bacterium (assembly GCA_964425195.1). Classification (GTDB taxonomy): domain Bacteria; phylum Desulfobacterota; class Desulfobacteria; order Desulfobacterales; family Desulfobacteraceae; genus Desulfamplus. Next base: position 34,356 of record CAYRLG010000014.1, read on the forward strand.
GAGCCTGCATGTTTTAAGTCAAGTGATGCACCATTTAATGTAGGCGGTGCTGTAGCAGCAGTGCAGTCGCTTCCTGCGGGTGTCTATATTGCAATAAATGGAAGGGTATTTGACCCTGCAAAGGTGAAAAAAGATCGTAAATTGAATCAATTTAGAGAATTTTAGTATTAGTAAGTGATAGCAGACAAAGTTAAAAACGGCTGTCAACTAATAGCCCCTCTTTTTGTCTTAACACAAAAGAGGGGCTATTGTTGGGAGGGAGAGGAGAAAAAGGGGGAATAACAAATTTTAAAAAACAGATAAAAATATAAGCGTTAATCTAAACAGCTAAAAATGGTTAAGAGTCTGTTTCAATATTCAGGTTCTAAAGATTACAAGAGTTTTGGAATAGAGTTAAAGCCTGTTGAGGAATATAAACTCTGCCTGTCTTTTCGGCATATACAGCAATACCCTCCATTTTGCACTTTGCATCTCCTATCTCAATTATGTTTTTGGCAAATGGAATCTTTGCTGTTTTACTCTCTTTAGTTACAACAAGAGCCATATTATTGGCATCTGTTTTGTCAATATTTACAGACGCACCAATAGATTTAAACAGCTCTTCTGAATCTGCAAAAAGACGATTATCAATATCAGATAGATTAAATCCCATAAGAGCTGCAGAAGCTATTGCAATATCGCTATTTTCAATTACTCTCAATGCACTGTTAAATCCATAATAGTAAAAGAAAAGGTCTTCTCCAGTGTGTCCGCCTGTTGTCCAGCCTATCAAAGAACGGCTGCTTATCATCGGTCCGACTACAGAATTTAATGACCCCTTTGTATGATTTTGTATAGCCTCAATCTCTTCGGTAGTTAAATCTTCTATGCCATAATATTGAGCAACTTTTGATTTTATATTCTCTTCAGTCAGATCGCCTGCAAGCATAGCTTCAAGCCCCTCTCCTGTTAAAGAGGCTTTTTTAAGAGGCTCTATTAAAGACTCTAATGGTGTACTTGAGTATGTAGAATCAGACTGTTTGTTTCCAATTGACATTCCGCCATTTCCGTGATCAGAAAAAGCTAATACCAATGTCTTTTTATCGTTTTTGGCAAAATCAAGGGCAATTTTAATAGCATCATCAAAAGCTAAAACATCGCTTATAACCCCGATAGGATCATTTGCATGAGATGCCCAGTCAACTTTACTTGCCTCAACAAACAGAAAGAATCCATTTGGATTTGTTGATAATATCTCTATCGCCTTTTGCGTCATTTCGCTAAGAGAGGGCTGTTCTGGTTTCAATGTTTTACGATCAAATTCGTAAGCCATATCGTCATCTGCAAACATTCCCCAAACCTTTGCCTCACCGCTAAGATTTAACATTTCGTCTCTTGTCTCTACAAAAGAGTATCCATTTGATTTAAGGTTAGATATAAGATTTTCGCCATCTTTTCTCGTGCCGCCTTCTGATTCTGGGATAAGATATTTTTTGCCTGCTCCAAAGACTACATCAATGTTTTGATATACTTGCTGCTCTGCTATCTCTGTGTAGTTGCTTCTGGCGTGCCAATGGGACGAGTAGGCTGCTGGGCTTGCATGCTGAATGTTTGATGTTGCTACAAGACCAGTTGAACGCCCTGTAAGCCTTGCACCTTCAAGCACTGTGGCAACTGGTTTGTATTTAAGCTCTTGGGCTATCTGCGAAACACCGGGGATATTGGTTTTACTTGGCAGCACACCTACAAATTTATCTTCAGACTTATGACCTGTAGCAAAAGCTGTTCCTGCTGGTGCTGAATCTGTTATTATTGAGTTAGAGCCATAAGTTCTAACCGCACTTACATTCATCTCATCAAGTGACATCATAGAGCCTTTATACCATCTGGCAAGAGTTGTGTGCGTTGAGCTTGTTCCATCTGTCATAATAACAATCACGTTTTTATAGAGAGATTCTGCATAAAGATTACAGACAGTTAGAGATAAAATAAAAATTATCCACGTAGTTACCTTACTGATTTTGTTCATTGATACACTCCTTGGTTTTTAATAAGTTTAGTAATATTGTTTTTATCGACTTCCCATTACTGCACAATTTACAATTACTTCACAATCAGAGTGGATAATAATGAACAGATATTAGAATATTATTAGATAATTATTAGAATATCGTTAGTATTTTTTTATAGTAATTTATATTCCCCTTATTACAACAGTTTCCCTTTCTCAACTACAAAAATCCTGAGAGTTCCAGAGTTTCTCAAAGTAGTCATTGTAATAAGCAAATCCTTTTGATGATTGACCTTTGAACTCATAAGAAATAGTCTGCTGGCTTGACTTACCCCATTGATATGGTCCTATAAAAATATAGTCGTCAACTCTAAAATAGAAATCTTCTGGTAGGCTGTTATAATATTTTATTTGAATATTTTCAGGAGCTGGGGCTATCTTTTTTAATTCCTCTATCCATTGACCTAAATCAACTATTGTTTTTCTTATCTGCCCTTCAACTTCTTTTTCATCTATCTCTCTTTGTTTAACATAATAAGAGTCTGGCGATGGTGCTATAAATCTAATTTTCAACCCCTTTTTTACTTTCTCTTTTACAATTTTATCTTTTCCATCTCTAAAAGATTTTAACCCCCACGCAATAATATCAAGATTATTTTCTAAAGTTTCAAAAGCGATATCAGTGCTTCTATTCATCTCCTGCCTTGTCTCATAAATTGCAGATATTCCCCATATTTCAATCAACTGCTTTATTTTATTTATTCTTATTAAATATTTAGATGTAAGATAAGAGACTATTGTTGAAGCTATTAAAGAACAACCAACGCTTATAAGAACATTTTTAGCATCTACATTTTTTTGAAAAAAACTTACACAAATAACAACTATACCAATTAAAAAAATTATTTGATTTATCAATGTTGCGTTTGTCTGTTCAAGCCATTCATTTATTTTACTTCTCATGGTTTAAAATCAACCCTTCTTAATTATATATGTTATGAAACATACATTATTATACACGACCACTTTTTTACTTTAGTTATATAAGTCATATCATTAAATCTTAAAAGTAGAGACAATAGCATTGAGTTTTTGAGCAAGATTAGCAAGATCGATTGCGTTTTGATCTACCCTATTGCTATTTGCACTTATATCTGAGTTTGAATTATTAATATATGCAATATCCTCTGCGATCTTTGTTGAGGCAATACTTATTTGACTCATATTCTCTTCAACTTCGCCAACTCCATTAGATGCGTTTGAAATATTGCCAGCTATCTCTGAAGTTGCGATTGCCTGCTCCTCAACAGCTGATGCTATTGTTAAAACTAAACTATTTACATCTCGAATAACCTCTTCAACTCCTTGAATGCTGCTTACACTCTCAGTAGTTGTGGATTGAACTTCTGAGATTCTTTTTTTGATTTCATTAGTTGCATCTACTGTTTGTGTAGCAAGAGCTTTAATTTCAGAGGCAACAACTGCAAATCCTTTACCAGCCTCTCCCGCCCTTGCTGCCTCAATTGTAGCGTTAAGTGCCAAGAGATTTGTCTGTTCAGAGATTTCGTTTATTGTCTCTGTAACTTTTCCTATCTCTTGAGCTGCTCTTCCAAGATCAGATATTATTTTAGTTGCATGTTGGGCTTTAGTAACAGCCTTATCAGAAATACCTCTTGCCTTTTCTGAATTTTTACTTATCTCATTTATTGTAGAACTCATCTGCTCTGTTGCAGTGGCTACTATACTTATATTAGACGAAGCCTGTTCCATAGCTGCGGCAACTGCATTTATGCTTAAGCTCATCTCTTCAGTTGCAGAAGCCACCTCTGTCGATTTTTCAGAGGCATCTGAAGAAGATAAAGATAAAAATTTAGCAAGCTCAACCAACACTTTAGATGAACCATCAAGTGTTTTGGCATTTTCAAATACAAGTGTAATAAGTTTTTGCAGCTTATCCATAAAAAGATTAAATGACGATGCAAGCTCTCCAATTTCATCTTTAGAGCTAACTTTTAGACGTTTAGTTGTATCTCCTTCACCTTTAGCAATATCATTCAAGCTAATTACCACATCTTTTACAGGGTGGATTATTATCAATCCAACAATATAGTAAATAGCTGTAAAAAGAACGAGCAACGTTATAAAACCAATTAAAATAGAGATATCTCTATTGTTTTTTGCACTCTCTATAATCTCCTCTACCGGAGCATTTACACCAATTGACCATGCAATACCAGTCTGTCCAAGAGATATAGGAGTTAATACATATTGGGATAGAGTTCTATTTTTAGGGGAAACAAATTGCTCCATAGCCTCTTGACCGTTGGTGACAGAATCAAAAGTTTTTGCTGATACAAACTCTTTGATATTTTTACCAACCAACTCTTTTAAAGGGTGGGCAACTATTACTCCGGTCTCAGAGGATAAGAATCCATATCCTGTTTTATACAATTTAACATCAGATATAAATTCAGCCATCTTTTCCATTGAAAAATCTACACCAGCCACTCCAACTACGCTGTTTTTAACTTTAATAGGAACACATACACTTACTACCGTAACTTGCTTACCCCCTATTTCGTATGTGGTTGGTTCTAAAACAACCTCTTTGCCCGAATCTCTTGTTTTAGCGTAGTAACCTGTAGTGTTGCTATCTTCATAATCCATACAAGGCTCAACATGAATACCTCCTACTCTATTCCAATACGCTATAAATCGCCCTGTTGCATCGTGCCCTTCTTTACCTATATATTCAGAATCCTTTCCATCTAATGCGTTTGGCTCCCATACTGTCCAGATACCAAGAAATTGGGGACTTTGTTCTAAAATCTCTCTCATCATACCTATTAATATTGTTCTTTCTGGTATAGCTTCCTGCTGCTTAATTCCCGAAAACGAGAAGGCAAGAGCACGGGCAGTAAGCAAGGCGTTGTTTATCTCATTTTCTATCCGAGATGCAAAATAGCTTGACTGAGAAGCGGTAAATCTAACAGCATCATCTTTAGATGTGCTAAATCCGTTTATCGTAATAAAAGCTATAGAAACAGCAAGAGATGTAAAGACAATGCCACATATCCATAGTAGGAGCTTTCCACGTAATCCTTTGATATTTATCATTTTTCTATTTCTCTTTATTATTTAGATTAAATTTTAAATTTTCCCATCATTGATTTTAGTTCAAAGGCAATTTTTAATAGTTCATTTGCCCTTGAATCAAAGTTTATGCCAAACTATGGTTTCTTAGCGAATCCCATGATTTTTCAGTATCTCTTCGTATATACCTGACTCTTGAATTACTTTTATACCTTTATCAAAATCATCTGATATTTGTTGACCATTAGGATTTTTCTTTGAAAAAACAAGAAATATGCGGTCTATTTCGTATACTGGTAACACAGGCTCAATAGCGTCAATATTATTGAAAAACTCTTTTTTCATTATATAGTTTATAGAATCTTTTGACTCAAGAAGATAATCAAAACGCCCAGCTACCAGACCCAAAACAAAAATTGGTAGAGACGTTATTGATACTACTATTATCGCTACCAAAGTTATTTTCAGCATAAAAACCTCTTGTTTATCTATTTTTCTTAATTACTTACCTTTTCCTCCATAATTTTAATCACAGAATATGAAATTACTGAATACACCGGCTCAATTTTCTGGTCAACCTGAAACTGCATATAGGCTTTTGATATCTTGGGACCCCAAATGCCATCAATTGGTCCTATGTTATAGCCAAGTCGGCTTAATCTCTTTTGAATCAATATAATTTGTTCCCTTTGACTCATATTCTCAAAATCTTGAAGTGATATTTTAATAGCTGTATTGGGTGAAGATATAATCGAATTAGGCTCAGGGCAGGGAGGGCACTCTTTTTCTGAAGCAGTTGATAACGCATTTACCTCAGGACAGGGGGAAGGCTCTGGACATGCTGTTCCAGATGATTTAGTTGGCAGATGAATAGATAGATAGCGAGCCTTTTTAACAAGAATCTGCCCTTGAGTTGGCTCAAGCACAAAGTTTATAAACTTTGCAACCTCTCCAGAAGGCCAACCTTTCGTAAACATGAACAGAGGTCTTGTGATAGGATATGAGCCATTAACTGCGGTATTTTCTGACGCTGTTATTCCATCAACAGAGAGTGGCTTTACATTAGCGTTAAGATGTCCAATACCAATATACCCTATTGCATTTGGGGTATTGGTAACAGAGTTAATAACTTCTGAATTTGATACCTTAGGCTGAACAGCAGGTGTCAGAGGGGTTTTATCCATAACTATCTCATTCCATACTTCAAAAGTGCCTGAAGATGGGTCTCTTGATAGGATGGCGATTGGAGCATCTATACCTCCAAGCTCTTTCCAGTTTTTGGTTTTTCCGCTGTATATATCTTTTAGTTGATTCATGGTTATATTTTTAATACGGTTTTTTTCATTTATTATAGGAACTATACAGTCGTAAGCTATCTTAAAAGGAACTGGAATGCTACCTTTTTGATATGCCATTGATGCCTCTTTCTCCTTTATAAAGCGAGATGAATTTGCAATATCAACAGTACCGTCAATCAATGCCTTTATACCATTACCAGAGCCGCTACTAACTATGGTAATATCAACGTTACTGTTATTTTTCATGTATGTTTTTGCAGCTTCTTGGGCTATAGGAAGCACAGTAGTTGAACCCTCAATACTTATTTTTACAGGTCGGGGAGCTGCTATTGCTGTTGATATAATATTTGGGAATGCTGCTGTATAAAGAGTAGAGATAGATAACAACAAGATAGCCATAGTTGCCACCTTACTGGTAGTTCTTGCGGTTATACTACCCACGCTTAGAGATTCTGCTATAGGTTGTCTCTCCTCTCTACTTCTATGCTTTTCTCTCATTTTATACTCTTCTCTTATCTTATTTGTCATTTTTAGTGCAAGATCGAGACTTATCTGCATACTCTGTACTGACTTTGCAAGATGCGTAATCTCACGGCTTGCTTTGACTTCAATGTTGTTATTGAAATCTCCTTGACCAATTCTTTCGGCTGCATCTTTTATTGTCATAAGAGGTCTAACTACTCTTTTTGAGATAAGCTTTGTGCTAAATAGAGCACTGACAATAAGACCCAAAATAAAAAGTAGAGATATTTGCCCTAACTGACTCAACATAGTCTTTTGTATCTCCTCCTCTTTTTGGGCAAGGAGATTCTCAATATCGTTTATATACATCCCTGCACAGACAACCCATTTCCACTTTTCAAAGTATCTATAATAGAGCAGACGTGTATGGGGTGTATCTCCTCCTTGGGCAACATCTTTATAACTTATAAAACCCTCTTTAGAAGATTGTGCCCCTTTAATTATATTTTGGATATAAGGTACTCCCTCAGAATCAGCCATATCCATGTTTACCTTTCCAACAAGCTCAGGGTGAGCTGGATCAACCCAGAACATTCCATCTGTGTCAACAACAAGAAAATAGTTTTGGTTTTTCTCACCAAAACGCATATCACTTAACGCTTTTTGAGCAGATTCATAAAAATTGGCTGTATCCAAAACTGAGTATGCACCGGCTACAAGGTCTCTGAGGTTATTTTTTCTCTCGCTCATCAAAAGTTCTCTTAGATGCTCGCTCTCTGCTCTGCTGTTACTATGAATAGAGTATATGGATACAGCAGCACATAATGTTCCCAATATCACCATACTCCCAGCAATGAGCATGTTTATCTCTCTTGAAAGTTTCATGCTTTTTCTATCTCCAGATTATTGTTTTTTTCTTTACATATAACTCTCATCAATCCCCTGATATACCCAACTAAATTTTAAAATTTAGGCAACTATTAATACCATTCTATCTCTTTTTAATTATTTGTTAGCAGTATATCTCTTTGAAGATTTGCCATCATTATATCCCTTTCAAGGCGTGCTATCTTTTCGGGAATTCCCCTTTTTATACTAAATTTTTTTGCAGCAACTGCCAGAGATTCCAACCTTTTAGTTGCGTCTTTAAAACCATTTATTGTGGAATCTATATCGCTTTGAAACTCTTGCATTATAGGAGAGACTGATAGCATGGCATCTCGCTCCTGTAATGCCATCACAAGAATGTTATTGATATCTATCTCATTAAAAAGATTTGTTGTCGCATCATCTGATATTACATCTCTGTTCATTATTGCCTCCTTAAAATACTATTCATAATTTTATTATAACTTCTTTATAGGTACTAAAAAGCCCTTTATTCTCCTTTACTATTGCTTAAATTCATAAAGAATATAGTTTAAGAATATTAGGAGCGTATTAGATAAATATTAATTTTCGATTAGTATTTATGCGGATATCGCAAGAAGAGCGGGGCTATTAACATCTACTGAGAGCCTGCTTAGTTCATTTAGTTTATCTGAAGTGTCACTAAGTAGTTTTGTCAATTGATTTGCTATCTCATCTGAGTAACTGTGTACCTGTTTTGAGAGGTTACGAGTCTGTCCTGCTGCATTACTGACCTGTTCAATAGATACAGAGACATCTCTTGTATTTTCTGATGTCTGACCCGCAAGCCCTGCAATACTATCAGTTACCTGTTTCTGCTCATTAACTGCTTTTAAGATATTTTTCGTAATATCGTTAAGTTCCACTATTCGACTGTCAATGTCATTAAGATTTCCTACAAATACAGAGCTTGCTTGCTCTATGGCAGCAACTTTTTCCATAACCTCTTTTGTCGCCTGCTGGGTCTTTATTGAGAGAGCCTTTACCTCTCCAGCCACTACAGAAAAACCTTGACCAGTAGAGCCAGCCCGACTCGCCTCTATTGTGGCGTTAAGGGCAAGAAGTTTTGTCTGGTCAGTTATCTCTCTTATAATTGAGATAATGCCATTTATCTCAATTATTGATTGGTTAAGTTGCTTTATATTTAAATGAGATTGGTTGTTCTTTTCAATAATAGAGCCTACAAGTAAATTCTGGTTCAATATCTGAGAGTTTATATCTTCAACCACGCTTTGAAGGTGGGTAGTTGAGCGTGATACGCTATCTGTATGGGCTGCTGTATCATTTGCACGAAGATATACACTCTCTGATTGACTGCCAGTAGTTGTGGCAAGTTCATGCAAAGTATCTGCACAGGTTACCATCTTTCGTGCCCTCTCTTCTAAAGTTTGAACCACAGAATTTATCATTCCAAAAATTTCATCAATTATAATACTCTCTTTTGCTTTACGTTCATTCTCCTCTTTTATTTTAGAGAGGGCTTCCCTAAAATTGATTATAGCACTGGACAATACTCCAATCTGATCTTTTCTATCTCCCCAAGGTATATCAGGACTTTTGCCCGCTCTTATCTCATTAATAGTATGGGTAAGATGATAAAGAGGTTTCTCAACAATTATTCTCACAAGAGTGAAAAGAACAACCATATTTGCCAAAATAGCGGTTATGCCCATAATTATGGTAAAGTTACGCTGAGATTCTCGTATCTCATATAATTTGTGCTCCATCTCATTTATCTGTTCAACGTGATCGAGAATCTCATTTCGAGTCTTTTCAGCATTCATGGCTGCATCTGCAACTATTACCCCAAGCTCAGTAACTTTTTGTAGTATTGCATCAGCACTTCCAGAATCATTTTTAATCTTTGCAATAGTTTTTCTAAGAGTTTCAGCATCAGCTTCAATATTTTCAGATGCAATATGCAAACACTCTACAGAATCTTTAAAATTACCAGCATCATCAAAAAGACCAAATGCTACAATTAACTCTTCATTACTATACTTTACTACAAACTCTCTTTTTGTTAGATCTCTTCTCTCGTTACGAGAAAAGAGAGAAGTGTAAGAGTCTCTACCCTTTATGGCACTTTTGGATGTAACCTTAAAGTCTCTGTTTATTGTCTCTATTATTTTGATATGTGGATTAATATGGAAAAATTGTGGTAAAGATAGAAACTGATTTTGCATTTCAACCAGAGCTGATCTCAAGTTGCTACTCAATTTTTCACGAATTTGGAGCACGTCATTTACAGTTTTCTCCACACTCTTGCTTGAATGGAGATTAAAATAGAGAAGACCACCTATAAAGATATTAGAAGCAATGGCAACACCAGCTAAAATTTTCATTCCTACTGTTGCCCATTTGGTGTTTTCTATCCATTTTATAATAAACATACATATCCTTTTAAACACTCAAAGCGTATTGGCATTCAGCTTGATTAGTAAACCTGTTTAACGGAACAACGTTATTTAATCCGCTAACGCCATTTAATGGTCCAACACTATTTAATGCACCAACACTATGTTGAGGAACTGGTAAAAGATGCTGACTTAAAAGCTCTTCAAGCTGATAGATATTTGTATGGTAAACATGGTCACTACGTTTTTTTGCCATACTTTTGAGGGTAGCTAAACATTTACTTATCTCTTCAGTAAGGTAGATACGAGGGCGGTTTGTAGGAATCTCCAACATGACAATACTAACTGATAGCAGGTTAAATTGTCTGATTTTCCCGTCTCTATCAGTGGAGACTGTAAAGCCATTGCTAATAGCTTCGCTATCATAAAAACTTTCTACATCTTTTTTAAATCGTTGAGCTAAGTTAAGCATCTGTTGATAAACATCAGAAAACTTTTCATTGTAAATCCCCATAAAGAAATCATCGCCACCAATATGCCCTGCAAAACGGGTTGAGCTTATAGCATAGTTCTTTAATATATCCGCAAAATAGAGAATTACCCTATCTCCATTTCTAAAACCATATTTATCGTTATAAGGTTTAAAGTGGTCAAAATCGAAATAGATTAGGATATAGTTATCATCTCTGTTCTGAAGAGCTTGTGATATATACTCATAAATTCGTGTATTGCCGGGAAGTTTTGTTAAAGGATTTTGATCTCTTGCAGCAGAAAGGTTTTTCTCATTCAAAATTTTCAATAGAGATGGAGCACTTAAAAATCCGGCATACTTCATATCTTCAACAATTATAATTCCCTCGATTGCATTGGAATATTGGGAGTAAATCTCAAGAATCTTCTCAACTGGAATATGGACATCAGCAACAGGAAATTTAGTTACAAACCGGCTCAAATCCTTTCCAAATGCAGGATTTCTGAGAAGCTCTCTGCCAAATTGTGAATATGTGTAATCTTTAAAGCTATTTTCTCTGATGATACCTATTGGTTCTTGATTTGAGTTTACTACTGGGAAAAAGGTGGAGTTCTTTTTTTCTCTAAACTTCTCACATACAGCAAGGGCATGGCTCTCTTGAGAAACAGGTTCGATATGCTCCATCTCGGCACTTATAAGCCATTGATCTTTTGATGCTTTTCTTCTGTCACGTCTATTTAAAATATGTATATGCTCATAGTAGAATATAAGATTTTCAATATCTATTTGAGGTCTCTGTACCAAGTAACCTTGAACCAAATCACATCCAAGTTCACGGCACATAAAATATTCGCTTTCACTCTCCACCCCTTCAGCAATAACAACAATTCCAAGAAGGTGGGCAATATTGACAATATTTGAGACAAAGAGTCGTTTTTTGGTGTCTTTTTCAATATCTTGAATAAAAAAACGGTCGATTTTTATAAATTCTGGCTCTGCATAGTAGAGCATCTGAAAACCTGAAAAACCGACTCCATAGTCATCCATTGCAATATTAAAACCTTGAGAGCGGTATGTTTTAAGAACTTTTGCCACCTCTCTTGGATTTACAAATTCGTATTTTTCAGATAGTTCAAAGCAGATAGTATCTTTTGGTAAATTATATTGATGTAAAATTTTTGATGTATTGCCAAACTCATAATCTCCAGATTCTAAAATTCTGCTGTCAAGATTAAAAAAGAGCTTTGCAGATTGATCATTTGCCAGTAGAGAAAATTTTTGAATAGCTTTTCTGCGAAGAGCCATATCGATGTTATGTAGCATCTTGTCGCAATATGCAGTATTAAAAAAGCTATCAATAGTCTCAAATCCAGCATCTTTATAATTTCTCAAAAGAGCTTCATACCCATAACAGACACCTGTATGGATATTTACAATCGGCTGAAATGCAAAATCAACTCTTGAGACTCTATCTAACCATTTATCATCATTTAATACCATAATAACTCCTATTGTCAGATTGTCAGAGTGAAGAGCGTGAACACTCCAACTTCAATTTGGAGTACTTTAAAACACTAACATTAAGAAAGTATTAGATTTGTGTTAGATTTTGGTTAAAATGAAAATGCTCGTAATGAAATAAATTTTTCATTACGAGCATTTTTAACGTTACTATTGAAAGTTAGTGAAAAAAACTAATCTCTTTTTAATCTTATTTTGAAGACTTTACCTCATCCCATATCTTTGAATAGAGAGCATTATCTTTACCAAGATCAACAATTACCTCACACTTTTTTAATACTTCATCAGGCATAAGTATTGCGGGATCGCTTTTTATATTATCGCTTAAATATTGATACGCCTCTTTATTAGGTGCAAGATAGTGAACATACTCTATATTTTGAGCAGCAACCTTACCATCCAACATAAAATTTATAAACTTATATGCAAGCTCTACGTTTTTTGAGGTCTTCAAAATTACCATATTATCACTTGCAAAAGTTGTCCCCTCCTTTGGGATTGCATATCCGATATCTCTGTTCTCTTCCATTATCTGAAATATATCTCCGCTATACCCTTGGGTAAAATAGAACTCTCCTGAGACCAATCCATTTTTGTACTGATCCGCCTCAAATTTAGCGATATTTTGTTTCCAGCCAATTAGCACTTTTTTTGCATCTTCAAGCTCTTTTGGATTTACTGTATTGATGCTGTAACCTAAATATTTTAATGCTGCTCCTATAGCCTCTCTCATATCATTGAGCATAGTCATACGCCCTTTGTATTTAGAGTCAGCAAATATATTCCAAGATGGTTCAAAGTTATCACTAACTTTTGATTTTAGATAACCAATCCCTGTATTGCTAATCATGTATGGAACAGAAAACTCATGGTTTTTATCAAGTGAAAACTCCATATATTTTTGATCAAGATTTTTCAAATTAGGTATTTTAGTATGATCAAGTTTTAAAAGAAGCTCCTCTTTGGACATCACATTAACCATATATCCAGATGGGAAGATAATATCATAACCTGCTGCACCTGCTTTAAGTTTTGCATACATTGTCTCATTAGAGTCAAAATAGTCGAGAATAACCTTACAACTATTCTCCTGTTCAAAACGTTTAACAAGCTCTTCATTTATGTAATCAGACCAATTGTAGATATAAAGCTCATTTTTATCAGAAGAACATCCTGCAAAAAGAGCTGTAAGAGTCAATAGAAGAGTCAATATTACAATCTTAGTACGTTGCATTGATTTTACCTCCTTAACTTTTGCACCACTACCTTTTAGTATTTATACGTTGATAGAAGAGTGCAATCAAAAATGTTATTAAAAGAAATATAGTTGATAGAGCATTAATCACTGGCGGAGTGCCAAATTTGATCATACTGTAAATTTGTAAAGGCAGGGTTGATGAGCCGGGTCCTGCTGTAAAAAATGTGATTATAAAGTCGTCTAATGAGAGAGTCAAAGCAAGCATTGCACCAGAGATAAGCCCGGGAGAGAGCAGAGGAAGATAGATTTTCCTCAAAATTATCCACCGAGATGCCCCAAGATCCTGCGCAGCTTCAACTACACTAAAATCAAAATCTTGAAGTCTTGCAAGCACAGTAACAGCAACATAGCTTACGCAAAATGTTATATGTCCCAATATTACAGTAAATAGACTAAGTTGAATTTTCAGAGCAATGAAAAACAACAAAAGACTCATGCCCATTAAAATATCAGGGATAATTAAAGGAAGAGTGATAAGTGTATTATGAACTTTTTGAAGTCCTGACTTAAATCTAAATAGAGCATATCCTGACAATGTACCCAATACTACAGATACAGATGTAGAGATGAATGCCACTATAATGGTATTTTTGATGGACTCCCAAATACTTCTGTCACTAAATAGCTTCTCATACCATTTAAGAGAAAAACCTCCCCACACACTTCCAAAACGGGAGGCGTTAAATGAGTTGAGCACAAGTATAAATATAGGAAGGTAGAAAAATATAAGGACAGCTATTGTAATGATAAGTGTAAATCTACTTTTTTTCATTTTAATATTTTTAACCTTTTGGCTCTTATAGCTATTGGTTTTAGTCTTGCTTTTTTCATAAATATGCGGATTAAACCCGGAAGGATCACAGCTAAGATAAGCAGAGTTGAGAGTGCACTTCCCTTTGGCAGATTTCTATCAACAAAAACTCTTTGAGCAATCTTGTTTCCTAACATCTCTCCGTCAGGTCCACCAACCATATCAGGGATAACATAAGAGCCTAAAGCTGGAATAAATACAACCATTATTGCAGAGATAACCCCTTGACTTATTCCTGGTAAAAAAACTTTCAAAAAAGAGCGTACATAACCACTTCCTAAATCTCTGGCAGCCTCAATTAATCTAAAATCAAATTTCTCAATAGCAGTATATAGGGGTAAAATTGCAAAAGGAAGGTATGTGTAAACCAAAACAAGAAGCACAGCACCTTCATTGTATAGAAGAGATGCATTTTCTGAAACTAACCCTAAAGTAAAAAAGAGTTTTTTTACCATACCTTCAGGGTGAAGAATAATCTTCCACGCATAGACCCTAATCAAAAAATTTGTCCAAAAAGGGATTGCAATTAATAAAAGAAGCAAGTTTTGAACTCTCTCTTCAGCCTTAGCCATGTATAGTGCAACAGGCATTGCTAAAGAGAGACATATTATTGTAGTTACAAGACTTAATTTTACTGTCCTCCAAAGTATTGAGGTAAAAGATGGGTTCATAATGTCAGAAAAGCCATTAAGAGACCAACCAATACCAACTCCTCCAGATGGGTCTGAATTCCTAAAACTTATTACAACCACTATTACTGTGGGAATAACAAAAAATAGAGCTAACCACACTAAAGATGGAATAGATATTTTAATTTCATTTCTGTTCTTAAATTTCATAGGGTCTTGTGCAATTCCTGTTTTTTTTTAAGTTTCATAACTCTCTTTTAATTTACCAGTTCATCTTCAAGATTTTCACAATCGCCTATATCTTTAGCAAGAAGGTCTCCATCTTCTGGCATTGTTAGCATCTTTTCATCATCAAGATGGTATTTTTCAAGCATAAATCCATCATCTGCATGCCAGCCTAACCAAACTTGATCGTTCCATGTAAAAGGTTTTTCATCAAGTTGAAAATGGTGGTGCTGTTGCTGTGCGGAGATCATCCACTCTCCAGCCCTTATCCAATATTTTGTATATCCTCCAAGGTAAACAAGATTTTCAACAACCCCTTCTATTATATTTATTTTATGATCTTCAGGGGGAGCTTCTCTGTGCATCATTATCTTTTCTGGTCTTACACTTACATGCACCATATCTCCTACGCCTCTTGAACTGTCGTTAAAGCATTTAGCGTCTGGCAACCCATCTACTGCAAGCAAACTGTAGTTATCAGGTAAAATCTCAATTACCTTTCCGTCAAAAAAATTTGTATCTCCTATAAATGCAGCGGTAAAGCTGCTGATTGGGCTTTCATAAATCTCTACAGGACGTCCTATCTGTTCTATTTTTCCCTCATTCATTACTGCCATACGGTCGCTAATGCTCATTGCCTCACTCTGGTCATGAGTAACAAAAAGAAAGGTGATACCTACCTCATCATGTATCTGGTCAAGCTCAATAAGCATTCTTTGTCGTAATTTAAGATCAAGTGCTGCTAAAGGTTCATCAAGCAGAAGCACCTGAGGTTTATTAACTAAAGCGCGTGCAATTGCAACTCTCTGCTTTTGCCCGCCGCTTATTAATGCAGGTTTTTTATCTGCGTGTTCTGTCATCTGTATCAAATCAAGCATTGCATCTACCTCTCGCTTAATTTCAACCCTGCTTTTACCCGCAATTTTAAGACCAAAAGCTATATTTTCACGCACTGACATGTGAGGAAAAAGTGCGTAGTTTTGAAATACAGTGTTTACCTTTCGCTTATTGGGGGGAAGGTTTGATATATCAACCCCATCAAGAATTATTCTGCCAGCATCAGATGATTCAAATCCAGCACACAATCGCAAAAGTGTTGTTTTACCGCAGCCACTGGGACCAAGAAGTGAAAAGATTTCACCTTGACTAATTGATATTGTAACATTATCAACTGCCTTATACTGCCCAAACGATTTAGCTATTCCATCAAATACCAAAAAATCTTTCGCCAACTTACCCCTGCCCTCTTTATCTTTTTAAAATTGAAGAAAATTGATTGAATATAAACCTACTTAAAATTTTGCTCTTTAAGTTTTGCTATCTTTTAGCAGACAAGATAATGTTCTTCAACTGATTAACCCAACTATCCTACCGTTTTTCTCTATCTTAACTAAATACTAACACTTTTCTAACATTAATCTAACATTTGAAGTGTAAAAATGTTTTCATCACAAAACCTTCTTAACTACCATATAATTTTAGTAAACTTTCTCTTTAAGGAACTTACAAACTATGAAAAACTTGATGTTAGTACGACACGCTAAAGCTGAACCACTCCGAGAGTATGAATCTGACTTCTCTCGCCCACTTATTAAAAAAGGGATGAAAGATGCAAAAAAAATGGCAGAAAAGATAAAAGGAAGGATTTCAGGGAAAGTTCTTTTTATTACAAGTGACGCAAACAGGGCTTTTGAAACTGCCCATATTTTTGCAGGAAAACTGAACTACCCAACAGTAAAGATTCTCCTTAAAGATATTGTTTATCATGACCCCACACCAGAGCGTTTTTTAGAGTTGGTACAACAGATTGATGACTCTTACGATACTATTATCCTATTTGGACACAATCCATCTTTAAGCACATTTGCCTCATCGCTAATAAAAGATTTTGAATTTGATATTCCTAAATGTGGGGTTGCAGCTTTTGAGTTTGATAAAAGTTCGTGGAGAGAGATTGAACTACAGGGTGGTATCCTAAAGTTTGCTGAATATCCTGTTAAAAAATCGGAAGAGGTAAGTGCATTTGAACAGAGTTTAGTAGTAAAAATTTCAGAATCAATCTCTGACGCATTAAAAAATATCAATCCTGACGCTGCAAGTAATGTCCTAAAATCTATTGCTAAACACTCTGCAAAGTTAGCCGGCAATTTTACAGGAAATTTGAAAAACAATAAATCTGATAAAAAGTCCTCTTATAAGACAGACAAAACTGACAATAAAGCTGAAATGAATATTAATTTGGAAAAAAATGAGTAACACATTGATTAATAAAGAGATAAGCTGGCTCTCTTTTAATGAAAGAGTTTTGCAGGAAGCTGAAGATAAAACTGTTCCTTTAGTTGAAAGGATTCGTTTTCTTGGGATATTCTCTTCAAACTTAGACGAGTTTTTCAGAGTAAGAGTTGCCGTGTTAAAACGTATCTCCAAATTAGGAAAAAATGCTAAAGATATTATCATGTTTGATCCTATAGTTGTTTTAAAGGAGATTCAAGATACTGTTTTAACTCTTCAAAGACGATTTGAACAGATATACCAAAATATTTTACAAGAGCTTGCTGTTGAAGATATTTTTATAATAAACGAAACCCAGCTTAACCAGGAGCAGGCTGAATTTGTCAAAAACTATTTTCAGAACGAAGTTAGACCAAAACTCTTTCCAATTATGATGGATCAGGCAGAAATTTTTCCTGACCTTAAAGATCACGCTTTATATCTTGCTGTTGTGCTAAGGCAAAAAAAGGCTTTAAAGCCAACATTTGCCATTGTTGAGGTGCCAACGAACAGCCTGTCTCGTTTTTTGATATTACCTCAAATAGGGAACAGAAAGTATATTATACTTCTTGATGATGTAATAAGGTTTGGACTGCTTGAGATATTTGGTAATTTTAGCTTTAACAAATTAGATGCCTATGCTGTTAAAGTTACAAGGGATGCAGAACTTGCTATTGAAAGCGATATTTCAGAAAGCTATATCCGCAAAATTCTCAAAAGCGTAAAACAGAGACGAGAGGGAAATCCAGTTCGATTTGTTTATGATAGCCGCTTATCTGGCAAATTTTTACAGATATTTATTAAAAATCTTAATCTTGAGGGAACTGAAAACATAATACCAGGAGGGAGGTATCATAACTTTAAGGATTTTATGAGCTTTCCAGACTTTGGTATCAGCCGCCTAAGATACGATAGGCAGCCAAAGCTGCCTCATAAAGATATTGCCCCTAATAAGAAAATATTTGATTCAATAAAGAGAAAAGAGAGCATAATTTATACTTGCTACCAATCATTTGATTATCTTATAGACCTTTTAAGAGAGGCAGCAATTGAAAAAGATGTTGTATCAATTAAAATGACCTTTTACCGTGCTGCAAAAAACTCAAGCGTTATGAATGCACTTATCAATGCTGTCAGAAATGGTAAAAAGGTTACTGTAATATTGGAGCTTCAAGCCCGCTTTGATGAAGAGGCAAATATCAACTGGGCAGACAGGCTTCAAGAAGAAGGGGTTAAGGTTATTTTTGGCGTTCCCAGCCTTAAAGTTCATTCCAAACTCTGCTTGATAACATGCAAGAAAGATTTTAAATATGCTGTAATCGGAACTGGCAATTTTAATGAAGATACATCTAAAATATACAGCGATCTTTTTTTGTTTACAACAGACAAACGGTTAACCTCTGAAGTTGAGAGTCTTTTTGCCTTTTTTAAAAGAAACTATAACACTCCTGTTTTCCGTCATCTTATTGTATCTCCATTTCAGACAAGAAAAAAGATTATCAGCTTTATAGGAAATGAGATTAAAAATTGTCAGCAAGGCAAAGAGGCATACATAATTTTAAAGTTGAACAATTTAGTTGATGCAGAGATAATTGATAATATCTATCAGGCGAGTAGTGCAGGGGTAAAAATTACTTTAATTGTAAGAAGTATGTTTTCGCTAAAGGCAGGTGTAGCTGGTTTAAGCCAAAATATTGAGGCATTTAGTATAGTGGATAAGTATCTTGAACATGCTCGTATTTTTGTCTTTGCAAATGGAGGAAATCCTAAATACTTTATCTCATCTGCAGATTTGATGACCAGAAACATGGATTCAAGAGTTGAGGTTACCTGTCCTATCTATAACAAAGAGCTTAAACACGAATTACGTAAATTTTTAGATATTCAATGTTCAGATAATACAAAAGCTCGAATATTAAATGTAAGTGCAAATAACAAGATAAGAGGAGATCTGACACAAAAGTGGGCAGATTCAACAGCACATATAAAAGCTCAGGATGCTTTTTATGAGTTCTTAAAAATAAGGCATAGCGAAAAATAGATGGATTGGTTAAATATCAAAAGTTAAAATATTTTGGTGAAATTTACGAATATTTATTTAAAAGATTGGTTTACATGGAATTTGATTTAGACACACCTGATTCAGATACAGAGTTAGAGATAGAGAATGAGCAAACAGTAAAACTTTATGCATTTTATATTGCAGAGTCCATAAATTTAAAACAGCTTAAAGCAGATTTTACAGGAAAACTTCTGACATCAAGCAGCTATGAACTGTTTTATGCTGTTGGTGATAGTGGTTATATTAACATATTTAACTATGGAGCTGTTGTATTTGCCAATTTCTCAACAATTGAGATGAGTAAAACAATTAATTTTCTTAGGAGCTATTGCTCTGTTTTTTTTGATAAAAAACTTGATGAGCAGTATGAAATTATAATGCAAAAAGAGAGCGAAATTATTTTTACATTCAATGCTCTTAGTATTCCTAAGATAAATGAGAACGTTATCAAAATTGCAATGCTCAATTTAGCACATTCCGTCTCTTTGGATTATTACACAGAAATCTCTGAGGAGCTTCTCACATCTATAAAAAATTTCACCATTGAGCTTGAAACTAAAGGTAAATTGCATATCAGCAAAAAGAATATGCTTAAATTCATTGGTAAATCTCTAAATACAAAAAACAGGATTGCTGAAAACCTTTACATATTTGATGCTCCTGAAATTGTATGGGAAGATGAGTATATAGATAAAATAAACAGAGGTCTTATAGAGTCATTTGAACTCAGAAACAGACATAAAGAGATCGAATTCACCTTTAAAAACATAGAGGATAATCTTTATATTTTTCTTGAAATAAATCAGCATCATGAAAGCAACAAATTAGAGTATATAATTATTATCCTTATTTTTATTGAAGTGATAAACATGTTTGTCTCAAAAATTCATTAGATTAAAAAGAACTAAACATTTGTCATAAATATGGAGGATAAAAATTGAAATTTGCATCTGTTGATATTGGATCCAATGCAGTGAGATTACTTTTGGCTCAGGTTTTAAATAATGGACGTCCATTCTTTTCAAAAGACTCTTTAGTTAGAATTCCAATAAGATTAGGTGAAGATGCTTTTACTGATGGAGTTATTTCTGAAGAGAAAAAAGAGAAACTAATTACAGCCATGATTGGATTTAAGTATATCATAGATGCTTATAAGCCATTAGATTTTATGGGATGTGCCACTGCTGCCATGAGAGAAGCCTCCAATAGTGAGGAGATTGTATCTGAAATTAAAGAGAAATCAGGGATAGAGCTTGAAGTTATAAGTGGACGCAAAGAGGCAGAAATTATCTGCTCTAACCATATTGAACAAAATCTATCATCTACGGGCAGATCATATCTTCATATTGATGTTGGAGGTGGCAGTACTGAGATGACACTTTTTTCTAAAGGCAAAACTATTGTTTCTGAATCATTTAATATTGGAGCAGTTAGAATAATTAAAGAAAAAGTAACTCAAAATAATTGGGATACAATGAAATCATGGATAAAAGAGCAGATAAAAAGGCATGATAGACCCATAGAGGCTATTGGAAGCGGAGGAAATATAAATAAAATATATAAATTTGCTGGTAAAAAAGATCAGACATATATGTCATACAAAAAAGTGGAAAAGATTTTTAACTATTTAAACTCATTTTCATTCGATGAACGTGTCAGGATATTAAATCTTCATACTGACAGGGCAGATGTTATAATTCCAGCAGCTTCCACATTTTTGAAAATTATGAAATGGGGGAAAATAGAGAAAATTCATGTACCACAAATAGGGCTTGCAGATGGAGTTGTCCGGTCACTTTATCAGAAACATAACGTCAAACAAGAATTTTAAAATATTAAAGCCTATAGTTACAAAGGAGCTTACAAAGTTATGGAGGAGCTTAAAATTATTGATGAGTTTAGAATCTGTTATATATCAAGGGAATCTGCTGTTATAGGGCACTTTAAACACGCTTCTAAAAATGGAGATGAAAATGCTATCCATGAGTTACGGGTTGAGATAAAAAAGATAAGAGCTTTTCTTGAGCTAATTAAAGGGATTACCCCATACTTTGACTTTAGAAAAACATTTCAACCAATTAAAGAGCTGTTTAAAGCTGCAGCACCAATAAGAGATGCCCAAGTTCTTCAGACAATGACAAGAGAGTATATTTCAGAAGTTGGCTTGAATGTAAATTTAAGTGAATATTTTAATATACTCAAAAATAAGGAGATGGTGGGGAAAAAAGATTTTTTGAAGTTTTGCAAAACATTTGATCCATCAATTTTTGAAAAAAATTGGTCTATTGTGGAAAAGGCGATCTCACGTTACGGTGAAAATATATTATCTTACGATGAAAACCTTAGAGATCATGCAAAAGACTATATAAAAACTCTGTTAAGCAATCTAAATGAATTAAGCTGCAAAACAGCTTTAGATGAGAGCCAGTATCACGACATCAGAATATTGTGTAAAAGATGTAGATATACTTTAGAGATACTATCAAGGCTATTTGCTCCCGAAGCGTTTGAAACTATGAATAAAAATCTGAAACAGATTCATCAACCTTTAGGAGAGTGGCATGACACAGAAGCTGCCATTAAACTAATAAATAAAATATTGTCTAATGATGTTTGGGAAGACCTCTTTTTATCAGATAATAGTTTATTGAATCAGAGACTCACTCCACTTTTTAGTAAATCTTCTTATGAAGATATGTTGCAATCTTTTAATGTAAGAAAGCAGCATTTTGAAGACCTTTTTTTAAAACGCTTTAAAACATTTAATCTAAAGGAAATTTTTTAATATGGCAGCAAATTTACAAAAAGAGATAAGTAAAATAAAAAACGCTATTCTTTCACTTGGGGCAATGGCAGAGCATCGTTTCAGAAAGGCAATTGCGGCTGTGGATAAAAGGGATATAGAGATTGCCCAGTCTATCATAGATTCTGATGTTGAGATTGATGAGCTTGAAGTAGATATTGAAGAGGAGTGCCTTAAAATTTTAGCACTTTACCAGCCCGTGGCAATTGATTTGAGATTTATTATAGCTGTAATTAAGATAAATAACGATCTTGAAAGGGTAGCAGATGAGGCAGTAAATATTGCACAGAGAGTTAAAAGCATTTCTGGTAAAAATTTAGGACGGTATGATTTTGACTATACTCACATGGCAGAACTTGCAGGTATTATGCTTAAAAAGAGCCTTGATGCTTTGGTCCAGATGGATGCAGACATAGCAGAGTCTGTTCAAACTATGGATAAAAAGGTAAATGCTATAAGAGATGCAGCTTATGATGCAATGAAAGCAGCAATTATAGGTGCACCTGAATATGCTGGACAGATTGTCAACCGCTATCTTATCTCAAGACATTTAGAGAGAATAGGAGATCATGCTACAAACATTGCTGAAGAGGTTAGACATCTTATTGAGGGAAGAATTGTAAGACATGAAATTTGATAGATTTAAAAGCATTAAAGTAACTATTATAAAAGATTGAATTCCATGCCACAAGCCACACCAAAACAGGTTATTGAAGAGTTTCTTTTTTTAAGAATATCCTGACACAAACTGACCATCTGATCCATTGCGTCATCACTTCTCTCCTGATTTATATGAAAAAGCCCAAGTTGCTTGACGTTTGCGTTTATTGCAAGTTCGAGCACATCTGTATATGAAGAGTGTCCCCACCCTTTTTTGGATGGATACTCTTCAGGAGTAAACTCCATATCATGAAATAGGAGATCAGCATCTTTGGAAAATAGGGTGTACTCCTCTATGGTTTTACCACCTGGATGAGGATGTGTTAGCTCATTATCTGTGAGGAATACAAAAACTTTGCCATTTTCAGAGAAGCGATAACCAAATCCACCACCTGGGTGACTTAGGGGAATAGTTGTAATATCAAGAGAGCCTATTGAGAAACTTGAGTCCCCCTTCTCTTCGTAAATTACATTTGCCTGCATCTCTTTCATAGTAATGGGAAAGAAAGGGGGAGACATTATGTTGGATATGATCTCTTTTACAGGAATCGCATTAAAGCTGCTATTATGGATAGTAATTGTTATATTAGAATCTTGAAGCGGCTTAAAAAAAGGAAAACCTGAAATATGATCCCAATGTGTGTGGGTAAACAGTATGTGGTAATGCAAATTACTATTTAAGGGGGAATCAAGCCCAAGTTTTCGTAAACCAGTACCTGCATCAACAATAACAGTCTCTCCGCTTTGTGCCTTTATCTGGATACAGGTTGTCTCTCCTCCATACCTATTATACTCTTCACCTGCCACAGCAATTGAACCACGTGAACCCCAGCATTTAATATACATGCCTCATCCTTGCTATTATCGTTTTTTTTGAATAATACTACTTTAACTGGCTACCATATCAAAGGCTGATAGTCCATAAAAAAATGAATCAACCATTTGTTGACTTTCCTCTTTTATTATCTTAGGAAAATGGCGTGTTATGATAAATAGTGTGAATCGAAAGATATTGCTTTTTGGAGCAGCCAGTGGCTAATAGTTGCACAGATACTTATTGATATCTAAATCAGCTATGTGCTGCTTTTTAAATCAGAAAGTAATTGCTGTAATCTAAACCTTTTTAATCAGATTTGTAAAGATGAACTTTTACAAAAAAGGAGAATTTAACAATTTATGGCACAGTTAATTTCAGATAGAAGAGATGTAGATTTTGTACTACACGAACAACTTGGAATGGTTGAACATGAACTATTTGCTGAATTTAATAAAAAAACCGTTGATCTGATAGTTTCAGAGGCAAGGAATTTAGCAATTAAGGAGATATTACCAACCCAAAAACCCGGAGATGAAGAGGGATGTACTCTTGAAAATGGAATAGTAAAAGTGCCTGAATGTTTCAAACGGGCATGGGAGCTTTATAAAGAGGGTGAGTGGCTTGCGATGACCGACTCTCCTGAAGTTGGCGGTCAGGGGATGCCAAAACTTGTTGGGCTTGCTGCTAACGAATACCTTGTTGGTGCAAATCCAGCTTTTATGCTTTACAGCGGAATGACTCATGGTGCTGCAAAACTTGTTGAGGAGTTTGGTACAAAAGAGCAAAAAGCCCTTTACATGAAAAAGATGTTTTCAGGTGAATGGGGTGGAACAATGCTATTGACCGAACCTGAAGCAGGTTCTGATGTTGGTGCATTAACTACAAGTGCAAAGCTAAATGATGATGGTACATACTCAATTACAGGCACAAAAATTTTTATCTCTGCTGGTGAGCATAATCTTTGCAAAAATATAATCCACCCTGTCCTTGCCCGTATTGAAGGCTCTCCTGCTGGTACAAAAGGGATATCTCTGTTTCTTGTTCCAAAATATCACGTAAATCCTGATGGTTCTTTAGGAGCATTCAACAACGTTGTATGTACAGGCATTGAAGAGAAGATGGGTATTCATGGCAACGCAACATGTACGCTATCACTTGGAGAGAAAGGTCCAAGTATCGGAACTCTTCTTGGTGAGATAAATCAAGGTATGCCTGAGATGTTTAGAATGATGAACGAAGCCCGTGCCTTTGTTGGACTTCAGGCTTTTGGAGTTGCAACAGCATCTTATATGTATGCTTTAGAGTATGCAAGAACAAGAGTTCAGGGACGCAATATTACTGCTGGTAAAGATCCAAACGCAAAGAGTGTTCCAATCATTCAACATCCTGATGTAAAACGCCAGCTTCTGAACATGAAAGCGTGGGTTGAGGGAATGAGAAGTTTGATATATCTGAACGGCAAATGTGCAGATATGAAAGCTGCTGCCTCAACTGATGAAGAGAGAGAAAAATATAGCGATCTTATTGAAGTTTTAACACCTCTTGTGAAAGGATATGTTACAGACAAGGCTCTTGAAGTATGCAGTCATGGTGTTCAAGTTTATGGTGGATATGGTTATATAAAGGAGTTTCCTGTTGAACAACTTATGAGAGATTCTCGAATCTTCATGATTTATGAAGGTACAAACGGAATTCAGGCAATGGATCTCTTGGGAAGAAAACTTGGAATGAAAAAGGGGAAATCCTTTGGTTACTTTATTGAGCTTATACAAAACACTATTAATGAGGCAAAGACAGTTAAAGGAGTTGAACAGATAACAGCAAAAATGGAGATAGCTCTTGATAAACTTGTATCAACTGCAAAGATTATTGGAGATCGCTCACGCTCAGCAGATATGGTGAACGCATACTCTTTTGCCCACCCGTTCCTTGAAGTTACAGGGGATATAACTATGGCGTGGATGTTGCTATGGAGAGCGTCTGTTGCTGCTCCAAAGCTTACACAAAAAGCCGGCTCTATTGATAGAACAGCTATTAAAGATGCTGCTGATAAAAACAGGGATGCTGCCTACTATACGGGTCAGATTATTACAGCAGAGTTTTTTATAAATACTATTTTACCTGCTACCCTTGGTAAGATGGATGCTATTGTAGAAGGAGATAGATCGGTTGAGGATATGCCAGAGGTCTCTTTTGGATCAAAATAGGTTATCTATCGCTCTGATATGGATACCAGTCTGACTGTCTTATGTTTTTAACCTTCAACACCGCAATCTCACAGGTTGAGGTGTTGAAAATTATCTTTCTACCCACCTCTCCTCCCACATCTTCTGATATAATTTTTATCTGCTTACTATTTAGAATCTTGCGAGCTGTTCTGATATTATTTATTCCAACATTTATGTTAGAAGAGACCTCTGGATTGTGAGCTCCTCCAAATATTTGAGCCTCGATGTGGCTATTTTTAGAACCGTTTGATAGCATCATCTTTATTAAAGTGAGAGTTGCAACATTACCGTATATTGCAGTTGCTTTCTCTTTCTCTCTTGTTTCTGGAAGCTGAAAATGGTTCATTCCACCAATTTTCTGTTTTCTGTCAAACAGACAGACAGCTACAGAAGACCCAACTACTGTTGATATAGAGATAGGTCGTTTGTCTGACATATAAATAAAGCCGGGCTTTAATAGGTAATCTAATTTTATAGGGGTGGTATCTTGTTCATCCATTAAAGTGCCTCTGTATTTATATTTTAAGAGGTTTAATTTAACTCAACCTCGCTTTAAAACGCTGGAGTTAATAAGATTCATAAAATATTTCCATTAAAATATTATATTAAATGTTCAATTTCAAGTGATTAAATATCAATCCAATCTTCTATTCTTCCAACAATAAAGTTGTTGACTATAAGTTTATTGTAAATTTATACCAGTAAAGAGTCAGAATTGCCCATTGACACTCATACAGCTTTATAATAATATCCTTTTTTTTAAATAAATTAGACGGTTGTAACAATATCGTATGAATGAAAAAGAGCAAAAAACTAACACAGATAACAAAATAATCAGACGAATTCAGACGGATACAATAATCACAAGCCATATTAACTCTGATTTTGACGCAGTAGCATCTATGCTTGCTGCCCAGAAGCTATACCCCAACTCTATTGTTATTTTTCCCGGGTCACAAGAGAAGAGCCTACGTGATTTTTTCATAAGTTCAATGAGCTATCTGTTCAATATGGCAACCCCTTCTACTATTGATTTTTCAAGAGTAAAACGATTAGTGCTTGTAGATACAAGACAAAAGCATCGAGCTCCTGCTGTGGCAGAACTTATTGATCGAAGTACCAACTGTTTTGATGTTGAGCTGCATATATACGATCACCACCCAAAGCAGGAAGATGACCTTAAAGGCTCTTTAGATGTCTATCATCAAACAGGGGCAACAGTCACAATTTTAAGCAAAATTCTTAGAGAAAAAAATATTTTCATAACTCCAGAAGAGGCAACTATAATGGCTCTTGGTATCTATGAAGATACAGGTTCATTTACCTACTCCTCAACCACAGAGGCAGATTTTATAGAGGCTGGATTTCTTGTCTCATGTGGAGCATCAATAAATACAATTGCTGATCTCATTACTCGAGAAATCAGCACGGATCAGGTTACATGGTTAAATGCTCTTCTAAATGAGATAACTTGCCACAGAATCAATGGCTTTGATATTCATATATCATCTATATACTCCCCTTCATACATAACTGATCTTGCTTCAATTGTGCAAAAACTTGTAAAAATTGAGGATATCAATGTCTTTTTTGCAATTGTACTCATGGAGAACAAAATAACTATTGTTGCAAGAAGCAGAGTTGATGAGGTTGATGTGGGGCAGATACTCTCAGCAATGGGAGGTGGAGGACATGCTTATGCTGCATCTGCAAAAGTGATGGATAAGACTTTAGCACAAGTAGAGATTGAAATTATTGACATTATTAAAAACAGAGTCAGAGCAAGGCAAATTGTTTTAGAGCTTATGTCATCACCACCAATTATAATTGATGCTATGATGCCATGCAGTCGTGCAAGCAGACTTATGACACGCTATAACATAAATGCTCTGCTTATATCAGAAGGAGATCGCAATAATCTGACTGGTTACATTTCACGCCAAGTTATTGAAAAAACATTATACCACAATTTAGCTCACCTTCCGGTAAAGGAGTACATGACAACAGATATGTCAACAATCTCTACTGACGCAGATATATCTGAAATTCAAAGTAAAATAATGGAAGGTAAACAGAGGATTTTGCCTGTTATAAGAAAAAGTGAATATAATAGCTACTTTGGTGAATTAAATAGCAAAGATATAAACTCAAGTGATAAAGATAAAACAAGGCACAACAAAGAGCAAAGCTGGGACAATGAAGTTATAGGTGTTATAACTCGCACCGATCTTTTTAATTTTTTAATATCCTATGATAAAAATAGTAAAATAGCACACCATGAAACGGCACATGGCAGAGACGATATAAGTATTCGTAACGCAAGAAAACGGAACATAGAGCCTTTTTTAAAAGAGCGACTTGAACCAAAAATTATTGATCTACTCAAAGATATTGGTATGGCAGGAGACCAAATAGGTCTTGATCTTTTTGTTGTTGGAGGATTTGTAAGAGATCTGCTTTTATACCGAAAAAGCGATGATGTTGATATTGTTGTGGAGGGAGATGGAATAGCCTTTGCAAAACACCTTGCAGCTATGAAAAATGGACGTTGTAACATCCATCCTGAGTTTGGAACTGCTGTAGTCATTTTACAATCTGGATTTAAAATTGATGTAGCATCTGCACGGCTTGAATATTATAAATCCCCAGCAGCACTTCCAACTGTTGAGATGAGTTCTATAAAGCTCGATCTTTTCCGGCGTGACTTTACAATAAACACACTTGCTATAAAGCTGAACTCAGATGGCTTTGGCACTTTAATCGATTTTTTTGGTGCACAGCGTGATCTTAAAGATAAAACTATCCGCATTATCCATAATTTAAGTTTTGTTGAAGATCCAACAAGAGTCTTTAGAGCAATAAGATTTGCCAACCGTTTTGGTTTTACCGTAGGAAAACTTACATCAAGCCTTATAAAGAATGCGATTAAACTCGATTTCTTTAAAAATTTAAGTGGGTTAAGGGTCTTTTCAGAGATTAAACAGATTTTGGAAGAGGAGAACCCAATACCAGCAATTGAACAGATAAAAGAGTATCAGCTTGACAGAGTTATCCATCCTGAATTTTCTATAGATAGAGAGACTATCGCAACTCTATCATCTGTTAAAAAGACCCTTACATGGCACGATCTTTTATATCTTGATGTAGAGTATTTACGATGGTCACTATACTTTATGGCAATGCTCAGACGTACTCAGATAAGGGTGTGTGAAGAGATATGCGATAAATTTCAACTTCCGCCTCGCCAAAAAAGCATTGTTTTACGTGAAAGGCTCAGAGCAGACGAGAGGCTATATCTGCTTGAAAAGAGTATGTTAGAAAGAGCTGGGGGAGATTCACCATTTAAAAACAGCGAACTTTATAACATTATGTCAGTTTTTAAGACAGAACATATCCTATATATGATGGCAACAACAAAAAAAGAGGATGTAAGAAAGTCTATCTCATGGTTCTACACCCAGTTAAAAGATGTTGCTGTTTCAATAAGAGGCAAAGATTTGCTTGCAATGGGGATAAAGCCAGGACCAGCCTACAAAAATATTATCCAGTCTGTGCTTGAGGCAAAACTTGATGGTAAGTTAAAAAGTCGTGAAGATGAGTTGGAATTTGTCCAGAACATACTCATAAAACAGAAATAATATCATTAATTTTTATTCCCTTCATATTATTAGGGATGTTTAAAGAAGAGAGAATTTTAAGGAAATTAGAGCAAAAATGAAAAATGCAGATATCTTAACAGGCATCACCACAACAGGTACACCACATTTAGGAAATTATGTAGGAGCGATACGCCCTGCAATTGAGTCAAGCAAAGAGGCAAATAAAACATCATACTACTTTCTTGCAGATTATCACGCTATAATAAAATGCCAAGAGCCTGAACGTATAAAAAGATCAGCTCTTGAAGTTGCAGCAACATGGATTGCAATGGGTCTTGACACAAATAGATCAATATTTTACCGTCAAACAGACATCCCTGAAATCCCTGAACTGACTTGGATTTTAACTTGTGTCACTGCCAAAGGATTGATGAATAGAGCACACGCATACAAGGCATCAGTTGCCGATAATGAATCGGAAAATAACGATCCTGATAAAGATATCACAATGGGGCTTTTTTCTTATCCAATACTTATGGCAGCAGATATTTTGATGTTTAACGCCAAAAAAGTTCCAGTTGGCAAAGATCAGATTCAACATATTGAGATGACAAGAGATATTGCCGGAAGATTTAACCATATTTATGGCGAGCATTTTGTTCTTCCAGAAGCTGTTGTAGATGAAAAAAGTGCTGTTCTTTCAGGTCTTGATGGTAGAAAGATGAGCAAAAGCTATAACAATACAATTCCCCTTTTTGAGTCTGATAAAAGACTTCGTAAACTAATAATGAAAATAACAACAAACTCTCTTGCACCGGAAGAGCCTAAAGACCCTGAAACTTGCACCCTGTTTGCAATATACAAGGCTTTTGCAACTGCTGATCAAGTTAAAACAATGGAAAAAAGATATAAAGAGGGAATAGCGTGGGGAGTGATGAAGCAAGAGCTTTTTGAATATTTGAATGAAATCTTAAAAGAGCCAAGAGATACCTACAACAGGCTTGTGCAATCACCCCAAGATTTAGATGCCATTCTAAAGCAGGGAGCACAAAAGGCAAGAGAGTACGCTGCTCCATTTTTGGATAAAATTAGGAAATCTGTTGGAATAAACCGATTAGGTTAATACTGTACTGTAGAGAGGCACTGCTTTTGCCTTTTTTTTAAAAAAAACAGAAAAATGCTACAATTTATTAACATAACAATAAAATAGAGAAAAGGATTGTAATGGTAACACAACAGATCATTTTAAGAAGGATAACTCCTGTTTTAGTTTACGGACGCCCGATTTTAGTTTTTGCAGGAATGATTTGTGCAATGTCGGTTATGCTTACCCGTAACTCCTCAATTTATCTTTCTGGAACGATTCTGCTCTTTACATCAATGCTATTTGATCTTGTTGACGGCTGGTTTTCACAACGTTTTAGTCCTAATCCTACATTGGCAGAACTTGCAGATTTGATTATGGACAGGGTTGTCTATTCTATTGTATTTCCTTTGGTTGCAGTTGGTATGATGTGGAGGTTGCTATTTGTCTCTCCTGCACATAGTCGTTTAGAACTTTTACACGCTATCTTTGTTCTGATTATCTGCGTAACTGTGCTTGTTAGAAATAACTTTGCCCATTTTATGAGAGGTTTTGCATTGCGATATGGACAGGAACCAGAACTTCGTGAACTTACTCGTCTTCGCACCATTGTTGCAGCCCCTCTTGGTCTTCTTATGTACATCCACGCTTTTTATGTACCTGCTTTTGGAGAGCTATCATTTATTTACAATACTGTCTCAAAAATTGCAAATCTGCCTCTTAGAAACCTCTTTATTATTGAAATTCTCTTTCTCATAATAAATTTTGGTTCAATAGCAGGCTACTGCCGTAAATATGGGACATACTGCTTAGATGAAATTTGTCTTGACGACAACCTTTTAAGACGCAAAATTTTGTCTGTTTTTCCAAATACTTTAACTATGATGAATGCAATAATGGGACTTTTAGCAGTATTTTTTGCATATCAGGGAAAGATGACAGAGTCTTATCTGCTTTTAATAGGTGCTGCTGTTTTTGATAAGTTAGATGGAGCAATGGCAAGAAAACTCGGTTTAACAGAGCCACTGCCTGGAGTAATCAAAGGGCATATCACATTTGGTGGGCTTATGGACGACATAGCTGATGGTATAAGTTTTTGTATTGCACCTGCATGGATATTTTATATTACGCTTGCAGACTATCCAAATCCTGAGATTCACTCGCTTCCAATTGGAACCGTGGCAATAATTTATGCATTAGCCGGGTTTGCACGGCTTATCTATTTTACTCTTGATAAGAACTCTATTCCGGGTATGTTCAAGGGATTGCCAACACCAGCAGCAGCACTTTTTGTTTCAGCTCCGCTTGTAGTTATTGCACATATCACACCATCAAATCAGGAGTGGATAACATTAGTTGGTCTTTTCACGTTTGGACTTTTTATCTTTACTTCTGTTCTTATGAACTTCTATCCAATAAAATATCTTCACATGGGACGTTTTATGGATAGAAATCCATGGTTTATGTGGAGTACGCTCACACTTTTAATTATTTTTGTATTCACCCCATGGTTTGGATATTTTGTATTTTTTCTGATGCTGCTTTACATCTTCTCGCCAATAGTATCATACAAAGTTGACCCTGCAACCGCTGCAAAAGAGAGAAGATGAGCAAAAGATAAGCAGCAATAAAATAATATAGAGCAAAGCAGATAAAATCATGCTCCATAACGGATTATAATTCGCTCTATTATTGTTGTGGTTGAAATTTCAGGTACAAGATCGACTCTTTCTACTGTTCCGCCTAATTTTTTTACAAAATCAGCACCAATAATCTTATCTTCGCTCCAATCAGCCCCTTTTACAAGCACATCAGGGGCTATTCTTTTTATAAGACTTTCGGGATCAGGCTCATCAAAAATGACAACATAATCAACACATTCAAGAGCTGATAACACCTTTGCCCTCTGCACTTGCCCAACAATCGGGCGTTTTTCACCTTTTATCTGTCTAACAGATATGTCTGAATTTAACCCAATAATCAATATATCTCCATACTTTGCAGCCTCTTGAAGATATGTAACATGCCCTGCGTGAAGTATATCAAAACAGCCATTGGTAAAAACTACTTTTTTAGCTTTATCTCTCTCTGCTTTGATCAATTCATTTATATTTGACCGTTCTACTATTTTGTTTGCTTTTATATTGTTCATAAATATAACAATCCTCTTGATATTGGAATGTAGAGCAACTATTTGTAATATTTCTGCAAAACTATGATTCATCCTTTGATATATATGGCTGTTATGTTATCAAGATTGAAAAAAATTATCAAAAATTCAAATAACAAAGAAAATAATAAAGGAGACTCATGATAAATAACACTATTTTTGATACCCCAATACTTAAAACAGTTATTCATTGGTCTGCTCGCTTTTTTTTCTATGCCACAGGATGGAAAGCGGAAGGCAGGAAGCCTGATTTCAAAAAATATGTCCTTATAGCAGCACCTCATACGTCTAATTGGGATTTTGTTTATACAATACTTGTTGCTTTTATTTTAAAGATCAAAATTTATATGATGGGTAAAAAAGAGCTTGTTCGCCCTCCGTTTGGAAAAATTGTAAAATGGCTTGGAGTTATTCCTATTGACCGTAGTAAATCAAATAATACAGTTAATAATATTATTCAGACATTTAATAAACATGATGAGCTTATTATTGTAATTCCACCATCTGGCACTCGAAAAAAGGTGATGTATTGGAAAAGCGGTTTTTATCATATAGCAAGAGGTGCTAATGTTCCGATTGTCATGGGATATATAGATTATAGACGTAAAGCTGGCGGACTTGGCAGGTCTATTATTCCAACTGGAGATATTGAGGCTGATATGGCTCTTATACGCTCATTTTATACTGGCGTTACTGGAAAATACCCTGAACAATCAATTGGATAAACTTTAACTACCCCATTAAATTAAATATCCATAACCAATCTGTAATACGCTATTTTAGTCGATCTTGAAAAAGTGGCATTCTTCCAATCTTGAGGAGAGAATTAAGTCATATTAACTTTATTGGTTGAAATTGTTATAAAAACAGATTTACAATCTGAAATTTCTCAACATCAACAATACCCTTGTCAGTTATCTTTAATTTAGGAATAACTGGCAGGGCTAAAAATCCAAGTGTCATAAACGGGTCTGATAGTTTAGAGCCAAGAATTTTAACTGCATTTATAACTCTATCCATTGATTCCTTAACCTGTTCTAAAGAGTTTTCTGACATCAAACCAGCTACAGGCAGAGCAAGACTTTCAACAACTTTTCCTTCTTTAACAACAACAAATCCTCCGCCCATCTCTTTTATTGCCTTGACTGCACAGAGCATATCATCATCATCTGCACCAGCAACAATAATATTATGAGAGTCGTGTGCAACTGTTGAGGCAATAGCTCCTTTATTTAGCCCTAAGCCATTTACAAACCCCTTTGCCATTTCACTCTTTCCAGAGTATCTTTCAATTACTGCGATTTTTAACATATCACGGTTTGTATCAGATATTGCATAATCATATAGTTCTCTATCTTCCTTTTTATTTTGGTTTTTATCTTTATCTTTTTTCAGAACATCCATGATAATCTCTTCTGTTACAACTTGATTTGGAATAACTTTAATTACCCGAGCTTTATCAATTGGAGTCTGGAGATTATTTTGATCTGATTTAGTGTTGCATAGATCATTTTTGCAGGGAATTGAAAAGTCAACTGTACTAAGATCAAAGTTCATAATTTTTGGAGCAGTGCCCTCTGAACTTGATTCAAATTTCTCATTCAGCCTTCCATCTTGTGCAGCCAAAACCCCTTTTACAAAAACCTTTTCAACCACAGGATTTCCAATATCTTTAAAAACCACCATATCAGCTCTTCGTCCCGGAGCTATTGCACCAACATCATTTAATCCAAAATAACGGGCAGGGTTAATGGTTGCCATCTGAATTGCCCTGACAGGCGCAACGCCGGATTTGACCGCCTTTCTTACAATATGATCAATATGCCCCTCTTTTAAAATCTCTTCTGGGTGTCGATCATCAGTGCACCACATCATCTGATGGAATGTATTGTCATTAATTGCAGGCATAAGAGCATCAAAGTTTTTAGCACACGTTCCCTCTCTTACCATGATATGAATCCCAAGTCTTAATTTTGCCATAGCTTCATCAGCAGATGTGCACTCGTGATCGCTGTAAATTCCAGCAGATGCGTAGGCATTCAAACTTTTTCCAGTAAGGCAAGGAGCATGTCCATCAGCTGTTTTTCTCGCGATATGTGCAGCCTTAATCTTTGCAATAACATCAGGATCAGTAAATATAACTCCCGGATAGTTCATTATTTCCGCAAGTGCAACGATCTTATCATGTTTAAGAAGAGGAGTTATTTTCTCAGCATTTAAAACAGCTCCAGAGGTCTCCATATTTGTTGCCGGAACGCAAGAGGGTAGGGCGAACAAGATATTCATCGGCTGATCTTGTGCTGATCTTATCATGTATTCAATACCATCAACTCCCATAACATTTGCAATTTCATGAGGGTCAGCAACAACAGTTGTTGTTCCGCAAGGAACAACTCCTTGTGCAAATTTAGCAGGTGTAACCATTGAGCTTTCAATATGGACATGAGCATCAATAAATCCGGGAGAGATGTACATTCCTTTTAAATCAACTATCTGTTTAGACTTATAACTATCTGTTTCTGCTTGATTAGTATTATTTTTTGAATAGCTTTCAGAGTATAGTTTAGAGTCTGCCAACCCACAGATATAACCATCTTTTACAGCAACGCTCTGTTCAAGAATTTCACCTGTAAAAACATTTATAACTTTGCCATTTATAAAAATTATATCTGCCTCTTCTCTTCCGGCTGCTGCTGCAATAATAGATTCTAAATTCATTATAAATATTTACCTCCAAAGGTTAATGTAAATTAAGTTTACAGATAAGTATAAAATCAAAGTTTGCTCTTCTTTAAACATTGAGCTTGTAGTATTATGTATATGTTATTTTTTTAAAAATAGTTTTAAACATAATTTAGTTAAAATAGATTGTCAAAGAGAATGCCAATGCCTAAAGATGCTTTGATATCTGCTCATTTGCCTAATACAGATAGTAGTTTAACAGCTAACGCTGGAATCTATATACATATACCTTTTTGTATCAAAAAATGTCCTTATTGTGATTTTTTTTCGATCTCTGATACCTCATCTAAAAAAATATTTATAGCAGCTCTATTAAGAGAGATAGAGTTGCGTTCTAACCCTGAACTTCTTGTGGATACTATCTATTTTGGTGGTGGAACACCATCTATTTTGAGTTGTGAAGAGGTGGAAAAAGTTCTTATAGCTATTAATAAGAACTTTAAACTTTTAGATAGTAAAGATTTACAGATCACTATGGAGGTAAATCCCGGAACTGTAAAAGATGGATATTTTCAAGAGATAAGAGAAGTTGGTATAAACCGTCTAAGTATCGGAGTGCAGTCTTTTCAGGATGCAAAGCTCTCCTTTCTTGGAAGAATTCATTCTGCTAATGAGGCACGTCAAACTATTATATCTGCAAGAGATTTTGGTTTTAGCGATATAGGTATTGATCTTATGTATTGTACGCCAGAAGAGAGAGAGGCTATTTGGGTAAAAGATCTTGAGATTGCACTTGAATACTCTCCTGAACACCTCTCTTGCTACATGTTGAGTTATGAACCTGACACCCCGATGTTTGCAGCGTATAGTAGAGGAGAGATAAAATCTATTGATGATGGGAGTGTGGCAGAGCTTTTCAGGTTGACATCAAAGTATCTTATCTCTAAGGGGTTTTACCACTACGAAATATCAAATTTTGCTTCAGCACCGGAGCATCAATCTATACACAATAAAAAATATTGGAATATGGTGCCCTATTTAGGATTTGGTCCTTCTGCCCACTCCTACTCTACATATCTATCAAACGATAGAATATCTGAAGATAACAGAGTTTTTGAACGTTTTTGGAATATAAAAAATGTAGATAGCTATATCTCAATGCTTTCTCAATCCTTGATGCCTATTGCTGAAAGAGAGATATTAACAGATGAACAGAGACTTGTTGAGATGATAATGGTTGGACTTAGAACTTCTCATGGGATTGATATTAAATCTTTTGAAAAGCTCTATAAGGCTACAAAGTTATACCAAACTCCACATGCAAAAAGAGCAGATATATCTGATGGTGTGTTTATCAATATTTTTTCAACAGTTTTAGAGCAACTTGAGAAAAGAGAATGGGGTAAATTAGAAAAAGGCGTAAGATGCAGATTGACCACTGAAGGTTGGCTATTTATGGACACTATTGCCCAATGGTTTGTTGAACTTATATAAGTGCTAAGAGGAGAGTTTATTTCGTGAATCGATTTGCCTATTATATGTCAGGATATGCTTTTAAAGCCTTTTCAGGCATCTCTAAAGCAAAGATAAATATTCATGGTGATGAGAAAATTCCTAAAGGAGAGGGGTCAATAATTTTTACTGCCAACCACTTTACCCGTATTGAGACCGTTTTTTTACCGTATCATATCCACCAGATAACAAATAGACCTGTCTGGTCACTTGCCGCTGCAGAGCTTTTTCAAGGGGGGCTTAAAGGAATTCTTGAGGCAATGGGGGCTGTTTCTACACGAGACCCACAAAGAGATTTTCTGATTGTCAGAAGCCTTCTTAATGGCTATGCAGATTGTATAATATTTCCAGAAGGGATGATGGTTAAAAATAAAAAGATAACAAGTGATGGTGATTTTAGGCTTTACGAAGGTGGACATATACAAAGACCGAGAACTGGGGCTGCTACACTTGCCCTTCAGACCGAATTTTATAGAGAACGTCTCAGACGCATGATACAGATAAATATCAAAGAGTTTAACAGGTTAGTTGATGATTATGAGATAAGATCACCAAAATCAGTTATGGAGCAGCAGACCTCTATTGTGCCTGTAAATATAACCTATTATCCTGTAAGGGCAAAGGAGAATGTATTGAGCCGTATGGCTCTTAACATGATGGAAAACCCATCAAAGCGTGTGATGGAAGAGTTGTTAACAGAAGGTACAATGATCTTTTCAGGTGTTGATGTTGATATAAGGTTTGGGGAGCCAATTAGTGTTAGAGGAGATGAACCTAAATTTGTAGAAAATGGGAGTTCAAATGTTGAGGAGCTTGCATGTTCAACTTGTAATAAGGAGCTTATTTTAAATAGCTCAAAAGATTATTTTTTTAACTCTTTTGTTGAGAGCGATCTGACCTCAAGAAGAAAGATCAACTTTTCTAATCGATTATCTTCATATTATCTTATGAAAGCCAATGCAAATGAGATCATGAATCGGTATATGAAGAGCGTTTATGAGATGACTACATTGAACTACGATCATATCTTTGCTTCAATTCTACGATATATTCCAAATAGTTATGATGGGATTGATGAGTATGATTTAAGATGCAGGGCGTTTCTTGCAACTTTTGCCTGTGCTATGTCGCTTCACTGCTATTTTCATAAAAGTCTCTATTCTAATCAAATTCATATAGTCACAAATGATAGGTTTCACAGATATGAAGATTTTATGCAGCTTGCCATTGAAACAGGTGTAGTAGAACAAAAAGATGGGAAACTTTATAAAAATAGTGAAAAATTAGGGATAAATAATTTAACCTCTTTAGAATATGATTTTCATACAGTTAGAGTGGAAAACCCTCTCTCTGTTATTGCAAATGAGATTGAGCCTCTTATAAAATTGCAGGCTTATTTTGCTGATCTTGCAATGAAATCTTCTTCGGAAATAGCTTTTTTGATGAGCTATAGAATAGAGGATAAGCAGTATAATAGTTATGTTGACGATTTTAATAAATATGTGGGGGATATTGTTATTGATGAGCTAAAAGAGAGTGCCGTTATTGCTGACGATCTACCAGAGAGAGTAATAGATGGGCTTGAAGAGGCAGCAGTCGATATACTTAGTGATCGTCACAAACCTTTTATTAGCAAATATTTAGCATCTGATAGCCAGATAGAGTTGTATAATAACGGCAGACCAAGACTTTTAAAGTCAGATAATACACTTTACTCTACAAGACTTTATGGGGATATTGGAATTTTGTTGCTTCACGACTATCTATCCTGTCCGGGAGAGATGCTCCCTTTTGCTAAAGGGCTTCATCGCAGAGGTTTTACAGTATATCTTCCAAGACTTCCAGGACATGGTACAGCACCTGAAAATCTTATTGTATCTGATACTATTACAGGTTTAGAAGCAGATATAAAACATAGAAGAAAAGTAATGCCTGAAAAGTTTGCCTCTTCTACTGTAAATAGTAAAGAAAAACTATTTATTCAATGGATTGAGGCGGCAGAAGAGGGATTTGTATTGCTTCGCAGTTTATGTAAAAAGATAGTAATTGGAGGCTTAGGGCTTGGAGGAACTCTTGGGATTGCACTGAAATCAAAGATAGAAGATATTGATGCCTTTTTTATGGTTGCTCCTCCAAAAACAATAAAAGATTATTCATCTGACTTTACTACATCAGGCAGTTTATGGAGCTTTATGATGAAAAGGGCTGGACTACCTGTGGGAGAAAAAGAGGAGTGGATAACCTATCTTCCAGAAATTCCTGAGTTCAGGTATTCCACTCACCCTATATCAGGATTAAAGCAAGTTGAGATGCTTATCGATTCTGTGGAAGAGCAGATAAAAGAGTTAGGAAAGAATTTGGGAAAACAGAACAATATGTTAAACTCTCTTCTTGTGATCCAATCAAGAGATAACAAGTTTATTAACCCCCGTGGAGCACAGAAGCTATTTGATAATATTCCAGCTATGGTAAAAGAGTATTATATTTTTGATGGCAAAAGTCATCAAATGTTGCGAGGAAGAGATAGAGAGAGGATATCAAATGCTATTATAGGGTTTATTGAATCAGCTCTAAAACTTTAGCAAAGAACCACCGATTTTTTAAGATCAATTTATGATGTAAGATGGTTTGAAAGTCAGCCAAATCTTTTAAATCAGTGGTTCAAATGTAGTAGTTTAAATAACTTCTAAGTTCAGATTTTAAACCTATCTACTTTTGTTAAATTCTTAAATTAAGATAGGTTTATATTTTATTATGCCAACATCATAGTTGCCGGTTCAATGAGATGTCTTTCGTTCACTTTTTTACCATCCTTGAGAATAACCACCTCTATTTTATCCTCTTTAGGTTGTAGATATACTGCCTTATCAAAACGCTCATGCACCTTATCAAGCTGAACTGGAAAGCCTCTATCGCTAAAAGGCTGCTCTCTATGGCTC
The DNA here is from genome assembly GCA_964425195.1 of uncultured Desulfobacterales bacterium. Lineage (GTDB taxonomy): Bacteria > Desulfobacterota > Desulfobacteria > Desulfobacterales > Desulfobacteraceae > Desulfamplus. The sequence continues at coordinate 74,208 of CAYRLG010000014.1, forward strand.
TTCATTGAAAACCATATAGCAAGAGAAAACTCACTGCCAAGTTCTGCAAGTTTATCTAAAACAACAGAGCAGTCTCTATCAAAATCAAGACCATCAACCACAATCACAGCAGGCATTTCAAGAGAGTTTTTTCTCAAGCTCACAAGATAGTCTCTTATATTTTTGGGGCTAAAGGTGTTTTCATGGCATGTTATACCAAATTTGCATGGTGCAAGATCTTCCCAAAGGCGAGTAGCTTTCTGGGGATCAATATATCCTATGCTGTCAATCAAGTTGGTATAACCCTCTTTATATCTAAAATTTATCTTATCAATAGAATCGTCAAGGCTTATATGAATTACCTTTTTACCTTCAAGAAGCAGTGAAATTGCAATCTGCACAAGAAACTGTGTCTTACCCACTCCTGCTCTGGAAATTACTGCACCAAATTTACCCTGCCCCAGATATTCATCACCTAAAATCTGCATTACGGGACTTTTTTGAATGAGATCTTTTCTCAGCATTTTTCCCTCTCTTTCCCTTATTTTTTCTTTTTATCTTCTTCTTTGGCTTTTATAATTGATTCTGCTACAGACTGAGGTACCTGCTTGTATGAAGAGAACTCCATTGTAAACTGTGCCTTTCCCTGAGTTGCAGAACGAAGTATAGTAGAAAAACCAAACATCTCTGAAAGAGGCACCTGAGACTCAATAACAGACATAACTCCCTCTTCCTGAGAACCTAAAATAATACCTCGTCTCTGATTTATAAGCCCCATGCAGGAACCTTGAAACTCATTGGGTGTCTCAATAACAACCTTCATAATTGGCTCTTGGATAACTGGTTTTGCCTTAAGATAGCCTTCAAGAAAACCGCCACGTGCAGCAGCTTGAAATGCCATATCAGAAGAGTCAACAGCGTGGTAAGCACCGTCCATAAGGGTTACACGGACACCGGTAACTGGAAATTCTAACTTTGGTCCCTTCTCCATGCAGCCTGCAAACCCTTTCTCACAAGCTGGGATATAGTTTGTTGGGATTCTTCCGCCAGTAACTTTATTGACGAATTCAAATTCACCATCACATGGCTCAATAAACCCAGCAACTCTTCCATACTGACCAGCACCACCAGTCTGTTTTTTGTGGGTGTAGTTAAATTCTGCCTTTTGTGTAATAGTCTCTCTGTAAGCAACTCGTGGCTGCCCAGTTATAACCTCTGCTTTGTATTCTCTTTTCATTCTCTCAACATAGACCTCAAGGTGTAGTTCGCCCATCCCCTGAATAATAGTCTCGTTGGTCTCTTTATCAACATAGGTCTTGAAGGTAGGATCCTCTTTTGTAAAGCGGTTCAAAGCTTTAGACATATTGATTTGAGATTTGTTATCAACTGGAGTTATAGAAAGAGAGATAACAGGTTCCATAATGTGCATTGCAATCATTGAATAGTTAATACCCGGGCTTACAAAGGTGTCCCCAGATGCACAGTCAATACCAAACATAGCACCAATATGACCTGCTGGAATCTCCTCAATATCTTCCATTTCAGCAGCGTGCATTCTAATCAGTCGCCCAACTTTCGATTTTTTACCATCACGACTATTAATTATAGTATCGCCCTTTTTCAATCCACCTTGATAAACACGGATGTATGTCAACTGACCATACTGCCCATCTTCCAACTTAAATGCCAAAGCAACAGTTGGTTTGTTAAAATCGCTTGTTAAAGTTACGGTCTCATCGTTATTGCTATGATCAATAGCGTCATTGTTGATATCAAGTGGAGATGGTAAAAATTTAATTACAGCATCCAAAAGGGGCTGAACAGCGGTATTTTTATAGGCAGATCCCATAAAAACGGGTGTCATCTCTCTTAAAATTGTACCTCTTCTGACAGCATCAATAACCATTGCCTCAGTTATCTCTTTCTCTTCTAAAATGGCTTCTGTTAGTTCATCAGAATACATTGAAACAGCATCAATCATCTCTTCTCGTTTTGCTGAGGCTTCTTCCTGAAGCTCTGCTGGTATATCTTTGGCAATGACATTTTCGCCATTACTGCCTTCAAAATAGAGTGCTTGCATAGAGATTAGATCAACCACTCCTTGAAGTTTGTCTTCAAGACCAATTGGAATCTGCATCATAACTGAGTTGTGACCAAGTTTGTCTCTAAGCTGTTTTGCAACCCTGTAAGGGTTTGCACCACTTCTATCACATTTATTAACAAAGGCAATACAAGGCACCTGATACCGTTTCATCTGTTGATCAACAGTAATAGATTGTGACTGAACACCAGATACAGAGCACAGAACTAAGATAACTCCATCAAGAACTCTAAGAGACCTTTCAACCTCAACGGTAAAATCAACGTGCCCAGGTGTGTCGATAATATTTATGTCGTTTTTGTTCCACTCACAATGAGTAGCAGCAGATGCAATTGTTATACCTCGTTCACGTTCAAGGTCCATTGAGTCCATAACAGCTCCTGCCCCATCTTTACCCTTGACTTCATGAATCTGATGAATCCTATTGGTATAAAAAAGTATTCTCTCTGTTAGTGTCGTTTTGCCAGAATCAATGTGTGCACTGATTCCAATATTCCTTACTCTTTTCAAATCCTTAAGCATAATAAAAACTTGTCCTTTGACTTTAGAAACTTGTCCTTTGACTTATGAAATTTTCCCTGTTAAAATTGATAAATTAAGTGTAACTTTTACATTGAGAAAAATTTTGTTAATATATTCAAAATCATTATGTATGTCAAGGTTTTAATCACAGATGAACAAACAAGATAGTAGTAATCTATTCAATAAAAATTGGCAACAGATAGTTGAAGATGGTTCAGCAGCATTTGGAGTTAAGCTGTCGGAAATGCAGCTTCGACTTTTAGCGTTTCATGCTCAAGAGTTACTAACATGGAATAACAAGTTTAATATAACTGCAATTGTAGAGCCGTTTGATGTAGCACTCAAGCATTTTATAGACTCTATTGCTGTTTCTCCATTTATTTTAGACGGTTCAAAAATTATCGATCTTGGTTCTGGTGGCGGTTTTCCGGGTATGCCTCTAAAGATTGTAAAACCATCTCTTGAGGTTATAATGGTAGATTCTTCAGGAAAAAAGGTAAATTTTTTAAACTACCTTATAAGTCAAATCGGTATAATTAATAATGGACTTATAAGTCAAAATAGTTTTAAAAAGGTAGAGGATGTTGTTGGTTTTTGCTCAGAAAAGAGAATTGCTAAAGCAATGCACTGCCGGGCAGAAGAGCTTAGTAAAAGTCCTGGCTATGCATATAAGTTTGATTGTGTGATTTCAAGAGCTTTTACATCGTTAAGTAGATTTGTTGATATAGCACTGCCGTTTCTTAAAAAAGATGGTTCTATTATTGCTATGAAAGGTGCTTTAAAAGAAGATGAGTTAAATCCAATTATTAGTCGTTATGAGCTTAAAACAGAAGTATTTGAATATCTTCTCCCGTTTGAGTCTCACAAAAGGTGTGTAGTTAAAATTAGAGTAAAATAATAACAACCTATCCCAGGAAATTAAATTAAAAATGGATAAAATTGAAATAACAGGCGGAATACCATTGGAAGGGACAGTTAAGATAAGCGGCGCCAAAAATGCAGCTTTGCCACTGCTTGCCTCTTCTATTTTAGTTCAGGGTCCTGTAGATTACACAAATATTCCTGATCTTATGGATATTAAAAGTATAAAACTTCTGCTCCAAGACCTTGGAGCAATTATAGAGAGCAGCGGTTCAAGGGTAAGGATTAACGCCTCGCCAATCCATAAGGCAGAGGCTGAATATGATCTTGTAAGAAAAATGAGGGCATCAATTCTTGTTTTAGGACCTTTAGTTGCAAGGTTTGGACATGCAAAGGTCTCGCTTCCCGGAGGATGTGCAATTGGTGCAAGGCCTGTCGATCTGCATCTTAAAGGTCTTGAGGCTCTTGGTGCAAAAATCTCTATTGAACATGGATATATTGAAGCAACTACTGATGGTTGTCTTAAAGGAAATGAGTTCTATTTTGACATACCAACTGTAACTGGAACTGAGAATTTGATGATGGCAGCAACCCTTGCAAAAGGAACTACTGTTCTTAGAAACTGTGCAAGAGAGCCTGAAATTACAGCTCTTGCTGATGCTTTAAATAAAATGGGAGCTGATATCACAGGTGCTGGAACGGCTGCTATACGCATAAACGGAGTTGGAGAAGAACAATTGAACAACTCAAGCCCTTCTCTTAAACCAGCAACAATCGAAGTAATTCCAGATAGAATAGAGACCGGAACTTTTATGGTTGCTGCTGCTGCTACAAAAGGTGATGTTCTTATACAAGGGGCTGAACCTGAACATATTGGTGGAATCATCAATAAGCTTAGACAAACTGGCTCTTTAGTTGATATCACTCAAGAGGGGATACGTGTAAAAGGGATAGAAAATATAAAGAGTACAGATATCAAGACATTGCCATACCCAGGATTTCCAACAGATATGCAGGCACAGTTCATGGTATTAATGGCAATTGCAGAAGGAAACAGTGTTATCCATGAGACTATATTTGAAAACAGATTTATCCATGTAAATGAACTTCAGAGAATGGGTGCTGATATCTCTATTTCAGGTGGTAATTACGCTATGGTAAGAGGTGTAAAATCTCTCTCTGGTGCTCAAGTAATGGCATCAGATTTGCGTGCCAGTGCATCTCTTGTTATTGCAGGACTTGTAGCAAAAGGGGTAACAACTATAAATAGAGTTTATCACATTGATCGAGGCTACGAGTCAATTGAGAAGAAGTTTTCAGCTCTTGGGGCACAGATAAAAAGAGTCTGATTTTGAGTTTCGAGATTGTTTATTGCAGGGGAGTTAAGCTGATATTTAGTGAGAATCTTTTTAAAATATGGAATTTCTCCTCTTATTCCCCTGTTTTTCCTCTTTTGTGTAGCTATTACACTTTTTAATTACCTTCCTATTTTTAATGGCAGACCTCTTTTTGACCTATTTCCCATACTTTCAGAAAACCATATCTCAAATTTTACCGATAGGGGTAATATAAATATCATTGGCACAATCGTTTCTAATCCAGAAGAATTTAATAATCATAATAACCAATCCCAAATTATTGATAAAGCTCATCCTTCCATTTTGGACAACAGCTCTGATAATAAAAAGCCGCAATCTTCTGACAGACGTGTTAGATTTGAGCTATCAGTTGAAAATATTATCGAAATAGAGAGTGGTGCGGAGAAAAAAGTGAGAGTTCCTCCAATAGCTCAAAACGAGGATTCAGAAAAGTTCCATAAAAATGTTTCTGATGTAGATATAGTGGAACATAAGGTTGAAGGTAAAGTTCAGATGAATATCTATAATCCAATTGTGCAGTACAATAAGGGGGATACCATTCAATTTGAGGGAAATATAAAATCTTTGCGTAATTTTAATAATCAGGGAGGATTTGATTATGTAAGATACATGAGAAATAAGGGATTATGGGGCAGGGTGAATATTAGTGGTAAACATATTACCTTATATAATTTACAAAAAACTCATTCTAATAACTCTCATTCTATCTTTAATTTGGAAAATTTTAAATATGCCTTGCATAAGGTAGTAAATCTATACAGTGTTTTCAACAACTTCAGAGATGCTTTTACAGCACACGTTTTTAATAATATTACAGACAAAGATTCAGCATCAATACTGTGTGCATTGACCACTGGAAACAAAGATTTTATATCTGATCAACTTAAAGCAGATTTTGCAAGAACAGGAGGAAGCCATATACTTGCAATATCAGGGCTTCATCTCTCTATTGTGGCAACACTATTTTTTTATCTATTCAATTTACTCCTCTCACTTTCAAGCACTATTTTAATTCGAGGATGGAGTAAAAAAGTTGCAGCACTGCTAACCTTGTTACCGATTATTGCTTATTCGGTGCTTTCAGGTCTGTCTGATGCAACTGAGCGTGCTATGATAATGGTGACTATTTTTATGATAGCAGCCGTAGTTGAGCGTGAAACTGACACATTTAACTCTCTTGCAGCAGCAGGAATTATAATTCTTATAATTGATCCGCTCTCTATTTTCACAGTCTCTTTTCAACTCTCATTTTCAGCCGTTTTTTTTATTTTGATGGGATTATCTCTATCCAAAGAGTATAAGTTTGAGATTACTGAAAAATTAAATAGACTAAATGGTAAGACGGAAAATAGATTTAATTTCCTGATCCAAAACCGCTTTTTAAAAGTATTTGTAGGCTTTATATTTATATCTTCATGTGCAACCTTAGGAACACAGATTCTTGTGATGCACTACTTTAATATTCTCTCTTTTTCTTCTCTTTTCACCAATATTATTCTTATTCCCAGTATAGGGTTTGTGGCACTACCACTTGGACTTGTAGCTCTCTTTTGCTATCCTTTTTCTGTCGAAATTTCAGGGTTTTTAATTAAATGTGCAGATTTTATTGTTACCCACAGCATAGAGTTGATACGAGCAATTGCAAAATTTCCGGGAAGCTACACTGAAACCTTTACCCCAGATATTGTTGAAATATTTTGCTACTATCTTTCTCTATTTTTTCTTTTTGTTGCTGCAAAGTCATGGCATAAGGTGCTTATAGCAAGAAAGATGAGTCAAGAAGAGACGATTGAACAAAAAAAACTGACAAAAAAGAGAGAGGTAATGGTTCAAACACTCTTTTTTAAAGTGAGCGTTTTTGGTGTAATAGTTTCATCTTTAATACTTTTAATCCATGAGGGAGTCTGGATTAATAAAAGGTATTTTAATAAGACTCTTTCGGTTACAGTTTTAGACGTTGGACAGGGAAACTCAGCTTTAATTGAGATTCCAAAAGGGAAAACAATTTTAGTCGATGGCGGAGGATTCACATCTATAAGCAACTTTGATACTGGAGCAAATATAATTGCACCATTTTTGAGACAGAAAAAGATAATGACCTTAGATGCAGTAATACTTACTCACCCTGACGCAGATCACTTAAATGGACTTGTCTATATTGTTGAACATTTCAAGGTGAAACGATTTATTAAGAACTGTGATGAGCAAAATAGTAGTGTATATAAAAATCTTATAGCAAATATAAAAAAAAGCGGGGCAGATTTATTGATAATTGATGATAATATAGAAGGAAAAATATCGCCAAGCTCTATTAATATCGGAAATGTAGATATCTACTTTTTACACCCTTTAAAGCCTTGTTCAGTAAAAGAGAGAGATGAAAATAAAGATAATATCAATAATAACTCTATAGTGTTTAAGTTGGTATTTGGGCAGACATCAATTCTCTTTCCCGGAGATATCACAGCAAAGGCTGAAGTAGAAATTGTAGATAAATATAAAAATGAGCTGACTAAAGATATTAAACACAAAGATATTAATTACCTAAAATCTGATATCTTAATAGCTCCTCATCATGGCAGTGCAAGTTCAAGTAGTGACTTTTTCCTTAATAAGGTCGATCCTGAATGTATAGTTATATCTTGTGGGTGGAAAAATCGTTTTGGCTTTCCTCGAAGTGATGTGCTAAAACGATACAGAAAACGCGGAGTTGAGATATTTAGAACAGATTTAAATGGGGCGGTAACACTCTATTCAGATGGAATTGGCTGGAAAATAAGATCGTTTCTTTGAGATATGTATTTAACTGTATAATTAATAGATAACTTTAAGGAGTTTTAACTTGTTTTATATATATTTTTTATTTTCATTTATTGGTGCAGTATTTGTCTATATTGATTCAAAAAAAGAGATGATGCCAAGATGGTGGGCTGTGGTTATATTTTTTGCTCCAATTACATTGATATACTATATCCTTAAAACAAGGCAGAAAAAAAGCCTAATTCCTATTTCAATATTTATACTGGCATTTATATTGGTAAGTATAGGAGAATCTTTTTTATACACAAGAATTAAAAACAAGATTATATATTCAGGCTACTCATCCACAGCAAAAGAGATATTGAAATTTACAGATGGGCTTAAATATTCTGTTAAAAAACTTAACACGCTGACCTTGCAGTTTGAAAGGTTAAATAGCATAGATTCAAGTCCTACAAGGATAAATGAAGTAAAAATTTTTGTTGAAACCATACAAGCTGCAATTAAAGAGAATGATAAGTCAGTTAAGAAATTTCTACTTTTAGTAAATGATTACCGTACTATACTTATTGAGGAAAATTTCGATTGGCTACTGAAAATTGAGTCCTATTATAGTGAGCCTATTGTAGCTAAATATTTGAACAATTTTGCTCTATATTTAGAGGCATTTCACGCTATACTTAAATATACTGAAGAGAACTTTCAGGAGATAAATGCAAGATCCCCGCTCTATCTTAAGAATTATGATGGATACTACATGAACTATGTCAGAGCATTAGAGAGTCATAATCTTATTGATGTGGGCAGAATGCAGTTTCAGCACAATTTTTTACTTCATAATCCTGAGCTGGAACCTTATCTACCCGTTATTTTGAATAAGAGATTTGTAAATATTTGGAAGAAGTAATATCCATTACATAGTTGCATTTAAAGCCATCTGGTTTTCTCGCCTATATTGCAGAAATGGGATTATAACTCTGTTTTTATTTCCCCCTAAAGCATCATAAGTGATACTTACTACTGGCACCCCAGTTACCTTCTCAATCTTCGCACTCATAGCTTCAGTAACAAGCCCGGGACAGCAAAAAGATGGACTTGTCTGGACAAAGAGTGCAAGATCAGGATTTTCTTTAACAGTATAGTGAATCTTTAAGATATTATCCATAGATTCACCAGTATGCTCAGGTAAAAGCCCATAATTTGCAAGCACACTTGTAAAATCATCATTATATACGTGATCAGGCTCTTTAAAAAAAGGTTCAAAATATCTATAATATCGTTTTTCTAACTGTGTCATGGTTGTTAAAATTGCCTTGTTTGCTATAAGACTTAAATATCTTCCCTCTTTAAACCACTTTTTGAAATATGATTCAGCAATCATTTTAGCAAATCTGTAGTATGGTGTTGTTACAACTTCGCCACCATGCTCTTCAATAAAATGGATAAGATTCTGATTCATAACATCATTATCTCTTACATAAAAATCACCAAAAATACCAACTTTAGGACGATTGTCTCGTGAATAAGTCTCTATAGTCTCAAATTGAGCAAGGGCAATTTTAAGGGAATCTTCTCTTGTGGTTCTGCCTTCAAATGCCATATTTAATATACGAACAGCCTGTTTTATAGCTTCGTCAGTCTGACCTTTAATTTTTTCGTAAGGTCTTATTCTGCAACCTAAAGCTCGTAAAAGTCCTCCAAACATATATGAAAAATAGGCATTTAATGCTGCACGAACAGAAATTTCACTAAAAGATAGCTCACCTTTATAGACTCCTGCCTTTTCAAGATTATGAACTTTTGCTCTTTTTAAAACTTCACCTAAAAGGTTGTTTTGTTCGCTCTTACCTTTTTGCTGACTCTCTCCACTACTTTTAGCAAGCCCAGCTACAATTGATTTAATGTGGTGTGGATAGAGCTTAATATTGCATGATATTTCAGATCGGCTCATCCAAAGAAGGCACTCTTCAGGGTTAAGATTTCTATTAATTATAGTCTGGATATAACCGCTTGCAATAGCATTTAGAGGGATACATTGACCAGTATTAGTTTTAAGGCTCTGTTTTATTGTGTCATCCGTCTCCTCCATCAAAATTGCATTATAACCTTCACCTCGCAAAGTTGCAGCTAAGAATGAGCAGGTGATATAGTCCCAGTTTGGGACTATAATTGTTTTATCTAAAATAGGTCTGCTATCTGAAAATATTTTCACTCCTAAATTTTCTCTCTTATCAGGTATATTCGCGATTTTAGCAGAAAGTGATTTTTGGTAAGGTAATGTTACCTCAATTTGAGGGTTAAGATGATCAAAGTTTATACTTTTCTTTGTCTCTCCATATTGACTAAAGTTTCTAAATGCTCTTACAGCAGCTTCAATTCGAGTTTCATAACCTACATTTGAACCATGCTCATCAAGCTCAAGTACAAGATATGGTTTTTCATAAGTCTCCATAATCTTTTTGAAATAATCTACTCCAAATGAATCTGGTGAGCATTTAAATGAGGTTACATAGACAGGGAAGAGATTTGGAGTTTGTGCTGCAATAATCGTTGATTTTAAGATTGTAGCTGCGTGTTCCCAGTGAATCTCTTTTAAAAGAGGCTCTATTGCAGCAAAATCGTAACTATCAAAGTTGAGCATGTCTTGAAAAAAGGTCTTTATGTTCAGAGACGAAAATATATCAGGAATTTTGCTGTTCAAAGATTCTGACAAAATAGTGTATGGTCTGCCTACAAGCAGAACATTAATCTCATCTGATGTAGTAATCTCTTCTCTATAAAGCTCTTTAAGCTGTATATCTGCCCCTTTTTTCCACTCGATAGCTTTATCGTAAGCAGAACTTATATCAAAAAAACTGATATTAGAGTCATTAAAAAAGTTGAAACCAGAACTATTGAATATTGTTTTACTTAAATCTCCTTCTATTTTGAGATTTGAATGAAGAGTTAAATTTGAATCAAAAACTTTTTTTAAAGCTCGGTAAAGCTCTATCTTAGTATAAAAATTTGTGTAAAGGTCCTTTACAACTGGTGATATTAATCTCTCTTTTTTGATATTTGGTAGTGCTGCAATAACAGATGGAACATATTGGGTATAGTAACAGTATTGCCGTCTGCCATTTTTTTCTCTATTCTTATTTTCAAAGTAATATGGAAGAAAGATATAATCAGCCTTTTCCATTAGATAATCGACATGACCATGAACTGATATAACAGGAGTACAAAACTCTGCATTGGCAATAGACCGCCCTCTGGTTACAGGAGATCGCATTCTTTCGCTACTTATAGTTTTAATGCCAAGGTAGTTGAAAAAAATCTTCCAAAAATCTAAATCTTCGACAATATGGAGTGCTGCTGGAATTCCGATTGTAAATGGCTGTTTAACTTTGCATGGGTGGGGCAGAGTTACACTCTTTTTTCTTGCCTTGAGTAGATGGAAATTCTCCTCTTTTGCCACATAGTGGTCTGTTCCATAATCTCTGCCACATAGAAAACCAAAAGCTACTGTATCACTTCCTATTTCAATAATAGTCAATTTACAGTTGTTGGTACAGAGCTGGCAAGTCTCTAAACGGACTGGAATTTTCAGTCTCCAGAGGTCAAACCCCCTAAATCTGCTGCCATACTGGTGCTCACCAAGAGTTGTATTTATTGTCTGCTCATCACTGTGTGCAGCTACTGTCTGTTCATTGTTGATTGAAAAGGCAACCTGCGTGTCCATATCTTTTAGGGTCAGTGCAACACCAAGAGCACCGGTAAGATGGCAATATTTGGATACATGAATCGGTTTTTTTAGCCTCTGTTCAAAAGCTGCAACAAGTGCTCTATTTTTTGCGGTTGCACCCTGAAAGAGAATTGTATCCCCAATTTTTGCCTCAGTTGCAACTTTGGTCATGTAGTTATCTCTTACTGAATGGAGTGCAGATGCCAGAACCTCATTTACGCTGTATCCTTCAGATAGAAAGTGGTTCATGTCTCTTTCCATGAAAACTGTGCATCTATCACTTGAAATTGGAGATTTTACAGATTCAGTTCTGGCAGAGTACTCAAATAGAGGAGAACCAAGTTTTAAAGCCTGCTCCTCTATAAAACTGCCAGTTCCAGCAGCACAAACTGTATTCATAAATGATGAAGTTACAACACCATTTTTCATTGTTGTGAACTTTGCATCTTGTCCACCAATTTCTATTATTGTATCAACTTGATTATTGAGTTCATAGGCTGCTCTTGAGTGGGCTGTTATCTCATCAAGCACCAAATCTGCTCCAATAATGCTTGCGGAGAGCTTTCTTCCTGACCCAGTAGTCCCACAGCCAACTATTTTTATATCTAAGTTGTAATCAGATATAAATTTATCTGCAGATTTAAAAATTGCCTGAACAGCGTTTACAGGTCGTGATGCAGTTCTTGTATAAAAACCTGCTATAACCGTCCCCTTTTCTGTAATTATAACTGATTTGGTGCTTGTTGAGCCAACATCAAGCCCAAGATAACAATTGTGGCGATGAGCAGTTGATAGGTTTTCATAAATATCAATTTCTACTCCGTCTAATATCTCATTTTTAACTCCTTTAAAATCAGGATAATCAGAGAGCGTAAGAGTTAATTCTGGAAAAAAGAATTTCTGTTTTTTCTCTTTTTCCATAATCAGATCGTTAACAGAGCATATACTAATAGAGGGAATTTCACTTTTCAGGTTGTTGTAATTATCTACACCTAAATAACCATCTAAATTTAAGTTGCTATTTAAATCAGAGATATTCTGTTTTTTTATACTGTTTTTTAGAGCGTCAACCATACAAAGAGCGGCACCAATTGCACCGTAGAGATGGGAGTAGTCGTCAGACAGTAGAGAGGTTTTTATCAGCTCATTAAGGTGCTTTTTCACAGAGCTATTTTTTGAAACACCTCCGCAAAAAATAATTGGAGTTTTCACTGTTTCGTTAGTAAACAGTGTATTATAGATATTTCTTGCAAGTCCTTTACACAATCCATCGCATATTTGGGGAACAGAGAAACCCTCCTGCTGTGCATGAATAAGGTCTGTCTTAGCAAAAACCGCGCAACGAGTAGCAATATCAGGAATTTTAAAACTGTTTTGAGCAGCAGCTTCGCTTAACTCTGCTGGGCTTGTAAGACCTAAACGTTTAGATTGCTGGTCAAGAAAACTTCCAGTTCCAGCAGCACATGATGTGTTGTTTTTTGAACCACAATAATTCCCAGCTTCATCAAAAAGACTTAGGCTAAACTTTTCACCACCAACATTGAGTATAGCTCCAATATGTTTATGAAAATGGTGTGCAGCTCTGATAATTGACACTTGATCGTCATAGGTTCTACCTCTTTTTATAGTAGTTGGAGTTGAGGATGTTGCAGCTACATAGCTAAATATAGATAAATCAACACTTGACAATAGGGATTTAATAGCTTGAGTTATATTGCCATAATGAAATGTACTCCCTTCGCATAATATTGATACTTTACCACAGTTAATACCAGCAATAGAGACCGACACAGAACCTATATCAATACCAAGAACATTTATACTATCAATAGTGCTTATATTTTTCTCCATTTTCACATAAACTCCCTTAAACAGAACATTTCTTAACTTTTTAACTTAAGCATTTATACCTAAATAAATTTTAGGTTCTATGTTAAATTTTTTCTTTTATCTCATTCCAGAAATCACGAACGCCTCGCCTCCAGCCATCTAAAAATAGTTTAGCATACTTATTAATGCCGTGATTATTAACTCCATCTGTTGTTGTATTTTTCATAATATGGTCAGAGCAGATAATGGTATTAAAATACTCTCCAAGCGTATCGTCCTCTGTCATCTCTTTAGCTGAAGATAGACCAAGTGCATAAATAAGATCGTTATAGTGGGCACTCTTTGCCCATTGAAGACCTTTTATATGACCATTTTCTGAATAGTTACCTTCAGCCTGTTTTTTTTCCTGTTTGAGTCTATCGATAATAGCTGCCATATCGTGATCTTCTTGAAGTCTTCTTTGAAACTCCTCTTTCTTATGTATTGCTTCTGCTAAGGCATCTTGGAACATCTTAGAAAAATTGAACGATTGCCTCCACTCTTCCATCTTTTCATAAAGCATATCAGGAATACTTAATGTTATTTTACGTGTCATAATTATTATATTGCTCCTGTATATTTTACTTTTAACTTTTAGTATGTACTATTTTAAGTAATACGTATTTTATTTTTATGGAAGTGTCAAGAGGATAAGTAACGTATTGGAAATTGAATTTTAAAACGAATAATATTTCATTAAACTTTACTTTATAGTATATAAAAAACTAAATTTTTTATGTTTCGTAAATTAGTAAAAAAATATTTCTATGTTAAAAATATTTTGAAAAAGCAAAATCTTTCTTAAAAGTTTAAAAGATGGTGGTATTAAATGATAACAAAGAGTATTGAAAATATAGGACTATGGACAGTTGAAAGAGTAGAGAGGAGCGGCAGGATATTTATTTTTCTTTTTACAGGAGTTATTCATGTTTTCACACCTCCTTTTCAGCTATTCAAGATTATTGAACACACATGGTTTATTGGCACTAAATCGATGGTTGTAATAATGTTGACAGGAATTTTTACGGGAATGGTTTTGGGGCTTCAAGGATACTACACGCTTATTAAGTTTGGCTCTGAAGGCATGCTTGGCTCTGCTGTTGCCCTGACACTTATACGTGAGCTTGGACCCGTGCTTACAGCAATAATGATCACTGCAAGAGCTGGGTCTGCAATGGCTGCTGAAATTGGTGTTATGCGTATCTCTGAGCAGATAGATGCACTTGAAACCATGAATATCAACCCTATAAGATTTATCTTTAGTCCAAGAATTGTTGCCTCTATAATCAGCTTTCCTCTTTTGACAGCATTTTTTGATGTAATTGGTATCTTAGGAGGATATATTACAGGCTCTCTTATGCTTGGAATAAATGGCGGAATATATATTTACAGAGTTACTGACAGCGTCTTAATGGCTGATGTTACAGGTGGATTTGTAAAATCTTTTGTATTTGCCATTGTCGTTACAACGGTATGTTGTTCGCAAGGCTATTTTACACATCTTCAGACACGAGGGGGATTTGGTGCAAAGGGGGTAAGTTTTTCAACTACCAATGCAGTTGTCAACTCCTGTGTAATGATCCTTATCTTTGACTATTTGATAACATATCTTCTTTTATAAACAGGCTACTTATGAAATCCCCTTTAATTGAATTTATAGATGTTAAAAAAAGTTTTGGAAACAACCATGTAATGCAGGGAGTCAACCTCTCAATATATGAAGATGAGATCACTGTAATCATAGGCAAAAGTGGTTCAGGAAAAAGCGTTCTGCTTAAACACATTATTGGACTTATGCAGCACGATTCAGGAAAAGTACTTTTTAGAGGAGACGAGATATCTTCAATGTCTCGTAGAAAACGGATAGAGTTTAAACGTAATTTTAGTTATATGTTTCAAGAAAATGCACTTTTTGATTCAATGAATATTTATGAAAATATTGCCCTTCCTTTGACAGAAACATCTCTTTTTTCTGTGCAGGAGATTAAGAAAAAAGTTGAGATGAGAATGGAGCAGCTTGAGATTCAAGGGACATCAAATAAATATCCTGCTCAGCTTTCTGGAGGCATGAAAAAAAGAGTGGCCCTTGCAAGAGCATTAATAACCGAGCCCTCAATTGTTCTTTTTGATGAACCTACAACTGGGCTTGATCCTGTAAGAAAAAACGGTGTTCATGCTATGATCAAATCATATCAAAAGATGTTTGGTTTTACAGCAGTAATTGTAAGTCACGAGATACCAGATATATTCCAAATTGCTCAAAGAGTTGCCATGATTGAAAAGGGTAAGATCATCTTTCAAGGAGGTGTAGATGAGATAATGGCTTGCGACTTATATGATGTGAGTACATTTATTAATGGTAGTGGAGATTTTATGGAGTATTGATTTTTGTTTTTGATATCAATTGTTTAAATTTTTATGTTTTGGTTATATACATTTGTTTAAATATAAAATTTAGTAGGATATTTTAGGAACGTACATTATGAAAAAAGGAATGGTTGAGTTTTATGTTGGAATTTTTATGATTATAGGCATTATCTGTTCATTATATCTAATAATTGAACTTGGTAGTGTGAGAGTTATTAATAAAAATGATTATAAACTTAATGCTTATTTTAGCTCTGTAGCAGGACTAAAGAGAGGTGCAAGTGTTGAGATGGCAGGTGTTGAAATTGGAAATGTTATCTCGATTACTCTTGATACAGAGCGTCTTCTTGCAAAGGTTGAACTTGGAATACATGAAGATATAAAGTTGGCTGAAGATGTAATGGCATCTGTAAAGACTTCCGGTGTTATTGGAGATAAGTATATAAATCTCTCTCCGGGTGGCTCTGACACTATGCTTGAGTCTGGAGACACTATTTTTAATACAGAATCTGCCATTGATATTGAGGCTCTTGTAAGTAAATATATCTTTAATAAAGAGGAAAAGCCTGCAGAAAAATAGCCGTAAGTTTTTATAGTATTAATATTTATATAATATTTCTGGTTTTATAAAAAGTAATCTGTAGTTCTTCTAACATAGAGCTTTATAGAACAAAAAAACGATAGGATAAGGAAAAAGTTATGAGAAAAAGATTAGAAACTGTTAATATAGTTAAATTTTATTTTGTTATTTCAATATGTTTTACTGTTCAATTTTTATCTCCATCGATTACTATTTCAGCAGATTCAGAACCAGAGATGGTTTTAAAAAATGGAGTGAATAGTATTGTTGAGGTTTTAAATGACCCTGCATTTGATAATGAGTCACGAAAGAGTGAAAGAAAAGATATTTTATTTAACAAAGCTGAGGTTATTTTTGATTTTAATGAGTTTGCAAGAGGGGCATTAGGACGGAATTGGTCTCGTTTCTCCAACAGTCAACGCTTTGAATTTGCTGAACATTTTGCCAGATTGATGGCAAATACATATATTGCAAAAATTGATGATGAAAACTTTAAAGACCTTAAAATTACCTATCTTAAAACAGAGATAATTGAGGCAACAAAATCTGGCATTGAAAGGGCGGAGATTTCAACAGAGGTATTTCATAATAATATAGTAACCCCTGTGCATTACAGAATGATGAAAAAAAGTGGAGGGAGTTGGAAAATATATGATGTAAAAATTGAAGGAGTAAGTTTGGTTGGTAACTACAGAGAGCAATATAGAACAAGATTTAATGACTCTCCTGATAAAATTATTAAAGAAATAAAGGATAAGGTTACACAATGATACCTAAAACATGTATTAAACTCTGTCTGTTTTTATTAGTGATATGGTTCGCTATTATATCTTCTATTGCCTTTGCAGACGACTCTTTAGAAAGTGATAGTTTTAACTCTTTAGAAGATGAGCTTTACAGTTCAGACGAACTTTATGGTGATGATGAATATATGAAAAAAGCAGAGAGAGCTGTTCCTGACCCTCTATATTGGTTTAACTATGCAATGTTCTCTTTTAACGATAAACTCTACTTTTGGTTTTTAAAACCAGTTGCCCAAGGATATAAATTTGTAATACCTGCTCGATTAAGAAATGGATTTAAAAATTGTTTCCACAATGCTCTATTTCCAGTAAGATTTGCAAATAATATTTTGCAGGGCAAAGGAGGTCGGGCTGTAGCAGAATTAGAGAGTTTTATTATCAATACAGTTGGGGGAGGATTAGGATTTGCAACACCTGCCCAATATGTTTTTGGAATTAAAACGTACAGTGAAGATTTAGGTCAAACCTTTGGACATTATTATATAAAAGAGGGATTTTATGTTGTTCTCCCTGTAATTGGACCATCGACACTTAGAGATTCTATTGGAAGTGTTGGAGATCTATTTATTTCTCCTACAACATATATTGAATCTGCCCAACTTGCTGCTGGAGTCTCTGCTCTTGAACAGGTTAATGCTCTATCTTTCAGAATTGGAGATTATGAAACACTGAAAAGTGCAGCCGTTGATCCCTATGTCGCTTTAAGAGATGCCTATATTCAGATGAGACGCAAGCAGGTTAATCAATAGCAAATAATATAAGAGTTATTTTAATAGATAAGTACAATTACTTTACTTTAAAATTTGCACTTATCTTAAATACATCTGTGGCTGGCAGGTTTAAGATGTCTGTAACTCCTGTGCACTTAGATATCTCTTTGAGGTTATTTTCAATAATCTCCATAGATTCCGCTATAAAGGTAAACCATATATTATATCTGTGACTCCTCATATAGTTGTGAGTCACACCTGAATAGTTATTTACAACCTTTGTAAACATATCTAAATCTTTCTTAGGAACAGATGCTGCACAGAGTGTGCTGAAAAACCCAAGTTTATAAGGTCCAAAATTACCTCCAATACGTCTAATAACACCGTCCTCCTTTAACCTCCTAACTCTCGATATTAACTCATCTTCTTCAATTCCAAGTTCTTGAGCCATTATCTTGTATGGATGTGGAGCTATTGGGAAAAATGTCTGAATTCTGTTAATTATCTTTTTATCTATCTCATCAATTTTAGTCATAGAGCATTCTCCTTAAAGAGGCTATCAAGATAAGGGAGATAGCAATAATTCTACCACTTCTATTTTGGATTGACCCAACTTAAAGTTAAAGAACTCCGCTACAAATGTTATTTTAAAAAAGGTCAACAATAAATAGAGTTGGTATTATAATTGAAATAACTATAAAATTATAGCTTATAAAAATAGGTGATAAAAAAAGCCCTGCACACTATATGCAGGGCTTTTATAAAAAATAGAACTACTATATTATATGATAGCAGCTGAATCGATCATACACATCCAGTTGGTTTTGGAAGTCCAGCCATTTTACATGCACCCTTTCCAGGTCCTGATGGGAAAAGCTCATAGATGTGTTTTAGTTTGAATTTAGTAAGTTTTGAAAGAACACGTACCATTGGAGCAATACCATTCTTTTCATAGTAATCTTGAAGAACATTAACTACTGACCAATGCTCGTCTGTAAGCTCTTCAATACCTTCTTGCTGTCTTACATACTCAACCCAATCATTTGTAAATGTTTTGTAATCAAGCAGAAAACCGTCTTCATCAACTTCAAAAGTGGTTCCATTTATCTCTACGGTTGCCATTAAAACTACCTCCTGTTAAATAAAAAATAAATTGTTTCTTTCTATTAAGTAAGCTTGCCGTCTTATCTTTTAGAATTAATAATTTTTTACAATATCTCACTCAGATACTCTTGTCAATATGTAGATTTATCAGACTTAAAAAAATTTGGTACTGATTCAACTTTTTCCATCTTAAACATAATTCTAAACTAATCCTAATATAATCCTAACAAAAGCATATTATAATCCATTCAAAATTAAACAGACAGATTTTAGTTCTGTTTCTCTTTTTATATTTCTAACTTTTAAGGAACTATTTTGAATATGGATGCAAATATGAACCCTACAATGCTTCTTTTTACAATTCTGTTTTTGTCTGTAATGGGATTTGTTATGGGAAAGAGACGCTCCTATGCTGTTGCAAATAAATCTGGCGGAATAAGTGGACTCCATTCAAGACCTACATATTACGGCTCTTTAACTGCTTTGTGGTGTGCAATTCCAGCATTGATTATATTCTCGTTTTGGCTACTGTTTGAATCTCGCATAATAACAGACCTTGTTATTGCAACTCTCCCAGAGCAGCTACAAACCCTCCCAGCAGATCGTTTAAATCTTATTATCAATGATATAAAAAATATAGTCAATGGCAATATTGTATCCTCAAGCCCAGACCCTTCAATGCTGGCAGCGGCAGAACATTACAAAAAACTTAATTCAATGAGCCATGCATCTTTGACGGTTATTGTTATTGCAGTGGCAATTGGAGCAATTTTAATAATACAAAAGACAATTCATCCAAAATTGAGAGCTCGTAACCACGTTGAACAGGTAATTAAATATATTCTTATAGCCTGCTCAACGATTGCTATATTTACAACTATTGGAATTGTTCTATCTGTTCTTTATGAGGCAATAAGGTTCTTCAGAATAGTTCCGTTATCCGATTTTCTTATGGGTCTTGAGTGGAGTCCGCAGATGGCAATCAGAGCAGATCAAGTAGGTTCTTCTGGTTCGTTTGGTGTAATTCCAGTGTTTGCAGGAACAGTGCTGATCTCTGCAATTGCAATGTGTGTCTCTGTTCCCATAGGTCTTATGTCTGCAATATACCTTTCTGAGTACGCAAACCGTACTTTTAGATCTGTTGCCAAACCTCTGCTTGAGATTCTTGCCGGCATTCCAACCGTAGTTTATGGTTTTTTTGCTGCACTAACAGTTGCCCCAGTGATCCGTAATAGCGGTGGTTTCTTAGGGTTAGATGTCTCTTCAGAGAGTGCTCTTGCTGCCGGTCTTGTTATGGGAATAATGCTTATTCCGTTTGTCTCATCTCTTTCTGACGATGTTATCAATGCCGTACCTCAATCCTTAAGAGATGGGGCTTATGCACTTGGAGCGACTCAATCTGAAACTATTCGCCAAGTCGTTGTTCCAGCAGCTCTTCCCGGAATTGTAGGCAGCGTTCTGCTTGCTGTATCAAGGGCAATTGGAGAGACTATGATAGTTGTTATGGCTGCTGGAATGTCTGCCAATCTTACTATTAATCCTTTGAAAACAGTTACTACAGTAACTGTACAGATTGTGGCACTACTTGTAGGAGATCAGGAGTTTGACAGCCCCAAAACTTTAGCAGCTTTTGCATTAGGTCTTATGCTTTTTATAGTAACACTTATTTTAAATGTAATTGCATTAATGGTGGTTAGAAAATATAGGGAGCAGTATGAATAGAGAAACAGTTTCAATACATAGCAACAATATTATAGATAGTGGTTCGGTAAAAAAAAAGAGCAGTTCTATAAACAGCAGAGCCATGAATCAGAGCAATATCCAAACAAATGATAATATGACAATTGATATTGTAAAAAGGGGGCTTGCAAAGAGATATAGGGCTGAGAGGCGATTCAAGATATATGGAGTGGTGGCTATAGTTTCAAGTTTAATATTTCTTGCATTTCTTTTTATCAGCATAGGAGCAAATGGTTATACAGCGTTTCAGCAGACATTTATACGTATGACTGTCCATTTTGACTCAGAGATGTTGGGCGATAATACCAATAGAGAACATATCTCTTCGGTCAACTTTCCCGGAATTGTTAAAAAATCACTTTCAGATATGTTTCCTGAAGTGACATCTCGAAGCGATAAAAAACTTTTGAACTCACTTATAAGCTCTGGAGCTGCTTACGATATCAGAAATATGGTGATTGAAAATCCTGATCTTGTAGGTAAAACAGTTAAAGTATGGCTTCCCGCGGATGATGATGTTGATATGCTTATTAAAGGGCATTCCAAAAGAGGGGTAGAAGAGGGCGAACGTCGCCTTAATGACAAGCAGATCGGCTGGATTGAGCGGTTAGAAAAAGATGGCAACCTAAAAAAACGTTTTAATATCACTTTTTTTACGGCTGGAGACTCTCGAGAGCCTGAACTTGCTGGTATATGGGGAGCAGTAGCAGGTTCATTTTTTACAATGATAGTTACGTTAGCCTTATCGTTTCCCATTGGAGTTGCAGCAGCCATCTACCTTGAGGAGTTTGCTAAGAAAAACAGATGGACAGACATAATTGAGGTAAATATCAACAATCTTGCGGCAGTTCCATCTATTGTATTTGGGCTTCTTGGACTTGCTGTATTTCTCAACTTCTTTGGAATGCCACGCTCTGCACCTATTGTAGGTGGCTTGGTAATGACCTTGATGACTTTACCTGTAATTATTATTGCAAGTAGAGCTGCTCTTAAATCTGTCCCTCCTTCAATAAGAGAGGCGGCTTTAGGTGTAGGGGCGTCACAGATGCAGATGGTATTTCATCATGTTTTGCCTCTTGCTCTCCCCGGAATGCTTACCGGTGCAATTATCGGAATGGCTCGCGCTCTTGGAGAAACAGCTCCGCTTCTGATGATTGGAATGGTTGCATTTATTGTAGATATTCCGTCAGGATTTACAGACCCTGCAACTGCTCTGCCTGTCCAGATATTTTTATGGGCAGATAGTCCTGAAAGGGGATTTTTGGAAAAGACATCTGCAGCAATTATGGTTCTTTTAACTTTTTTGATTGCCATGAATGCGTTGGCAGTCATTTTGAGAAAAAAGTTTGAAAAAAGATGGTAAAGGCTTTGCGTAATGTTACGCTAATAGCTTTTTAACTTAGGATAATAATTTTCATTAATAAAAAAAACAGGAGAAAATTTAGATGAAAGGCAAAAAGTTTTTCAAAAGTTTAAGTATTACAGGTTTAAGTGTTGCTGCGGCACTCACTTTTGGTTCTATTTCGTTTACTAACAATGCGTTAGCCAATTCGTCAAGAGATTATATCAGCGTTGTTGGCTCTTCAACTGTCTATCCCTTTTCTACAGTTGTTGCTGAACAGTTTGGTAAAACATCGGGGTTTAAAACTCCAAAGATTGAATCAACAGGTACCGGTGGAGGGATGAAACTTTTTTGCTCTGGTGTAGGTGTTCAATATCCTGATATTGCCAATGCTTCAAGAAGAATCAAAAAATCTGAGTGCGAAACTTGTACACAAAACGGTGTAAAAGATATTCTTGAGGTTAAAATAGGGTATGATGGTATTGTGCTTGCAAATTCTAAGAAGAGCTCCCCTATGAACATAACACGAAAAGAGCTATTTCTTGCTCTTGCAGCTAATGTTCCTGAACCAAATGGTGCTGAGTCTGTTGTACCTAATCCATACAAAACATGGAAAGATATTAACCCAGCACTGCCTGCTGTAAAGATAGAAGTGCTTGGTCCTCCTCCAACATCAGGGACAAGAGATGCTTTTGTTGAACTTGTAATGGAGACAGGTGGTTCTGAATTTGCGTGGATTAAAGCTCTTGAAAAAGCAGATAAAGATAAGTTTAAATCAATATGCCATACAGTAAGAGAAGATGGTGCATATATTGAAGCTGGTGAAAACGATAATCTTATTGTGCAAAAACTTGACGCAAATCCAAATGCTTTTGGTATTTTTGGGTTTAGCTTTCTTGACCAAAATGGAGATAAAATTCAAGGAACACCTGTGGAAGGTGTAGTCCCAACATTTGAGGCAATTGCTGAGGGTAAATATACTGTATCGCGTCCTCTCTATTTTTATGTTAAAAAAGCCCACGTGGATGTAATTCCTGGTATGAAAGAGTTTCTTAAAGAGTTTTCAAGTGAAAAAGCATGGGGAGATGATGGTTATCTCAGTGAAAAAGGGTTGATTCCAATGCCAGAAGATGAGAGAAAATCATTTAGCAATGATGTTAAGGCTTTAAATAACCTCTCTTGTGGAGATTTGTAGAGAGAATTTGTTTTAAATAGAGAGGCATGGCTTTGAAATGATTTTATATGCTACAGTCATGTTTCTCTATAGAACGGCATACTTGCTGTAACAAAATAGATATTATGATATTTATAGAAATAGGAATAAATTTTAAAGATGAGCCTCATGAGTGCAGAAAAAGAGAGTAGTAATTCAGATAAATCTGAATTACAATTTGAAAACAGAAGAGAGTTTACAAATAAAAGAGAACCTCTTGTTGATAGGGAAAATAGAGAGACAGTAGGGCAACCTAAAGTTGAAAATCCACGTATGTCTTGCAAAAATGTCAATGTATATTATGGAGATAAACATGCAATCCATGATGTAACTCTTGATATTGGTAGAAACGAGGTTATTGCAATGATAGGTCCTTCTGGTTGCGGTAAATCAACTTTTTTGCGATGTCTAAATAGAATGAATGATACTATTGACTCTTGTAGAATTACTGGAACGATTTTATTAGATGGGAAAAATATCTACGATAAGGATGTTGATGTAGTTCCTTTACGAGCACAGGTTGGAATGGTGTTCCAAAAACCAAACCCATTTCCTAAATCTATTTATGAGAATGTGGCTTATGGACCTAAAATACATGGTTTGGTACAAAATAGAGTTGAAACAGACGAGATTGTGGAGACATCTTTAAAAAAAGCAGGCTTGTGGGATGAGGTAAAAGATCGTCTCAATCAGCCGGGCACAAGTTTGTCTGGTGGTCAGCAACAGAGGTTGTGTATTGCAAGAACCATTGCTGTTGGTCCTGAGGTTATTTTAATGGACGAGCCATGCTCTGCACTTGACCCAATAGCAACTGCAAGGATTGAAGATTTAATTGATGAGCTGAGAGAAAACTTTTCTATAGCTATAGTTACCCACTCTATGCAGCAGGCATCAAGAGTTTCACAGCGGACAGCATATTTTCATTTAGGAGATTTAATTGAGGTGGGAAGTACTGATCAAGTTTTTTTAAATCCTCTGCACCAGTTGACAGAGGATTACGTTACAGGGCGTTTTGGATGATACTTGTTAACATAGATGTCTATTTTTTTTATTCTATCTAAGAGGCTGTAACCATATATCATGCCTAAGATACTGTGCAGAACCAATATTTATAACAGCAGAGTAGGTATAACCATTGGCTTCTACCCATAAATTATATCCACCAGCAGGTCTGAGCATGAAATACCATCCGCCGTATAATATTAGTGCTTGTCCAAATAAATCTGTCTTTACAACTCCGTTGACAGCAGGTGTTACTATACCATAAACCCAACCTGGTAAATCTGGAGCTTCTCCTTTTCGTAACTGAACTTTGTAATAGTTTTTACTATTTTCCTTATATGGAGTTGACTTACTATGAGAAATCTTTAAATAATACACTCCATCATAATTACGATAGCTTTGATAAAATGCAAGGGTTTCTCCCATACCTTTTATATTTTCATTATTTTTTAATATAAGATTTTGATTTTGATCATAAAGCTCAATAATAGGGTTGCAATCAGCTCCTACATCATAAACATCAATAAAATAAGTTTCTGCATCTTGTTGATAAGCATATAATTTTATCCAATCAACATCATTTGAGTCACTAAAATTATGAGATTGAAATGGTTCATAGCTTGGAATTTTAAGCAAAGCATTATCTTTTTGTAAAAATTCAATTAAAATTTTGCTATTCTCTGGAGTATCATCATCTTCATATCTATCTTCAGCATTACATCCATTAATATGGCGATTAATTATGTATTGAAGAGCTGTAATATTAACCGCATCATCTCCATATTCATCACAGCAGCTTTGGACATCTTCAATTCCAAGAAACTGATTTATAGCAGAATTGACCTCAATATCGCTTACCTGCCCATCTTCATCGCAATCTCCAAGACATGATGCTTTAGCAATCCCTCCAATAATCATAAAATAAAAACAGATAAAAAAGACTATAACAGCTTTAAAATATAAAATAGCTCTACCCATATTCTCTCCTCTTCATTTAATATTTATTAAAATATGTTAAAATATTATAGATGAATAATAATTGAAGCATACAGATTATATTCATTGACATCTTTAGAAAAATCAATATTTTCAACTTGAAATAGCTCTTCTCCCACATCATCACCAAAGCGATAAGTTAAAGCAATATCAAAAATCCATCTTTTATAGGCAACCCCGCTGCCTAAAGAGAATCCATAATATTTGTCAGGAGAGCCAGACGCTGGGGCTGGATCATAAAAAAAACCCGCACGAATTGGAATAACACACTTATTACCTATAATAAGATACTCACCCCCCACCCTGTACCAAATAGTTGTATCAATATCTGACTGCTCAACAGAGCGTGCTGTAATTGGAGATAATTTGATGCCGTTTTGCTTGGTATAGATGAAATCTTCCCAATGGGTTCTGTAAATTTCAGATGAGAGTGTAATTTTATCAGAGTATCTATAAGCAGCACCTATCCCATAAGACATAGGCATATCAATATTTTCATTAAACTCCATTCTATTATCAGATTCAAGATTTTCACTTACGGGTAAATTGAACTCATCATTTTGAGCGGTATCTGTTGGAGATAACAATAAAGTAATCTTTTTAGATTCAATAAGCCTTAATGAATGGTCTATATCAGCAGCAAAGGGAGATTTAAAAACACAGCCGATTGACCACTTATCACTAATTTGCCACATCATGCCAAGATTAAAGTTCCATCCATCAAAACAAAAATCTTCTTGCTGTATTAAAGTCGCCTCTGTAGAAAAAAGTGATGAATAATTAGTAGATAAATTACTATAACTATTTGACCAGCCATTATTAAAAAAAGTATCCCCCCAGTAATTCAAAGTTGCACCAATAGAGATACGAGGAGATATTTGCAACCCAAATGCAACACCAAGTGCATATAGGTCACCATCTTGTGCAACTTCAAATGAGTAGTTATTTCTAAAAAGTTCTTCTTCAATTTTCTCTGCTGGTAATTGAGAAAACATTTTAAATTCACCATTATAGCTGAAATTATAAAGATGCTGCACATTTAAAGATATTATCATGTTGCGGTCAAAAGTATTAAAAGGATATGATATAGAAAGATAGTTTATATCGTTTAAATCTACATCCGAGTAATGGTTATCATAACTATCAGAAATAGATGCACTGAATCTATGAGTCTCTTTTCTTTTAGTATAATTATACACAATGGACATCTCAGGGTGTTCTAATTGGATCAGTCCACCAGGATTCCATGATGCTGCTGTTGCATCATCAGCAATAGCAATAAAAGCCCCTCCCATACCCAACGCTCGAGCACCTGAGCCAAGTGGATTGAAAGATGACGGGATATCTATATGTTTGCTGCCCTGAATTACTACTGAGTCTGATATAGCTGAGTCAGAGTAAAAAAAGATAACCGCTAATAGACAAATTAAATTTATAAATATTTTTATCTTTTTGGTTTTCATAAAAATTCCAAGTAAAAATATTAAGGTTAATAAAGATATAATCCACAGGTTGCACATATTACAAAGATTTTAAAATAAGTGCAATCTGTGATTTAACCCGTTGTTCTTTAAATACTATTTAAAGATGTATTTCCATCAACCCCACCTCCAAAGTTTCCAGCATCACCTTTGCACCAGTTCCGCT
>CAYRLG010000015.1:0-52347 GCA_964425195.1 uncultured Desulfobacterales bacterium
CTACAGATAATACCATATATTTTATCAATTCCTGGCATCTTTATTTTTGCTTTTGCCCCAATGGTTGTCCCTGAAGTAACCATAAAAGATACCACCCTTGGAATCATAATTGGAGGAGGAAGTCTCTATCTTGTTGCTGTTATCTACTATCTCATCAGAAAAGATGAGGGAATGGGAGGAGGAGATATCAAACTTCTTGCTATGATAGGTGCTGCTACCGGCTGGAGAGGGGTTCTATTTACAATATTTATATCATCTCTTATGGGAACATTATTTGGTATTTCTATTATGATGATTACACAAAAAGCAGACTCAAAACTTAAAATTCCATTTGGTCCATACCTTGCTGCTGCTGCTATTCTTTATATATTTTATGGAGAGCAACTTATATTATGGTACTTTGACTATATATCATAACCATCAAAGTTTCATATTAAGCTTGAGTTTGAGATAAACCACATTATTGTAATTACTACAAACTATCAATTAATAGTGATCTTGATATTTGTATATTAACTTTGGCATCTCCATAAAAACCTTTGTTTCAGGCTCAACAGATTGAGTAAGCCACACATTACCACCAATTACTGAGCCTGCCCCGATAACTGTATCTCCACCAAGTATTGTGGCTCCTGAATAGATAATCACATCATTTTCAATTGTGGGATGACGTTTCTTCCCTTTAAGTGCCTCACCAGCTCCTGGAGGTAAAGATAGAGCCCCTATAGTGACATTTTGATAAATTCTTACATTCTCTCCAATTACACTTGTCTCTCCAATTACAATACCAGTACCATGGTCAATTACAAATCTTTTCCCAATTGTAGCACCGGGATGAATATCAATACCAGTTTGACTGTGGGCATGTTCCGTCATTATCCTGGGAAGTTGTGGTACTTTAAGCTCATAAAGAATATGAGCAATTCTATATACAGTAATTGCGTAAATACCAGGATAACTAAAAATTACCTCGTCATAACTTTTTGCAGCAGGGTCTCCTTCGTATGCAGCACGGATATCATCTGATAGTATCTGCCTAAGATTAGGAATTGATTGTACTGTTTTTAGAGCAACTCTATATCCATTTGCTTCACACTCCGCACATGCTTGTCCATAACGCAAGCAGTCATGTCGAAGGACGTGAGTTATCTGTTCAGCTAAAATGTCGTGCAGTTGAGATACTGTTTGTCCTATAATGTACTTTAGATTAGCACCGTCTAACTTCTCTTTAGAAAAATATCCGGGGAAAAGTACCTCTCTAAACTTTTCTATCATCTCATGGACTGAGGTGCTAAAATGGATTGGTTGATCTCCAATATGTGCAAAACAGTCGCTCTCATCAATATGCCTAAGAATTGAGTCAATAACAGATGGAAGTGTTTTTCTATGCTCTGTAACCAGTTCATGTTCTGTCCTGCATGAACCGGTGTTGTTACTCGGAAAATCACTTCTGTTAATAATTGTAATATCATTAGAACTATTCAATTTTTTTCTCCTTTTGTACTATTTTAACTTTTACTGTTTAATCTTTTTGTGCAATTTAGAAGTATTACTCGGTTTTATTAAAGAGAATTTTTTTACGAAAAAAAGTAAATTTTTTATCAAAACCGTAGCTATATACCAATAGAGACTATCAGTTTATTATTTTGTCAAGATCATTTTATATCTAACCCATAGATCAAGGAGTATAATAATGTTAAAAAGTATAAATCCTACAACAACACCAAGTTGGAAAAAGCTTAAAGAACATTACCAGATAATGAAAGATGTTCATCTTAAAGAACTATTTGACCAACAGCAAGATCGTTTTAACTATTTCTCCATAAAATGGAATGATATTCTTGTAGATTTTTCTAAGAATATTATTACACGTCAAACGCTTGAGTTATTACGTCAATTAGCATCTGAAACTTATCTGCATGATGCTATTAATAAAATGTATTCAGGAGATAAAATAAATGGAACTGAAAATAGAGCGGTACTTCACATTGCTTTAAGAAATCTGTCTAACACTCCAATCTTGGTTGATGGGCAAAATGTGATGCCAAATGTCAATAGAGTACTCTTACAAATGGAGAAATTTTCTAATAAAGTCATATCTGGTGAATGGAGAGGTTATACAGGAAAGCCAGTTAATGATATTGTTAATATTGGTATTGGAGGCTCAGATTTAGGACCTGTTATGGTTACAGAATCTCTTAAACCATACGCTAAATCAAAAAGTTCTAATAACGAAAATATATCCTTACATTTTGTATCAAATATAGATGGGACACACATCATAGAGACTTTGAAAAAATTAAACCCCGAAACTACACTGTTTTTAATTGCATCAAAGACATTTACAACTCTTGAGACCATGACAAATGCCCATACTGCAAGAAGATGGTTTATTTCACACTCAGGGGATGAGAAGAGTATAAAATACCACTTTGCAGCAATCTCCACTAACATAAATGCTGTGGAAAAATTTGGGATTGACAGCGAAAATATGTTTGAATTCTGGGATTGGGTAGGAGGGAGATATTCTCTCTGGTCTGCTATTGGTCTTTCAATAGCTTGTAGTATTGGGTTTGAGAACTTCAAGGAGCTTCTTGCAGGTGCTCACCAAATGGATGAGCATTTCAAAAATGAGCCTTTTGATAGCAATATTCCAGTTATTCTTGCCTTAATTGGTATCTGGTACATCAACTTCTTTGGAGCAAAGACAGAGGCAATTCTTCCTTATGATCAATATATGCACAGATTTCCTGCCTACTTTCAGCAGGGTAATATGGAGAGCAATGGAAAAACAGTTGATAGAAGTGGCAAAAGAGTTGAAGTAACTATATCAAATGAGCAGACAAACAATAGTAGTTTCAGGGGTGGTGAAAAACATAGTTATTCTACAGGTCCAGTTATTTGGGGAGAACCTGGCACAAATGGACAACATGCTTTTTATCAGCTTATCCATCAAGGTAGCCAGATGGTTCCAGCTGATTTTCTTGCTTCAGCAGTCAGCCATAACCCTGTAGGTAATCACCACAATATTCTATTATCCAATTTCTTTGCACAAACTCAAGCTCTTATGAATGGTAAAACTCTTGATGAAGTTATTAAAGAGATGAAAGCTAAAGGTAGAAATGACAATGAAATTGCAAACATTGCTCCGCATAAAGTCTTTACAGGCAACAGACCAACAAACTCGATACTTTTAAAAAAACTGACACCAAGAACACTTGGAAGCCTTATAGCGATGTATGAACATAAAATTTTTGTACAAGGTGTTATTTGGAATATTTTCAGTTTTGATCAATGGGGAGTAGAACTTGGAAAAGAGCTTGCAAATCAGATAATTCCAGAATTGGAAAATGATGAACTAATAACAGAACATGATAGCTCAACCAATGGGCTTATAAATACATTCAAGCGTATGCGTATTCAATAGATAATATATTTAAAAAAAATCAACGTAATAAAAAAAATGTTATATTTGCTATTGCCTTTACATTTATCTTTTGCTATTTTTTACAGAGTGAAGTTATGAATGTACTTGTTTTATACTTGAAAAAAAAGATGTAAAAATAATATCTTATAAAATTGTAGATATTTATCTTTAATTGTATGCAATTTTCAAACATAAAGGAGGGATGTAGAGAAAAATCATAATTAAAAGAAGATAAATGACTTATAATTAAAAATGAGTGTTTCAATACTTAAGAAAACATATAATATAAAGGAATAGTAAAAAATGAGCAAAAATCCCGATATTCTAACAATTCCCCAAGCAGCAAAATATTGTGGTGTAACACGTATGAGCATGTGGCGTTGGGTTAAGGCTGGAAAGATAAACTCTTTTGTGACTCCTGGTGGGCATCACAGAATAATTAAATCTGATCTTGAAAAGTCCCTTAAGGCACAGGGGATGAAGATGATGATAAGACAGATTGATGCACCTGCAAGAGTTCTTATTGTTGACGACAACGAGCTTGTTGTAAAAGGACTTGAAAAGCTCTTTCTTGAAGAGTCTTTTGAAGTTGAGACAGCAAAAGATGGTTTTGAAGCTGGAGTAAAGGCAAAACAGTTTAATCCAGACCTTATTATACTTGATCTTATGATGCCACAGATGGACGGCTTTGAGGCTTGCAAATTTCTTAAGAACAACGATTCAACATCGCATATCAAAATTCTTATTTTGACTGGTCATGCCTCTAAAGAGAACATGAATGAGATTATGGATGCTGGAGCAGACGATTATATGGAAAAACCGGTTGATAATGCAGAGCTTGTTGATAAAGCAGAAGACCTGTTAAGAGATTTACACTGGATTAAAGAGCATATTAGAAGTAAACGCAGAAGATAAAAATCTAAATAAACAGAGCTTATATAACATTAGAAAGGCAGACTTAAATAGAAAGTCTGCCTTTCTATTATTCATAGCTGCTTAAATTTTTAGAAACAGGGGGGCTATATGAAATTTCTAATCATTGGAGGAGATGCAGCTGGTATGAGTGCTGCAAGCAGAGCAAAAAGAAATAACCCACAAATGGAGGTTACTGTTCTGGAAAAGAGCGGGGATGTATCATACAGTGCATGTGGTATGCCCTATAACATTGCCGATCCTCTACGGGATATGGATGATTTAATTGTCAGAAGTGCGGACGAGTTTAGGATAAAAAATAAGATTAATCTTTTAACTGGTCATAGAGTTGATAAAATTGATCCAATATCAAAGAGTGTTACCGGAACAATTGTCTCTGATAAATTAAATATACTTAACAATATTGACCAGAAATTTTCATATTCATTTGACAAGCTCCTAATTGCCACTGGTGCCACCCCGTTAATTCCAAACATTGCAGGAATTGATCTTGAAGGTGTTATGCCTCTTAAAAGCCTTGAACATGGCAGAGCAATCAAATCATTTATATCTTCATCCTCTGCAAGTTCAACAGTTAACCCAACTACTCTTCAATCCAAATCATACTCAAACCCTGTAAAAAAAGCTGTAATAATTGGTATGGGCTACATAGGGCTTGAGATGTGTGAAGCATTAAGGGCACGCTCAATTGAAGTTGCTATGGTTAAGCCAGGAAGCCAGTTCTTACCATGGATGGTATCTGACCTTGCAGATATTGTTAAACAGGAGCTTAATACAAATGGTGTTAAAATATATAGTGGTTATAAAATTCAAAAAATAGAAAAGATAGAGATATCAGATAGATATGATCAAAATAGCTCTCTCGCTGTTATCTGCCAACATACAACTTCCAATGAAAACTTAATTTTAGATGCTGATATTGTTATTGTAGCATCAGGTGTAAAGCCTTGTAGTCAACTTGCCTTAGATGCTGGACTTGAGATATCAGTTTCAGGTGCAATATCAGTTGATAAGAGTCTTAAAACTTCCAATGATAATATATATGCGGCAGGAGATTGTGCTGATGCTTTTCATATTGTAACTGATAAAAAGTGCTGGATTCCATTAGCTTTAAGGGCAAATAGGGCGGGATGGGCTGCTGCTGATAATGTCTGCGGAGTCCAAACTATTCTTCCAGGTGTTGCTGGAACTGCTGTTTTTAAAGTGTTTGAGCTTCAGGTTGCACGCACAGGACTTACAGTAAAAGAGGCTATTACATCAGGGTTTGATGCTGTTGAGGTTCTAATCAAGACAAGATCAAAGGCACATGCTCATCCTAACTCTCAAACAATATATGTTGCAATGGTAGGAGATAAAAAGAGCGGACGGCTTATTGGAGTTCAGATGGTGGGCAAAGATGGTGTGGCACATAGAATAAACGCTGCGGCAGTGGCTTTACATGCAAAGATGACGGTAGCGGATTTTACACAAACAGACCTTGCCTATGCTCCTCCGTTCGGTCCAGTTTGGGATCCTCTCTTAACAGCTGCAAACCAACTTATAAAAAAATTATAACGCAAAAAAATCAATAATATGTAGAGACGTACGGTTATGCGTCTCTACATATTATTGTTACTCTATCCTATTCTCTTCAAGTGCCTCTTTGTGAAAATCTTGTTCTGATAACTCGACTCCTACTACGCTCACTTGCTTATCAATACCAAAAAAATGAGGGTAAACTTTTATACAATCTTGAATAATCTTATCAAACGGAAGATCGGCAAAATGTCCATGCTCTGTAATATACTCCATGTGACGATTACCTTTTGTATCAAATTCATGAAATATAGAATCGTTAACTCCATCAAACTCTAATGGCTTTATATTAAAATTAGTACACAAAGTTAGATTAAAAGCCGGTGTAGCTTTAACCCACTTATTGTTAATAAAAAGCTCAACATAACCATGATACATAAATACATCGGTTTGCATCAAAGTTCTTAAACGGTTAGTTGATATATGATTTTTAACATCAGCAAAGCCAAGCCTTGCTGGAATACCTTGATATCTTGCCAATGCAGCAAGAAGAACTGCTTTGGCAACGCAGTATCCTCTCATCTTATTGAGAGTTGTACTTGCTTTAAAATTCTCTTTATTGTTTTTAAAATCATAGGGATCATAACGAATCTCATCTCTAACAGCGTAATATAACTGTATTGCCTTCTGCTTGTTGCTATCACTGCTGTTACATCTTGTTTGAGCAAATTTTGCAACTTCATGATTATCGTAATCCATAAAATAGGTAGATTTTAAATAGATTTCGACATCCTCGGTGACGTTCTTCAAATATTTTTCTCCTTAATTTAGCTCTATACCAATAATCTCAGCGATATAACTTTATTTGGTTTATTCATAATTTTTTATTTTCCGGAAAAAACTGGTTTTCTTTTCTGAGCAAAAGCTGTAACAGCCTCCATCAAATCGTTAGATGGAATTATATTGCTGCTTATTGATGCCACATATTTAAGACCGTCATCAATAGACTTACCTACACAGTAGTTCAGAACGTCCTTTGATGCTTGAACTGCTAAAGGCGACATATCTGCTATTTCCATTGCCAACGCCTCAGCACGCTCCATAAGAGTATTATGGCTATCATAAACATCATTGACTAATAAAATATCTTTTGCACGCTCTGCTGTAATATTACGGGCAGTATATGCAAGTTCGCGAGTATGCCCCTGCCCAACAATAAGTGGAAGTCTCTGTAAAACACCTACATCGGCAACAAAGCCTACAGCCGCTTCACGTAAAGAGAAAATAGAATCTTTTGAACAGATACGGATATCACAAGCAGTTGCCATATCAAGTCCTGCACCAATACAGTATCCATGAATGGCAGCAATTACTGGTTTTCTACACTTTTCAATAGAGGATATACTATCTTGAAGGTTATAAATTTTAGGTAAAAATTTCCATTTTATTCCACCTTTCTGGCTCTGCTCCATAAGTTCTGGCATCTCTTTTACCATCTCCATCAGATCAATGCCTGCACAGAAACTTTCGCCTTTGCCAGCTACAATAACAACTCTTATATCAAAGTCTTTATCAAGATCGTCAAATATAGGAATAGACTCTTTCCATGCTGGTGGATTCATGGCATTTTTCTTATCAGGACGGTTCAGATAAACCCACGCAACAGGTGGTTTTTTTTCAACAAGATAAAATTGATAATTACTCATTAATTATATTCTCCTTTTGAATAAGATTTTAACATTCAAAACATCATAAATTGACAATAAAAGAGGTAGTTGTTATACCATTAGGCATAATTTTAAAAAAGGATTATTGAGATAAACTCAATTAAATAGAGAAGATAGAATGTAATATATAATAGAAAAGGATAAAAAATGGATAGGAATGATAAGCAGATCAAGGATGAATATTTAAAGTGTCATGGAGAACTTCTCCTTAAGCTCGCAAGAACTACAATCGGAGCACGGCTTGGAATAAAAGGCGATTTGGAGAATCGATCTGAAATTATGGGGCAGTTGAAAGATGAGATATTTGATCTAAATAT
This sequence comes from uncultured Desulfobacterales bacterium, assembly GCA_964425195.1. GTDB lineage: Bacteria > Desulfobacterota > Desulfobacteria > Desulfobacterales > Desulfobacteraceae > Desulfamplus. The sequence goes on from CAYRLG010000015.1 coordinate 7,920, forward strand.
GGGAACTTTTGTTACTATACATCTAAACAAAAAGTTAAGAGGGTGCATTGGTACACTTGAATCTACAGAGAGCGTTAAAAATGGAATAATGCAAAACTCTATAAGTGCTGCATTTGAAGATCCAAGATTTTCACCTCTTACATCAGAAGAGTTTCGCAAGTGTCATCTTGAAGTTAGTATTCTTTCTAAACCTATAAAACTTAAATATTCTAATTCAGCAGAACTTTTATCAAAACTTGAACCAGGGGTTCATGGAGTTATTATTAAAAAAGGTGAGGCAAGAGCAACATTTTTACCGCAGGTGTGGCAACAACTTCCAGATAAATCAAGTTTTTTGTCTAATCTTTGTCGTAAAGCAGGGCTCTACGAAAACGAGTGGAGAAACGGTAATTTAGAGGTGATGATTTATAAAGTACAATATTTTGAGGAGTAATTTTATCTAATATCTTTTTAATTATAAGAAATTATTGTGGATAGAAGCCATTATGATTTAAATTAAACACTCTTATCATCTAAACTTATCACCTAAGAAGAGAGTCGTCCTGAGCAACCCTTCGGATTAGCTCTTTATAATCTAAAGCACCGTTACATCCAGGAGCATACTCAAAAATAGTTTTACCATAAGATGGTGCTTCACTAAAATGTTCATTATATCTAATAGGTTTGCAGATAAATTCGCTATAAAGTTGTTTAAGTTTTTTCAAAATCTCCTGAGGATGTTTTACACGAGTATCCATAAATGTTGGAACTATATATTTTAATGCAACATCTTTACGATATTTGTGAATAGAGCTTAAACTTTTAATAAATTCAGTAAGTCCTTGATAGGGCATAGCTTCTAAAGCAACCGGAACAAGAACCTCTGTGACATAAAACATAACATTTATAGTAAGAGAGTCCCATCCTGGTGACGTGTCCACAATTACAAAGTCATACTGCTCATCAACTCCGGTAAGCGATTCCGATAATGTCCACTCTTGCCCAATAGTTTTTTTATCAATAATTCTTTTTACACCTGCAAGAGATCGTCCTCCAGCTAAAAGCCAAAGATTTTTACGAGCCTCTATGGTTGCCTCTTTTGCTGATAGTTCACCCGTCAAAAGTTCCGTTAAACCAGCATTAGGTTTTTTACCAAGATTGTAAGCAGACTGTCCTTGAGTATCAGTATCAATAAGAAGAACTTTAAAACCAGCAAGAGCAAGACCAGCACTTAAGTTTACAGATGTAGTGGTTTTACCAACACCCCCTTTGCTAAGGGAGACAGATATCCTTCGTGTAATGGCTGTCTTTTTAGCACCTAAACCATTTGATTTAATCTCCTCAGAAGAGATAATCTGTTGTTTAGAAGGTTCAATTGAAGTTTCAGTTGAAGAAGAGAGTAAATCAGACTGTGGAAGGGAAGAGGCTGAGATAGCTCCCTGTGAGGTAACAGAATCTGATAAGGCTGATGAAGGTGCAGGTTGTGTAATTTGGTTTAGAATAATTGGAAATCTGTGTTCACAAGATTTGCAACGGGCAACAACTTTTTTACCCGCAGGGATATTGGCAATATTTACATGGTGTTGTTTTGCACACTTCGGGCAGACAATGACAGTCACTTGTCCTCCTTTTTCAACTTTTCTAAAAATTGCATCAATGTCTGAGTTGCTTTGTCTATATCGTTGCACTCAGGGAGCTAATTAATCTTATATTTACTATTTTAGACGCTATCAGAAGCAGAATTAGTCACTATTTGTATCTTCAACACACTCATTAAGCAATCTTTTTTTTAACTCATCGCATATCTCTTCGATTCGTTTATTACCTGTAAATGATATTGCGTGCTCCAAATTGAGCCATTTTACGCCAAAAAGTGGTGGAGAATCCTTCACAGATGTAATATGCACAATTTGACACTCAATATCATTGAATTTATCCTTTCCAAGGATCAATTCACAGCCAGATAGTAACTGTCCTTTAAAAAAGGAGAGGTCTTCCACCATTAAAACCCCTGCTCCCTTTGCATTAATATCTTCAACAGGAAAGGAGACTCCATTTATGATAATCGAAAAGTGATTCTGCTCACGTATGGGGATACGAAATGACTTTCTAACTGTTACAGAGTTTAATTCATCACCATCCAACTCCATAATCTCAATTGATTCTTCATTTAGCTCTTCAACTGACCCATTAAGCAATTTCTCATTTAACTGCTCACCCATAATAGTTACACCTTTACATATATTATTTTTTTATAAAAAATAATATATCAATATAGAAATTGACAGGCAAGAAAAATAATAAAATCATTCATATTTTTATGAGTGTCTTTTTGAACAAAACTGTAGTTTCCCAAACTCTTAATACTTAAATACTAAGGAGTGGGAAACTACGTAAATCAAATAATTTCAGACAATTAACATATAATATTATATTGCAAATATTAAACAAATTGACTATAAAAATCATTGCCCTTATCATCAACAATAATAAATGCGGGAAAATCTTCAACAGTAATCATAAAGACAGCTTCCATTCCAAGCTCTTCGTACTCCACAAGCTCCACCTTTTTGATGAAATCCTTACCCAACCTTGCAGCAGGACCACCAGGAGAGCCAAGATAAAAACCACCATACTGCTTACAAGAATCAGTAACCTGTTTCGAACGGTTACCTTTTGCAAGCATAATCATTGATGCACCCTCTTTCTGGAATAGAGGAACATAAGTGTCCATTCTGCCAGCAGTTGTAGGACCAAAAGAACCAGACGCTTGACCTTCTGGAGTTTTGGCAGGACCTGCATAGTATATTATATGGTTTCTTATGTAATCAGGCAACCCCTCTCCTTTATCAAAACGCTCTTTAAATTTAGAATGTGCAATATCTCTTGCAACAATAATTTTCCCAGAGAGCAAAAGCCTTGTTGCAACTGGGTATTTACTCAACTGAGCAAGGATATCTTTCATTGGGCGGTTAAGATCAATACGTACAGGTTCTGACATTTCAGGTTCTTTGGCAGGAAGATATTTTGCTGGATTCTCCTCAAGCTGCTCCAAGAAAATTCCGTCTTGTGTAATTTTTCCTTTTATCTGACGATCTGCACTACAGCTTACACCAATACCAACGGGACAAGATGCGCCGTGTCTTGGCATTCTTATTACCCTTACATCTAATGCAAAATGTTTGCCACCAAACTGGGCACCAAGACCAAGTTTCTCTGCACGAGCCATGACCTTTGCCTCAATATCTTTATCTCTAAAAGCATGTCCTGACTCATCTCCCTCTAACGGCAAAGAGTCTAAATATCGAGCAGATGCAAGTTTTACAGCTTTGAGATTTGCTTCTGCAGATGTACCTCCAATAACAAAGGCTATATAATACGGAGGACATGCGGCTGTTCCAAGTGATTTCATCTTTTCAGTCATAAAATCGAGCAAAATCTCTTCAGAATTTAATACAGCCTTTGTCATCTGATATAAAAAGGTTTTATTGGCAGAGCCTCCACCTTTTGCCATAAAGAGAAAGTGGTATTCATCTCCTTGTGTTGCATAAATTTCAACCTGAGCTGGCAGATTATTTTTAGTATTTTTTTCTTTGTACATTGTAAATGGGGCATTCTGAGAATATCGTAAGTAGTTCTGGGTATATGCCTCAAAAACTCCTTTTGAGAGTGCGTACTCATCATCGCTGCCTGTCCACACCTGCTGACCTTTTTTACCCATAACTATTGCTGTTCCAGTATCTTGGCACATTGGGTAAACTCTATCAGCCGCAATTACAGCATTTTTTAAAAGTTCGAGAGCAATATAGCGATCATTGTCTGAACTTTCAGGATCGTCCATAATACTCTGAAGTTTTACAAGATGCTCTGGTCTGTAAAGATGAGCAACATCTTTGAATGCTGCTCGAGAGAGTTCAGTCAAAGCTTCAGGTTCAACTACAAGCACCTGTTTACCATTGAATTGAGCTGTTTTTACATAATTTTTTGAGATGAGTCTGTATGGGGTGGTATCTTCACCAAGAGGGAACATCTTTGTATATTTGAATTCGGTCATTGCTATTATTTTCCTCGCTAAAAAATCAGTGCAATCCGTATGTAATCAGGTTAATCCGTGATTATGAATCACGGATTGCCACATATTAAAGAATTTGAAGGATTAAAAAAAGTCAGTTCTATCCTAATTTATCCTTTAATCCTGAAATCCTGATTCAGACAATTAGTCATTTTACAAGTGCCATTCTTCTTCTAAGATATGCTATTTGTGTTTGGTGAGGCAGATCTTTTGGGCAATAATCTTGACAACCTAAAAGGGTCATACATCCAAAAACACCTTCATCATCACCAACTATCTCGTAAAATTCCTCATCTGACCTTTTATCCCTTGGATCAAGAGCATATCGCGCAAGACGCATAAATCCAACAGCAGTCAAAAAGCCATCACGCATACGTTTAGTAGCACAGGCAGAGACGCAACAACCGCACTCTACACAACGCTCAAGCTCATAAATTTGCTCTGCAATATCTGGGTCCATTCTCTCTTCAAGCCTATCTAAATCAACGCTGTCCGCATAAGTGTCATGTATCCAACTCTCTACACGCTCGCTCATCGCACGCATAAATTTTCCTGTATTTACTGATAAATCCCCGATAAGCTCAAACCCTGGAAGAGGTAGAAGTTTTATCTCTCCATCTGGAAATTTTGATGTCAAAGTCCTGCAAGCAAGGTCAGGATGTCCATTGATTATCATTGCACATGAACCACATATTCCAGCTCGACAGATAAAATCAAACTGAAGTGATGGATCATAGTTTTCCCTTATGTCATTTAATGCAATAAAGATTGTCATGCCCGGCGCCTCTTTTACCTCATAAGTCTTCATAGTCGGAACATCACCCTTTACTTGCGGATTGTATCTTAATATGTGAAATTTCAATATTCTTTCATCACTCATTATATAAATATCTCCATAATAAATCTGTATGGTAAAATGTCTGTAAGGTATTGATTTTTAAATTTTAAACGCTCTTTCTCTAACGCATATATTATATTCATGGCAGAAATGGGCTATTTAAAACCTCTTCCAATTCTCTCATTTTTCCCTCTGAATTTTTCGGGAATTTCTATTGGATTTAAAAGACTTTGAAGCTCAAAACGGTCTGTATTGGGATTTGCCTTTTTGATCTCCTCTATTTGGGCAACTCTTTTTTCTGTATCAGGATGGTGAATTGTATTATCAACACCATAACCTCTTGAACCCGGAGGCATCTCCATCTTCATAACATCAAGCTCTTCATATTTGACTTCCGGTAAATCTGCATTTTCATCGGGCCAAAAGGTCAAAGTTCTTTTTAACCAATCACGATCGTTTCTTTCTGGATAATCCTCTCTTGCATGTGCCCCGCGACTCTCTTTTCTGAGCATTGCACCATAAGCCACACATTGAGCAAGTCGTATCATCTTAGGAACTCTAATTGCCTCTACAAGTTCAGGATTAGAAGAGCTTATCTTATGTCTAAGGGCAATATTTTTTGATCTCTGATGCAGCACCTTCAACTCTTCAACAGCTTTAGAGAGATCAGTCTCATTTCTAAATATTCCAACCTTATCCATCATAATCTGCTGCATCTCTTTTTTAAGAGTAAATGGATTTTCTCCCTTTTCACGGGTCAAAAGTGTAGATATCTTATCTTGTTCACGATTGATAAACTTCTCAATCAGTTTTGTATCTATCTTAAGTGGATTTTGGGCACAGTAATCAGCAACATACTCTCCAACAATCATTCCAGCAACAACAGTTTCAGCAACTGAGTTGCCGCCTAAACGGTTAAAACCATGCATATCCCAACAAGCAGCTTCTCCAGCAGAGAATAAACCTCTCATAGTTGGGCTTTCGCCTGTGGGTTTAGTTCTTACTCCGCCCATTGAGTAGTGTTGTGTAGGTCTAACTGGAATATACTCTTTAACAGGATCAATACCGAGAAAATATTCGCAAATCTCTTTTACTTCTCGAAGGTTTTTTTCAATGTGTGCTCTGCCAAGAAGAGTGATATCAAGCCATAGATGATCACCATATCTTGATGGAACACCTTTGCCTTTTCTTATGTGTTCAGTCATTCGGCGAGATACAACATCTCTTGATGCAAGCTCTTTTTTACCCGGCTCATAATCTGGCATAAATCTATAGCCATCTTTATCAAGCAAAAGACCACCATCACCACGACACCCTTCAGTGGTTAAAATTCCAACCGGAACTATTGCTGTGGGGTGGAACTGAACAGCCTCCATATTTCCAAGAGGTGCAACTCCAGTCTCAAGAGCTATTGCATTTCCAATACCTTCAGAGATAACAGCATTAGTTGTAACAGCGTAGAGACGACCATAGCCACCGGTTGCAATTACTGTAGCTTTAGCAACGTATGCAATCAATTCACCTGTAATAAGGTCACGAACAATAGCACCATAACAGACACCATCTTCGTGAATAAGTGCAATTGCCTCTTTTCTTTCATGTACCTGAATCCCAAGTTGAATTGCCTTGTTATCCATTGCATAAAGCATTGTATGACCAGTTCCATCTGATGTAAAACAGGTTCTCCATTTTTTTGTACCACCAAAATCCCTTGATGTTATTAAGCCATGAGCTTCATCTTTTTCTGTAATAGTCACCTTCTGACCATTGATTACAACCTCACGGTCACCTTTTCTGACTCGACTCCAAGGAACACCCCATGCACAGAGCTGACGAATTGCTTTTGGAGCAGTATTTACAAACATTCTTGCAACATCTTGATCACAACCCCAGTCACTACCCTTTACTGTATCCTCAAAATGTACATCTTCGTTGTCACCCTCACCTTTTACACTCGCTCCAAGGCTTGCCTGCATTCCACCTTGAGCTGCTGCTGAATGGGAACGCTTAGCTGGCATCAACGATAAAACTATACTGTCATACCCTCGCTGTCTTGCTGCTATGGCAATTCTAAGTCCTGCAAGACCGCCGCCGATTATGAGTGAATCTGTATATATTATATTCATTTATTCTCCTTAAATATTACAACCTTATCCCAATCACAGTAAATACTAACCAAGCTAAAAGCCCCAACGCTAAGAAAAATATAGTAAGTCGTTTTTTCAACACTTTGAGATATTTTCTTGCCCCACCACGATCCTCTTGATTAAACCAATCAAACTTGTCGAACCATCCCCATTTCATGGCAAGCCTGTAAAGCCCAATTGTTCCATGAAGCTCAACAGCAAAAAGAAGAACAAGGTAAAGAGGCCACATATTATGGGTAACAAACCTTGACGCTGATAACTCAGCATTAATTTGTCCCGGATTAGTTAGCATAATATAGAGATGTACAGAGCCAAGAAAAAACATGATAAAAGCAGTTACAACCTGAATATACCAAAGATTTGTATCTTCATGTTTCATCATTTGCATCTGATTTCTAAAAATTGCGTGTTGCTTCCATGAAATCGGGAATTTTCTTACACCAAGTGCGGCATGAATAATAAAAAGTGTAAAAACTACCAACACAGCAAAGAATACTGCTGCTGGGTAGCCGTGCCCTGTACTTGAAAGAAAAGACAGCTCCATAGTTTTAGCTACAAAGTTAAAAGCACCTTTTCCAAGCACAATGCTTCCAACAAGCATCATGTGAACCCACATGAAAAGTCCAAGAATAAGCCCTGTTCCGCTCTGAATGAGATCAAGCCTTGCAGGTAATCTGCTTTTTTTGATCTTTTCGTGAATAATTAAACTCTCCATTTTTCCTCCGTTTTTTATTGAAATATTTTGTCTGAATCAAAAATTATGCTGATTTTATTCTTTTTAATCTATAGTAACCACTTCTTAACTTTAAGCGATCTTTTAAGATCTATATAATCAGTTATTCAGACGTTTATTAAAATCCATTAATTTATATCAAAAAACACGTTTTGAAATATCGCCAATCTCTCCAAGATTTTCACAAACATGAATACCGTTTCTCTTCATAGCTTCTATCTTTGCCTGACCCGTTCCGCTGCTGCCACTTATAATTGCTCCCGCATGTCCCATTCTTCTTCCCGGAGGTGCAGTAAGTCCAGCAATAAATCCAACTACAGGTTTGGTAAGATTATTCTTAATGTACTCTGCCGCCTCTTCTTCTGCGTTACCGCCAATTTCGCCAACCATTACAATCCCTTTTGTATCAGGATCATCTTGAAATGCTTTGAGGACATCAATAAAGTTTGTCCCATTAATAGGGTCACCGCCAATGCCGATACAGGTAGTCTGCCCAAGTCCCTGCTTGGTCAACTGATCAACCACCTCATAAGTGAGCGTTCCAGAACGTGACACCACCCCAATTGGTCCTCCAGCTTTATGGATTTTTCCAGGCATAATTCCTATTTTGCACTCACCAGGTGTTATGATTCCCGGACAATTTGGACCTATTAATCGACACTGTTTTGTTGCAAGAAAGTTTTTAACCTTAAGCATATCCAACACTGGTATCCCTTCGGTTATTGCAACAATCAGATTAACTCCTGCATCTGCTGCCTCCATTATTGCATCTGCACCAAACGGTGGTGGTACAAATATTAAACTTGCATTTGCTCCAGTTGACTTAACTGCTGATTTTACTGTGTTAAACACAGGTATATCATCCATCTTCTGTCCTCCTTTACCAGGAGTAACACCCGCCACAATATTTGTGCCATATTCTACACACTGTCTTGTATGGAACTGCCCCTCTTTCCCTGTAATTCCCTGCACAAGAACTCGAGTGTTTTTATTTACAAATATACTCATATATTTTCTCTCCTCACACAGCCGCTGCTATTTTTGCTGCCGCATCTTTTAAATCTGATGCACTCATAAGATTAAATCCAGAATCAGCAAGTATCTTTTTGCCTGTTTCAACATTTGTGCCTTCCATACGAACAACGACGGGAATATTAATACCAATCTTTTTTGCTGCCTGAACAACGCCTTCAGCAAACACATCACATCTTAAAATACCGCCAAAAATATTAATAAGTACTGCTTTAACTTTTTTATCCATCAAAATAATTCTTAGTGCATTCTCAACCATTTCAGCAGTTGCACCGCCTCCAACATCCATAAAATTAGCAGGCTTTGCACCAGCATTTTTGATAATGTCCATTGTTGCCATTGCAAGACCAGCACCATTTACAATATTGCCAACATTACCATCTAAATTGATGTAGTTAAGATTATATTTTGATGCTTCAACCTCTTGTGGGTCTTCTTCATCAAGGTCACGATAAGAGAGAAGGTCTTTATGTCTAAACATTGCATTTGAATCAATATCAACTTTAGCATCAAGTGCAAGAACACGATTGTCTGCTGTTATAATTAGAGGATTTATCTCTACAAGTGAACAGTCATTAGCAACAAAAAGGGTGTAAAGTTGCTTGATCATACCTGTAAAAGGCTTCATTGCATCAGATGGCATCTCAAGTCCAAAAGCTAAATCTCTGATATGATAAGCCTGAATACCACAAAGTGGATCAACATAAACTTTGATAATTTTTTCAGGGGTTTTGGCAGCAACCTCTTCAATATCCATGCCACCCTCTTGGCTTGCCATTATAACGATCTTTGCACTCTGACGATCAACCAACATACTTAGATAAAGCTCACGAGCAATCTTTTGCCCAGCTTCAACAAGGATTTTTTTAACCTCTTTACCAGTGGGACCTGTCTGATGAGTAACCAGAGTCATTCCTAAAATCTGGCTTGCAAGAGTTCCTACATCTTCTCTTGAAGAGGCAAGTTTAACTCCGCCACCTTTTCCACGCCCGCCTGCGTGTATCTGAGCTTTTACAACTACAGGATACCCTCCAAGCTCGTCCGCAATAGCCTGAGCCTCCTCTTTTGAAAAGGCAATTTTTCCTTCAGGAACTGGAACATCATATTTTCTAAACAGCTCCTTTGCTTGATATTCATGTATTTTCATAAATTCCCTTCTATAAACTTTATACAGTTAAACTTAATAACATCTGAGCTGCTGCTGTTGGTGAAAGAATCTGTTTTTCAACCCTACTTTCCACATCTGGCAGACATTTCATAACTTCTCTATTCTCTTTAAACCGCAGTCTCAAGCCTTCATCAATAAGATGCCACATCCACTCCAATGACTGTTTTTTTCTTCGCAGTTCAAACTCTCCACTCTCCATCATCTTTTGACGATGAAGTAAAACAGTCTCCCACACACTATATGTGCCGTTTGGAACTATAGAGCTGCATGTCAAAACAGGTGGTCTCCATGTAGGTGATTCAGGGGTTATCATGTGCATGGCAATTTGGTACTCTTGACGAGCCTGCGTTGCTCTATGAATATTTTCGCCATCAGCTTTATTGATAACAATCGCATCAGCAACCTCTAAAATCCCCTTTTTTATCCCTTGAAGCTCATCTCCAGCACCTGCTATCATAAGAGCTAAAAAAAAATCGACCATTGTAGCAACTGTAATTTCAGACTGCCCTACCCCAACCGTCTCCACCAAGACAACATCAAAGCCAGCGGCTTCACAAACAAGCATTATCTCTCGCGTTCTGGCAGCAACTCCTCCAAGAGTCTCTCCTGATGGAGAGGGTCTAATAAATGTGTTAGGGTGAGCTGAGAGTTTTTCCATGCGAGTTTTATCCCCTAAAATACTACCACCGCTGCGTCTGCTTGATGGGTCAACAGCAAGAACAGCAACTTTATGCCCTTTGTCTGCAAGGGTAAGACCTAAGTTTTCCACAAATGTGCTTTTACCAACTCCCGGAACACCTGTGATACCAACACGGATAGAGTTACCAGTATTGGGAATAATTGCATCCATAATTTGGGCTGCAATATCCCTATGAGATGGTAGAACGCTTTCAATTAATGTGATTGTTTTGGCAAGAATACGGCGGTTATTTTCAAGGACACCTTGGATGTAATAATTAGATGAATATGACATTAATTTCCTTAAACTGTTTCTGAATCAGGATGTTATTTATATTAATCCTGATTCAGAAAATGTGGATGGTAATCAGTAATTTTTTACAAATAGTTAAAATTTAGTGTTTCAAACATCAATGATATTTAAAGTACGATTTGCTGACTCTGTTACTACAGTGCCTGGTCCAAAAATATCAGATGCACCAGCTTGCTTTAAAAAGTCATAATCTCCGGGAGGGATTATACCGCCAACAACAACCTTTATATCATCAGCACCCTGCCCTTTCAGTGCTCTTATCAAAGCAGGTACAAGTGTTTTATGTCCAGCAGCAAGACTTGAAACCCCTACAACATGGACATCATTTTCAATTGCCATACGAGCAGCCTCATCAGGTGTTTGAAACATAGGGCTAATATCTACATCAAAACCAAAATCAGCGTAAGCCGTAGCAATTACCTTAACGCCTCTGTCGTGCCCATCCTGACCCATTTTGGTCAACAAAATTCTGGGGCGTCTGCCAGTTTTGGCTTGAAAATCTGCTGTTCTTTTCCTTAATGATGCAAGTATTTCAGAGTCTCCAAACTCTGAAGCATAAACACCCGAAATACACTGTGTAGTTGCTACAAATCTTCCAAATACCTTCTCCATCGCATCAGATATCTCTCCAACTGTTGCCCTTACTCTAACTGCATCAATTGAAGCGGCAAGCAAGTTAGTTTGGGAAGTAGGAGTAGCGTTTGCACCACTTTGTTGCTCTGATGCAACACGGGTAATATTTTCTAATGCTGCAGCAACAGCACTGTTATCTCTTTTTACCTTAATATCTTTGAGCCTCTGAATCTGCTCTTCTCTAACAGAATCTGAGACCTCAAGTACATCAATTGGCGGTTCATCTGCAATTGTATATTTATTCACTCCAACAATCACATCTAATCCCTGATCAATCCGAGCCTGACGTCTTGCTGCAACTTCTTCAATACGCATTTTTGGCATACCAGTTTCAATTGCCTTTGCCATTCCGCCAAGCTCGTCAATCTCTTTTAATATTTTGCGAACCTCATCAACAATATTCTGAGTTAAAGACTCCACATAATAAGAACCCCCAAGAGGATCTATTACAGAGCAGACCTTTGACTCTTCTTGAACAATTATCTGGGTGTTTCGAGCAATACGTGCAGATGTTTCAGTAGGAAGTCCCACAGCCTCATCAAAAGAGTTGGTGTGTAGAGATTGAGTACCACCAAGGACGGCTGACATGCACTCCAAAGTAGTTCTGATAATGTTGTTGTATGGGTCTTGTTGAGTTAGACTCCAGCCTGAGGTCTGACAATGAGTTCTGAGCATCTTTGATTTGGGGCTTTTAGGATTAAACTTTGACATAAGTTCTGCCCATAAGAAACGTGCAGCTCTAAGCATAGCGATATCCATAAAAAAATTCATACCAATTCCAAAGAAAAATGAGAGACGTGGGGCAAACGAATCAACATCAAGACCAGCAGCAATAGCAGCTTTAACATATTCAACACCGTCAGCAAGAGTAAATGCGGTTTGAAGTACAGAATCTGCACCAGCCTCCATCATGTGGTAACCGCTAATACTTATTGTATTGAATTTAGGCATATATTTAGAACAATATCCAATAATATCAGCCACAATTCTCATTGATGGTGTTGGAGGATAGATGTAGGTATTACGGGTAAGATACTCTTTTAGTATATCGTTCTGAATTGTTCCGGTAAGTTGCTCTTGTTTGACTCCCTGCTCTTCTGCAGCAACAATATATCCTGCAAGAATTGGTAAAACAGCTCCATTCATGGTCATGGATACAGACATTTTATCAAGTGGTATTTGATCAAACAAAATTTTCATATCTTCTACTGAATCAACGGCAACACCAGCCTTTCCTACATCTCCAAATACCCTTGGATGATCAGAGTCATAACCTCTGTGCGTTGCAAGGTCAAAGGCAACTGAAAGCCCTTTTTGACCGGCAGCAAGATTTTTACGATAAAAAGCATTTGACTCTCTTGCAGTTGAAAACCCCGCATATTGGCGAATTGTCCATGGCTGGACAGTGTACATAGTAGCTCTTGGTCCTCTGACAAATGGTTCAAATCCTGGCAGAGAATCTTTAAACTCAACAGAGTCAAGGTCTTTAGCTGTATAAAGAGGTTTAATCTTAATTCCTTCGGGTGTAATTTTAGATAAAGATTCAAGAGGAACGCCTCTAAGTTCCTTTTCAGCCATTTTTCCCCATGCTTCTAAATTTGACATTTTAAGAAATCTCCTGGTTTTTAATAATAGTTGCGCCTGTTTTAATCACGCTGGCAAAGCTCAACAAGAACTCCAGCAGTTGCTTTAGGATGAAGAAAAGCTATTTTTGCCCCACCAGCCCCTATTCTGGGAGTTTCATCAATCAGACGGATTCCCTTATCTTTTAGCTCCTGTAAAGCTTCTTCAATATTTTCAACCCTAAATGCTATATGTTGGATACCTTCGCCCTTTTTTTCAATATATTTTGCAACAGGTCCATCTGGAGATGTTGACTCAAGAAGCTCAACTTCACTCTCTCCAACAGGAAAAAAAGCAGTAGTAACCTTTTGAGTCTCTACAGTCTCTGTCCCTTCAAATTTAAGACCAAGCACGTCTGTCCAGAAATTTTTTCCATTTTCGATACTGTTCACAGCTATACCTAAATGGTCAATTTTTGTTATCTTCATAGCACTCCTCTCTGTTGTTTTATTAATAAAGATGTTAAAAATATATGATGGCTATTGATGCTCTAAAGAGCGTTCAATGTCAACCACAAATGATGTTTACAATAGAAAACGATTTATATTTTAAAAGAATAGTGTTGTCATACAATAATTGTAATAAAGAGCAAAAAGGAGCTGCAAATGAAAGAAATTCGTGACAATGCAAGACAATTAATGAAAAATTTCTGCCATGTATGTCCCCGTTGTGACGGACGTGTCTGTGCTGGTCAAGTACCCGGTATGGGTGGAGTTGGAACTGGCTCTTCATTCAAAGCAAACATTGAGGCTCTTGATAAATTGAAATTAAACATGCGACTTATTCATGATGTAATCGAACCTGATACAACTACGACTATCTTGGGCTTAAAAATAGCAATTCCGCTTTTAGCAGCCCCAATTGGAGGGGTCTCTTTTAATATGGGAGGAGGGATTTCTGAGTATGACTACATAAGTTCCATTATTAATGGATGCAAATCAAAAGGTGTGATTGGCTCCACAGGTGACGGTGTACCTGAATTCATTCATAAATCAGGATTTGATGCAATAAAAAATGCTGGCGGTTACGGTATTGCATTTATCAAACCTTGGGAAGATGAGGAGCTATATCAGAAGATTAAATTAGCTAAAGATAGTTGTTGCTCTATTATTGGCATGGATATTGATGCTGCAGGTCTTATTACACTTCGGAAGATGGGAAGAGCGGTCTCTCCTAAAAGTTTTAAACAACTAAGAGAAATTATAACAAATATCAAAAAAACTCAAAATAACTCAGAGCACCAGAATAGTGATATTAAGTTTGTACTAAAGGGTATTATGACCCCTGATGAAGCAGAACTTGCATTTCAAGCTGGAGCAGATGCTATCGTTGTATCCAACCACGGAGGTAGAGTTCTTGATTCTGCACCTGGTTCAGCAGATGTCTTAGAAAGTATAGTTGATAGGGTGAGAGGAAAAATTACAATACTTGCAGATGGTGGCGTTAGAAGTGGGGGAGACATCCTCAAACTGCTTGCTCTTGGAGCAGATGCTGTAATGATAGGGAGACCTTTTTCGGTTGCAGCAGTTGGAGGATTACAAGAGGGTGTTGAAAGATATATTGATAGTATTCATTTAGAACTAAAACAGGCTATGGTATTAACAGGAACTACTTCTGTTAAAGTGGTGAGACGTTCAATTCTTGCTTAAATTTTCGATATAAATTTAGACATATAATTGTATAAGCAAAGAAACTTTAACTGGTCTGTCCCACTACCACTTTTTAGATTCTATTTATAACTTTAGCCGAGCGACAAAGTTTATAAATCGCACGGCTAAAAGATCGATAAACCTTTATAAAGAGGAGTATCAAGCTATAATCCTTCTGATAAAATCACCTATAGCTTCAATTCCATTATCTTCTACAACCCTAATGGTTTGAGAGCCAATTATTGCAATGTCAGCCTTAGCTTTTAGGTAATCTACATCAGCTTTGTCTTTCACTCCAAAGCCTACTGCTATTGGAAGATCAGTATTTGCTCTGCATCTTCCAATATATTCATTAAGGTCATCAGAAAATTGGGTCTCCTTGCCTGTTACACCTTTTCGTGCCATGCAGTATATAAAACCTTTTCCACAACATGAGAGGTATTTCATCCGCTCATTGGTTGTGGTAGGAGAGAAAATATAGATTGGGCACAGGTTGTTACTTTTCATTACATCTGCATATTCCCCCCCCTCTTCCGGTGGTAGATCAGGAATAATTGCACCCTTTATCCCTATTTTGGTCATATCCTCTACAAAATTTTGAATACCATATTTATAAAGGATATTATAATATGTCATAAATAGAAAAGGAATATCAAAACGGCTTGCAGCCTTTTGTGCAAATTCAAAACATTGCCTTACTGTGGTACCCGCCTCAAGGGATTTTTGGTTTGCCTTCAAAATAACTGGACCATCAGCCATAGGTTCGGAAAAAGGAATTTGAAGCTCCATTAGATCAACTCCAGCCTCAACCATCTGCTTTACAATCTCCATTGAGGCATCAAGAGAGGGATAGCCTACAACAATATGGGTCATCAAAAGGATATCTTTTGTTTTAAGACGTTGTTCTATATATTTTTCAAGCATTGGTTTCACCATTTTTATATTTTATTTAATATTTTTTGGAATTTAATATTTTTTTGATAAATTTATCATCAGTAACTAACGACTATAATCAAAAGCCTTCTCTTTTATAAATGCTCTCCATTTTGGATCAGCAAA
This sequence comes from uncultured Desulfobacterales bacterium, assembly GCA_964425195.1. GTDB lineage: Bacteria > Desulfobacterota > Desulfobacteria > Desulfobacterales > Desulfobacteraceae > Desulfamplus. Next base: position 23,844 of record CAYRLG010000015.1, read on the forward strand.
AGCATCTGCAACTGTAAATATATCTTTATCTCCTCTGCCTGATTGATTAATGATAATTATCTCATCAGATGATAGTTCGGCAGCTTCTCTAAAAGCTCCTGCAAATGCGTGAGCAGATTCCAGAGCAGGTATTATTCCCTCTTTTTTCATGGTAAGTTTTACAGCATCAATAACCTCTTTATCTGTAGCAGACTCAAACCTTGCCTCACCCTTTTGGTACATTTTAGAGAGAATTGGTGAAACTCCTATATAATCAAGACCAGCGGCAATTGAGTGGGTCTCTCTCATTTGACCGTCATTGTTCTGAAGAAAGTAAGTTTTATATCCTTGAGCAACTCCAACTGTAGCATCTGGAGAGCATAACCTTGAAGCGTGTTTTCCTGTATGAAGTCCATGACCTGCTGCCTCAACCCCAACACACTCTACAGATTTATCAGGAAATCCCTGAAAAAGCCCCATTGCATTTGAACCACCTCCAACACAGGCAAAAACGCGGGTAGGAAGTTTCCCCTCCAACTGTAGTATCTGCTGCCTTGCCTCTTTTCCAATAATCGACTGGAAAAAGGAGACCATTTCGGGAAAAGGGTGAGGTCCACAAGCAGTTCCCAAAACATAGTGAGTGTTATCCATGTTTGTTACCCAATCTCGAAACGCCTCATTAATGGCATCTTTTAATATCCGAGTTCCATCAGTCACGGGTATTACAGTTGCACCCATCTGCTCCATCCAAAAGACATTAGGACGCTGACGTTTTACATCAACCTCTCCCATATAAATGGTGCATTCCAATCCAAATTTTGCAGCCATTGTAGCTGTTGCAACTCCATGCTGACCAGCCCCTGTCTCTGCAATTACACGGGTTTTACCCATTCTTTTTACCAAAAGCCCCTGCCCCATAACATTATTTGCTTTATGAGCACCTGTATGGTTTAAATCTTCCCGCTTTATATATATCTTTGCCCCTCCAAAGTGTTGTGTAAGGTTTTCGGCAAATGTAAGTGGGGTTGGTCTGCATGAATAGTTTGACATAAGGTCTGAATAGGTTTGCCAGAACGCAGGATCATCTTTAATTTCACGAAAATGCCGTTTAAGTTCATCAAAAGTTGATACAAGAATTTCAGGTATAAACGATCCACCAAATTCACCATAATAGCCTCTGTCATTAATTTCTCTATCCTGACTCATATTGCCTTATCTCCTCCAATTTAAACGTAACCAAACTCTAAAAACAAAGTGGGGTTCAAACTTTTTTGAACCCCTCTTTTTCCTACTTTTTCAAATAAATATCTAAAAAATATTGATTTAGTTAACCAACCAATATTCTGAACTGAAAATCAGAAATTGGTAAAGTCATCATCGTCATCAAAAGGAATAACCTGATCAGCTCTTACCTCTCCTTTTTTAGGATGTGCACCAAGCTGTTTAGTTTTTCCTGACTGACCAAGAGCCTTTACAGATTTAGCTCGGGGTTTAGTTTTATAAGATGATGTATTTCTTACTCTACGTGCTCCTAAAGCTGCGGCACTTCCTTCAACAAGTCCAACTAACTCATTTACAAAATCATTCATTGTTTCAGCTTGAGCATTCATCTCCTCTGATGCACTTGCGGACTCTTCTGCATTTGCAGCATTTTGCTGAATAACTTTATCCATTTCAGAAACTGCAATATTTACCTGCTCAATTCCTGTTGATTGTTCTCTTGACGCAGCAGCAATTTCACCTACAAGTTCACCAACTTTAGCAGAACTTGTGGCAACTTGAGTAAATGCCTCGTTAGTTTTAGTAACAAGAGTAGAACCATCCCTAACTTTAGTTACAGTACCTTCTATAAGATTTGCTGTATTTTTAGCAGCCTCAGCAGAACGCATTGCAAGATTTCTCACCTCTTCAGCAACAACTGCAAATCCAGCACCAGCCTCTCCTGCTCTGGCAGCTTCAACAGCAGCATTAAGGGCGAGAAGATTTGTCTGAAATGCAATCTCATCAATGGTCTTGATAATTTTTGAAGTTTCATCACTTGCCTTGGAGATATCGTCCATTGAGATGATTAGCTGATTCATAGAGTCATTAGCCTTTGCAACAACTGTATTTGCCTCTTTCATAAGCAGATCTGCTTGAGCAGCATTTTCAGAGTTCTGTTTAGTCATGGAGGACATCTCTTCTAATGAAGATGAGGTCTCCTCAATTGATGCAGCCTGCTGTGATGAGCCTTCTGCCAATGATTGACTTGCAGATGAGACTTGACCAGAGGCAGATGCCACCTGCTGACTTCCAAGAGTTAACCCTTCAATAACTCGCCTTATTGGGCGGGTGATACTCACTGTGATGTAAAACGCAAGAAAAATACCGATAACTAAGGCAAGTACAAGACCAATTATCATAATTGTTGATGAGTGGTTAAGAGAATCCATAGCACCATTGGCAATATTTGTGGTCTGCTCCATTCCTGCATCAGCGAGAGCTTCACAGGCTTTGATAAGTTCATTACCAAACACTGTTCGTTTAGATCCAATATCTTGAAGTTTTGTCCAGTCAGAAAGAAATTTCATCATCTCTTGCTGATAAGATTTTCCAGACTCTTCAACAGCGTTGAGCTGCTCGAGATTTACCTGTTGTCTTGTGATATCGCGGATATCTTTTAATTTCTGATAAATCTTACCAAAATTTTTATCTGCTTCAATTATTATTTGAGGATCACGTTTTACTTGAGACATATTTACTTTAATACGAATGTCATTGCCAAGATCAACAACATCGTTAGTTAATGTTATTTTCAAATGACGCTCTATCATATCTTTGGTCAATTTCTGTTGCTGCCCCTTAAGAAACTCATCACAATTAGTTACATAAAGGGTAGCATTTTTATCCATTTCAGCTTTTGACTGAGCAATGGCTGTCTCTGAGGCAGATACACCTTTTTTGAACTCGGTAAGAAAAGATTTCATTGCGTCTTGATAGCCTACCACTGCATTTACGAGATTATCCATTCTACGATGATCGTCTTCACTTTTTACACTCTTTCTCAAGTCAGATATTATAGGAACAACAGTATTGAGCTTTTCAATGGCTTTTTGCATAAGTTGCATGTCATCTTGAGCTTGAGCCTTAAAATTAGATACTCTCACTTCAGAACCTATATCCACAAGTTTAGCAACAAAAGCTATTTTCTGTTGCCTATCTGAGAGATCATTTTTAAAAGCACTATTTTGAGTTGCAAGAAATTCAGAGCTATTTTTAATATAATTTGCAGCATTGCTCTCTAATGTTATCCTGCCTAATTTGAGCGCATCTATCAACTCTTTGGTTGAATCCATAGCCTCTTTGTATTGATCTCGAGCTGTTTTGATTACAGCAAGTTGGTCATCTAATTTTTCTAAATGAATCGCATTTTTTACAAGCTCATCACCTTTTGAGATGACAGAATCTAATATTTTCACCTCTGACAAAGCGTCTTTATAAAAATGCTCCTCTTCAGTAAAACCATATCCTCTCATGGCATACATAAGTCTGGTGGCAGCACCACTTATTTCAGTTGCAACTGCAACTTCTGGGACATACTCAGTAGCAAGTTTGGTTGATTCAATAGCAACACCTTTCATGTTGACAACAGCCATTCCACCAAGCAGCATAGCAATAACGATTAAACTTCCAAAACCCAACCCGATTTTAGTGCCAAGTTTCATGTTGCTGAACATAATTTTCCTCCTTTTGGATCAGTAGAGTTTGTTATTTTTGTAATAGTTTTATGATTTTCATTATTCTAAATTACAGAAAGTTCTATGGTTAAAATTACCTTTACACTTTCAAAGTTTTTTTTCAACTAAAAATATGACCTATATCTCTTTACTATCAAATTGGACATAGAGGATGATTATCCCGCCAGCAAAGGCAATAAGAGAGCTTACAAGGAATATGTGTTTTTGAAAATCATCGTAAAATATGCCGCTTAAAAAAAAACCTGTCATCATTCCAGCCCCATAAGTCACAGCATTATTTACTGCTTGCCCAAAGGTAGTACCCTTTAAAGAGAGTCTATCAATAGCAAGAATACTTGCAATATGGAATGATCCATAAGTTAGAGCATGAAAAAGTTGCGAAATAAGAATTATCAGGGCATTATTAGAAATAGAGCCAAAAAAATTAGGTGCTAAATTAAAACTTTCAAAATTTAACGCAGTTGTAAATAGCATAAACCACCGTAAACAAGCAGCCATACAAGAGACAACAAGAACGGTTTTAATATTAAATCTTGAAAATATCTTTCCAGAGCCAACCATAACAACAACTTCAGCAATGGAGGCAACTGCCCATGCAAACCCAATAAAACCTGTGTTAAATCCAAGAGATTCTAAATATATGGAGAAAAAACCATAATAAGCTCCATGACTTAACAACATAAGGAAGGCTGCAATGAGAAAAAGAGTAGTATGGTAAGAGAAAAATAGTCTAAAATCTGACCAAGAGCTCATGTAACCAGATTTTTTAATAGATACTGGTGTGGTAGAAGAGGAATATAGTGAGTTCTGTTTGGTTACTATTTTTATGTCTGGCATTTTAAAAGAGAATATTGATTGAACCACCATACCGCCAAAAATGAGTGGGATTACAATAGTTGTTGGATAAACAGATAGCGTCTTTCCCATGATCAACGATACAACAATAAAAGAGATAGTACCCCAAACTCTTGATTTTCCATATTTTTTCTTATCTTTACCAAGAATGTCCATAGCAAAGGCTTCAAGAAACGATATTATAGGGGCATAAAAAACAGAGTAAATAGCGAGAATACAGAGAATTGGTAAAAACTTATCTGTAAAAAAAAGGAGAGACCAGAACAGTGAAGACATAACAGTGCAGATCAAAAATATTGGTTTACGGGCATCAAATCTGTCAGCAGCCATTGCCCATAACACCGGAAAGATCATTATTGATGCTGTCTGCACTGATGATAGAATTCCGATTTGAAATCCTGAAAAACCGAGATGGTGGCAAAAAAGATTGAAAAAGGGCAGTACAATACCTCTAACTGCAAAATAGACAAAGTATTGAGTGCCCAATAATAGTTTCATATTCTACTCATTATAGTGAGCACCAAGTTCCATCCCAAGTTCAAAAGCATTTTGATTCATCTCAATAAAATCTTTTGGCACCGTTGATTTGATAACATCCATGATTGATGTTGGTCTAACAAACTCGGTAATACCAAGAAGCGCTCCAAGCATACATATATTAAATACAATGGGTCTTTTTATCTTTGCCATAACATTGTCATACATTGGAACCTCAATCTGTCTTGCATCAACCTTTTTGGTGGTTACTACAAATCTTGAGTCAGTTAATACAAGTCCTCCGGGTCTGATGATTGAAGAGTAGCTGATGTAAGCCTCTTGAGTTAAACAGACAAGGATATTCGCCTGATTAACTTCAGGATAGTATATTGGTTGATCTGATATTATAACATCGCTTTTAGTAGCACCGCCCCTTGCCGCAGCACCATAGCTTTGAGTTTGGGTGGCATTCATCCCTTCATAGATTACAGCTGCTTCAGCAAGAATTATAGCAGCAGTGATAACACCCTGTCCTCCTGAACCTGAAAAAACAAATCTTGTTCTCTTCATTTTTTATTATCCCTCTTCATGCCATATCACAATTCTGATTGGCTTGATTACCTAAATTCTTGAGAGGTTCTTTTTCTCCACTCCTATTATTCATGGCTTTTTGTACAATCTTATCATACTCTTCACAATATTCTGGAGCATCAATATCTACAAAAATACCTCTTGGAATGAGTGTAGGATCCTCTTCTAACGCTTTTGAGCCAAGTTTTGCTGTTGTTTTTTTCTGAAACTCCAACATCTGAACAGCATCACCCTCTTTATTTTTTCTGCCATAATGGGTAGGACATTGTGATAGAATCTCAACTACTGCAAATCCCTTGTGAGTAATAGCTTTTTTAAGAATATCAATACATTCTAATACATGATAGGTGGTGCTTCTTGCTACAAATGAGGCGCCAGCAGCAATTGAAAGATTTACAATATCGAACTCATTATCAATTGTTTTGTAGGGTGCTGTTGTCGCCTTTTTACCTGGTCCTGAAAGTGGAGAGTATTGTCCACCTGTCATACCATAAATACGGTTATTCATAACAATTGCTGTAATATCTATATTTCTTCTTGCAGCATGGATAAAGTGGTTACCACCAATTGCTAAGGCATCTCCATCTCCCATAGGAACTAAAAGTTGCAGTTCTGGCTTACTTAACTTAACACCAGTTGCAAATGCCAATGCACGTCCATGAAGTGTGTGCAGAGAGTGAAAATCAACATAACCTGAAATACGTGCAGAACATCCAATACCAGATGTCATTACAATGCTGTTTTTATCAATTCCTAACTCATCTACAGCTCTTAAAAGCGAATTAAGGATAGTGCCATGTCCACACCCAGGACACCACATCTGAGGAAAATATCGCTGCCTTATATAATCTTTTATTGCCATTTTTATACTCCTCTACCCTGAATCATTCGCAGGAGCGTTTTAATATTAGTTGGTGTAATCAATTTATTGTCAATACGATTTGCAAGGAAAACTTTAGCTGGATTGTCAACACACGCTTTGACCTCTTTCATAACTTGTCCCATATTCATCTCAACAACAATAACAGCCTTTGCGTTGGCACACTTTTCTCGTACCAACTCCTCCGGAAATGGCCAGATCGATTGAAGTTCCAGCACCCCAACCTTTTGACCACGTTCACGCCTGTTTTTAGCAAGATGAATAGCAGATCGAGCAGAAGAGCCATAAGAGATCAATATATATTCTGCACCTTCTAAATAGTGTTCTTTATATCTTGTAATTGCATGGACATTATTTTCAATTTTATCAATAAGGTGATGTAAAAGCTCACGAACAACTTTTGGATTATTAGAGGGAAACCCCCACATATCATGGAAAAGTCCAGTTACATTATATCGATGCGCACCTCCAAAATCTGACATAGGAAGACGTCCATCTTCTCTTGGCAAATATGGATGATAATCAACACCTTTTTTCACTGAAGTTCTTAAGCGATCAACAATAGGAAGTTCACCTTTTTCAGGAACCACGAGCTTCTCTCTCATGTGCCCAATAACTTCATCAAACAGAAGTATTACAGGTGTACGGTAAGTCTCTGCAAGATTGAAAGCATCTACAGTTACCGAAAAGACATCTTGGTGGTTAGAGGCAGTTAGTGCGATAATTGAGTGATCTCCATGAGTTCCCCAACGTGCCTGATAGATATCGCCTTGGCTTACATGTGTAGGATTACCTGTAGATGGTCCTCCTCTTTGCACATTTGCAATAACACAGGGAATTTCTGCCATACAAGCATATCCAAGTGCCTCCTGTTTTAAAGAAAAACCAGGTCCACTTGTAGCGGTCATAACCTTGTGACCTGTTAATGAAGCTCCTATAATTGCACACATAGATGCAATTTCGTCCTCCATCTGTATAAATTTTCCACCTTGTTCGGGTAATCGTTTAGATAGAAGCTCTGCAATTTCAGTAGAAGGGGTAATAGGATATCCCGCAAAAAAATTTATGCCTGCATAGAGAGCACCTTCAACACATGCCTCATTTCCCTGAACAAATTTGATATTACTATTGATTTTAATATCAGTATTATCACTCTTAATATTGTCGGTCATTTTCAATCATCCTGTTCACTTGTGTTGATTATATCTTCACTCGTGCTGATTGCATTTTTGTCTGATTGCTCTATTATCAACTCAATTGCAAGATCAGGGCATCTAAGCTCACAAAGTTTGCAACAGATGCAATCCTCTGGTCTTGCTGCAACAACTTTTTCTTGGGAATCAAGCTCAAGGACTTTTTTAGGGCAAAAGTGGACACATATTCCGCACCCTTTGCACCAGTCTCGGTTGATTAGATGTTCCTTCAGTTTAAGCCTTGCCATAAACTCCTCTTAATTATTTCAGATGGTCAATATTTAAGTTATCTGAAATTGTTCTGTTTATCTTAAGACCCCACATCATAGAGGGGAGACACTGAATGTAATTCATTAAATATGACTACATCCGACTATTATGCTGTGATGAATAGTTGATTTTGAAACTCAAGTCAAGTAATAGATGAATCTAAGAGAGTTATGAAACAAATTGGCTTGATAACTCTCTTCATTATTTCACGATCATTTCAATCTATTATTTTTTTAAAAAAGAACAAATGGAAGGTTAGATGTCAGATACAGTAAGTGTAATTATTCCTACATTCAATAGAGCATGGTGCGTTCTTGACGCAATAAAATCAGTTTTTGAACAAAATTACTACCTATCTTCACAGCGTAATAGCCAAAATCTTCATAAACAGTCAGATACTAATGAATTTAATTCATCTATAAATAGCCGTAAATCTTTAGTTGAGATAATTGTAGTGGATGATGGGTCAACTGATAACACCTATGAACTTCTTAAGCCATTTACAAATATAAAACCTGTAGAGCCATATAAGAGAGCTATAACTCTCTTGCGACAGGAAAATAGAGGAGTAAGTGCTGCCAGAAATCTTGGCATAAGACACAGCAGTGGCGATTTTATAGCATTTTTAGATTCAGACGATCTTTGGATGCCAGATAAACTATCGTGCCAAGTCGATTTTTTTTGTAAAAATCCAGATGCTATGATTTGTCAAACCGAAGAGATTTGGCTACGTAACGGTAAAAGGGTAAATCCAAAACATAAACATAAAAAGTTATCTGGTATGATATTTGAACCATCACTGAACCTATGCCTTGTCAGCCCATCAGCAGTTATGATGAGGCGAGAATTTTTTGATATTAAAGGTTTTTTTGACGAAACTCTTAAAGCATGTGAAGATTACGATCTCTGGCTTCGTACAGCTTTGGATATGCCAATATGGCTTGTTGATAAACCTTGTATTATTAAAAAAGGTGGGCATTATGATCAACTATCATCAAATCACTCTTTGGACAAATACAGGATACGTTCAATACTGAATCTGCTTACCAACTCAACTCAAAATAGAACTCTTACTGCAACCCAAAGAGAGGCTGCTATAAGAGTTTTACGTTATAAATGCGATATTTACAGTAAAGGCTGTATTAAGAGAGGAAAAATAGAAGAGGCTTGCTATTATAAAAATTTAGTTACCTTTGATTTTGATTCTGTAAAAAATATTGACAATATTAGAGATGAACCAATATAAAGCTCATAAATATTTGGATATTTAAATTTGTAAAAAAATATGTCCAAATGGCAAAACCTCTTTTTATAGGTTAAACCACAATATTGAAGAAATTCTATTTGATAATAAGGAGTTTTACAATGAAAGTTGTTTTTCCGTCAAACAGTGAACTTGGTCTTACTGGTTCTGTTTATAACCATTTTGGTTCTGCACCATTTTTTGTTATTGTAGATAGCGATACAGGAGATTATGAAGTCATCACCAATCTTGACAAAGAGCACTCTCACGGCAACTGCCAACCTCTTAAAGCTATGGGTAACATAACTGCTGATGTGATTGTAGTTGGTGGTATTGGAGATGGGGCATTAAAAAAACTTGTAAATGCGGGAATGGAAGTATTTCGTGCAGTTGAAGGTACGGTTCATACTAATCTTCAATTACTTAAAGAGAAACGACTTGATAAATTTACCCCAAAAATGACCTGTATATCTCACAGCCATAATGGGGGATGTAGCGGACATGGGCATCACCATCTTTAGGGTTAAATATTGATGCGACTTAACGCAGCCATGACACCACTGCTTTAAGCAGATCAATTAAATCCATATCATTTTTTTGAGAGCGGAAATCTCTATTTGACACAGAGTAGCAGGATAAATCAATTGCTCTATTCTGATATTCATCTTTTTTCCGCTCTTTTCTCTCCCGTTCACGTTTTTCCATCTTCCTATTTTCATTCTCTCTCTGTTCGTGTAGAAGCTCTCCCCCTGCTTTTTTCCACTCAAACAGGTGACGTAACTCACCAGCATTGAGCCAGATTCCGTGCTCTTTACATCTATCTACAATAACACCGCTTTTTGTTCCAAAACTTATTCTGTTCATAAAATTGTAGCAGACTGGACATCTGATATATACAACCTTGCTCTCTTTTGGTCTCATTGCTAAATTTATGTTATCCAATTTTTTCAGATTGATGTTATAAACATGCTTTACCGATACATCAAGAAGAGTTTCAAGCTCTCCGGGATCAAAAAAAAGACCAAAACACTCCTCACACCGTTCAATTAGAAATTTTCCATCTATTTTAAGATCAATAGTTTGAAGTTTAATATTACACTTAGGACATATCCGTTCAGATAGAGGCTCTTCTGTAGTAAAGTCGTGAACACCTCTAAGATCAGTATCATTCCTACTGCCGCAATATTCACACTCTATAGAATTAGAAGGAAGTGGAGCTGCACAGTTAATACATTTTGCCATATTAGAAAATTTCCTGAATTCAGTTAAATATTGGCTTTTTCAGTCAAATTTAGGAAGTGGTGGGGGAACACTTTTAAATGAGGCTCTCATCTCTTCGATAGTATCTGCTCTCTGCCAACCGTCAAGCCCTTGCCTCCATATCAGCGTAGTTGGCTTAATTTTCTCTTTTCTGATATTTCTAATAATAACTTTAAGTTCCAGCGGACCAACTCTTTTACCTTTTCCTGCAATATAGTATTCCACAACCGGTTCTATTGCTGGAGGTGCTGGTGGAGTTAAGATAGAAGGGAAATTACCATCCCCTTGACCAGAGTTGCTTTTCATCGACTCTGCCATAAGATTTGCCATAGCAAATCCCATCCCCATTCCTACACCAGATGCAGAATCTCCTCCCTGGTTATTTGCAGCTAACTCCATTGCATTAGCACTTTGGAACTTAAAGTAATTATCTAAATTTCCAACAATTCCCATACTGCTTCTTTTATCCATTGCCTCTTCAACTTCAGTGGGAAAGGAGATATTTTCAACAAGTAGTTTTGTAATATCAAGCCCATATTCTAAAAATTCAGGCGATATAATTTTTGTTAAAACTAAAGAGAGTTCATCATAACTTGATGTAAGATCAAGTATGGAGATATTTCTACCTCCTAAGAGATCAGAAAAGCGTGTAATAATAAGGTTTCTAAGCTGTTCCGTCACCTTTTCGAGAGTAAAATGTCCATCTGTTCCAACAATTTCCCTTATAAAGCGTGCGGGTTCAGATATTTTGACAACATAAGTTCCAAACGCCCGAAGTCTTACTGGTCCAAACTCAGGGTCTCGTAAAACAACGGGATTTTTTGTACCCCATTTAAGGTTAGTAAAATTTTTTAGATTAACAAAATAGACCTCTGCCTTAAAAGGGCTATGAAAACCATATTTCCATCCAGCAAGAGTTGAGAGAATTGGTAAGTTATCGGTATCTAAAGTGTAGTGTCCAGATGGAAATATATCTGCAATCTGCCCTCTTTGAACAAATACAGCGGCTTGTGATTGTCTAACAATAAGCTGTGCACCATATTTAATCTCATTGTCATACCTTGGAAATCGGTAAACCATCGTATTAGACGAGTCATCAATCCACTCAATTATATCAACAAATTCGGCTTTTACCTTATCCCATAGTGCCATGGTATTTTCCTTATCTGCTCCCTCTTATTGTCATAGTGATTCATCAAAATTTTTAAAGTGTTAGATTTATCTGCTTTTTTGAAGAATATCTAATACCACTGTTCTGTGCAATAAAAAAACATTGCAACATATACATTTTTAAAGTAAGGCATTACCCTTTGATTTTATCCATAAATTGATAAAATCAAAGGAGAAGTAACACACTGTCTTATTAAAAAATTTACAATTATAATAGAAGCGTAATTGAGGTTTAATAATCCCATGCAGATATTTTCAACAATTATACCAATTTTTTTGATAATTTTTATTGGCTGGTTGATAAGAAAAAGAGAGTTTATGCCAGTTTCATTTCTTGTACCTGCAAACAAGATTGTCTATTACATTGCGATTCCTGCGATGATATTTAGTGCTGTTGCAAAAGCATCATTTCACGATGAGTTCAATATAAAAATTTTATTTATAACATTTACATCTCTTTTTATCGTGGCAGGTAGTGCATGGCTTGTGACAGCAATATCTAATATTCCAAAAAGAATGAAAGGCACCTTTATTCAAAGTTCCTTTCATGGAAATTTTGGATATATAGGTCTTGCAGTTGTATTTTACTACCTTGGTGATTCAGGATTTGCAAATGCCAGTATATTTGCAGGATTTATAATGATACTGCAAAACATGTTAGCAGTTGCTGTTTTACAGTTGTACTCAGGCAATGGAGATAGTTCTGTAAAATATGAAAACGTAGAATATGAAAACAATGATAGAATAGATAGCTCTTTAGATTCAAATAGTAATTCTCGAAAATATAAACAACAGACAAAAAAAGAGATATTAGCAGCAAATCTTAGAGCAATTGTAAGGCATCCCATAATTTTATCTGCAATAGGTGGAATAATCTTTTCTCTATCTGAGATACCACTACCTATGCTTGTTGACAGAACACTATCTATCTTAAGTGGCATGGCATTACCTCTTGCTCTACTTTTGATAGGCGCAACAATTTCGTTTAAAGTAATCTGCTCTTACATGTTGCAGATCGTAGAGATAAGTTTTTTCAAATTAATTTTAATGCCAGGGATCGGAGTTTTACTATTTTACCTGTTCTCAATTCCTCCATCTGAATACCTTCCAGCATTAATATTGCTTGCATCTCCTACTGCAACAATGGTCTATGTCATGTCACAGGAGATGGATGGAGATCCAGATTTTGCAGTTGCAGCCCTCTCTGCCTGCACTATGCTCTCGGCAGTAAGCTTTACGATCTGGTTAAATATTTTATCTTGAGCCAATCAAAGCCCAGGATAGATTGTCTATCTTACTATTCTGATTACAATAAAAAAGATATTATTGACATCTAATTTAAAGATAACTTAGAGAAATTGGGCAACAAAATTGTAATAATTTAAAGGTAGAATCTCTTAGAAAGCAAAACAGATGAAAAAAAATTTCAAACTTATAATAGAATATGATGGAACAGGTTTTGCTGGCTGGCAGGTTCAGAAAAACGGCTTAACAGTTCAAGGAGAGCTTGAAAAAGCAATATCCCTTATTCTTAATCAACCAATTAGAATTACTGGCTCAGGCAGAACAGATGCCGGAGTCCATGCGATGGGTCAAGTTGCAAATTTTCATGCCAATACAGAGATCTCTCCTAAAAATTTGTTAAAAGGACTTAACAGTATAATAAAAACTCCTATTGTAATAAGATCGTGCCATATCGTCTCTCCTAACTTTCATGCACGATACAGTGCTCTTTCAAAGGAGTATCACTATCATATTTTAAACAGTGATACTAATTATGCTGTGGGAAGAGATTATATCTGGCATATAAAGATACCTCTTGATATTGAAAAAATAAATAGATGTTGTGCAATGCTTATTGGTGATCATGATTTTAAATCATTTGAGGCAAGTGGAAGTCCAAGAGAACATACGATCAGAACAATATATAATGCACAGATGGACTGTTATGAAAAAAACTACAGTTACCTAAGAGATACAAAAAGCTATCTTATAGGCAATAACAATATAAATTCTAACAAACATCTTGTATTTAAGATTAGAGGAAGTGGTTTTTTACGTTTTATGGTGAGAAATATATTAGGCACACTTGTGATGGTAGGATTATCACGAATAACTGTCGATGCTTTCAAAGATATCCTAAATGCAAAAGATAGAACCCTTGCCGGTGCAACTGCTCCAGCAAGGGGACTTTTTTTGATGTGTGTAAATTATGATTGATTTTTTCTTAAGTCGTCGATTCCCTGAAGAACCATATCAAAAAGCTCTTTTACCTGCTCTTTTTCAAGGCAGGAAAATGCAACTCTTATATTGTTACTACCAATTGAGATAAGACCAATACCATATTTATTTAGCATGTGTAAACGTAATGTCTCAGCATCAACATCTTTGAGGCGTATGCACATGAAATAACCAGAATTGAATGGATATACATCCCAAGCTCCATCGTATTCAGAAGACTTTAATACCTCTTTTATTGTTACGGCTCTTGATTTAAGCAGATCAAATTTTTCCTGTTTATATTCAGGGTATTTCTCATTCTCCATAGATTTGAGTACAATTGATTGGCTAAGATGAGAAACATTAGAGACACAACCTCTTATACATCCAGCAGTTTTTTTCTCCAAGGCTAAGTAAAGATCGCTTAAACCAGACTCTTCACCACAACAGCTAAAATTTGTGGAAGATAAATCCAATCCGATTCCATAAGTTACAAAACCGGTACGAAGCCCCCAAACATAATCTTCTTTAGTTGCCCCATCCAACTTTACAGCAACAAGTCGTTTATCAGCTCCAGCAAATAGTGAAAACAGAGACTCCTTCATAGTCTTATCTTCAAAAAATAGACCAAAATAGGCATCATCACACCCTACAACAACATTAGTTCCACCTTTAGCAATGTTTATTATAATATTGGCTATCCTATTTGCCTCTTCAACAGAGACAGTATATCCCGTAGGATTATGAGGAAAATTGAGTAGAGTAATAATTTTCTTATTTTTAGAAGCCTCTTGGAGCATGATTGCTTCAAATGCGTCAATATCCATCTGCTTTAAATCAGGTGTATAGGTGTTATACTGGACAATTTTGGCACGATTTCTGACACCAAAGGTCATGCTGTAGTTACCCCACATCATATCAGGTAATATGACGGTATCGCCAGCGTCAATCCATAAATCAGCAAAAGTACTTACTGCATGGGTGATACCTCCTGTAACTACTGGCAAGCTTATCTGCTTTCCATTAAGAGAAGGATTTTTTTGGAAAAGAGCACTTTTCCATCTCTCTCTAAGTTCAGGTATGCCAAACGATGAGGCGTAGGGAAGAAAATCATCAGGTGCAATGCCATTAATAAGAGCTGTAACAGAGGATAAAGCCATCACTTTATTATTCTGCTTTGCTATACCTATAGTGGCATTTATTTTATGAGCTTTTTGTTTGGCTTCAGCACTCTGAGTCAATATCCCTTTAGGAAAATAGAGTTTTTTACCCATTTCGGATAACATCTCAAAAACATAGGGATTTATTTTTTCTATAATAGCATTTAATTCTACGGCAAGAGGATTCATTGTAAATAGGTTTCCTGATATATAGCTGGAATTATTTTCTTTTTGATGCCTTAATTGGATTGAGCTTCTGTTTCTTAACTTCAACAACAACTTTTTCATGTGTTGCAAGGTTACAGATACCATTTTTCCACTTAATTGAAGGTTCTGGAGCTGCGGCACAAAATTTTCCATTAGCGTTTTCCACAACTCTCTGACATCCCTCACACCGCTCTACTATAGGCTTGCACTCTCCTCCGTTATATTTACAGCCATTGGCAGACATAAAAACACATTCATCACCATTTCTTACAGTTGTACAGATCATTTATTTAACCCCATATATTTTTTTCAAAAATAATGGAAACCATTTGGTTTCCGCAAGTACTATTTTTAACCAATCTTTTTTTGAACGAAGCAATATACCATTATCCAATAATATGTCAATACTTTGATAACTTAGACAACATCAATTCTAAGAGAGTATGTTTTTTATCTCTATACATTTAGCATTTATTTGATTTGTACATATTTCTCATATCACGTTTTAGAATTTTTCCAGCCACATTAAGAGGAAACTCCTTCATAAACATTACATCATGCACTCGCTGAAATTTAGCATCAACTCTGTCATTAATCCACTTAATCAATGTATTAGGTTCTAATTCAGAATTAGGTGCTGGAACTACCGCAGCTATAGGTACCTCTCCCCATTTATCATCAGGAATACCAATAACTGCAACCTGATTTACCTCTGGGTGCTGAATGACCACCTCTTCAATATCTTTAGGATAGACATTTACTCCACCTGAGATAATCATATCTTTCATACGATCAACAAGAAACAAAAATCCTTCATCATCAACATATCCAAGATCGCCTGTATGTAACCATCCATCGATAATAGCCTTTTGCGTTAAATCTGGACGATTGTAATATCCAGCCATAATCATGGGGCTTTTACCACATATCTCTCCAATCTCTCCTGGTAAGCACTCTTCTCCATTAGGGCGTAAAATCCGCATTGACATAAATGGTGCAGGCACACCTACAGAACCAACTTTTCTGATAGCATCATGCTTATCAAGAATGGTCATAAACCCTTCTGTTAATCCATAAAGTTCATAGAATACACCCGGCAGCACTTTATTTAAACGATGTTTATACTCCATAAGGAGCGGTGCCCCCACGTTATGTATCATCTCTAAAGATGCCAATTTTTCAGGTGAAAACTCATCACTATTTAGTATTGCCATGATCTGAGCTGGAACCATAACAATATGTGTCACCTTTTCTCTTTCAATATCTCGAATTACCTGTTCTGGGTCAAATGTTTTATGGAGAATATAGGTAGCCCCCAAGAACATCCAAGGCATAAGATCAAGCATTGCTCCGTTAAATACAATTGCACCTGCATGGAGTACAACACTCTCTGGAGTCATTCTCCATGATGAAGAAAAGATTGTACAATACATAGCCCTTACATAATGAGTATGTACAATACCTTTAGGTTCTCCTGTTGTACCACTTGAATACATAATGTTGTAGATATCATTGTCATCTAAAATAACCCCTTCTGGATTCTCCTCAGATGAGTCTGCTATAAAATCATCATAGGATTTAAAACCTTTCCTGTTTTTCTTAAGACCAACTAAAATATAGCGATCATCTTTAATATATGGAAGGTCGCCTCTGATGATATCCAACGTATCTGCAAAAGAGGCATCTGCAATTACCATTAAAGTATCTGAGCTTTGGAGAAGAGATGAAAGACCACTCTCTTTTAGCATGGTGCTGGAGGGTACAATTACAAGTCCTGTCTTTGCAGCAGCCCAATATGCAGCCATTAGCACAACACAATTAGGCAACAAGGTTGCGAATTTGTCCCCTTTTTTAAGCCCAGAATTCAAAAGAGCATTAGCCAGTCTATTAACATATCTGTTGAACTCACGATAATTAAAACGCTCATCACCACAAACAAAAGCTGTATGATCTGGACGATATTTTGCGTGATGAGAAAGAAGGATGCCAATATCCATAGCTATTTCTCCTTAAAAAAATTTTATTTGTTAATAAACTCAGAATTATTTAGATTTTACCAATACATGATTTAGTACTTTTGCAAGCTGTTGACGACTCTCGTCAGGAGGTAGGATAAATTCGCATCCAACATCATAATCTATAAGATTTGCAGAGTGGTTAATTGCTATCCATTTTATAGTTGCCCTCTCCTTTAAAGCTACCCACCTAAAATCCACATCTGGAACTTTACACTCTACTATAACTTCAAGTTCAATATCTCTTCCCGGCTCAATATAGTTAGCTGAAAAAAAGCCAAAACCATTTACACTGATATCTTTTAGTAATCCGGTGTAGTCTCTATTATTATAATGATATTGAAACAGAACCTCTACTGGAACAAGCATTTTAACAGGTACACGTTCAACGGCTCTCTTAGTTTGTTTAAACAATTTAAATAAATTTAGCATGTTGCCCAACCTCATAATCGATATTTTTTATTTAAATTTGTTATAATCAAACGTACTATTTTAAGTCAAGGTAAATTCTAATGTTGATTACTTGACAAAAACTGTTGCTATAGGTTTAATTAAAATTAATAAAAACAATAACCATATTTCAACTACTCTACTCATTAAAAACTTTTCAAGGAGTCACAGTGAAACAACAGTACCGATTAACAATAATAATTCTCTTTATTGTGGTTTTAAGCACAATTGGTTCATTAATTGTAAAAACTACATTGTTCCGTTCTGACGGTGAGGTGTATCACATAGGAATATATGCTCCGTTTGAAGGTGCAAAATATGGTATTGGAGCTGCAATGGAGCGTGGCATCAGTATTTTAGTTGATGAAGTCAACGCAAATAAAGCAGTTGCAAGACAAAATTTAGGAGTTGAAATTAAAAAAGCAGACATCCAAAGCAGTGCTGAAGATGTTGTAAAATCTGCTGAAACGCTGCTTAAAGAGGAGAAGATGGTTACTGTGGTAGGTTACATAGAACCCGAAATGGTTGACTCTATCAATAAAATATATGAAAAAGCTAATATACCTCTTATTAACATCTCATCTACAGCAACCACTGCTGATAATATCAATAAATATCCCAATATATTCTCAACAGTTACAGATTCAAATATTGAAACCGGTTTTATTGCTAACTATACAAGAAATGTTCTTGGCAACAAAATAGTTACTATAATTCACGGTTCGTCTGACAATGAAAAAAATATGGCAGAGAGCTTTACCTCTGTTTATGCAAGGTTTGGAACTCAAATTCACTATCAATATGAATTTGATTCCAAAAATCCTGTTCAATCAATTAGCGAACTTGTAACTCAAATTAAAGACCTAAAGGATATGGGGACTATATTTTTTGCCGGTGATACATTTTCTGCTGCCAACTTTGTAGTTCAAGTAAGAGATGCTGGTATTAAAAATCTTATAGTTGGAACAGATGTCGTTGCAACAGCAGGTTTTAGAGATGCAATTGAAAGTATTGTAAAGGATAAAGATAAAGTTGCTGGATATACCAATGGAATTGTCATGTCTGCTCCTCTTCTCTACGATACAGCAGGAGAAAAAGCTCAACAGTTCAAAAATCGCTATATGGAGAAGTTTGGTATGCCTCCAGACTGGATAGCAGGCTATGCTTATGATGCAGCAAAGATGGCATTTATTGGTATATTAAAAGATGAATCAGAAGATAAACCATCTGTAGAGAAGTGTCGTTCTATAATTATAAACTACTTGAGTTCACTTATAACCCCTGAAACTGCACCTGATGGCGTGACTGGTAAAACATGGTTTTCACCTCAAGATAGGCAGCGTAAACCTGTACAGGTTGGTATCTATAATGGTCACAATATCATTGCTGCCCCAACCCAACTTCAACCAATCAAAAGCAGCAGCTCTGTCAACTATTTTGAGGAGATCAAAAGTGGCAGAATGCTCTATGTAAATGATCGATTCATGTACAAAACCAATGTTATATACACTGGTATCGAGGTTTATGAGATTACAGATATAAACCTTAAAGATCGCAGTGCTGTTTTTGACTTATCTATATGGTTTCGTTACAGAGGCAAATTTAATCCAGCAGATGTTGATTTCTTAAATGGTATTGATGATATTAAAAACGATGCTAAAGAGATAAAGCTAATAGAGCCTATTGAAAGCTCTGAACAAAAGGGAATATCGTTCCAACTTTACCGTGTGAAAGGACGATTTGCTCTCGATTTCTTGGATACTAAGTTGATCTATGGAAAAAGATTAATGGGGCTCTCATTTCACCATAAAAACCTGAATCGTAATAATGTTATTTACGTTGTTGATACTCTTGGTATGAACTTTGATAAACAGATGACTTTGAGACGACAGATAAACTCTAAACGTGCACTTAATCCTGCTCTTGGCTGGAGAATTGATGAGGCGTGGATATCACAGAGGATTTTTACAACATCTTCTTTGGGTATTCCAATGTACGTTGGCTATGGCTCTACAGATCCCGATTTTTCACGAATTGACTATGGTATTGTTTTTAGCGAAGATAGAATTGACTTCAGATCACTTGTTCCTAATGAGTATCTTGTCTATATTGGTATATTTGGGCTTGTTGGAAGTATTGTAGCATGGCTTATGGATAGACGGCTTAAGGGGCTATTTTGGCTAACATCATCATGGTTTATCAGAATAGCTTTTTGGCCTCTTCTTCTTCTATCTATAGGGAATCTTTCTGTCAACTATGCCATCAACCATAATATATCTGTTCACTACATACAAAAGTTGATAATGGGATATGATATGTGTTGGTGGATAATGGCAGCAAGACTTCTAAACATTGCAATGGTACGTTTTCTTTGGAACCCTTTAGAAAACCGCACTAAACGAAAAGTACCAAATCTTATTCGCCATTTTGCATCAGCTATTGTATATCTATTTGCCTTTTTTGCTATTGTTGCATTTGTGTGGAATCAAACGCTTACAAGTCTTCTTGCTACAAGCGGTCTTTTTACAATGATTATAGGTTTGGCTATACAGGGAAATATTGCCAACATATTCTCTGGTATCATAATCAATTTAGAACGCCCCTTTTCAATAGGAGATTGGATTAAAGTTAAAGATATTGATGCTGTTAATGTAGTTGATATGACATGGCGTACTGTTAGGCTTCAAACCCTTACTAACCATGTTGTTGCAATTCCAAATGGTATTGTTGCCAATGCGGTAGTTGTAAACTACTCTAAAAATAGCATTCGTATAGATATTCCTATACAGATATCTACTCAGCATGAACCAGAAAAAGTTCTAAAATACCTAAAAGAGGTGATTGACAGCATTCCAGATGCAACTGCTATTCAGCCTGCTGCTCAGGCATTTCTTGGAACTAAGGCACTTGGAAATAGCTGGGTTGCAGAGTATGTAGTTCGTGTATGGGTATCTAACTGGAAAAACCAATTTGCTTTAAGGGGGAAAATTTGGAGTGCTATATGGAAAAAATTTACTACAAATGGAATCTCGTTAGACCCAGTTGGCGATAATCAGCCTCAATATCCTCTTCTGCCTGAACAATCTGGAGTTGAAAAGAGTTCTACAACTGATAAAGATAAAATAGAACAAAAGTAGGTTACTATTAACTAAAATAACTGTTATTCCAATAATTTATAATATTTTTTAATCAGGTAAACTATGTTTTTCAAACAGATAAAAATTTCTCTTATATACTTATTATGCTCAATAGTTTTTTTAACTTTAGGTCTCACAGAATCTTTTGCGTCAGACTCCAAAGATAAAACAGATAAAGATAAAACAAATTTAGATTCTAAACACTCTGAATCAACGACTCTAACCATAACTGAAATCTCTGGAAATCAATATTTTTATGACCTTCTTAAACCAATTCTTAAAACAAATGAGCGTATTTTAAGTGCCCAAGCAGCAGTAAGAGCTGCCAAAGAGCAGATAAGAGTAAGGCTTGGCGCCCGTTATCCAGAGCTTGAACTTACGCTTGAGGCTGGAAGAGAAGACGAGTATGAAGAGACAATTCCTGAACAATACAACCAAAGCAAATTAAAATTGACCCAACTTCTTTGGGATTTTGGTAAAACTGACGCAGCGGTTGATAAGGCAAGACGTCAACTTACGGAACAAGAGTTAAACCTTAAGAAGGCTTATCAGCAATTAATAGTTGATGCAGCTATAGCGTACCAGAGACTTCATAGAGCATACGTTGTGCTTCAATACTCTATTGAGTCAGAGGCTAATATACGCCGTCAAACTGGTCTTGAAGAGATTCGCGTTGCTGAAGGTTATGGTTATACAACTGATGTTCTTCAATCTAAATCTCAACTTGCTGGTGCTATGTCAAGACGTCAGCGAAATGAAGGTGAATACAGTTTAGCAGAAAGCGGTTATTCAGAAATTTTTGGCACTCTTCCAGAAGATATATCTAAAATGCAACCGATTGAACCTTATAATATGCTCTCTATTCCTGAAACTCTTGAATCAGTAGTTAATATTGCAAAAAATAATAATATTGAGATTCTTTTAGCAAAAAATAGAGAATCTGTTGTTGAAACTGATATCAGGAGTGAAAAAAATAAGGCTCTATTTCCAGATATTGAGTTTGCACTTGAAGGAGATGTTTCAGACAACTACAACGCAACATTTGGAAATGTCAAAGAGTATAAAGCAAGCGTGATGCTTAAAAAAAAGATAAATTTAGGGCTGATAGAAAATAACAAGATAAGAGCTGCAAGAGAGACAATGTTGAAAGAGAAGAACTTGGTTGCAGACAAAGAGAAGGTTATTGAAAAAATAGCCCGTGGTGCATGGCAGAGGCTTAAAACAGCAGAAATAACAACTCAAACTTTAAGTGAGCAGGCAGATTTAACGGCAGCATTTTTAAAACTTGCAAGAGAAGAGAGAGATTTAGGCAATCGTTCATTGATGGATATTCTCGCTGGTGAAACATCTCTTATAAATGCTAAAAGTGATAGTTACGCTGCAAAAATAGATATCTCTTTTGGAATGTTCGCCCTACTTGAGGTTATGGGAAATATAGATTTAGAGATGTTTAACAAAAACGAGTAAGGAGAACTTCTCCATGAGTGAACTGCTGCTCCGCCTAAAAAAGCACCCTATTATTACTATTGAACTTATCTTTGCCTCGTTTTTTGTCAACTTTCTTGGTCTTGCCTCTTCTCTTTACATTATTCAACTTCTTAACCGTTATGTATCTCATGGCGTTGATGCTACTCTATACACACTTACAATTGGTGTATGTATAGCTATATTACTTGAATTTGGATTTAGAAAAGCACGATCATCTCTTGCTGCTTATCTTGGAGCTGAAAGAAACTATGAGTTGATGATAGGAACTTTTGGAATCTTGACTAATGGCAAGATGAAATTTTTAGATAGGATTCCACAGCGACTTAGACAGGAGATCATAAAAGGGACAAATACAGTTGAAGATGCTTATAAAACTTCTAACATAGCAGCGATTTTCGATCTCCCTTTTGCTTTTGTATTTATAGCTGTCTTAACATGGCTATCTTTAACTCTTAGCACAATAACACTTATTTTTATGTTTTTGATGTTTATACTTGGCATAATAAGCAGACAGGTAGTTAAAAAAAATCTCAACAAGGTTACAGAGGCATCTGTAAAGGGTAACGGGCTTTTTAGCACTGCAAATCAATCTTTGGAAACTGTTCGTCTATTTGACAATAATCAGTTTATGCTCAATGAATGGGGGAAAAACTGCGATGATTTTTTAGATAAAAGAGCCACAGTATCAGAACAGCAGGACCTTATCCAGAGCATTAGCCGAAGCGTCCAATCATTGATGAGCGTTGCAATTTACGCTGCTGGTGCAGTCCTTACTGTAAACGGAGATATTACTGTAGGCTCTCTTATCGGGGCAAATATTCTATCTATGCGTGCTCTTGCCCCTGTTGCCCGTTTTGCATATTTAGGAGAGGCTTTTACTATGGCAGAGCAATCTCTTGAGAGAATAAAACAGTTTGGGCAGATTGAAACAGAACGACAAGGAGGCATTGCACTTAAAACTTATCAGGGAAGGCTTCAGTTTAAAGATGTCTCTTTCGCTCATCAAGGAATGTCCCGCCCTCTTTTTGAATCTCTTGATCTTGAGATTCTGCCAGGTGCTGTTCTTGTTGTCACTGGAGAGAATGGAACAGGAAAAACTACACTTTGCAGGCTCATTGCTGGGCTTCTTGAGCCAGACAGAGGAGAGATTCTTGCTGACGGAGTGGATTTACGGCAATTATCGCCAGCATGGTGGAGATCACAGCTTACATATCTGCCTCAAGATACACAGTTTCTCCCAGCTTCAATTAGAGAGAATCTGTTGGCTGCAATATCCTCTTTCAATACAGATAGAGGTTCTTTAGATAAATCATCTGATAATAAAATTGAAATCTCTAACTTCTCAGAATCTGCCCAACAGCCAACTGTAAACTTAAATAAGATAATTAAAGATGCAGGGCTGATAAATTTTATTGATCAGAGCCAGCAAGGTCTTGATACTCAAATTATAAACAATGGAGCAAATCTTTCAACTGGTCATCGTAAACGGATTGCTCTTGCAAGAGCATTGGCGGTCGGCGGTAAATTGGTTCTTTTTGACGATCCTACCGAAGGACTTGACAGGCAAGGCTGCAATACGCTCTATTCACTGCTTTTAGAGCTTTCCAAAAAAGGGCATACCATCATCATATTTACACAAGACACCAATATAATCAGAGGCGCAACACGTATTCTTGATTTAAACAGCAAACCTGTTCCCAAAATAGTTATTTCTGATCCAAAAACTTTGGAAAGTAAATCTAATGGCTAAAGTTGTTTCTCACAATAAACCTGTAAAGAGCCAATTCTTTCTTGTAATAGCAATGCTTACAGTCATCTCTTTTTTTGTGTGGTCTGCCTATGGAGAGCTTGATGTTGTAAGTTTTGCCCCTGGTGAAGTTGTTCCATCAAGCAGAGTTAAGACTATTCAACATCTTGAAGGGGGTATAATAAGAGAGATTTTGATTAAAGAGGGAGAAGAGGTAAAGGCTGGACAATCTTTGGTGATTTTAGAACCTACAAGCAGTAATGCTGATGTTGCAGAGCAGACTATCCATCTAAAATCTCTTGAAATAACCATTATGAGGCTTACTGCTGAAATAAGAGGAGATAAAACTTTAGCACTACCTGAAGAGCTTAAAAAATCAGCACCAGATTTGGCAAGAAATGCAGTTGCGATGTTTCAGATAAGACAGCAGCGAGTTGAAAATCAGATAAAAGTACAAAAAGAGCTTATAAACCAATACAGGTTTCAGATTGAGGAGATAGAGGCGCGTCTGTCAGGAAATACCAGTATGAGAACCTTTCTTGAAGAGCAGGTTGGCATAAGCCAAAAACTCCTTCAACACAATCTCTCAAACAGAATGAACCACCTTGATCTTTTAAAACAGCTTGCTGATATAAAAGGAGAGCAAAAAATTGATCAGGCTTCTCTAAAAAAGATTGCAGCATCAATTAAAGAGGCTGAAGGTCGTCTTGCTCTTGTAAAAAATACATTTATTGAAGAGGCACAGAATGAACTTAGAGAAGTTCAAAGAACAGCCCAGATAATTTATGAACGCTTAAATAAAAATGAGGACAGCTTAAGAAGAACCATACTGCGTTCACCAGTTGATGGAACTGTAAAATCACTCCTTTTTGTAACTATAGGTGGGATAGTTCCCCCGGGCGGTGCGGTAGCAGAAGTTGTTCCAATAGATGACCGTTTGATTATTGAAGCACGCCTTCCAATCGGAGATATAGGGTATGTCCATACAGGGCAGCATGTAAATGTTCGTCTCAACTCAGCAGATGGTGCAAGATTTGGGCATATCAACGGAGAGGTTATACACATAAGCCCAGACTCTACAATATTAGAAGAGGGAGCACCCTTTTATAAAATCAAAATAACCACAGAAAAAAATTACTTTGGCAAACCTGAAAAACCATACAGACTTTTTCCTGGAATGCTTATGCAGTGCAACATTATAACCGATAAAAGAACTGTAATTGAGTATATTCTTTCACCATTTCTGCTATCCTTTGAAACCGCCCTTCACGAAAGATAAATAAGGAGGACACCATGCCTGATAATAACTCTTTTAAAGAGAGCACACAACAGAGCCTTAGTAATAACTCAACCGTGCAATCACCTCTCACAGACAGTGGTGAACTCTTCAATTCAATTCTGCCAAAATTGATGGAGATCGCCAGCACCGGCGAGGAGTCCAAACTTGCCGAGATTAAAAAGATTGTTATGGAGCATGTAGCTTCTCAAGGTGGCAATCCTAAAGAGATTGAAACAGCAGCTAATAACTTCATAGATAAACTCTCAAATGATCTCAATCAAGGAATCTCACCTGAAGACTCATTACGTCAAGCAGTGAATGAAGCCCAGCTCTCTGTTGTTCAGGAAAAGATTGAACAGCAGATTGAATCTGAAGCACAAGAAGATACTCTAACCTCAGCCCTTGCATCTGGTGAGAATGTTGATAGTGAAATAGATAAGCATTTACCAGAAGGGGTATCTAAAGAGAGCGATGCTGCTGGTGCATTGATGTCAGATTTGCAGCAATCGCTTGATTCAGGAAAATCTACAGCAGAGGCACTGTCAGAGGCTCAAACAGCATTAGAACAGAATATTCAGGCAGAATCTTCAACTCAAGGTGAAATCAGCGACGCTGGCAAATTGGTGATGTCGCTTGCTAATGGTGAAAATATTGATCAGGTTTTAGGCAAATTTACAGAAGGAATGTCTCCTGATCAAATAGCCACGTTTATTGACTCTTTTATGCAAGCTTTGGAATCAGGACAATCGGCAGAAGAGGCTCTTGATTCTGCAAATGCCAAAGTAGAAGCTATGGCGAGCGCTGAAAGTGCAGTACAAGGAGAGATGACTTCAGAGGCTGAACTTGCTGCTGCTCTTGCCTCTGGTGAAAATGTAGCTGAGACTGTTTCTAATCTTCAAGGGGGCGGAGATCCTGAAGTTTTTGCACAAGCCATGGTAGAGGCACTTGCAGAAGGTTCATCTGCTGCTGATGCTTTAAATCAGGCTCAAAGTGAATCTTCTCAGATGGCAGCCGCTGCTGGTGCGGTTCAATCAGAATCATCAGGAAGCGGTCAAGAGCTTCTTGATGCCCTTGCCTCTGGTGAAAATGTAGCCACAATAGTTAGTGCTCTTGTTCCGTCTGGTGCGGATGTCTCTCCTGAAGTTGCTGCTGCAATGGCTCAAGCCTTTCAGGAGAGTTTAATAAATGCTGTAGAGAACGGCGGTAATCTTGAAAATGCTTTAACTCAAGCTGTTGAGACAGCATCAACGGTTATGGAGACTTTGGCAAATGTAGATTCTGGCAGCACCAGCTCTGAGGCTGCACTTCTATCAGCACTTGCATCTGGGGAAAACGTCTCGGAAATTGTTAGCAATCTTGTTCAAGCATTACAAGAGAACAGCAGCTCTGATAGCGGTGAAGCCATGAATACTGCAAGTTTTGAACAGGCTTTGACTCAGTCTCTTTCGTCAGGAGAGAACATTGAGAGTGCTGTCAGCAGTGCAGCTCAGTCTGTTTTATCTGAAACTGCTGCAGAAAATAGTGTCCAGACAGAAACTCAAAATGAGCTTTTAACCGCATTAGCTTCAGGAAAGAATGTAGCTGAAGTTATATCATCAATAGTCTCAGCGTCTGGTCAAGAAAATAACATCTCTGATTCAGGAGTTGTAAATACAGAGGCATTTCAGCAGTCATTAGTAGAATCGTTAGCTTCAGGAGAAAATATTGAGACAGCAATTGCTAATGCAGTTGCAGAAAATCAGAATTCTGAAAATCAAAATAGCCAAAATGCACAAACTTTGGCTCAAGAGAGTCAACAAGGGACTCAACAAACTCAAGATAATCAAAATCAGCAACAGGCTGAACAATCACAAGAGAATCAGAATCAACAAGTAACAGCACAAGGTCAAACGCAGCAAGAAAACCTGCAAACAGCAGAAACTAACGCAGCCACTGATAAAACTGAAACTGGAATAATTGCTGATGGAACTGAAGCTACTGATGTTAAAGATGGAACAGAGGCTGCCGAAGTTGCTGATGGAACTGAAGCTGCTGGAGATACTAAGTCAGAAGATGAAAGTGAATTAAATGATCCAGATCAACCTTTACAAAATACAGCAAATCAAAATGTTACTCAAACAAACAACTCTCTTTTAGTTGCTTTAAATACTCAAGTAGAGAAAGGATTATCACAGAATCAGCAAAACAATATAATTATCACACCTCCTAATTCTGAATTAGGCCTGAATTCATTTAGTTTTTTATCTGATCCATTTTCATTTGATCCTTTTTCTCAATCTTCTGCAGAAGAAGAATATGAGAGTCCCTTCATACAATCAGAAATATCAATAAACTCTTTTGAACAAGAAATAGATATTGAACGGCAAGCTACAGGGCAACAAACAAGAGAAACTGAAACAAACACAATAAATACAACTACATCACAACAGGAGACTGAAACAACCCCCGATTATAGGACAGACTTAAATCCTGAACCAGAGCCAGAACCAGAACCAGAGCCTGAACCAGAGCCAGAACCAGAACCAGAGCCTGAACCAGAGCCAGAACCTGAGCCAGAGCCTGAACCAGAGCCTGAACCTGAGCCAGAGCCTGAACCTGAGCCTGAACCTGAGCCAGAGCCTGAACCTGAGCCTGAACCAGAGCCTGAACCTGAGCCGACTCCTAATAATAGACCCGTTGTCAGTGCTATTAAAATAAAAGCGGTTGAAGATTCAACATCAGGGGTTAAAGGTTCTTTTGTTGTAACTGACTTTGACACAGCTGATAAACACATCTTCGCAATTGCAAGTCTGCCTTCACAAGGAAGTTTTATAAACAATAATGATGGCACTTTTACCTTTAATGTTGGAAAGGATTTTCAGGAGCTTGCAGAGGGTCAAACCAAAGAGATATCCTTTACATACACGGCAAAAGATGACTCTGGGGATACCAAAACTGATACAAGCGAACCTGCAATGGTTACGGTTACAGTTATAGGCGTCAATGATGCGCCAGTAGTTCAAACCCCTCTTTCTGATCTTTCAGACAATGTTGGTAAATCAGTAAACTTAAATATATCTACAGCTTTTAGTGATGTTGATTTGTCAGATAGGCTAACCTTTTCAGCAACTGGTCTGCCTGCTGGATTGAGCCTTGACTCTGCAATC
>CAYRLG010000015.1:52447-87101 GCA_964425195.1 uncultured Desulfobacterales bacterium
ATTGGCACTGCAAATCTTAACGTTACTGTTACAGGAGTCAATGATGCGCCAGTTGTCTTTAAATCTCTTGATAATCTATCAAACAATGCAGGTAAAGAGGTTAGTCTCAATGTTGCCTCTGCTTTTAGTGATGTTGATTTGTCAGATAAGCTAACCTTTTCAGCAACTGGTCTGCCTGCTGGATTGAGCCTTGACTCTGCAATCGGCATCATATCTGGCAAAATAGAGCCATCAGCAGCAAAGGGGGGCGATAGCGGTAAGGGTGACTACACAGTAACTGTTACTGCTAATGACGGCAACGGAGGAACTGTCAGTGACACTTTTGCTTGGCAGATTACAACTGGTGCTCCAACTGCTACTGATAATATTGCAGCAGCTACAGAGGATACAACCTTAACTGACAGCGGTAATCTTATTACAGATGATGATGGCAACGGCGTTGACTCTGACCCAAACAGTTTGATTTTGAGCATATCTGAAATCAACGGCATAACTGATGATAACGCAGATATTAAAGGCACTTACGGCACTCTTAACTGGAGCAAAGATGGTTCATATATCTACACTCTTGATAACCAAAGCTCAACTGTTCAAGCTCTGGCTAAAGAGGAGAAGGTAACTGACACATTTACTTACACTCTTCAAAATGAGGCTGGCGGTATTGGCACTGCAAATCTTAACGTTACTGTTACAGGAGTCAATGATGCGCCAGTTGCCACAGGCACTTATGAACACACAATTGCAGACACAAAGGAGATAGATACATTTATAGGACTATCAACTACTCTGACAGCAACTGACATTGATGGAAAAACACTTATTTGGACACTGCCTAATGGCAACGGTGCTGTTGGCAACTATGGCACTTTAACAGTCAATACAAATGGCTCTTACAGTTATGCAGTTGATAACACTGCTGTTAATGCGTTGCAAGATGGAGATGTCTTTACAGATATATTTACAGCAACAGTAAAAGATATCTTTGGAGCAACTGACACTCAAACAATTACAATCAATGTTACAGGTACAAATGACGCTGCCATAATTGGAGGAACGACCACAGGCAGCGTAGTTGAAGCAGGAGGAATTAAAAATGCAGATTCTGGCACACCAACAGCTACAGGCACCTTAACCGCAAATGATCCAGATAATCCACCAAACACCTTTAAGCCAGAAACTGATAAATCGACTAATTATGGTCTATTTTCAATAACTGCTGCTGGAGTCTGGATTTACACACTTAACAATACAAATGCAGCAGTCGAGGCTCTAAATGTTGGGCAAACCTTGGCAGACACGATAACTGTAGAGTCAATTGATGGCACTCAACAGGCAATAACAATAACAATTAATGGTGCTAACGACTCTCCAGTTGCAACTGGAGATTACAACCATACCATAATAGACACAGCTTGGTATGACACATTTTCCAATATAGCTGGTAAACTTACAGCTTCTGATATAGACGCTACTTATTTAATCTGGACGGTTAACAACGGAACAACTGCATTAGGTACTTACGGCACATTGACACTAAATCCAGATGGAGCTTATATCTATTCAGTCAACTCTGGGCTTGTAAACTCTCTTCAAATTGGACAAAATCCGTCAGATTTTTTTACAGCTACAGTAACTGATTCTAAAGGGGCGACAGATACAAAAAACATAGCTATAAATATTATAGGTACAAACGATATACCAATAGCATCTGGAACATACTCCCACTCTCTAAGCGACTCATCAGCTATTGACTCTTTTTCTGTTAAAACTGGTAACCTTAGTGCAAGTGATGTTGATAGTAGCGATACCCTTACGTGGAGTGGAAGCAGTGTGGGCAGTTATGGCACACTTGCTGTAAATGCTAATGGGTCATATACCTATACGCCAAATGCAAATGCCATAAATGCCGTTCCAGTTGGCACAAATCCAACAGAGACATTTACAGCTACAGTAACAGACTCCAAAGGAGCAACTACAACAAGAACAATAACCATAAATATTACAGGAGCTAATGATCTGCCAACTGTCAGCAATGATGCTAAATCAACCGGTGAAAATACAATATTAAACGATTCTGTTCCAGCAGCCACTGATGTTGACGTTGATGGCATTATTGTCAGCTATCAGTTAGCCACCAATGTCGTAAAAGGCAATTTGAACTTTAATCCAGACGGCTCATACACATTTGATCCTAAAAATGATTTTAACGCTCTTGGAGATGGTGCAACTGATTCAGTAACATTTACCTATACAGCAAAAGATAATCATGGAGCTACAAGTTCAGTAGCAACTGTAACCATAACAGTAAATGGCGTGAATGATTCACCAGTGGCGGTTGATGATTCAAACTCAACATCTACAACTGGAAATGTGATTAGCAATGACTACGATTTAGACACTGGTGATTCTTTAACAATATCAGCAGTAAAAGGTAGCGGTGTGGCTGTAAATGTAGCTACAGGAACTCCCGGAACCGTAACTGGAACTAATGGCGGAACTTTTACCATAAGTGCCGACGGTAGTTACACATTTAATCCTGGAAGTGATTTTAATGATCTTACAACTGGTCAAAGCAGAACAACCAACATTACCTACACAGTCTCTGACAGCCAGGGGGCAACAGATACAGCGACCTTGACCTTGAATGTAACTAATATTGTAGAAACCACTACTACATTTGATGGGTTAATATCTGCTTTTGATTATACTACTTATTTACAATTAGGCAGTAAAACCGTTACCGATATTTTAGGCACTGGCTGGGATATATATGTTGAAAATAGTAATGCAGGTGCCAATACTACGGTTTATCTTAACACAGACAATGGTGATGAATCAGCAACTCTTGATGATGACACTATAGCTGCACAGGCTTACAGCTTACCAGACAAACTCCAAGATGTAAGAATATCGTCAACCGATGGTTCTGAATTTTCCGCTGTATCCTTCAAAGGAAAATTAGATAATTCAAGCGACTCTGGAGTATGGACAAGTTCTGATGTTACTGTTGAAGGTTATAGAGATGGACTATTTGTTTCAGGAGCAACTAAAACATTTTCTAATATTTCAGCAAATGTTTGGACAACATTTGATTTATCTGACAATGCCAATTTCTCTAATGTAGATTCTTTACATTTTTCTTTTTCAACAAGCGTTAATACTTTCTGGATTGATGATATAAAAACAGGTACCGCCGTTCCTCCTATAGCTATTGATCTTAATGGCAATGGTCTTGATTTTATCCCTCTTGATAAATCAACTGTCCATTTTGATATGAACGATGACGGACAGGTTGACCGCACCGCATGGGTCGGACCTGAAGACGGTATTTTAGTAATTGATCTAAATGGAGACAAAAATATAACTGATAAGTCTGAATTTGTCTTTACTGACCATGCACCAGAAGCATCAACAGATATGGAGGCTCTCCAAACAGCATTTGACACTGACGGTGATAAATATCTGACTCCTGATGATGCAAGATGGAAAGAGTTTGGAATCTGGCAGGATGCAGACTCTGACGGAAAAACTGACGAAGGCGAATTTAAGAGCTTAGATGAGATGGGCGTATTGTCAATCAGCCTGACAAATAATAGAGAGAGCAGCTCGCCTGCACACGGAATTTTTCTTTTTGGAACAAGTGCTGTTCAATTTGTAGACGGTCATAAAGCTGCAGCAGGAGATGCAGCATTCAGCTATATTGCAAGTGGTGCAGATATTGATAATGCTAAGTTAAGCGATAGATTTACTATTAGTCCTAAAGAGTCATTTAATGACATCATTTCAGGCGGCACTACTCAGGCAAATGAGCTTGAGCCGCTTAACCAAATAACTTCTGAAAATCATAATGATAATAATATATTAAGCCATAATATTGGAATATCACAGGTTGATTTACAACACTCTTCAGATGCAGATAATCAAGTATTTAGTTCAGGAGAAGATATGGCACATCATACAGGCGATGATGGCAGCGTAAGCGATGTTTATGATGACCATAGAATGGATCATCAGTGATTAGAAAATTTGTATTCAACTGCTCTTGTTGTTTTAGAAGATATCGGTGTTTTATTCAATTAAGTTTATTAGGCAATATAGAATTTAGATAGGATCACAAAACATGATAAAAAAATCTTTATTAATAACAATCTGTCTGATTGCATTAGCAGCCGTGGTTCATGCTAACAATTATGCCCTAAATTTTGATGGAACAGATGATTATGTGGATTGTGGAGCTATAAATCTTAGCGGATCAACTCTTACTCTGGAGTGCTGGATAAATCCTAAGAATTTTGATAACCCCGGTGAAGGATGTATAAATTTAATTGGAACAGAAGATGGTAGCAATGCTGCATTTTTGCGTCTCGGAGACGGAGATACAAATATGAATAAAATACAGTTTGTGCTTCAAATCAGCGGTGCTCAACAAAAGCTCTGGGCAATTACAGGTTTATCTGCAAATACATGGTATCATATTGCAGGTGTTTATGACGCTGCTTCAGGAATGAAGATTTATATTAATGGTATTCTTGATTCCAGTAATACACAAAGTGGAGCTTTTACTTCAAATAGTACTTATTTAATAGGAAGCAATACAAATGGAAAGAGGGCTTTTGATGGCCAAATGGACGAAGTCCGCGTTTGGAATACTGCCCGCACAGAAGCAGAAATAAAAGCCAATATGTATAAAGAGATCGCCACTCCTCCTACAGAACTAAAAGCCTACTACAAAATGAACGATGGTGGCGGAACTTCTTTAGCTGACAACAGCGGTAACAATAATACAGGCACAATATTAGGCTCAAGCTGGGTAGAGTCTTTTCCTCGGACTTACAACGTTACAATCAACGATTCAGCAAATAGCATTAACGGTACATGGGCAACTGATTCTCCTTCTGCTGGCACTGATACTTGGACTCCAAGCGGCACAGGTGCAACGGTTTCAATAACAGAGATACAAGATAAACTGAATGCTGGAAAATCAGTTGTGATAAATACTGGAACAGCGAATGGAGAACATGGTACGATTACCGTTTCGAATGCAATTGCAAAAACAAGCGGTGGCGATGCAACATTAACCTTAGAGGCAGCATATAGAATTAACATTAATGCAGCCATCAGCTCAAATCCAAACAAACTTAATTTTATTGCCACAGCAGGTAAAGTAATTACAGACAGAGGACGTATAGGTCAGTTTAATCTTTTTTCTGGAGCTACTATTACAACCAACGGAGGCAATATAATACTTGAAGGGGTAAATAATTCTGCAGCAGGAGGAAGTTTTTCATGGGAAGGTAACTCCTATTCTTGCAGCGGTACAACTTGTAGAGCAATCGAAGTAGATGGGATAATTAATGCAGGCGGAGGTAATATCAGCCTGACTGGTTTGCGTCATAATGGAGGGACCACCAGAGGAGTACAAATCAACAACAGCGTTACCACTACAGGTAGCGGAACTATCACAATAAATGCTCAAGGTGATGGGACATCAGATGGTTCTAATATTGGTGCTTCAGGAAGCATAGAAGCAGTAAACGGTAATATTACAATTACAGGCGATGCAGCCACTACTGGCTCAGGAATCAGTACAGATGCTGGAAGTCAAGTCAAAACAACAGGAACTGGAAATATAAGCCTCATCTCAACAAAAGGAGCTATATCAGGAAGCAATTTAACAGTAATCTCTGGTGGCACAACAACCATAACAGCCCCTACTGATGCAGCTATTACTTTGGATAATACAAACAATGATTTCACAGGTGCAGTATCTATAACTTCTGGCGGTGCAACTACTTTAGTGGACAAAAATGATTTAACTTTGGGGGCAATTAGTGTCAGTGGTGCAATAAATATTGCCTCTGGAGTTGGCGAGTCTGGAAACTTTACTCTAACTGGAGCTATCGCCACTACTGATACAACTTCAAGTGCAGTTACTCTTAATGCTGGAAAAGCTGCCGCTGCTGGTACTACCACAGGCGGAGACATTATCATCAGCGGTGGTTCTGTAAGTGTTGGTGCTGGAGGTACGGCACTTCTTTATACAGGGAGTATTGCAGGTAGCACAGGTGTAACAGAATTGACTGGTTATGTCAGCAGTTATTACAATAGCGATGAAACATCAGGGCTGGCTCCATGGGTGGGACTCTATGTTGCCTATCGGGATTTAGAGCCAAGTGTAACTTACAACATCACAATCAGCACTTCAGCAAGCAGTGGCGGGGCATGGGCAACTGATTCTCCTACTGCCGGCACTGATGCTTGGACTCCAAGTGCAACAGGTGCAACTGTTTCAATAACAGAGATACAAGATAAACTAAATGCTGGAAAATCAGTTTTAATAAGCACTGGAAGCGGTGCAGGAGAGACTGGCGATCTTACAATAAATAGCTCAATTACAAAAACAGCAGGAGCAGAAGCAACTCTAACATTACACGCATTTAGAAATATAGCAGTTAATAGCCAAATAAGCGGCTCATCAGGCTTTCCATTAAATTTAGTTCTATCATCAAGAGCTGCTGCTGGAGCTGTCGAGACAACTTTAGGTGATGTTAAGATAAATGCACACATTAAAAGTTTTGGGGGAGATATAACAATAGGCGGAGGGGATAGCACTGCCTCTGGTTATGCTATTGCATCAGGCACATCAAGTAATATTGGCGGTGTTGTAATTAGCGGCAGTTATATAATAGATGCTACTTCTGATGGCTCTGGTGCAGCAAATACTACCATTCCAACAGTAGCTACTGGCGGAAACATCACAATTAGAGGCAAAGGAAACACCACTGCAACTCAAGCGAACTGGGGAATTCAATTACGCACTGGTTCAGTTATCACTGGTGGTAATGGCACAATAGAGCTTGTAGGATATGGTGGAAATGGTGGAAACTATTTTTGGGGTGTTGCAAGCGTTGGAGTATCCATTGAAGCCAATGCCTATATAAAAGCAAATAGTGGAAACATAACTATTAAAGGATACGCTGGAACAGGATATGATAGATATGGAATTGGTTCAGGAGATGGAAGCACCAATAATTTTATTGGTACTAAAGGCACACTTACTTTAGATGGAGATAGCCTTTTAATACGAGATGGAACTTTAAAAGTTCAGGGCGGTGCTGGTGGTATTGACATAAAAATTCCAATTGTTGGCTGTCAAACTGGCAGCGGCTGTGCTGTCTCAACTCTTATAGCATCTGGAGCTGGGGATTTGCGTTTATATGGTGATGCTCAAGCGTGGAGTGCAACTAACACCTACCCAACAAGAACAGATAACATTTTTGTTGCCTCTACAAATTCTGTAGCCCCACAAACTATTACCTTATCTCAAGCACTATACGCTTTTGGTGGAGTAATAAAATACAATGTAACCTACGATGGCAATGGTGCTGACAGCGGCTCAGTCCCAATTGACAGCAACACATACGCAGAAAGTGCAACTGTAACGGTTCTTGGCAACACTGCTACTCTTACTAAATCTGGCTATACTTTTGATGGTTGGAATACTCAATCTAATGGAAGCGGAACAACTTATCAACCTGCTGCTACGTTTAGCATGGGAACAGCAAGTGTTACTCTATATGCAAAGTGGACTTCAAGTGGACCAACCGCAACCGCTCCTACCGTAGGTGATGGCTCAACCACTCCTTACGAAATCGGAACATTAGAAAATCTCTACTGGATTGCAGCAGATTCAAGCCGTTGGGCATATAACTACAAACAAACCGCAGATATTGACGCATCTGTCACATCTACATGGGACAGCGGTGCTGGCTGGACTCCAATTGGCAACAACACAACCAAATTTACAGGCATTTATGATGGCAATGGCTATGTAATTAACAATCTTACGATAAATCGACCGACAGAATACAATGTTGGCTTTTTTGGCGTAACCAGCACTCCTGCAAAAATCCGCAATTTAACACTTGAAGGCACCATAACAGGTAAGGCTTCGGTAGGCGCTATTGTTGGTGTTGCGGAAAGCGGTTCGACAATTGAAAATTGTGTCGCAGATATTGCCGTTACAGCCATATACAACGGCACGGGTGGAGCAGGCGGGGAACAATGGGCAGATGCGGGCGGCATTGCTGGAGATAATTACGGCACCATTGTTAATTCCAGCTCAACGGGAAGCGTATCTGCACAGGGACGTAATGTCGGTGGTTTAGTTGGATACAATGAGAACTGCACCATTCAACGATGCTTCTCCAGGGCGAATGTATCCATTACCAACGGAAACTTAGAAGGAGCAATTGGCGGGCTGGTGGGTACATTATTAGGGACTTCAGTTATCGCAAACTGTTACGCTTCAGGTACAGTAACAGCATCAAGTAGCTATACAACCACATTAAGTGCCGGTGTTGGTGGTTTGGTGGGAAATATTCGGGATACACTCCCAACCATTTCTTATAGCTATGCCAACGGTCTTGTTACAAATTCCGAAATCGCTGGTGCCAGTGTTACAGGCGGGCTTGTTGGTGTGAATGCCCTTGGCACTTTCGCCAATATTACTGAATCGTTCTGGAATAATCAAACTTCGGGTCAGGCATCAAGTGCTGGGGGCACTGGCAAAACAACCGCAGAAATGAAGCAGATGGCAACCTTTACCAATTGGGATTTTCCAACCACATGGCATATTGATGAATCAGCAACCGATCCTGACAATAATGGCTATCCATCGCTTGCGTGGCAAGGGTTGAGGCATCAAGCTGCTACTACTACGAAGCTTCAAGAGTTTTCGTCTTCAACAACCCTTACGGATAATTTTACCGATGGAACCAACGGCAATGGTACAAATTTTGTTTGGAACGCCTCAGCGGGATTAAGTGGTGGTGGAGGTGTGGCTGTAACACTTGGTTCGGATAATATATGGACTACCAAAGAAGCATATACCTTAAACGTAGGGAGTACTTATACATTATCTGCGTATTGTCAAATTGGTGGCAACGGAGGTTATGGTGCTTTAGGCTTTTCCACTATTCCTGTTAATTCAGCTTCAGGCTCTAATGGAATGCCTGGTTCAGGCAATTTTATGGGGGTCTCTTTTCATGGCGGTAATGGTAATTGGCTTAATGATTCACTCTTAAATCCTGATTTAGGAGGTTGGACAGATTTGACATACTCGCCTACATGGTATTTTTTTGAACTTGTGGTTGAAAACACAGGTAGTAATAACTTTAATTTAACCTTTACTATTAAAAATTCAGATAGCAGCGGGACTTTGGGCACTACCCATACTCAACACACCACAACATTAACCAATGCCAATATTGCAAGTTCCACTGCTTTATATGTATTTTTCTCTGCTGATGGAAACCGAGTATCTGCTATTGATAACTTCACAATTCAGCTCTCAGGAGGTGCACAGATAACATCTCCTTATCATATCAGCTATGACGCTAATGGTGGTACAGGTACAGCTCCACCTACCCAAACAAAACTTCACGATCAACCCCTAACACTTGCCACAAACTCAGGCAATCTTGCTAAAACTGGATATACTTTTGCTGGCTGGAATACTGCTGCTGATGGATCAGGCACGACTTATGCAGCAGGTTCAAGCTACACAGACAACGTAGCAATCACGCTCTATGCAAAGTGGTTGCAGCAGCTTGATGCTTTGCAATTTGATGGAGTTGATGATTATGTAGGGTGTGGAAATCTTGCTGCATTGCAGATAACAGGAACAATAACTGTAGAAGCGTGGATAAAACGGCAAAATGTCAACAATGCTACTCAAGCCGTTGTCTCTAAATATGACCATAGTGGGTCCCATGGAGGCTATGAATTAGGGATAAGCGATCTCAACAAGCCCTATTTCGCGGTTGGACCTAATTGGAATGATTGGAGTGGAACAGTAACAGGAGATGTCATTAATGCAAATCAATGGTATCATGTAGCTGGAACTTATGATGGAGCTTATGTAAGATTATACGTTGATGGTGTTTTGAAAAATACTTTTGCATATACTGCAGGAATCGTTGATTCAGGATATGAGTTGCGTTTAGGGCATAGAATAGGTCCATTTTTTCCATTTACTGGACAATTAGACGAAGTGCGTATCTGGAATATAGTCCGAACAGAAACTGAAATAGCCAATAATATTAATAATGAACTTACAGGCAGCGAATCAGGATTAGTTGCTTACTACAAGATGAACGAAGGAGCTGGGACTTCATTAGATGATGGAAGTCCAAACTCAAACACTGGCACGTTTGGAGGGTCTCCAACTTGGGTTGCAGGGAAAACACTATCAGCCCCAGCAACAACTTACACCGTAACAGGCACATCCCGCTTTTGGTCAGGAGGAGGCACAGTATCACCAGCAACTCAAACTGTAAACGCAGGAGCTACTCCTACACTTACAATTACACCATCAACAGGTTCAAGCATCTCCACTGTAACAGGTTGCGGAGGTGCTTTAGTTGGCAATACCTACACCACTGGAGCAATTACAGCAGACTGCACAGTTACCGCTACATTTACACTTAACAGCTACACAGTAACAGGAAGCGTTGCAGGAGGGACAGGTGGGACAATTACCCCATCACGAACTGTCAATCATGGAGGGACAACCACATTTACAATCACGCCAGATTGGGGTTATGAACTTGCAACTCTAACTTACTGCGAAAACCCTGTAACACCGCTGCCGTCACTATCTGGAAATATCTACAGCTACACAACCAGTGCTGTTACAGCAAATTGCAATCTTTCCGCAACTTTCACCCCTAAAACATACACGGTTACTGCAATCGCTGCTGCTAATGGTAAAATAAACGGTGCTTCTCAAGCTACTGAAACAGTAACGCATGGAGACACAACCTCATTTACAATAACACCAGATACCGGATATGTAATAAATTATGTCTTGGGTTGTAATAGTGATAATACAGGAGGGTTAAGCGGAAATACCTACACTACTGGTCATATTACAGGGGATTGCAAGATTATGGCTTTTTTCAAGTCTCAATAAATATCTTTCCGATGCCCTATTTTCAAGATAAAAATGATATTTTCTTCATCACAGCATACATCGAATAAAACTCTATAATCGCCCACTCTTAACCTGTAATCAGTCAAAGGGTGGGCTGATAATTTTTTGATAATTGAAACATCAGGAAATTCTATCAGAGATTCTATTGCAACTTTTATATTTTCAAGATGTTGTTTATCTATTTTGGATAGGTCTTTTTTAATGCTCTTAGCATATTGTATCTCAAACATTTTTACCAATACCCTGCCATATCTCTTCGTGAGATAAAATTTCTCCTTTTGCTACTTCACTTCTTCTGACCTCAATTTCCTTTCTCAGTCTGTTGTATTTATTCTTTTTTAGAAGAATCTGTGCAAAATCTGACAAACTTTTTTTATCATCATCATCTAACAATGATATAATTTCTAAAACATCTTCCATAAGTTTTATCATCCCATCAGCCGTTTATTTAATCATCAACCACATTAACCCGCATACCATTTCCAACCATGGTTTTTCTATTTAGCAAATAAGCATAATAGTAAAAAACTTCGCCATAGTAGCCATCAGGTATAGGCACATCAAATTCTTGAATCTCTTTTTTTAGAACTATATTTTTAAATGTTTTTAGTTCGCCTCCATCGTAAAACTCCCAGCCAAATTGCGTTTTCACAATTATATAATTCTCTACGAAAACAGCTGCAAATATTTGAGCCTTGTTTCCAACATCAATGTCAGAAATCTCTAAAGAAGGTGAAACAGTGCCGCAATTATCAGCGATTAAATTTAGTGGCAACTTTTCAGGAGTAAGGTTTTTAAGTGAATTAGAAGGTTGGACAATCTTAAAAATATTTTCTTTTAACTTGTTATTTTTAGATTTTTGAAAATGTACAGCATTACCAAGAAAAACTGTATCTTCAATTTCATAGCCATAAAAAAAATCAATACTTTCACCCGTCTTAATTAATCTATTAATATCAACTATGAAAGGTTGAACAAGATTAGTAAGTGTCGTTTTACCATACATAGTTATCTCACCGATGTATGGTTTCCAACCAGATTTATCCATTAATACTGCCCAATTATTGTGCAAGGCAATAGCAAACAGATTTCCAATCTCTCCTTGATGCTCTAAAGGGACTGTAAGATTAGGGGCAATAGTAATAATTTCATTAGAACCAACCGTAAAAATAAATTTTTCAGAATCTATTTGACTCATAGGAATAGCTGGCTGTTCAGGTGTAATAGAACGAGCTTCTAAATTACTATTTAGGCTATTGAATAACAGCATATACCCAACAAAAAATATCCAAAATAATATTCTATTTTGTCTTTGCATATTATTCTCCTTTTAATTGTCAAGTGAAGATAGATATTGATGAAGTATAGTTGAAATGAGTCAGGTTATTAGTATCAGTTTAGTTTTGTCTAATCTCTACACAAACAGCGACAAAATATCTCTTCTTGCATCAACGTGCTGTATAGTAACATAAACAGTGTCACCGGGTTTGAGATTTAATCCACTGGCTGGAATTCTCCACTCCAACATATACTCTTTTAAAAGAACAGTATAAAAATCTCTTCTACACTCAAGCACTATAGCCTCCTCTTTAGAGCCTTTCATCCGTTCGAGGAATTTGAAGAGCCAATACTTACGTCTTTGAGATTGGATTTTCCCTGTATTGGCTACAGGTATCTCAATTATCTGAAGAATTTTATCAAGTTCATCCTTAGAGTATGGTTTTTCGTATCCAAGAACTCCTCGTATCTGACGTTGAGAGAGAAGATCGTAATACCTTCGGATAGGTGATGTAGCTGTAAGGTAAGCACGAACACCAAGTCCTGAGTGGTTTTCAGCTCTTGTACCGATAATCGCTCTGTTGAGCTGTTTTCTTTGCATACAGTTAAGAAATATTGACGGCTCAATTCCATGAAACAGCCTCTGCTTAGGGTCTGGCTGAGAACGAAATATTGCTGGCATATTGTGCTTTACCAAAAATTCAGCCATCAAGCTGTTGGCAAGAATCATAAATTCAGAAATTAGCATTCGAGAAGGGTTCTCTCTATCTATTCTTGATATCCCAATCTCACCGTCATCCTCAATCCAGATATTTATTTCAGGAAGTGTAATCTGCACAGCTCCAGCTTTGAGGCGTTTGTCTCGAAGAACCGTTGCCATCTTATGGAGGGTTGTGATGGGATCATCCTCACCATTCATGATATTTGCTTCTGTATAGGTCATCTGGTGGTGAACCTGTATGATACTTGCCACAATCTCGTAGTCAATTATATCAAAAAAACGGTTTAATCTAACAAGAGTACTTATACCAGGTCTTGGTTCCCGTTCTTTGAG
Source organism: uncultured Desulfobacterales bacterium (assembly GCA_964425195.1). Classification (GTDB taxonomy): domain Bacteria; phylum Desulfobacterota; class Desulfobacteria; order Desulfobacterales; family Desulfobacteraceae; genus Desulfamplus. The sequence continues at coordinate 65,776 of CAYRLG010000015.1, forward strand.
GCTACAAAGCCCTTCTGAGAGATTTGGAGGAAGCATTGGAATTTTATCATCAGGCATATATATGGAACTTCCTCTCATACGGGCATCTCTATCAATAGGGTCTCCATCTTTGATATAAAAACCAACATCAATAATATGAATGCCTAAAATATAACCATCGTTATTTTTTTGGAGACTTATGGCATCATCATAATCTAAAGTTGATTGACCATCTATTGTTATAAGTGGAAGTTCTCTTAAATCTCTACGGTTTGGGTCATTTAGAAAATCTTTATGTTTTTGTATAAGCTGAATTGATTGCTGACGAACAGTTTCAGGAAAGGAGGATGGGATATTAAGTTTTATGAGATCAATATTTTCATCTTTATGCCAAATGCCAGCTTTAACTAATTTATCAAAAATGTTCTGAATTGAATCTGTACTATTTTTTGCCATTATAGCACGGGCATCGGCTGCGGTTTTGCTCTCTTTTTCATAGATGTAGTAGTCTTGCAAAATAGTTTTTATCTGTGGATCAGGAACAGGAGAAATAACGCCTCTCTCAATATCTTTGAGCCATGAGGCACCTAATTCAATCAGACGCTCCTTTTTCTCAGCCTCCTCTATCTTCTTAAATCTCATCTCAATCTGAGTTGGAGAGTTTGGAGTAAAACCATCTTGGCTAAACTTAAAATAGAGTTTATCACTAAAGAATGCTCTTACAACAGCAGATTCATGCTCAGATGTAACAGGAGGATCAAAGCAAAATGATGTCATGGTTTCAATATCAATAGGGGTCTCCTCTTCGTGAAGTAATTCCCATAACTCCTTGATATTGATAGTTTTTGAGAGTTCCTGTCTTAGGGCAACACTCTGTTTAAGACTTCTTATAATAGAGTCTCTTGTTGCAGTAACATCAAGCAGTTCATTAGAGAGATGGCTAACTCTTCCTGAAGAGAGATTGACTTCACGATTATGTTCGGTAAGAAGCCTAAGTCGTTGATTTTTTATCTGCAACACAACAGCACATATTATTTTCTGCTGGTCTATATATTCTACAATATTTCCTATATTCATAATAAAATTATGATATCAGTATGTATGGTTAAAGTCAATCAGCAGGTCATTACGCTTGAAAAAAATAGTAACGTGAAGTAAAATAATCAAAATTTTTAGAAAAAAAATAGAAAATATGATTCAAAATTGTTGGATACAAAAAGAGAGCGTTATGGCTAAGAACAGAAATGGAATAGAAGTTTTGGAGAGTTACAAAGATATTTATGATATGTTTATGGAAAAGGCATCTGCTGATGAAGAACTTCTTGAAAAAACAAAAGTGCCTCCTGAACTTCAAAGTATAAAAGTTAAACTTGATAAACACGGTATGCCATTTTTAGATGGTGCAGGAAATCTTTCCACAATATTCTCAGATTGTACCAAATCAGAAAAATATAGAGCTGTAAAAAAAGATGGGGGGGTAGAAATAGAGTTAGAAGACGAGAGCAGCTTATCAGAAAATAGTTCAAAACAGGATGAAAATTTCTTAGAACTTATAGAGGATGCTCTCAAAGGAAAAGATAGAGACTCGATGATGCGTGAAAAATCTGACAGACCTCTTCCTGAGCCAGTACCATTGAAAAAACGCCTTAAAAGATACCCTCCACCTGAAGACGAGATAGACCTTCATGGATTTACTGCAAAAGAGGCAGAATCCAAAACAGAACTATATTTAAGAAATTGTTGGAGAAATGGTCTTTTTACAGTACAAATTATTGTGGGCAGAGGGATTCACTCGCCTTATGGTGCTGTTCTACCTGATGTTATAGAAGACCTTCTGACAAGACTAAAAAGGGAAGGTGTGCTCCTATGGTTTGAGTGGGATAGAAGAACAAAGAGCCAAAGCGGAGCAGTAATTGCATATATAAAACAGTTTTAGTTACAATTAGATTTAAAAATAGATTAACAGATTAATATTACTACAACAATAATTCCCATAATAGAAATCAACGATGACAAGAGCATTAAATCACACGCCATTTTTATCTTTTCTATGCCAGGCTCTCCAAAGTTTTTACCAATATAGGGCTTCTCCACAAGTGCTCCGTGATAGTAGTTAGAACCTCCAAGTTTTACCTTAAGAGCCCCTGCAAATGCTGCCTCTGGATATCCTGAATTGGGACTTTTATGTTCCCTACCCTCTTTAATAGCAGTTTTAAACGCTACTACCCCGCGACTGACAGAGAGAATAGACGCAGCAACTGAGATTACAACCACAGAAATTCTTGCTGGAATGAAATTTGCTAAATCATCAATTCGTGCAGATGCCTTTCCAAAAAGAATATATCTATCATTTTTATATCCAACCATTGAATCAAGAGTGTTTATCATTTTATAGGCAATAGCTGCCGGAACCCCACCAACAAGGGCAAAAAATAGAGGAGAGAGAAAACCATCAACAAAATTTTCTGCAACAGTCTCAACAGTTGCCTTTACAACGCCAGTCTCATCAAGGTATTTGACCTCTCTGCCAACAATCATTGAAACTTTAAGCCTTGCTGATTCAAGACGGTTATTAGTTTCTGTAATCTTAAATGCTGCCTCTACCTCTGATGCAGCTCTCTCTAAAGTTCTTGCTGAAAGGCAAAAAAACATCAACACCACCTCAACTGCAAAGCCTGCAAACTGGTGAATCAGATAAGATAGTTTTATAACTGTAAATGCTATAATCCATGAAGAAAATATAAGAAAAAGTGCAAAAAGAGAGCCAGCAATAAATTGACTTTTAATTAAACGTCTAAAATGGAGTTCAAAAATAGATATTGCATTGCCCATCCATACAACAGGGTGAGGAAGCCAACGAGGATCGCCAAATATAATATCAAGAGTATATGCAGCTAAAAGTGTATATATTATAGAGTCATTGAACATTTAAGTTCACCATCCATAGAATGTATTCCGCAATTTATAAAGTAGTCATAAAAGTTCTGTTAAAAGCTTTGCTAACTTCAGATTTGTCTCTCTATCTCTTAACGAAAATCTAACAAATTGGTTTGATAGCCCTTGAAAATTGGCACAATCACGGATTAAGATTTTATGTTTACCAACTTTTTTACACAGCTCTTCTGAGGTGATATTGCCGGTAAGCTCTGCAAGTAAAAAATAGGTTTGTGCAGGATAGAGCTTTAATCCATTACAAATACGAATCGAATCAGAACAAAGCCCCGCATCATTGCCATTTTTTATATTTGTAGAATAAGAGCAGTTGTCAAGAGCATCTTCAAAGAGCTTTCTCTCTGTTTGAACAAATAAACGAGTCACCTCAAGAAATGGAGTAATGGTTTCAGGATTTTTCAAAATATATGAAGTTGCAGCCTGAGACAGAGCATTTACAGACCATGGTTGATAGTATTGCATAAACTTTTCAACAACATGCGAGTCAGCACACAGATAACCTGTTCTCAACCCCGGAATTCTAAATATTTTAGACATGGAAGAGAGCACAATAAGATTGGGAAACGAGGTCTGTGAAATTAGACTTATCTTCTCTGCATTTATCAAAAATGGAAGATAAGATTCGTCAATAACAAAATATGTTGAGGGATGAGCTTTAAGAAGTTCAATAATACTATCTTTTGGAATAAGTGCCCCAGTCGGATTGTTAGGATTGCAGATAATTACTGTATCAGCAATCTTTGCCATATCACTAATTTGATTGATATTTGGCTGAAACATATTTTTCGCTTCAGACATGCAAAACTCAAACGCTACATTATTCATAATACATCCGTCGCGGTAGTCTGAATAGGTAGGTCCCACAATGAGCACCCGTTTAGATTTGAGAGCTACAGGCAATGTGTAGATAAACCATGTTGTTCCATTGCCAGCTATTACACGATCAAGCGGTACATTGTAATAACTGCTAAATGTATAAGCCATATCAGCAGCATCGGGTTGAGGAAGAGAACGTATAAGGTTGATATTTGTAGCAATAAACTCTTCTAAACCTTCAGGCGGACCTAATGGATTTATGTTGCTACTCATATCTATTATCTCATCAATAGAACAGTTATGGATTTTAGCTAATGCCTGAACATTCCCTCCATGACCTTTAATCATAATTTTAAACTCCTAAAAATTACCAAAACGCTCTTTATTTAGATTAAATATCAATTAATGGTTATTGCCATACCAGCAGCCAAAAATAGAATAGACTCTGTCACCTCACACATTGCCCCCAACATATCACCTGTAATACAGCCCATTTTTTTTTTGTAGAAGAGAATAATCATAAAAATTGTAAGAACAAAAGCTACATTTATAATTAACCCTTTTACACCAAGTATTAAAGAGATAAAGATCGGAACAGAAAGAAAAATAAAATCTTCAAATGGCAGCCTCTTTTCAAACAGGTCGTGTCCGGTCCCTTTTTCTCTTCCATATTTAAAGTATCTGATACCAAAAAGCATTCCAGCTCTTGCATAAGCAGGAACAATAAACAAAATAGTTGCCGTTTCAAAATTTATAAAGAGAGCTTCTGTTGAGTTAGACGGTAAATCACAAATTCCATATTGCAAACTTTTGACAGAATAGATACCAGCAATCTTAACTGCAAGAGATAAAAATATGGCAACAAGACCCATCATACCTGTACGGCTATCTTTCATAATCTCAAGGGCACGCTCTTTGGATCGGTGGCTAAAAAGCCCATCAGCAGCATCTCCAAGCCCATCCAAATGAAATGCACCGGTTAAGATAACAAGCATAACCACATCTATAAGAGAGACAACAGGTGAAGACCAAAAATATGATGCAACAGTATCTATAAAGACCAAAGTTGCACCAAGTATTAACCCTACCACAGGAAAAAAGCGAATCATGCCAGTTGGGGAAAATGGGACATTACTGCCGGCAGGAAGGATGGTTATAAACATTATGGCGGATCGCAACCTATTAAAGTTACATATAAAATATTTTTTCATTCTAAGCATGATTTTACACAAGAAATAGAGTTAATCGCATATAGAGTAACCCTACTCTTTTACGCTATGGTAAAAAATTCCCCTTTTTTGAATCGCAGATATAATTTTTCCACTCTGCTCTAAAGTCGAGAGATATTTATTTATTTCATTGATATGCGAACCAAGAATTGAGGCTAAATCTTCAGGTGTAGAAGGTCTTCGGTAAATAGTCTCTAAAATAGCAGATTCTATATCGTTACGATATGCTCTATTATCTTTGCGTTTACATGAAGCAATAATTTCTACAGAGATGCTCTTAGAACTTTGTGAATATCCAATAGGATCCCTTGATTTTAGCTTTTCAAACTCATGCTCCATTCTGTTTACGCTCTCTCTATATTGGATAAATCTTTGAATCTCTTCAAGCAACTCTCTTGAAGCGGGAATCAGATTATCAAGAGTTCCGGGACGATCCAAAGTGTTGAGTTGTACAATATCAGGTTTGATTTTGTAGCAAGCATCTTTTAGAAGCTCAACATCAGTTTTGCTGTCATTAAATCCGGGTAAAATAAGAATCTCAAGAGCCATTCTACCCTTATAAATTTCTCTAAAATCAATAAGCCCTTGAATATAGACATCTAAATTAATAGAGTTATGTGGTCTGTTGATCCGTTGAAACGACTCTATAGAAGCAGCATCAAGAGATGGTATCACAAGATCAGCCTTTAATAGAGATTTTCTAACAGCCTCATCTTTTAAAAGAGTTCCATTTGTGAGCACTGCAACTGAAATTGTGGGCTTTGATTGCTTGATATATTCAATCACATCACCGATTTTTAAGTTTAAAGTTGGCTCCCCAGACCCTGAAAATGTTATATAATCAGGGTCTGGATGGTTTGCAAAATAGTGCTCTATTTCCGCAACCACATTTTTGTATGGAACATACTCTTTTCGTTCAAGAGTAAGAGTTGTGGTATTGCCGCATTCACAGTAAACGCAGTCTAAGGAGCAGATTTTATGAGTAACTAAATCCACTCCAAGCGACACTCCAAGACGGCGTGAAGGTACAGGTCCAAAAAGATATTTATACATTATTCATATAACCTAAATTTTGAAATTATCAGAATGGAATTTCATCTTCTGGTGGGATACCTCCATCCATTCCGTGATCATGAGGCATAGATTGTGGATTTGGATTTATCTTTGGTGCTGCTTGCTGCTGATATCCACCACCCATACCATTTGGGTTTTGGGATGATGTCTGCTGCCTTTGTGGCTGATATCCACCTTGTTGCTGACCCGCTTGCTGTTGATATCCACCTCCTCCAGAACCTTGTGGATTATATCCATCCTGTTTTGTTCCAAGAAAGTGGACAGTATCTGCTATTATCTTTGTAATATAGTGTGTCTGACCATCTTTCTCATAAGAGCTTGTCTGGAGCTTGCCTTCAACATAAACCTGTCTGCCTTTTGCCAAATATTTTGCACAATTCTCGGCTGTTTTGCCGAAGGTTACAATTTTATGCCACTCTGTACGCTCTTGCTTATCTCCAGTATTCCTATCAGACCACGAATCAGTTGTGGCTATCGAAAAATTGGTAAATGCCATTCCTTGAGGTGAATATCGAAGTTCTGGATCAGCTCCGAGGTTGCCAATAATCATAACTTTATTAAGACCAGCCATTGATGTTCTCCTTAAACTTAAGTTATTAAAGTTGTTAAATAAATTATAGAAACCAATATAACATTTTTTCAAAGTCTCTACTTTTCAAATCTATTCACTTGCTGCTGATAGTAGTCTATCTGGTCAGTAGCATTTTTAAGAGCCTCTCTTGCCGCCTCAAGAGCCTCTGCATAAAGCCCATTAAGAAAACATGCCTCTGCATAGGTATCCAACAAGTGAGAAGGAGCTCCTTTGTATATCAGCTTATCATCAGCAGCCATAATTTTATTTTGAGATAGGGCTATCTGTTTTTCTATCTTTAACGCTTTTGTGGCAAGCTCCAGTGCCTTTTTATGATTTTGAAACAAGATATCAGGGCATGTTGCATAAAGCCATGCAAGGTTGTTTAAAGCGTGCGTATTTTCAGAGTCAAGGTTGAGTATAATGTTGTAATAAGAGACTGCCTTATCAAAATTTCCTGTATTGTAGTAGTAATCTGCGGCTAAAAGTAGAATCTCTTTATTGTACGGGGTATTTTCAAGTTGCTCGCTCAAAATTTTTTCTGCAAGAAACTGGTTTATCTTCTCTTTTCCCTGTCCGAAATTAAAGTAATACCCGGCTATACATATTAACATAATTATTATCACATAAAGCTGCATCATCATCTTTACTTTTTTGTGATGTTTCTGAATATGAGCTGGGTTAAGCTCACATAGGTTAAGAAAATCAACCCTCTCTTTTATGCTATAGTGGTGCCAGTTTGGTTTATCCCACGATTGACGATTTGCACCTGCAATTCTGTAGAATGTCCTTACAAGAGCAGAAGCGTCAGGTAGATAACGATATACATGGATATCTGCCTGACGTTCAAAGTTTCTCATAAAAAAACCAAATATATAACGAAAATAGATTAGAAAAATTAGAATTAGAACAAAGCTCAACATAACTGTTATGCCAGTATCATGGCTTAACCCCAAAAAAGAGATAAACCCAATAACAGGCTCTGAATAGTAGATAATAACCATAGGATCAAAAAGAGAATAGACACAGGCAATATACCCTGCAAAAAAAAGCAGGTAAAAGTGGATATGCCGCTGTTGGATATGACCTATCTCATGTACAATAACTGCATCGATTTCATCTGGTTCAAGCCTGCCTACCATTGCTGGAGTCACTAAAATATAGCGAAATTTTCCCCAAAGACCCATCACACCTGCAGTAATCATGGAACCTCCAAAAAGTTCCCATTTTAGAATATCAGCATAACTTAGATTTGCACGCCTACAAAGAGCCTCTATTCTTGCTCTTATAAATCCTGGTTCAAGTGATTTGCAGCCCCATATCTTTTGGATCAAAAAGGGTCCAAAACATGCAACAGCAACCATAAAGGCAAGAACATAAAGTATCTCTCCTTGTGGAGTTGCAAGAAACCCTTTGGGCTGTTCAAAAGGGATAAGTTCAATTAAATCAGCAGTAATAGATAGAATAAACCATGGAAGAAGAGCAGGCAGAGAAAAGGAGATGTTGGAGATAACAAACTCTTTTTTAGAGGAATAACCTGTAAAATATCTGTTTTGAATACTCCATGCAAAATACCATACAATAACTAAGTAAAGCAGAAAAAGAGCTAAAAATATAATAGCCTCTAAAGTTGGTAAAATTTTAAAAAGCCAAATATTATCAAAAAGCAGATTTAATCTAAGTATATATAGATCACAGGCAAAGAGTATAAGTGCAAGAATAGATAAGCGTGAAAGGCTCTTTTCAACATGGTGATCTAAATTATCTATCCCATTTATAGCCACATTACGCTCCAATCGTCTAAATGTGACATGGCATATAAAGGCAAATAGAGCAGTAGTAGTTAGTGTTATCCAGATAGCATTGTCAGCCACATGTCTATCTGTAACTGGAAACTCGCTTGTAGAGTAGAGTATAAGGGCTACAAGAAAGTATATAAAGTTAGAAAACATTCAGATTATGCCTGTTCTTGCAAATGTTGAGAGTACAATCCAAGATTTTACATCAAATTTTATCTCTGGAGTATTAAGTAGATTTTGGGCATCTTCAGAAGAGATCATCAAAACTTCAATATCTTCAGAATCTTCATTCCATTCAAGAGAGGGAACTCCTGTACAGGTAACATAAACCAACGAGATCGATTCATCTGTCATGCCAGACGAAGAGTATATAACCGGACTTTTTCTGACAATGTTTACAATTTTAAGCCCTGTCTCCTCTTTAAGTTCCCGTATTGCTGTCTCTTCAATCTCTTCTCCTTTATCCATAAGTCCAGCCGGAAATCCATACTGATAATCTCCAAGAGGAACACGGAACTCCCTTATCATCACAAGTTTTTTATAATCTTGGTGAAATGGAACAATAACTACAGCATTAGGTTTTTTAGTAATCTTAGTCTCTGCATAAGAGGTCAGTGCATCTGATGTTAATATCTCTTTATTTCCAAGATTATTAGATAGCTCTCTTATACTATTAGATGTAACCATAACGTCCGGAGTCTCTGATCTTGAGGCAAATATCCACGATTTTGACTTTTTATTTCTATCGCTGTATTTTACAGAAAAGAGATTTAGGTGTTTAAAATCAGTCAACTGTTCTGTTTCAATAATCTTCATCCCTTAAGATACCTTTATGATGCAATATAGTGACAGCCAATTGATTTTTTATGACGAATGGCTGCGTTTACAATAATTGAGGCATTGATCACGCCATTTCTAAGCTCAATAATCTGACGATTTAATTTAGCAGCTCTATAAAATTGAAAAATCCTGTGAGCATGATAGTTCAAATCTGCATTAGCACGTTCTAACCCTTTCATATTTCTTACAATTCCAGCATAGTTCCACATTGTTAGTTTAATGAGCTTCCAGTCTTGATGAAATAGCAGAGGGTCAAACTCTTCGTAACAGTCAGGAGATTCCCAATCAGGGATGTTATCCAAGCGTTGTTTTGGTATCTCGCTAAAAGTAGAAGAGATATGATCTGCAGCCTGCTTTGCCCACATAAGTCCCTCAAGCAAAGATGTTGAAGCAAGTCGGTTTGCTCCATGTAAACCAGTACAACTGCTCTCTCCAATTGCATATAAGTTAGGAAGAGTCGATTTTCCAAACAGATCAACCTTAATACCTCCACAAAAGTAGTGGGCAGCCGGAACAACAGGAATAGGCTCTTTAGTGATATCAATGCCACCTTTTAAACATGTGCTGTAAACCTTAGAAAATCTCTCTGGAATTGGCAACTCCCCTTTATAGTGGGATGCAATATCAAGCATCATAAATTCCATACCAGTTTTGCCCATCTCTTCATAGATTCCTCTTGCTACAACATCGCGAGGAGCAAGATCACCCAAAGGAGAGTATCTCTCCATAAAATGTTCCCCTTTGTGGTTAAGAAGCTGGGCACCCTCTCCTCTCAATGACTCTGAAATAAGAAACCTCTTAATATCCCTATGATAGAGTGAGGTAGGATGAAATTGAACAAACTGTGCATTAATAATATCTGCTCCTGCACGATATGCCATACTCATACCGTCACCAGTTGCAGATGCAGGATTGGTAGTGTGCTGATAAAGCTCTCCAAGTCCACCAGTAGCCAATATCACACGATGAGCAAAAAAGGTCTCCACCTGCTTTTCTGAATTATTTAGAGCATAAAGCCCCATAACTTCGCAAGGTTTATACTGCTCTTGAGTGTCTATTGATCTGTGGTTGTTGGTAATAATATCAACTGAAGTAAAACCTTTGAAAATAGGCAGCTGTATCTTTTTAGCATAATCAATAAGAGCCTTTTGAATAGTGTCACCAGTGTGGTCAGAGTAGTGCAGAATACGCCGTCTTGAGTGAGCAGCCTCTTCGGTGTAGTCTAAAGTTCCTGCTAATGTACGTGTAAATTCAATACCGATTTTGTTAATCAAAAAGTCAAATACAAGTTCAGGACCTTTACTTGCAAGTAACTGTACAGCCTCAATATTATTGTAACCACAGCCAGCTCTAAGAATATCAGCTTCAAGAAGTTCAGGAGAGTCTGCCTCCTCCCATGCAATAATTCCTCCTTGAGCATAATTTGTTGCAGTTTTGTCAGGAGCATCTTCTTTTGTTATAGCGACTGTATCAAGCCCATACTCTTTTAACATAATTGCAGCAGAAAGACCTGCGATGCCAGTGCCAACTACCACTACATCATAAAAATGTCTCATTTTACTCTCTCCAAACCATGATTAAGTTGGCTCATCTTTGTACCTTACTTATCCTCTACAATATTTATCATTAATTCTAATGCTTTTTTCGCATCTTTTTTATACTTCTCTTCAACTTTTATCTCTTCTAAAGCCTCTTTTTCAATATTACCAACTCTACTTACAGATATATCCTTACTATTTAGTGGTAAAAGCTCGTCTGAAGCTCGATTAAGTATTGATTTAAGGGTATTTCCAAGTTTTTCAAGTGTAATTTTACTCATATTGTGACAAAGGGAGTTACGCAGAGGAACAACTTTTTTATCTTTGAACTGCTCAGCTATTCTCTCAACAAATCTTAATTCTGTTCCAACTGCCCATACACTTCCGGGTTTTCCATCTCTTACTTTATTCCATATCATGGAGGTAGAGCCTGAGTAATCAGATGCATTAACTACAGCTTCGCTACATTCAGGATGTACAATCACGTTGATGTCACTTTTACTAAATCCTTTTTCAATATAGTTTTTACGAAACGAGTTAATATCATCTACATTAAATGCCTTATGAACATGGCAGAATCCATCCCATATAAACATTTTGGCAGTTTTAGGATTGGATTTATTGGATAGCAAATATTGATTAAGCCGTAAATCTTGATCAAATGATAGGTTCTGCTGAACGGTAACTATCTCACTTCTATCTAAATTGAGCTTATTGGCAGTGTTTACTCCCAAATTATAGTCAGGTGCAAAAAAGACCGATTTTCCCTGATCTAAAAAGTGCTTAACTATTTTTGTAGCATTCGAGCTTGTACAGACAGTTCCATTTCTGATGCCACAAAATGCCTTCATGTCAGCATAGGAGTTCATATATACTATTGGAATAATTTCGCGGTCACATAGTGATGATAATGTTGAATATATCTGTTCTGCCTGAACAGAATCTATCATCTCTGCCATTGGACATCCTGCGGTTTTATCAGGAATAAGTACCTTTTGGTGAGGTTTTGCAAGAAGAGCAGCTCCTTCTGCCATGAACATAACTCCACAAAACACTATATATTCAGCGTCAGTTGCCGAACAATCAACTGCAAGTTTATATGAGTCTCCAATAAAATCTGCAATTTGTACTATTTCATCCATCTGATAGTGGTGAGCAGGAATCACAACTGACTTACCAAGAGCCTCTTTTATCTCCATCACTTCTTTAAATAGATTATCTGACATCTTAAAATTATTACCTCTTAAAGATTTTTATAAAAACTATAATATTTTAAAAACAGATACAACAAGCAATCTGTAGAGACTTAAAGCCTTGTATCTCTGCTTTTTATCCCAAAATCTTACGTAAAGAGAAATCAAATACAGTCACACTGTGGGTCAATCCACCAACAGAGATGTAATCGACCCCAGTTTCCGCAACTTCTCTTATCCTTTGAAGGGTCATATTACCAGATGCCTCGGTTGCTGCTCTACCGCTGATTAGCTCTACTGATGCTCTCATTGTGGCAATATCCATGTTATCGAGCATTATTATCTCAACACTTGAATCTAAAGCCTCTTCTACCTCTTTTAGTGTTCTGGTTTCAACCTCAATTTTAAAGCGATCTCCCCACTTACTGCGTACCATCTCAACAGCTTTTGTTATGCTTCCAATACCATCTATATGGTTATCTTTAATCAGAACCATGTCATACAATCCCATTCTATGATTAGTTCCACCACCACATTTAACCGCATATTTTTGAAGATATCTCCAGCCAGGGATGGTTTTACGTGTATCTAATATTTTTGCTTTAGTATGTGATATTAAATCTGTCCACTTTTTAACCTCTGTAGCAATTCCGCTTAAATGAGAGATAAAATTCAATGCTACCCGCTCACACTTTAATAAGCTATTAACTGCCCCTTCAACCTTAGCAACTACCTGCCCATTGTACAAAATATCACCATCTTTTAAAATAGGACTTTCTGGTACTTGGTCTGTGCTATTGGATAAGTAAGAGAATGTAACCTTACAACTTGAATCAATATACTTGAAAGCCTGTGCAAATATATCAGCACCACAAAGAACTCCATCTTGTTTTGCAACAAGGCAGTATGTATCGGTTTTGTTATCAGTAAATATGGCATCGCTTGTGATATCTCCAGTATCTCCTAAATCTTCTGCAAATGCCATTTCTAATAATTTTTTGATCATAATATTTCTATTTTTCCCTATAATGAGCATACTTATCAAGTATCATTACTATTAATTTAGGTGTTGCTTAAAATATAAAAATGAACTTTTATCTCCAATTATAAAGAGTTGGATGGACAAAACAGGTCTCAAAACCTTTACTCTCTAAAATATCAATTCCATACTCTATATTAACGCCAATGTCGCTAACTCCGTGTGAGTCATCTCCTGGAACCACTCTAATTCCCATATTTTTTGCCTCTTCAAGAATTGGGGCAGTGATATATGGTTCTGATGCGCCTTTCATCAGTGCTCTTAAATTAAAATCCATAATCATATTTCTGCTTCTTATCAATTCAAGGTTTCTTAAGATGCGCTGCCAAATAGCAGGCTTTTTGACTCTTTCATGGTAGGCTTCATCAAAAATTCTTATCAGATCAAAATGACCAACTACAGCAGGATTAACAGTTTTAATCATCTCATATTGGGTATCAAAATAGAGGCAATATAGCTCATCAACTCCACCAATTAAGTTAGCTGCAAAATTATAATAATCTTTTGAATAATCAATGCAGATATCGCTTATTTCATCATTGTGAGTTTGTAACTGATTACCTGCAAACTTAGTATAAACAGGCAGATGATGAACCGAACCAACCACGTAATCAGGTTGAAATTTTTCTATCAAAAAAGGGATAAAATTTTTGTATCCACTATAAGTTTCTGTTTCAAAAGATGTCAATATAGTGATACTATCACTATACTTTTTTTGAAGCAATCTGCATGTTCTAATGTATTCCGCAAACCTTTGGGCAAGTGTATGCACATCAATATCTGCGATAATTTCATCAGGATATCTTAATTCATTGGAAATAGGATAGATATGCTCTGTAATTCCTACCCACTCAAATCCTGATTCAATATATTGCAAAATTATCTCTTCAAGAGTATCTCTTGCATGGTTACAAAATTGTCCGCTATGTCCGCCGTGGACTGATACAGGTCTTCTTTTTCTCATAATGGCATTGAGGTATCACGGCTGATATAGAAAATCAAGTTTTTGAAGGGTATATAAAAGGAGGTTGATTAAACAGTTTTATGGAAAATAAATTGCTCATAGTTGATGATGATCTTGATATTTTAGACTCTATGACTGCTTTACTACAAGACGAAGGATTTAATGTAGTTTCAGTAAGTTGTGGAGAAGACGCCCTTGAAATATTCTCAAGTTTTAAGCCATCTGTCGTTATTTCGGATATGAATATGTCAGGAATAAGCGGTCTTGAACTGCTATACGAACTTAGAAAGCTTAATCCTCATGTTCAAATTATCATCCTTACAGGATACGCAAGTGTTAAAAATGTTGCTGAAGCGATGTCAAATAATGGAGCTTTCTCCTATTTTCAGAAACCAATTACAGATTTTGAGATGTTCTTTTCTACTATACGTCAGGCTTTTGAAAAAGAGAGATTAATTAGGGAAAATTACCACTGGGAAGAGAGACTTAAAGTAGCAAACACCAGATTTGAAACTATATTTGAAAATATGGATGCAGTTGTTTATGTGGCAGATATAGAGACATATCAAGTGCTTTATGCTAACTCAAAATTCAAAACACTGTTTGGAAACTATATTGATGATAGCGATACAACTAATGGTAAAAGAAAAAAATGCTGGGAGATACTGCAAAATAGTGCAACTGGTCCCTGCCCTTTTTGTACAAATTCAAAGATTATTGATAAGCATGGAAAACCATTAGAACCATACACATGGGAATTTTATAACCCTTTATTAAAAAGGTGGTTCAGTATCAAAGATCAAGCAATTTACTGGCATGATGGTCGTTTGGTAAGGCTTGAGACTGCGATGGATATCACACAATACTATAAGCTATCTCGTGAAGTTGAGAAATCTAAACGTTTTCAAGCAATAGGAGTGCTTGCCGCTGGTATTGCTCACGATCTTAACAATACCCTTGCTGCTATACTTGGAAACATAAATGTAGCACAGATTATATCTTCACAACCATCTGCAGACGAGTACTTTGTAGCTGCCGAAAGTGGTATTATGCAGGCAAAGGCTTTATCAGGAAAACTTTTAGCTCTTGCTAAAGGAGATAATCCAGTAAAAAACATTGTTGATATGGCAGATATAATAGAAGGTTTTATAAAAGAGAATAAATTTAAGTCAGCAGTTATATTTAACATTGAGGGGATAACAACTGAGAGTGAACCTAAATTTATAAAATCACAAAACAGTGTAAATAGCTATCTAAACAGGGATAAAGAGGCAAACTTTAATGTTGATGTTGATGCGGATCAGATTAAAACAGCTCTTTACAACATCTTTATAAATGCCAGTGAAGCAATGAATTTTAAGGGTACAATCCATGTCAGTTTAAAAAAATATCATCACCCCATAAATAACTGTAATTATGTTGTTACAACTATTCGAGATAAAGGCAGAGGGATCGCCTCTCAAAATCTTGACAAGGTGTTTGATCCATATTTTACAACAAAATTTCCTGGTAAGGAGAGAGGAACGGGACTTGGGCTATCTATTGCATACTCAATTATTAAAAAGCATGGTGGTTATATTGATATTGACTCTGTTGAGGGGGAAGGGACACAGGTTGATATCTGTCTGCCTATAGTCTGGTTATAAGATAAAACTTAAAGTCTTTGAATAATATATAAAAATGTTGGGACTTTGCTTAAAGTTTTTAATCTGTTAAATTCAAACAGCACCTCTCGAGATGGTTTATTTATACGAAGTGGAGATAGATATACAGTTCCCTTCTCTTTTGGTCTGTCAATACTTTCACGCACAAGCTTCAAAAATGCTGGATAGTGCCCCTCTGGAAGATTTTCATCCATAATGAAATTTGCGGTTATCTCAATATTGTTAAAAAAAGAATTTACTCTCTGAATCTCCATAAAAGCCTCTTTAACCTGTAGTGCAGTAAGAGGTTTTCCAATAAGATCAAGGGTAAGCTGATCTGCTGACTCCAACCCTATGTTTATATAAGTCCTGTAGGGCAGATTGTTTAACGATTTAAATAGAGTCCTATCAACATTCATAAAAGAGTCAACACTGCCAAACATGAAGAGATTTGCACCTTTCATATACGATTTATGAAATTGAAAATGTTTATAAGCCTCTTCTGCTGCTATAAGTATAGCATCACTTTTGCCCTCCAAAACATTTCCCGCATTTAAACCATCATGATCTCCAAGAAAAATGGAGTTGTAGTTTACAATATCTTTTCCATAAATCTCTTTTAGGTGTTGAATCTGCTCATTTATCTGTTCATAATTTCTCACTGCAAATGGTCTATCAGATTTGATACGACAAAATCTACATTTATACAGACAACCATCTGATATAATTAATGGTATGATATCGTAATCAACATGACGAGCATCAGGGGGCATTACAGTAACTCTGCATCCTGATGCTTTAAATAGGGAATCTGCTTTTTTTTGAAATGTCTCAGAGTTTTTTTCTAACGCCTGTTCAAGAAAATTAATGATATTAGAGTATTGTTCAGCAGATACAACATTGGACTTTACACTATCTAAGGAGTTAGAGATAATCTCATGCCATGATGATAGAACTCTTTTTACTGCTGGCTCATCAAATGGTTTACCACCAATAAGAGAGTTTGTGGGGTATGCAAGGTTTGGAAGATAGTATTCACCTATAGCTTCAAATACTCCTGTATATCCACCTGTTGAGTAGTATATCCAGTCATTTCCCATAGAGCGTTTAAGCCACTCAGAGGGTTGAATCCAATCTCTACCCTTTCCTTTTGCCCTTACCAGCTCATGATTTAAGTTAAACTGAAGTATGGCATCTGATGTCTCTATCTCAGAAAAGATGCCATACTTTAATGGAAAACTGATTTTAGTATATTCATCTGCCCCTTTTTTGTTCAATGTAACTCTACAATAGGGGGTTGACAAAGTGTTCAACATTTTAAAAGACTACACCTAAGGTTATTTTGAATATTGTGCTCTCAAAACTTTTTTATCCAACTTACCAACCCCTGTTTTGGCAATAGTATCGACAAAGATAACTCTATCAGGAATTCCATATTTAGGGATATTACCTTTTTCAAACTCATTTACAAATACCTGTTTAATCTCTTGCTCTAAATCTTGCCCCTTATATTCCTGTTTGAGAACTGCCAAAACAATTGGACGCTCTCCCCACTTATCGTCTGGAACACCAATTGCAGCAGATTCGCTGACAGCAGGATGTTGGCTTATTATATCTTCCAATGTTAGAGATGATATCCACTCTCCACCAGTTTTAATAACATCTTTTAATCTATCTGTAATTTTAAGATATCCCTCTTCATCAATATAGCCTACATCTCCTGTGTGAAGCCAACCGTCAAACCAAAGTTCTTCGCTCTTTTCTGGATTATGAAGATATCCTTGGGTTAACCATGGGGTTCTTGCCACAACTTCGCCAGTATGAACACCATCGTGTGGAACAGGATTCCCAAGAGGATCAATAATTTCAATGTCAACCATTGGAATGGGAAGCCCTGTTTTACATCTAATATCAATTTGGCTCTCTTCGTCCCAATCAAACATGTGAGGCTTAAGATGGGCAACTGTCAAAACAGGACAAGTTTCAGACATACCATAGGCAGTATAAAGATTTATCTTTGCTTTAAGCCCAGCTTTACAAAGTCCACGTGGAAGAGCAGAACCACCAATAACAACCTTCCAGTTGGATAGATCAATCTTATTTATAACCGGAGAGTTTACAAGCATGTGAATAATTGTAGGAACGCAATGAGAAAAAGTCACTTTATGAGTAATAACAAGTTTAAGAATCATCTCTGGTTCATACCTACCCGGGTAAATCTGTTTATTGCCAAGCATTGTAAATAGATATGGCATTCCCCACGCATGAACATGAAACATTGGAGTCAAAGGCATATAGACATCAGCCGATGTCATAACAGCTTGAGAATCAATTGCACACAATCCTGTCATCAATCCATAAGTGTGTAAAACAAGCTGCCTGTGGCTAAAATATACCCCTTTAGGATTTCCAGTTGTACCTGATGTATAGAAGGTTGTCGCTCTGGCATTTTCATCAAAGTCAGGAAAATTATAAGTATCATCTGCCTCTTTTAAAATATCTTCATATACACCATCAAATTGAATTGAGGTTTCAGGGTCTTTATCTGCCTCTTTAATAAGAATTATTTTCTTTACTGTCTCTATCTTATCTTTAATAGGCTCAAGCAGAGGTAGAAGTTCAGAATTGACCAAAATCACATCATCTTCAGCATGGTTGATGGTGTACAATATCTGCTCTGGTGATAATCTTATATGCACTGTGTGGAGAATTGCACCCATCATGGGAATAGCAAAATAGCACTCAAGGTAACGATGGCTATCAAAATCCATTACAGCAACAGTATCCCCCTGCTTTACACCAAGTGCCTCAAGAGCATTAGCAAGTTTTGCAACTCTCTTATGCAAATCTCGATAGGTGTACTTCATCTGATCCCTGTATATGATCTCTTGGTTTGGAGAGCGAATCAGAGAATTTCTAAAAATATTCTTTATTAACAGAGGATAAGTATAAGCTGATTCACATTTTTCGATGATTTTTACTCCCATAATGCAATTTCTCCTTTTTAAAAATAGAATTAATAAATTCCTTTTGGTTAAAGTGTACCTCTCACTCCACTTTATATCTCTATTTTAGGGATAGAGATAAAAATATTTTTTTTAACATCCTCTCCTTTTACATTATTTAACTTTTATTGTATGGTATTAAGGTTCATGATCAACTATAGATAATATAATTTTAGTTTATGATAATGAACTGCTCTTTTAATAACATATAAATCAACTTAATCACAAAAAAAAGATTTCATAAAACTAAAAATTAAAAATAAAAGGGGGAGAAATAGAGATTGACACCTCAAGAGATAGAAAAATTAAGTTTCACCATTATTGATAAAGAAGTTAGCTCGCATCCATTTAATGAACAAGAGTGGCAAATTGTTCAAAGAATGATACATACATCAGCAGATTTTGAATATATCAATACGGTAAAATTTCATCCAAATGCAATATCTGCTGGAATAGCTGCTATAAGGAGCGGAGTAACCATAATTACAGACACAAATATGGCTCGAGTAGGTATCAGAAAAGGTGAGATTTCTCTCTTTGGAGGGGATGTGCGATGTTTAATTGGAGATGCAGATGTAGCAGATAGAGCAAAAAAAGAGGGAATAACAAGAGCTGTTGCTGCGGTTGATAAATCTGCTGATATCTCAAGTTTATCAGATACAATTGTAGATAGTAACTCTTCAACCAGAGAGAGTGTTTTTAAAAATACCATATATGTGGTAGGAAATGCCCCAACAGCACTTTTACGTATTATTGAGCTTTTAAAGGATAAAAAGATTAAACCAGCTCTTATAATTGGATTGCCAGTTGGATTTGTGAATGCAGCAGAATCAAAAGATGAGCTTATGAAACTTGACTACCCATATATTTCTAATATAGGGAGAAAAGGTGGGTCAAATGTAGCAGCAAGTGTTGTAAATGCCTTAGCAATAATGGCGGCAAAGAGTTAATTTAACAAAAAAGGCGAACAGCAACTTACCTGTTCGCCTTTGAATTATAGATAATTTTACTGCGCTGCTAATCTGTAAAGATTTTCTAATTGTAGTGAATCTTTGATAATACTACTCTTCAAGCTCACATGCACACCAAAATTTCTCCATTCTTTTAGTAAGTGCCTTTGCATACCCATCCCAATCTGTAATTATATTAGTAGCAAGACCCTCTTCAATAGCTGCTTTTGCCACTGCTACAGATTCCCACTCAATAACTCTGGGGTCAAAAGGTTTTGGTACAATGTAATCTCTTCCAAAACTAAAATCTTTTCCCTCATAGGCATCTTTAACAATCTGAGGAACTGGCTCTTTTGCAAGTGCTGCTAACGCTTTTGCTGCGGCAAGTTTCATACCTTCTGAAATCTTCTTTGCTCCAACATCAAGTGCTCCTCTAAATATGAACGGAAATCCAAGAACATTATTTATCTGGTTAGGATAATCTGATCTACCAGTTGCCATGATGATATCTTTGCGTGTGGCAATTGCAAGATCATAAGTTATCTCTGGATCAGGGTTTGCCATTGCAAATACAATCGGGTCTTTTGCCATTGAGAGAAGCATCTCAGGAGTTACAACATCTTTTTGTGATAACCCCATGAAAACATCAGCCCCTTTCATTGCATCTGCTAAAGTTCTTTTGTCTGTATCAAGGGCAAACAGCTCTTTATATTTATTCATACCTTTTGTGCGACCTTTATATATAACACCAGCAGAGTCACACATTATAAGGTTTTCATATTTAACACCAAGTGATACAAAAAGTTTTGCGCAAGAGATGCCAGCAGCACCAGCACCATTAAATACAACCTTAATCTCATCAAATTTTTTACCTGTAATCTCAACCGCATTAATAAGTCCAGCAGCACTGATTATCGCGGTTCCATGCTGATCATCATGAAAAACCGGAATATTACAAATGTCAATAAGAGTCTCTTCAATCTCAAAGCATTCAGGGGCTTTAATATCTTCAAGGTTTATACCGCCAAAGGTTGGCTCCATTGTCTTTACAATATCTATGATCTTTTTTGGGTCTTCAGTATCAAGCTCAATATCAAATACATCGACATCTGCAAATCTTTTAAATAAAACCCCTTTACCTTCCATTACTGGTTTACTTGCAAGTGCTCCTAAATTACCAAGCCCTAAGATTGCAGTTCCATTAGAAACAACCGCAACTAAATTCTGACGACTTGTATAAAGCCTTGCATTATCAGGATTAGCTGCAATCTCTTTTACCGGTAGAGCAACACCAGGTGTATATGCCATTGAGAGGTCTTTTGCTGTCTGGCAGGGTTTGGTTGGCATCACCTCAATTTTTCCACAGATAGGTGTGCAGTGATAGTTAAATACATCCTGTTTAAAATTTTCCATTTCGATAATTATCCTTAACTTTTTTTAACTTAACCTTAAATTTACTTCCAAATATTCACCATTTTCATCTGGTGCACTGTCATAGTGCTTATAAATGATAAATTATCTTAATTCAATCCTTACTGTTCAAAACTTAATTTTTTTTCAGACAATAAATGAAAATCATTTATGAACTTTTGGACACTCCCAAAGACAATTTCAAAATTTAAAATGATATAGGTTGAAAAAAATAGACACTAAAGTAAGATAATAAAAACTTACGGGGGTGTAAAATGAAAAGATTACCAAGAGGTCATTATACAAAAGAATTTAGAGAAGAAG
>CAYRLG010000016.1:0-813 GCA_964425195.1 uncultured Desulfobacterales bacterium
CAATATCTTCTACATCCTCAATTTCGCTATCATCTGCTTCTACTAACTCAGTATCCTCTGATGATACTGCATCAGAAAGTGAGAGTAGCTTATTTTTTATCTGCTCCAAAGTATCTGAAAAGCTTGTGTTGTCAGACGAGGCTTGAATCTCCATTTTGGAGATCATCTCAGTAACACTTTTAAGTACCTCTGTAATCTGATTAAGGTCTAAATTGGCATTTTTTGCAACTTCAGAAAAAGAGTTTAACAGATTACTTTTAGCCTCCTGTGTCATATCAAAGATATTTTCTGATGTTATGGTTAGTTTATCAAGATTATCGATTTCAGTAGAGAGGTTTGCAAGATCACTGTTTATTGATGATCTTAAACTATAGAAGTTTCTTCTCTTAGATTTAATCTTTTCGATATCATCCCCTGTATCCCAAATGCTTTTTATAAGCTCATCTGTATTAATAGATTTTAACTTAAGAATTGCATCTTCAGACGAGTAGTAGTGGCGTATTGCAAGTATAAACTTATGTTTTATAGAATTGTCTTTATATTTAAGGCTTGCGGTTGCCTGCTCAATGCTTTCTAAATTAATAGCTAAGTTAGCCACTGATCTAATCTCCCTGATATTTTTACTTATTTATCTTGATTGTTTGGGAAACAATAAAACTCTTAATACCAATTTTTTATCTGTATGATTGAAAAAAAAAAAAAATGGAGTTACCGTCATCGGAAAGTTAAAATATAATTACAAAAACATAACCAAATAGAAAAATAGATAAACTGAAAAAAATGGACTTTGAAATCCCCAGATTAAGTTTTCAG
>CAYRLG010000016.1:823-86559 GCA_964425195.1 uncultured Desulfobacterales bacterium
GCACAAATATAAAAAATAAAAAGTAAGAAACAGTTCTTTGAAAAATAAATAAGAATCTGTAGAGAAGCACGGCCGTGCGTATCACGAATAAATAAAAATAATTAAAAAATAAAAAAAAAAAAAAAAAAAAATGGTGTTACCGTCATCGGTAAGTTTGAATATTATTACAATAACATAGCCAAATGGCAATAGAGATAAGCTGAAAGGCAAATATGAAAATTACCAGTGAAGAGACCATTCAATCCAGTGAAAAAGAGTTTATAGATTTCATAAATGCAGAGCTTGATTGGAGTGCAATAGAAAAGATGCTTCTAAAAAAGCATAAACTTCAGCTCCAAGATGAAGTTGTTTACAAACATGGAGATATTATTGTACATAATAACCAAATTGCATATCAGTTTGATTTTGATATAAAAGTTGCTCTATCCCTTATTTTTAATAAACACGGAGAGTGTATAGAGATAAAAACCCCAGATGCTACAGAGTTATCAGAACATAATTTGTCAGAAGAGTTGGAGTATGAAGAGAACTCTTACAGCACAGACAAACATTATCCAGAATTCCAAAATAGTGTAGAGATAAATAGTAATTTATCCAAGATGGCATCAAATATAGCTGAAATGATACATGACATCAATCAGGATACCTGAATATGAATAAAATTATACTATCAGATAAAGAAGAGATGGAGACTGCTATTGTAAGATCCCAATTTGATGAAATCCTTGTAAGAGAGATAACATCTCTTATAGAGATTGATTCTGACATTGCTATGCTTACCTATAACCTATCTACCATCTCCACCATTATTATTGCTATAGAGCGTGAGAGAGAGATCCGAAGTTCACCAAATATGCCTCCTCCAAGATTCACTTTTGATTCATTGGTTAATGAGCTTGTTGATCTTGGGCTTTACAAAGATGATGATATGTTAAAATCTGTTAAAGCAGTTTTGGAGCAAGGTTATCTTACCCAAAATTCTGAAGGTGAGCTTAAAGCAGAAGCCTCTGCATACACTATTGTAGGTTTTCTTGATAAAATGTTTCCGGGTATGCAAGGAATTCAGTTAATTGCCTTTGTAATGCAGATGATTGACGAAGTATTGACGGAACGTAAGACTCTTGAATATGCAACTAATAGCTTTGCAACGACCTTAAAAAACAGTGGTGTATCAGTTACAAGAGAGAAGGCTGAAAAAAAAGCTCAAGAGCTTGCTCTTGACAACTCTGCAAGTCGTGAAATGAGAGAGGTCGCTCTAAAACTTAAAGAGGCAAATATTAAACGCCTTGCCCAGCAGAGATTCAAAGAAAAACTTGCTCTAAATAAAGCCGCTGGTAAGCCATCCTTTCATTTTGATGGAGGCAGTAAATTAGACAAAGTAAAGATAACATCTGTTTTCGAGCAACTACCTTCTGATGAGGAGATTGAGGCTGAAAAAAGGGCAAAAGAAGAGGAGCAAAAAAGGGCAAAAGAGGAAGCTGAGAAACAATATCAAGAAGCCCTTTTAAAGGCCGCAGAGATTGAAGAGCAAAAGAGAAGACTAAAAGAGGCAGAAGCTGAATCTGCAAGAGAGCTTGAAAGAAAAGCAGCTGAGCTTGCGGCAAAAGAGCAAGCCCTAAAAGAAGCTGAAGTTGCCGCATTAAAACTTGAGAAGCAGCAGGCAGAAATTTTAGCTAAAGAGGCTCAAATGGCTGCCCGTGAAGCAGAACTAAAATTGAGAGAGGAGCAGCTAAAAGCTGCTGCTATAAAAGAGGAGCAATTAAAATCTGCTGCTCAAAAAGATGTAGTTGAACAAAAGGTTGAAGAGCAAGAAAGTATAACGTCTAAAAAAGTAGATAAAGAAGAGTCTTTTCAACACCAAAAAGATAATTTAATACAAACTGCCTCTGATAATGATATTGAGGCAAGGATAAGCGGAATTACTGATGACATAGAATCAAGAATTGCTGCATTTGAAGCAGAACTTACTATAAATTGCCCTCTTTGTAAAAATGGAACAATAAAAAAAGAGAAGACAGAGACGGGGAAAAACTATTTTATCTGTTCCGATAAAAATTGCCGTTTTGTAAGTTGGTCCCAGCCTTACCACTTTTCATGTCCTTTATGTAAAAACTCCTTTCTTGTAGATTTTCAGAATATAGATGGCACAAAGGGGTTAAAGTGTCCAAGGGCATCTTGCTCATTCTCACAAAATCATCTTGCTGATCCTGCAACATTATATAACCCGCCGCCTCAACAACCTATAAATACTCCACCACAGCAGTCTGTTACAGGAGTTGGTTATCAACAAACAACCTACCCACAGCAACAACCTTCGGGGTATGCACAACCTCAAGCTGTTCAACCATCTCAGGTGTCGGGTTCAGAACCACCTAAAAAGAGACGTCTTGTTAGACGAATCAAAAGATAGATACTATAAAGTACAACTTTATTAACATTAAGGAGACGTGAGTGAAGTGGCAATTTGCCGATAAACGGCTTGAAACAATATATGATAAAGTTAAGCAAAGAACCCGTCTTTCAAAAGAGGACGGGCTTCTTCTTTTTGAAACCTTTGATCTTAATGGGGTTGGTATGATTGCTGACCATGTAAGGCAAAGATTGCATGGCAAAAAGGCGTTTTATATATATAATCAACATATAAACTATACCAATATCTGTAAAAATCGCTGCCTTTTTTGTGCCTATGCTGTGAATAAAGGAGATAGAACTGCATATTCATGGGATATTGACGAGATTGAAAAACGGATCATGGAGAGGATTGATGAACCTGTAAATGAGCTTCATATTGTTGGAGGTTTAAATCCTGATCTGAAGTTCTCATATTTCATTAATTTACTCGCAACTGTGAAAAGATTACGCCCCAAAGCAAAGATAAAGGCTTTTACCTGTGTTGAGATAGATTATCTCTCCAATCTATCAGGCTTGTCTATTCATGAGACCATAACTGCATTAAAAGAGGCTGGGCTTGATATGATGCCCGGAGGCGGTGCTGAGGTTATGAGCGAACGGATAAGAAAAGAACTATTTCCACGAAAGATGGGCAAAGATAGATGGATTGAGATAATGCAGTGTGTTCACCGTGCTGGAATACCCTCTAACGCCACTATTCTTTACGGTCATATTGAAACTATTGAAGAGAGAGTAGATCATCTTATAAAACTTAGAGAACTTCAAGATAGAACTGGTGGTTTTTCTGCGTTCATTCCATTGGCGTTTCATTCAACAAACACAAAGCTCTCTTATATTCCACCCACAACTGCTATTGATGATCTAAAGATGGTTGCAATATCAAGGCTTATTTTGGACAACTTTTCTCATATTAAGGCTTATTGGGTTATGATTGGTGAAAAACTTGCTCAGGTGGCTTTAAATTATGGGGCAGACGATTTAGATGGTACAATAATTGAGGAGAGAATAACCCATACTGCTGGAGCAAAATCTGCAAAAGGACTTACTCGTCAACTTATGGAAGAGATGATAACAAGTGCTGGTTTCACTCCGGTTGAGAGAGATTCATTTTATGGAGAGATTGATGCTTAAAATTGATGATCCCAAAATAGTTAATACAGTTGAATTTGATAGCGATGAGCTTGATAAAGTTATTGATAAGGTTTTAAACAAAAAACGTCTTTCAATTGAAGATGGTCTTACTCTTTACCATAAAGCTCCTCTTTTAACATTGGCAAACCTTGCGGATAATAGGCGTTTTGAACTTCACCCAGAAAGAGTGATAACTTTTGTGGTTGATCGTAATATCAACTATACAAATATCTGCATGTCAGGCTGTCTATTTTGTGCATTTTATAAAGCTCCTTTATCAGATGGGAAAGATAAAAATGATAATAGTGAACAACATGGTTATATTATCTCAAAAGAGAGCCTTTATGAAAAGATTAAAGAGACAATAGAGCTTGGAGGAACTCAGATTCTGCTTCAAGGAGGTATGAATCCAGCTCTTAACCTTGACTACTACGTTGATCTTTTACAGTATATCAAAAAGAACTTTGATATTCATGTTCATGGATTCTCTCCTCCAGAAATATGGTGGCTTACTCAAAATTCACAATTTAAAGAAACATCAAAATCAATAAAAAACTCATCATCAACTACGGCATACTCATCTAAGAGATCGCTCTCAGTTAAAGAGCTAATTTCTATCTTAAAAGATGCTGGACTTGATTCTATACCAGGAGGTGGTGCTGAAATCCTATCCGATGAGATAAGGCAGAAAATATCTCCAAATAAGTGTACAACAGATCAGTGGCTTGAGGTGATGCAAAGTGCTCATGAGTTAGGGCTTAAATCAAGTGCTACCATGATGTTTGGACATATCGAATCTCCTGTTCATATATTTAACCATTTAGGTAAAATTCGCTCTCTTCAAGATAAAACAGGTGGATTTACAGCATTTATCCCATGGACATTTCAGCCAGAGAACACTAACCTTAACAAAGTGAGAAAAGCCAGTGCAGCAGAATATTTGAGAGTTCTTGCATTAAGTCGGCTCTTTTTGGATAATGTTGATAATATTCAAGCATCATGGGTAACTCAAGGAGATAAAATTGCTCAGACAGCTCTATTTTATGGGGCAAATGATATGGGCAGTACCATGATTGAAGAGAATGTTGTAGCATCAGCCGGAGTCGATTTTATGCTTCCTGAAAAAGAGATTCGCAGACTTATTAAAGAAGCTGAATTTGTACCAAGACAGAGAGATTGCTTTTATAATTTGATATAAAAATATATCTTAAATATAACCACAATCCAAATATAAACGTAGAAAACTACTGCTTTACAGCTGCTCCTACGATAAATTTCAGAGAGAGACTATAAAAATAGTAAAACACAATTAGGATAAAAATATAAATGACTCCAGAAAACGCAAATATAGAGCTTCTTGCAGGACAAAGATTAATGGTGGGGTTTGAAGGAACAGAGCTGAATAATGAGCTTAAAACGCTTATAAGAGATATTAAAGTAGGAGGTATTATTCTTTTTGCCATAAATATTCAATCCGCTGCACAGGTTAAGGCTCTGTGTAAGTCTGCCCAAGAGTATGCCCAAACGTGCAATCTGCCACCTCTTATTATTGCTGTGGATCAGGAGGGGGGAGAGGTTGCAAGGCTCAAAAAACCAGACTTTACAGAGTTTCCTGGAAATCCTCATATTAACGATGTTGAGAGTGCCGAAATCTTTGGAACTATAGTGGCAAATGAGCTAAAATCTGTAAATATTAACATGAATTTTGCTCCTGTAATGGATTGTCTCCCTACACTAAATAGCGTGACTACTAATTTTAAAAGCATTATGGTCAACCGTGTCTTTCCCGGTACTCCTGAAAATGTTGCAAAACTTGGCTCTCATGTCATAGAGACTCTTCAAAGAAATGGTATAATGGCAGTTGCTAAACATTTCCCAGGTATTGGTAGAACTACAAGGGACTCACATATAGAATTACCAGTTCTAAAATCAGAGCATGCAGACCAAAACCTTATGGAAAATAGTGATTTTATTCCATTTAAAGCTGCAATAAAATCAAATGTTGCTGGAATTATGCTATCACACATCCTATACAAATCAATGGATAACGATTGGCCAGCCAGTCTTTCCTACAATATTGCAAAAAGAGTACTGCGTAACCAGATGGGTTATCAGGGAGTTGTTATGACTGATGATCTGGATATGAAGGCTATTAAATATGATATAAAGACCACTATAAGGCAGATTTTAAATGCAGAGGTTGATATTGCACTTATATGTCATAAAGGAGCTGCAATTGAAGCGGCATTTAAGGAGATTATAAAATTGATTACAACTTATGAAGAGTTTTATAAAAAAGGGATAGAATCATATCAGAGGATTGAAACGCTCAAGAAAAGGTATCTTATCTAAAATATTACTCTTAAATTCTTGTGCGAGAAAAGACATCATGATTAAAATGACACAAACGTTCCTCTTTAATCATTCTATATCCTCTTGCAGCAACCATTGCAGCATTATCACCACAAAGAGAGATTGGGGGAAGATGCAGTTTTAACTCATTAGCTCCAACAACCTTAGACTTGGTTAGATCGGATTTATCTGATAATCCGCAAAAACTTGGGTAATATATATATGAAAGAAGTTTTCTTTTTAAGGCAGAATTTGCAGCAACTCCACCAGCCACAGCAATATGTTTAACCTTTTTAAGTAATGCAGCATTAATAAGTTTTTGAGCAAGCACCTCTACTACAGACTCTTGAAATGCTGCGGCAATATTTGCAGCCATATTTTCATTATTATCTACAGCAAAACAATTCAATCCCGAACCTCCATGTTCGTGAATATATCGTGCAACAGCAGATTTAATTCCGCTAAAGCTAAAATCAAAACTATCTTTTTCAAGGTAGGATTTTGGAAAAGATATAACAGAGGGATCGCCTTTTTTAGCTAACCGTTCAATTACAGCACCCCCAGGATAACCAAGTCCTAACATCTTGGCAACTTTATCAAAAGCCTCACCTGCAGCATCATCACGAGTTTGACCCATCAACTCAAATTCATCATAAGAGGTAACATAATAGATATTTGTATGACCACCGGAAGCTAATAGAATAACAAAAGGAAACTCTGGAGGAGCATCTGTGAGAAAAACAGAGTAGATATGACCTTCAAGGTGATTAACTCCTGTCCATGGAACATCTCTTGCCCACGAAAATGCTTTAGCAAATGAGAATCCCACCAGCAGAGCACCTATTAAACCTGGTCCTCTGGTTGCTGCTACCCCTTCAATCTGCTCAATAGTTATTCCAGCAGAATTCACAGCATCTGTTACAACAGGTATAATAGATTCAATGTGCATTCGTGATGCAAGCTCTGGCACAACACCGCCGTATTTATGGTGAACAGCCACCTGTGACGAAACTACAGAAGAGAGAATCTCTTTTCCATCTTTAACAACTGCAGCAGCAGTTTCATCACATGATGATTCAATACCAAGTATAATCACTTAACCACTACACCCATTCGACCTGAGATTCTGACTCTGTTCTGGATGCAATCTCTCCGATAATATAAGCTCTCTCTTCCATTGCACTGAGTCTATCCATGAAATCCTGTGCCGAATCTTCTGGAACAACTGCAATCATACCAATACCATTATTAAACGTTCGGTGCATCTCATGCTCTTCTACATCGCCTGCATCTTGTAGGAATTTAAAAATTGGGGGGATTTCCCAACTGCCTTTATTTATAATAACCTTACAAGCATCAGGAATAACTCGGATGATATTTTCATCAATACCTCCGCCGGTAATGTGTGCAAGACCATGAACAGGTAGATCGCGTATAAGTCCAAGCACGGTCTGAACGTAAATGCTGGTTGGGGTCAGAAGCTCCTCACCAAGAGTTTTACCAAGCTCAGGGATATATGTCTTAACTGTATAGCCACATTTTTCAAAACATATTTTACGAACAAGAGAGAAACCATTGCTGTGAACTCCGCTTGATGCAATACCAATAAGCTTATGACCATTTCTAATCTCTGAACCATCTATTATTTTAGAGTTATCTACAATACCGACGGTAAAACCTGCCATATCGTATTCGCTCTCATGGTATATTCCGGGCATCTCTGCCGTCTCACCACCAATAAGAGCACATTGTGATTCACAGCACCCCTTTACAATACCCTCAATAATCTGCCCTGCAACCTCGTTATTGAGTTTACCCATAGCAAGATAATCAAGAAAAAAGAGAGGCTTTGCACCTTGAACTATTATATCGTTTACACACATTGCAACAAGATCAATGCCAATAGTGTCATGTTTATCCATTGCAAAGGCGATCTTGAGTTTTGTCCCCACACCATCTGTAGAGCTAACCAACACGGGATGGGCATAGTGGGAAAGATTCAACGAAAAAAGACCTCCAAAACCACCAATTTCTCCCATAACGCCTGATCTTGGTGTTGTTTTGGCAAGCTGTTTGATGACATGAACAAGATCATTTGCTTTACTTATATCCACACCAGCATCAGCATAAGTCAACGATTTACCCATTGAAAACTCCTCATTATTACAGACATAAGTCTAAAATTTAAGTGAAAAACAGTAAACTTATTAAGTCAAAATGTCAAAACCTTTTTGACATCGCAACTTTGATATTGTATTTAAATCACATTTTAAATTACTTACTGGCACCATACCTTAGGCAATCAGAGGATTTTTTCTAAATGAGACAGATTAATATAGCTATTTTAGGATGCGGGGTTGTAGGAACAGGAGTTGCAAAACTTCTTATAAGCAAGCAGCAGATGCTTGAGTCGAAAATTGGGGCATCTTTAAACTTAAAGTATGTTGCAGACCTGGATACTAAAACAGATAGAGGAATTAAGTTTAAAGATGGGGTTTTTATTTCAGATGGCACAACTGCAATAGATGATCCTGAAGTTGATATCATAGTTGAGCTTATTGGAGGCAAAAACGTTGCTAAACAGTTTATCCTCAGTGCACTGAAAAAAGGCAAGCACGTAGTAACTGCAAACAAGGCACTTATTGCAGAATATGGCAATTTAATTATTAAAACCGCATCTGAAAATAGTGTTGATTTTGCTTTTGAGGCAAGTGTAGGCGGCTGTATGCCTGTAATTAAAGCTATCAGAGAATCTCTTGTTGCAAATAAAATTAACTCAATTACTGGCATTCTTAATGGAACATGCAACTATATTCTAACAAAAATATCCCAAGATGGTTGCCAATTTGATATAGCTTTAAAAGAGGCCCAAGCAAAGGGTTATGCTGAGGCAGATCCATTTCTTGATATTGAAGGACACGACTCTGCACATAAACTCTCAATACTTACAGCAATTGCTTATGGTATGGAAATTAATATCAAAGATATCCATGTTGAGGGAATAAGCAGAATTACTCCTATGGATATCGCATTTGCAAGAGAGTTTGGATATACTATCAAACTGCTCGCTATCAGCAAAAACAATATCGACAAAGTAGAGGCAAGAGTTCATCCTGCAATGATACCATCAAGCCATCCACTTGCACATGTTCATGGGTCTATGAATGCTGTGACTATTAATGCTGACGCTACGGGAGAAACTATGCTATATGGTGCTGGTGCAGGTATGATGCCAACAGCAAGTGCTGTTTTAAGTGATCTTGCAGATATTGCCAGAAACATAATAGTATCGAGCCATCAAGATGACAATACATCTTTTAGCATGAAAAGAAGGCTTCCAATTCTGGGATTTCAGGATAATAACGTAAGACAAATTCCAATGACACCTATTACCGAAATAAATACATGTTACTATATAAGACTTTCAGCAGTAGATCGTCCAGGAGTCCTATCAAAAATTACAGGCATACTTGGAAATCGTAGCATAAGTATTCAATCTGTTCACCAAAAAGGAAGACGACACAATGGACCCGTCTCTATTGTGATGATTACTCATGGAGCAGTTGAAAAAGATGTTCAAATCGCATTAAAAGAGATTGCAAATCTCGATGTTATAACTGAAGTTCCTGTTGTCATAAGAATAGAAGATGATATTACAACATGATATTATTAGATATTGTAAGTTACATATAAAAGTATATTAATGAGGAAAATAGAATGAAATTAATCTGTTCTGACCTTGAAGGAGTTTTCATACCGGAAATATGGGTCAATGTCGCAGAAAAAACCGGTATTGAAGAACTCAGACTCACTACAAGAGAGATAAGTGATTACGATGTGTTAATGGCAAAGCGACTTGAAGTTCTTGATAAACATGACCTTAAACTAAAAGATATTACAGATGTTATTGCCACCATAAAGCCTCTTGATGGTGCATTAGAGACTCTGAACTGGATAAGAGAACGTGCTCAAATTATTATTCTTTCAGATACCTTCGAGGAGTTTGCCAGACCTTTAATGAAACAACTAAACTACCCTGCCCTACTATGTCACAGTCTTGTAATCAATAATGAGGGGAGAATTGTAGATTATAAACTAAGACAGGCAAATCAAAAAAAACAGGCTGTTAAAGCATTTAAAGGGCTTAATTACAATGTTATTGCCTTTGGTGATTCTTACAACGACACTGCAATGCTCAAAGAGGCGGATTATGGTTTTTTTTTCAGACCCCCTGACAACGTAATAAAAGAATTTCCTCAATTTGAGGTTACACACACATATGAGGAAGTTAAAGCTAAACTTAACTCACTAATATAATGGGCTATTGTGAGCTAAAATCACTGATAAGCTCTCATATAATATGAGAGCTTATTTAAAAAAATTAAAATAGTCTTGACCTTCAATCTTTTTTCATCTATATTACCTGAATTGCTGCGGGGTGGAGCAGTCTGGTAGCTCGTCGGGCTCATAACCCGAAGGTCAGAGGTTCGAATCCTCTCCCCGCTACCACCATAAAATTCAAAGTAGTCCAATAACATATAAACATACAAAAACCCTTGAGAAATCAAGGGTTTTTTATTTTGTATCGTCATGTTATAAAAAACATTAAAATCCATAATTTTTTAGGGCAAGGAAAAGGTATGTTAAAAAACAAAATTTTGCCATAAATAAAATACGGCGACCTAAAAATTCCTATCCCCGCCGCAAGCGGACGGGGTATTACGGAATTTTTTCCCTTCGGGAACGGCCGCCTTTAAGCTGACTTCGCAGCAAGCTGCGGGGGTATTAACCCCGAGCTTCGCAATAAAAAAGGACTTGGGAGTTACTCCCAAGTCCTTGATTTTATGAACTTAATATTGGCGTCCCCAAGGGGATTCGAACCCCTGTCGCCGGCGTGAAAGGCCGGTGTCCTGGGCCGGGCTAGACGATGGGGACGCAGATAAAATTTTTTGGTGGGTCGTACTGGACTCGAACCAGTGACTCTCTGCTTAAAAGGCAGATACTCTACCGTCTGAGTTAACGACCCTCAAAAAACAAAGAGAATCTACACAATTACCTTATAGGTGTCAACTATTTTTTTTATCTCCCCTTATTTTCTCCAGAACTCGGGGACAAACAAGATAATCATTGTATATATCTCAAGCCTGCCAATTAACATACACCACGCAAGTAACCATTTGCCAAATAGAGGCAGAGAGGAAAAATTTTCAGTAGGTCCTATAGCCCCAAACCCTGGACCTACATTACCAATACATGTTGCTACTGAACTTAAAGCGGTGAGCATATCTACTCCCATTGCAGCTAAAAAAATACTACAAATAACAAAAAGCCCCAGATACAATGTGATAAATCCCATTATGCTTCTTACTACATGGTTTTGCACTACAATTCCATTCATCTTGATATGAGATATACTGCTGGGATGTATAAGAGAAAAAATTTCTCGATAGCAATATTTGCAACATACGATGATACGAGCACACTTCATACCTCCACCAGTAGAACCCGCAGATGCTCCGATAAACATACAAATAAATATAATTATATGACTTAATCCGGGCCAAAGCTCATAATTTGCTGTAGCATATCCTGTAGTAGTAATAATAGAAACGACTTGAAAAGAGGCGTATTGAACTGACTTAAACAGATTATCATATACATGACCATGAATATTTAAAGTAACTAATAGAGTTAAACCTAAAACGAGTAACAAAAATAATCGACACTCGCTATCTCTCCAGAAAATAAGAGGCTTTCCTCTAAGTATTTGGTAATGAAGCGAAAAATTGATTCCAGCAAGAACCATAAAAATTAAGATCACATAATCAATATAGCTGCTATTAAAATGTGCAACTGAGCTATTTTTTGTAGAAAAACCTCCTGTTGGCATTGTAGTAAATGTGTGGCATAAAGAGTCATATAAATCCATTCCTCCAAAAAGTAGCAAAATCACTTCGGCTATAGATAATAAAATATAGACATACCATAAAATCTTAGCTGAATCAGTAAGTCTTGGAGTCAGCTTGTCAGGTAGAGGGCTTGGAACTTCTGCTTTGAAAAGCTGCATTCCACCAACGCCAAGAAATGGAAGTATTGCTAATGATAGAACAATAATACCCATTCCTCCAAGCCACTGAGTGAAACTTCGCCAGAAAAGCAAACTTTTAGATACACTTTCAATATCAGTAAGAATTGATGAGCCTGTTGTTGTAAAACCAGAGACTGATTCAAAAAAAGCATCACTAAAACTACAAACATCACTAAGATAAAAGGGAAGAGCACCAAACATACTAATAACTGTCCAACCTAAAGAAACGATAGCCATAGCCTCCTTAGGGTTAATGTAATCTATCTGTGCATCTCCCAATATCGAAGCAGTCTCTTTTGATATCATAATCAAAAGAGAACCTACCCCAACAGTTATACCAACAGAATATAGAATAGCCACTATAGACCCATCATTATAAAATAAGCTACATACAGCAGAAAAGAGCATAGAGAGTCCAAGAAGAATAAGAAGAATGCCAATCACATTTATAACATATCGCCACTTCATTGTTTAACCCCACACCGCAACTAATGTTTAAAGTTATTATAGCTATTTTACGGTTAAACTATCTAAAAAAAAGAGAGTTTAACCGTAAGCATCTTTTCTATCTTAGGGATCGCCTGTTTCTTTGCAAAGATGATAACCTTATCACCATGTTGCACAACACTGTTACCCGTAGGGATCATTATAATATCTTCTCTAATAATTAAAATAAGAAGAACTCCCTTTGGCAAAGATAATTTTTTAAGGGGTTTATCAGTAATAGCAGAAGTCTTAAGAGCCATTGCTTCAATCATTTCCGCCTCTTCCCTGAGAAGAGATATGACACTTAAGATTTTTCCTCTTCTTACATTATGAAGAATAGAACTTATTGCTGATAATCTGGGACTTACCACTTTTCTAAGTCCAATAGTTGACATAAGTGGAATATAGCTAAAATTACTAACCTTAGTAATAGTGCTGTGAGCACCTAAACTCTTTGCCAATAGAGAGACAAGAATATTTGTCTCTTCATCATGCGTAAGTGTAACTACAACATCTGCATCTTGCACATTCTCTTCTATTAATAGCTTCTGATCAGAGCCATCACCATGAAGCACCACAGTTCTCCCCATTCTTTCAGAAAGGAATTTACATCTTTCTAAATTAGACTCAATAATTTTTGTCTGTATCGATTCAGATTCAAGAGTATTTGCAAGCCTATGTCCTATACGCCCACCACCTATAATTATAACGCGTTTAATTGGCTTAAGCTCTTCTCCAAAAAGCCTTAAAGTCTCTTCAATTCTATCCTTTTCACAGACAAAATAGACAACATCCTTAGGCTGTAGTGTATGTTCTCCTCTTGGTATAATAAGCTGATCATTTCTTACAATTGCTGCAATAAGAGGTCGTCTTTGACCAAATATTGTTCCAAAATCAGCAAGACGCAGGTTAGCCATTGGAGAATTTGTATCAAGCACAAGCCCAATAAATATAACTCTACCACCAGCAAGCTCGCCCATATCAACAGCACAAGGCACCTTCATAACCCTAAGTATAGTTTTAACAACCTCAATTTCAGGGTTAATTACTGTGTCAATATGGGGAGCAGAGATACTAAACATCTGATGGTAGTCATCGTAATCTGCACTTCTTATTCTGGCAAGTTTCTTTGTTGCCGGAGATATCATATTTGCGACAAGGCAGGAGACCAAATTAGATTCATCACTGTTTGTAACTGCAAGGAGAATCTCAGCAGATTTTATTCCAGCCTCCTCAAGGACAGTAGGAGAACTTCCAGAAGCACATATAGTTTGTACATCAATATTTTCAGAAACACGTCTTATAGCTTCAACATTTTTATCAATAACCACAACATTTTTACTCTCAGCAGCAAGACGGCTGGCGATATGATAGCCTACCTCCCCTGCCCCAACAATAATAATTTTCACAGTTTTAGCTCCTGTTCTAATTGCTGAGTCGTTTCATTAATATTAAAATCAAAAAAAACTTTTGTTTTTATCCATAAAACATAAATACCTAAGGAAACTCAATCTCTGACCGCTTGCAGTATATGGTTTATCATATTATAGTATAAGTTATATTAAATCAAATATAAGGCGGATAGTTCACTTATGGTGCTTTCAAACAAATTTATGGAGTTAGCAGAACATTTTATGGATGTCGTCTGGTCAGAAACAGGATTCCCTGTTCTGATATATGACGAACAAGGTTATATTGTGCGGGCAACTGACAAATCTCGAATTGGTAATCTCCACTCTGGTGCTCAAAAAATCATGTTGCACACAGTTGATGAATATGCTGTTACATCTCAAGAGGCTAACTTTAACCCATTGGTAAGAGAAGGTTTTAACTGCCCTATTACTATTGATGGTAAGAGAGTGGCAGCATTTGGAATTACAGGTAAGCTAAATATTGTAACGCCACTTGCAAAAGTTGCTGTAAAACTTTTTGATTCATGGATTAAAAACCTTGAAAATCAGGAGCAACTAAAAGCCTCAGAAAAAAAATATCGAAGTATATTTGACAACTCTGTTCAAGGAATTTTTCAGGTAAATATTTCTGGTAGATTTCTTACAGTAAATACAGCTATGGCAAAAATATGTGGATACTCTTCTCCTGATGAGATGTTAAATGAGATTACTGATGTAAGCCATCAACTTTATAGATATCCCAAAGACCGTAAAAAATTTGTAGAGGTGCTCTTAGAGAGTGGTAAAATAAGAGGATTTGAAACTCAATACAGACATAAAGATGGACATATTATTGATGTTAGCATTAATGCTCATGTGGTAATTGATCCAGACTCAGATGATCTCTATTTTGAAGGAATAGTTGAAGATATTACAGAGAAAAGGCGTACCGAAGAGTTGAGGATCGCAAGAGACTCTGCAGAAGCTGCAAACAGAGCTAAAAGCCGCTTTCTTGCCAACATGAGCCACGAGATTAGAAGCCCCATGAACGGTATTATAGGTATGATAGGGTTGCTTAAAGGTACTAAACTTGATCGCGAGCAGAGAGAGTATGCCAACATAGTTAGTACAAGTGCTGAACTACTATTAGATATTATCAATGACATACTCGACTATTCAAAAATTGAGGCTGGAAGACTTGAACTTGAAAATATACCATTTGATTTGAAAGCGATGCTCGAAGAGGTAAATGATCTTCTTGCAATCAAGGCACAAGGAAAGGGGTTAGAGTATCTTTGTATAGTTGACAGTGATGTCTATCCTCTCCTATTTGGGGATCCTGGTAGGTTACGTCAGATAATTATTAACCTTATGGGAAATGCTATTAAATTTACAAAACAAGGTGAAGTTTCAATACGTGTTAGCTTAAAAGATGAGATTGAGAGTGAAAAGAGCATCCAAATAAGCGATAACTCTACAATCTATAAAGAAACATATATAACACTTCTTTTCTCTATTTCAGATACAGGTATCGGAATTCCTCAAGACAGACTTAGTTATCTTTTTGAGTCATTCTATCAGGTTGATAGCTCTACAACTCGTAAATATGGCGGTAGTGGACTTGGACTCTCCATTTCAAAACAGTTGGCTGAAATGATGGGAGGTACTATTGGAGTAAATAGCGAACTTGGTAAAGGTTCTGAGTTTTGGTTTACCGTGGTCTTAAAAAAGCAACAAAATATCAAAGGGCTAACCTCTGGCAAAAATAGTAATCTTATAATAGTAAACTACAATGATAAAATTCCAGTTGATAGCAATAGAACAGAATCAACAAAAACCTATGTACAGGGAAATATAAAAGACTTAAATATCCTCATTGTAGATGACAATGCAAAATGTAGATTAATGTTAAAAGAGCAGTTAAAAACATGGGGATGCAGGTATGATGAAGCTCCAAATGGTACAGTTGCACTTGAAAAATTACAATATGCCCTAAAAACAGCTACCCCTTTTGACATAGTTTTGATTGACGCTATGATGCCAGATATGAATGGCTACATATTGGAGCAAAAGATCATACAAAATCCAGATATACATAACACCCGACTTATTATGATGACATCAATGATAGAGAGGCGATATGCTCAAAACTATGACATGAGATCATTTTCCGCAAGTTTGACAAAACCTGTTAAATCATCAAAGCTCTACAACACAATTATTGGACTTATGGGTGTCGATGAAGAGATATTTCAGCCTCAAAAACCTTACACTTCTGAGAAAGTTTTGGAATCTCTTATTACAGACAATAAAAAGCATAATGTCCGTATTTTGATAGCTGAAGATAATATAATAAATCAAAAAGTGGCTTTGAGTATCCTCAAGAAATTAGGCTATCGTGCAGATGTTGTTTTTAATGGAGAAGAGGTACTCCGTGTACTCAAAAGTATCAACTACGATATTGTTTTAATGGATTGTCAGATGCCTGAAATGGATGGATATGAAGCAACACGTTTGATCAGAGAATCGAAAGAAGGTGTTATTGACAACAATATAATAATTATTGCCATGACCGCTAATGCCATGAAAGGTGATAGAGAAAAGTGCCTTATGGCTGGTATGAACGACTATATTTCAAAACCTATTCGTCCTGAGCCATTAAGTAAAATTCTTGAAAAATGGCTCAATCTTGAAGATTGTTGTTTAATAAACTAATACTGTTTTCAATAGTTTGAAGCCATCTGCTACCCAATTTAGCATCAGAATTATCAAGAGCCTTAATCACGCTGATATAATCTTTGCCATGTGCTGCTATTCCCTTATCTATGGCATAGATAAATTGTTCGGGTGGCAGGTTACTCTTCTCTTTGAGCCTATCCAAAAATATTTTCAAAGTCCTATCTCTATCTATATAAAAAAAATTATTCCACTCCTTAATCACAGCATCATGTTCTTGCACAACAGGAGTAACTTTCTCTCTATTGCCCGATAGGAGTATCTCTCGTGATGTGTAAAGTCGCTTTACAAAATCATCAAGCCGATTTATACGTTCATCAATTGCAGTTTTAAGTGTATTTTGCATTCCAATAAGCAGATTCTGTGAAGAAGAGCCATTCACAAAATGAGGTCTTATATAAAGATACCAGCTCATAAGAGATACAAGGGCTGCTATGTAGAGGATATTATTTTTAAAGACTCTTCCTATATTTGAATAGACTCCAACCTTTTTAGCTAAAACAGCCTCACGTATAGCACCACCAAAAAGAAGTCTGTCTGGTTCTATAATATCTTTTCTCCATATAGTCCCAGCCGCTGTAACAGACCCAAAGGGTAATCGACAAGGTCCAACAACCCCACCTTGCCCTCCAAGAAATATTGGTCTGCTCTTTAGCATAACCCCTTCATAAACGTTGCCAAACATTGAAGGGGTTGCTTTATCCTGATTAGGTGTATAGTTAAAATGGATAAAAGAGCTGCCAACCTCACTATGATCTTTCCGACTTGTTCCTCCTGCCATCATACAATCACAGAAATTTATAAGGCTACCAAGTGTTACAAAGGGAAAAAGAATGGTCTGTTTCAATCCAACTGTATGGGCTGCGTTAGAACCCTCTTCTAAAATTGTTCCTCCTCTGACGTGAGCACCAGAACCAAAGGTATTATTGCCTGCAAACACACAATTTTGGAAAAAACCACCATTAAGCCTTGTCCCCTTACCCACAAAAACATTGTCTAAAGTTACAGGAGACTCAAAGCCAAGAACAGTGTCTGACATTATAAGGGTATCTTTACCCATGAGTTTTGTACCAGAATGTAATGTAACACGCTCTCCTGAAATTCTCTCTGGATCAATATCATCAGCTATAAAAATAGCTGATGGATTTGGAATCGTAACCCCTTTATCTATAAGTAGATCAATTTTTGTTTTTTGACTCATGATAACCTTTTGTGATCTGGAGGATAACAACCTCGCTTTTTCAACCTTATTTTTGTCAGAAGTCAGATATCAGATAGAAGATTACTATTGCAAGCGGGCTGCAATCTCACATCCTAAAACCGATAGATCACACTACCCCACGTAAATCCAGCCCCAAACCCAATAAACATTATTGTATCGCCCTCTTTTCCAACAATATTGTGCTCTAAAGCCTCATCTAATGCAATTGGAATGCTTGCTGCTGTAGTATTTCCATATTTTTGAATATTGTTGAATATTTTTTTCTCATCAATCTTCATAAATTGCTGATATGCTTGATTTATCCTTAAATTTGCCTGATGTGGAAATATCATATCAATATCGTCAATTGTCATACCAGTTTTAGTAAAAATCTCTCTTGTTACCTCTGGCAATTTTTTTACGGCAGTTTTAAAGACAGATTGCCCATTCATAACTGGATAATATCTTGCAATTTCATCACCTTCAAGACCTAAAGCCATTCTATCTGGAAGTTTTGATGCGGGAAGCTCAACCATTAAGGCTTCAGCTCCTTTTCCATCTGCATGAAGAACTGATGCTATAACTCCTATCTGTTGTTCTGTTTCAACACCTTCAACACAGATAGCACCAGCACCATCACCAAAAAGGACGGCAACATCTCTACCTCTTGTTGTTTTATCAAGACCTGTGCTGTGAACCTCTGCACCTACAATTAAAATTTTATTTGCAAGACCGCTTTTAATATAGGCATCAGCAGTAGCAAGGCTATAAAGAAAACCTGTGCACTGCTGACGAATATCAAGAGCAGGAGTAGATTTAAGTCCAAGTTTTGTCTGAAGAAGGCAGCCAGAGCCCGGAAAAAAGATATCAGGGCTTAAGGTAGCAAATATTATAAAATCAATATCTTCAGGCTGCCACCCAGCCTTTTCTAATGCTTTATGTGAAGCTTCAAGACCAAGATCCGATGCTCCCATAACTTCACCTTCTGGTATCCAATATCTCTGCTTGATCCCAGTTCTTTGCTCAATCCACTCATCTGAGGTGTCCATCATTGTAGTAAGATCATTATTAGTGACAAGACGTGATGGAATTGCTCTGCCTGTTCCTCTTATAACCGTTCTTTTTATCATTGCTTTATATTTTCCATAAAGTTTGAGTATGTTTTTTCTATGATTTATCTATTTCATCCATTTTTGTGAACTTTCAAAAAGTCGTAAAATCTTTTATAAGAATTTATCTCTCAAAGCAAGATATGTTAAATATAAACAGTATTTAATACAAAAAACAGTGCTACTTGATTTGTGCGGTTTTTCTTGACATGTCAAATTTTCTCCATATATTAACTAAATTATAGCATTTTGCTACTGTTAGTCTAATCAAATAGACTATTATTACTAACAATACAACGATATACGAGGTAAAAATTATGGCAATTTCTCTTGTAAAGGGTCAAAAAATATCCTTAGAAAAAGAGGCTGGAACTGGTCTCTCCAAAGTAGTTATGGGGCTTGGGTGGGATGCAAAAAAGAAAAAAGGGCTATTTGGTTTTGGCTCTAAAGATCAGAGCATAGACCTTGATGCATCGTGTGTTATATTTGATGAAAATAAAAACATGGTCGATACTGTCTGGTTTAAGCAGCTTCAAAGTAAAGATGGTAGCATTGTGCATACAGGCGATAATCGTACCGGCGATGGTGATGGCGATGATGAGCAGATTATTGTTGATTTAACTAAAGTGCCAGCTCATGTGAAAACCCTTATGTTTATTGTAAACAGCTTTACAGGACAAAATTTTGGAGAGATTGAGAATGCTTTTACCAGAATTGTAAACCATGCAAATAATCAAGAGATTGCTCGCTATAATTTAAGTTGTAATGGAAGCCATACAGCCATGTTAATGGCAAAAGTTTATAGACACAACAACGAGTGGAAGATGCACGCATTGGGTGAAAATTGCAGTGGCAGAACATTCCACGATCTTATGCCAATTATGCAGGCAAACCTTTAATATATCCCTTTTATAGATATAAAGACCTTATCTTTAATATAGTAAAATTAGAACCCCTAAACATAAATTACAACAATAAGCTATAAAACCCAAACAAAACTATAACACACATATCACAAAGGAGCTATGAAATGGCAGTATCTTTAAGTAAAGGCGGTCGTATATCTTTAAGCAAAGAGGCACCAGGACTATCAAAAATATATATAGGACTTGGCTGGGATTGCCGTAAAACTGACGGCTCTCCATTTGATCTTGACTCTTCTATATTCTTGCTTAATGGTTCTGGTAAAGTTCGTAATGATAGTGATTTTGTCTTTTACGGAAATCTTAAAGCCGTTGACGGTGCTGTTGAACATCTTGGTGACAACCTCACTGGGGCAGGAGAGGGAGATGACGAGGTTATTAAAGTCAACCTAACTAATCTTGATGCCAATGCTTCTGATGTTGAGAAACTTGCGGTTGTAGTAACCATCCATGAAGCTGAAGAGAGAAAACAAAATTTTGGTCAAGTAAATAATGCTTTTATAAGAATATTAAATGATGAGGACAAAATTGAAATTGTTCGGTATGATCTTTCTGAAGATTTTTCAATGGAGACAGCACTCGTTTTTGGTGAGATTTACAAAAAAGGTGGGGAGTGGAGATTTACAGCAGTAGGTCAAGGATATGCTGGTGGACTTGCTGCTGCATGTAAGGATTATGGAGTTAATATATAAATAGAACTTCATAATACCTTAAACAATAAAGTTTCATCTTTTGATTTAAGTGTAATCTTTTAGATAATAGTGGAGGTAATAAAATGTCTGTTTCATTAAGTAAAGGTGGTAGATTATCATTATCAAAAGAGGCTCCTGGCTTATCAAAAATTCAGATAGGATTAGGATGGGATGCCAGAGTAACAGATGGTTCTCAATATGATCTTGACGCTTCTGTGTTTCTCCTTAATTCTACTGGGAAAGTACGTAGCGATAGTGATTTTGTCTTTTACAACAACTTAAAAGCTGTAAATGGGGCGGTAGAGCACCTCGGTGATAACCTCACAGGAGAGGGTGAAGGAGACGATGAGGTTATCAAAATAGATTTGAAAAAACTCGAGTCAGAGGCATCAGACGTTGAAAAAATTGCCTTTGTAGTTACAATCCATGAAGCAGAGAGCAGAAAACAGAATTTTGGACAGATAAATAATGCATTTATCCGTATCGTAAACCAAGATGACAATAAAGAGATCGTACGATATGATCTTAGTGAAGATTACTCTATGGAGACTGCCATGATCTTTGGTGAAGTTTACTTCAAATCTGGTGAATGGCGTTTTACAGCAGTTGGTCAAGGTTATGCTGGTGGTCTTGCAGCTGTCTGTAAAAATTATGGGATAAACATTTGATATTTAATAAAATCGTTATAAATATAACGGTTAATAAACATTTATATAGAGCAGGTGACAAGATATTTTAAACTCTATATTTTAAAAATTTTGTCCCTGCAGATAACAGAAACTTATGAATAAATTAATATCTATTATTGCTACTCTTTTTATATTTTTTATTGTAAGAGTTGATGTAGTAAATTGTACCCCTTCTCAGCCTATAAATGCACCAGTGCTTTCAATAACACTTAATGGAAATGATATTACCATTCATTGGAATAGTGTTGATAATGCAGATGGTTATCTTTTACTATATGCCCCGTACCCCAGCCTAAATGAAATAAATCAGATAAATATGGGAACATATACGGGGTTACATATAGACAATGCTATAGGCTACTCATTTTATGTGGCAGTTGTAGCTTATAATCTAAATGATAATAACCCCATCTTTAGTGAGTACTCAAACGTAAGAGCATTTTCATCTCTCTACAGTGACTCTGACATGGATGGTTATGGAGATCCTAATAATGCTATAGTTGTCGTATCAGAGCCATCTGGATATATTGTAAACCAACCCTTAGGTTATGTTTTTAATAACAAAGATAGCAATGATCTTCAAAGCGATGTTATGACTCTAAGTAACGAGCAGATAGATAGCCTGTTTGGAGAGGGGTTATATGCTCAAATATCAACAAACAAGGGGTTAATTGTATGTAAATTAGAATTTGAACAAACTCCACTTACAGTAACCAACTTTGTAGGTCTTGCTGAAGGAACAATCAGCCACAGTCGTGGTAGTGATATCCACTACTATGATGGATTGACATTTCACCGTGTAATTAATGATTTTATGATTCAGGGTGGGTGTCCTATCGGGACAGGCACTGGCAATCCTGGCTATCTATTTAAAGACGAGTTTGTGCAAGAGCTTAGACACTCAGGTCCTGGGGTGTTGTCAATGGCAAACTCGGGTAGTAATACCAATGGAAGCCAATTTTTCATCACTCATGTTGCCACACCATGGCTTGATGGTAAACATACTGTTTTTGGGCATGTTGTAGCTGGACAACATATTGTAGATTCAATTGAAGCAGGTGACATAATGGGTAAAGTGGTAATAACAAGAGTAGGAGAAAAAGCTCTTCTGTTTAAAGCTGATCAGGCTGCCTTTGATCGATTGCGTCTGCCCTACCCTGTTAGATAAAGCAGATAAAAACCCTATTACAAATTGGTGAGTTATAAATGTGATTCTCAAATAAAAAATAGGTTTTTCAAAGTAAAAATTTTGAAAAATAAACTTGTAAAGGAATCACATTTATAGAAATCATCTATTCATGAAGGTATAAAACTCTTTAGCAACTCAATCTCTTCTACCCAGAGTGTATCATCGGGTGTCTCTAAAATTAAGGGAATACCATCAAAACGAGAATCTTGCATAATTTTTCTAAATATTTCTATACCAAGCGT
This sequence comes from uncultured Desulfobacterales bacterium, assembly GCA_964425195.1. Taxonomy (GTDB): domain Bacteria; phylum Desulfobacterota; class Desulfobacteria; order Desulfobacterales; family Desulfobacteraceae; genus Desulfamplus. The sequence continues at coordinate 23,465 of CAYRLG010000016.1, forward strand.
GCCTCCGCCTAAACTCTCATGGCGGTCAACTCGTGATGAAAATAGTTTTTTAGAGTCATTAAGATGCATTCCTCTCAGATATCTAAAGCCTATAATAGAATCAAACTGATGCCATGTCTTTTTAAAACCATCTTCTGACTTAAGATCATATCCTGCAGAAAAAGCGTGACAGGTATCTATACATACCCCAACCCTTGTTTTGTCCTCAACCTGCTCAATAATCTCTGCAATCTGTTCAAATTTAAATCCAAGGTTTGTACCTTGTCCAGCAGTATTTTCAATTACAGGGATAGCACTTTTTGTTTTATTAATAACCCAATTTAATGAGTTAGCAATAGTTTTAAGGCACTCAGTTTCGCTTGACCTATTTAGATGGCTACCAGGGTGAAAATTAAGTGTTAAAAGACCAAGCTGCTCACATCGAGTCAGTTCATCAAGAAATGCCTCCCTTGACTTTTTTAGTCCATCGCCCTCTGGATGACCAAGATTTATAAGGTAACTGTCATGTGCAAGAATATGTTGGTTACCATAACCATATTTATTGCAATTTTCTTTAAACTGTACAATTGTTTTATCACTTAATGGTGGAGCACTCCACTGTCGCTGATTTTTAGTAAAGAGTGCAAAAGCTGTTGCTCCAATATTATAAGCATTAAGTGGGGCATTTTGCACTCCTCCTGCAGCACTAACGTGAGCACCTATATATTTCATTTAACTTCTCCTTTTTTACACTATAATATGTTATTCTCTTTTATTATATGCTAATTATTACCAACTACTGTATAGTATAATAAAAAATTATTATTCAAATTCTCAATACTATTTTTGTGAGGTTTTATGCCTGATAAATCTACTGTTTCTGAAAAACAGAAAATACTTATTGTTGATGACTCTACACAAAATATAAAGGTTCTAAACCAAATTTTAAAGAGTGATTATGTTATAACTGTAGCTACAAATGGAGAGAGTGCACTATCTCGTTTAGACTCGCCTGATGACTTACCAGATATTATCCTTCTTGACATAATTATGCCGGGTTTAGATGGATATGAGGTGTGTCGTAAAATAAAAGCTAATAGTAATACTTGTGATATTCCTGTTATTTTTATTACAGCAAAAGATGAGATTGAGGATGAAGAGAAGGGTTTCAATGTTGGTGCTGTTGATTACATTACAAAACCGGTAAGCCCCGCTATTGTGAGAGCAAGAGTAAAAACACATCTGCTCATTAAAAATCAACAAGACCTTCTTAAAGAGAGCATAGCTATTTTAAAACACAGAGCAGAAAGGCTTCAGAAACTACTAAATGATATAGCAAAAACTGTATCTGAACTACATTAAGTTGAATTTGATAAGACAATCGCTATTAATTATGAGGTTTTATGACTGATAAAAAGATATATGTTGAAAACAGAGCTAATTGCAATGAAAAACAGATAATAATGATTGTTGAGGACTCTCCATCCAACATAAAGATATTAAACCAAACTCTAAGAGACGATTATGTCATAAAAGTAGCTAAAAGTGGAGAGAGTGCACTTGCCCATATTAATAGCTGTTTAGAACCCCAAGCTGATAATAATACAGAAGAAAACAGCAATAAATCTCTTTTCCCAAATAACACCCTTACAAAAGATAGGCAAAGTAAAAAGCAGCCACTACCTGATATTATTTTGCTTGATATAATAATGCCCGGTATGAATGGATATGAGGTGTGCCGTCAACTTAAAAGCAGCAAAAAGACATCCAACATTCCAGTTATATTCATAACATCAAAAGATGAGATTGAAGATGAAGAGATGGGATTTGAGATGGGTGCGGTTGATTATATTACCAAACCGATAAGCCCTTCAATTGTAAAAGCAAGAGTAAGAACCCATCTGCTTATTAAAAACCAACAAGACCTTTTGCATAACAGCATCTCTGTTTTGCAACATAGAACAGAGCTTCTTGAGCACAAAGCAGAGCTTGGTATGCTTGCTGCTGGTCTTGCCCATGATATAAATAATATCTTATTTGTCTCCATGATGATTGAAAATCTCCCAGCTATGATTCCTAAGGATTTACCAGAGAAGACAATTATAGAAGAGTATGTAAAAAGTACTATGGAGAGTCTTAGAATGGGCAGAGATATCTGCCGAGGCTTTACAAATTATCTTAAAGATATTGGCGAAGACGATATGATTCAACAATTCCCATCACTTCTTCACCCTCTTAGCATGTTGGAGAAGACATATAAAGTAAAGTTGCATAAACAGATTGCTTCAAATCTACCCTATATAAAATGCAAAAGTTCTCAAATAAAACGGGTAATAGTAAACCTATTCATAAATGCCTGCCATGCAGTTGAAGGGCAGATGAAAAGAGATATAACTATTAGATTATGGAGCGATACAGGAAGGGTCTTTTTCTCAATTAGTGACAATGGTCCTGGAATACCAGATAATGTATTACCTCATATTTTTCAAGAGCACTATACAACACGTAAAGATGGTAGTGGACTTGGACTTTCAATGGTAAAAAAAATTTTAGAGAGCCATAATGGTACAATTGAGTGTTTCACAACCATAGATAAAGGGACAACATTCATTATTTCACTGCCTGCTGTTGATTAAAGCTATCTTTTGAGCCTTTAATCTACCCCTTATGTACTTTCCAAGAGCATAAACTGCCTGATCCGCTGACCTAAAAACTGCAAGCCCCTCTTTTTGGAGTGCTCCTGCAAGTGGATCATAAAGTTCTCCACTATCAACAACCATGATAAGCGGTTTGTTGTATTTTGCTGCAAGGCTTGTAATTCTTTTTATAATCCCCCTCTCCATTCCTGTTGGATCAAACTCCCCATGTTCATCTTTGTTTTTCTCATCACTTGTACATTTTGATATTGAGTGAACTTCTACTTCTCGCACCTTTTTGGGAAGAGTTTCAAGTACAGGTGTCAATGGAACGATCGCTGCAATAACTGCATCAATACCAGAATCATTCAAAAGAGCCTCAATAATTGATTCATACACCTCCTGCCCTGCCATTGGAGTTACATCCATAGGATTCTTCACATCTGCAAGCTGAGTCAATCCGCTTTTATCTAATGTATTCTGAATAATATCTATTGTTTTGTCTGAAAAATTTGCAATATCAAGTTTAAAATCCTCTCCAAGAATATTATCAGCAATACCAACAGATTCATACCCTGCATTGCTTATTGCAGCTAAACGGTTACCTGTTATCTTTTTGGTGCGTAGTGCAGATGAAAGTTTTACAAGCCCTTCAAATTCTGTAAAGGTATTTGCAACCATTGCTCCTGCTTCGCTAATGCAAGATTTGCAAATTACATAATCACCTGCAAGAGATGCAGTATGTCCTGATGTTGCCTTTTTTCCTTCCGGAGTTCTACCAGCTTTGTAAAAAATTATATCTTTTCCTTTTCTGACACCATCTCGTACTGCCCGTGCAAACTCAAGTCCATCTAAATCTTTAAATCCTTCAATGTATGATGCAATAGTTGTGATATCAGGAAGTGAGTTTAAATGTCTCATAATATGCCCTGCTGTTAGGTCCATCTGATTACCAATTGAGATTGCATAAGCAGGATCCATAAAGGAGAGTTTACTCATTCGTGTTATCATATATGCTCCACTTTGACTTATGAATGCTGTATGTCGCAGATATTCACCACGAGATTTAGGCAACTTATCTTCAGGAATAAAAATAGAGTCATATTTACCAGGATGAGAGAGGACTCCAAGACTATTTCCTCCAAGAAAGATAGGAACGTCAAAATTTGCATCTTTAATTTTTCTCTCAATTGCTAACCTCTTCTCCTCACTTCCACTAACCTCTCCAACTCCTCCGGAAATCATTATTACGCTGTGAGCTGCATCGTTTTCAATTAACTGATCAATTAACTCTTCTACTACATTTGCCCCCACAGCAAGAATAAAGAGATCAACCTTTCCTTTTTGAGCCTTCAGTTCACAAATAGAGCCTATAGTTGGAATGCCATCTATACAAAAAACTCCTTCTTTATCTCTCTCTTTAGAGCTCTGGTGAATAATAAAAAGTTTTGATCTGTCAAAACCATTTGCAATTATGTTGTGCAAAATTATTCTGCCAGGATTGAGAGATCTTGCTGAAACCCCTATAATTGCAATTGACTCAGGGTGAAGTAGCTTGTCAATTTTTGTTATCAAACATCTATTTAGCAAAGGTGTAGGTAGAGAGAATCTACATAACCCATCAAGAGGAACCATAAGATATCGGTAAAATGCAAACGGATTGATCTCAAGCTCCTCAATTATATATGGAGCATCAGGATTTAAAGGAGAAAAGTAGTTAGCAAGTTTTATCATTGCTGCAAAACACTCTTTTAACTGCTCATCAGTAACTTTTCTCTTCTCCCCTCTTCCAACTCCAGTTAGTTTATCAAATGATATAGTCTTTTTGTAGAGTTGAAAAAAAGAGTCTGTATCTAACATCTCTGTTGATGCAGATACAACTGCCTCTCCTAATCTGAAGCGTTGTGCATAAAGTTCTGTATTTGTTCCACCAAGACCAGCAGTAAGAATCATCCCAAATTCACGTGTTTTCATTAAACTTACAAGTAGTTCATTACCAAATTCAGAGCCATCAGATGGAAGAAACTCACAAATTATAAACCCTTTTATGCCATTGTGTATCTTAGTTAAAAGTTCTTCGTGGTCGAAATTAATATAATAAGGGAAATTGGGGCTATTGATAGCACTATCTTGACTATTATTAGGGTGTAGTACCGCCATATTTCGCATAATTATAGCACTCTGCTTTTCAGGAACCTCATACATCATACCCCTTATTGTAGATAAAATATCAGTTCTGGTTTTATTTACAATCTTAACACCTCCAACATCACTTTTGTGAAAGATAAATGGAGAGACAACTTTAACCACTACCTTATCTCCTGGTATGTTTGATAAAACCCCCTCTTCAAGTCTCCCATCTTTCTCAAGAAAGTGGTATTTTAATGGTGTTTCACTGCCAGTAAGACTTATCAGCTCATAGACCTCATGTTCAAACAGATAGTCTCGCTGCTCATTGGCTGCCCTATCAAAAAGCTGCCTGATTTCATCAAGTTTTACATAGAGTTTCATGTTTACTCCTATCTTCTGGTTATCTGTGAATATTGTTGATACATCATTGTAACTACTGTTCGAGCATTGGAAAATATCGCTTGAAAGAGCGGGCAGTGCATGTTAGAAATTGAACCTTTCAATAAAACATCCCCATTAAAAAGAATGCAATATAAATCTATCTAAAAAGGAATAATAATGGTTAATATAAGCATCCAAATAAAAAGATATCTTACAAAATGTATTGTCCTATCTCAACTTTTAATGATCTTTGCTCTCCTAACAATTGAATTGGGAGGGGATATTCATGCTCAATCAAACGATACAAAACTGATAGACAGAATTGTAGCTATTGTTAACAACGATATTATCACTCTTGTTGAACTTAATACAGCTTTACAACCATATTTAATAAAACTTGACTCTTCAGATTATACGCCAGAGAAAAAAAAGGAGATTGTGTATCAACTAACAAGAGACATGATGAACCGCATGATCGAACGAAAATTAACGGATCAAGAGGCAAAACGTCTTAGAATAACTGTTTCAGAGAAAGAGGTTGACGCTGCTATTGAAAGACTTAAAGAGTCTCAGCTTATGAGTCAAGAGGAGCTTGAAAAAGCTCTTGAAGAGGATGGTTTACCTTTTGCTGTTTACAAAGAGATGCTTCGTGATGAGATATTAAGACCTAAACTTATTAATCAGAGCATTAAATCAAAAGTTGTTATTACAGATAGTGATATAAAACAGTATTATGAACAGAACAGCCAGAAATTTTCGGGTAAAAAAAAGTACTATTTAAGAAATATTCTTTTAAGAGCCGATGAATCGATATCAGGAACAGAAAGAGAGCATCAAAAAAATAGAGCAGAAAATATAAAACAGCGTCTTGATGCTGGTGAAGATTTTCAGGCAGTTGCAAAGGTAGAGTCTGAGGCATCTAACTCTTCAGAAGGTGGTGATCTTGGTTTTTTTGACTGGGATATTCTCTCAGAGACCATAAAAAATGCTATTTCTAATATTAAAGCTGGAGGTCACACTAATGTAATCTCAACTGATCAGGGCTATCAGATTTTTTATGTAGAAAAAATTGACTCTCAAGATTTAACTCCATTAGATGAGGTCTCAGAGGCTATCTCAAAAAAATTATACGATGACATTGTTGAAAAGAAGTTCAGAGAGTGGTTAGAGACTTTAAAAGAGAAATCCCATATCAAAATAATGCTTTAAGAATCTAAAACGTCACAATTTAAACGATATTAGGGAGATTATATGCAACGGGACCGTAATGAAGTATTAGCTGAAAGTATCAAAAGACTTTTAAGGCGAGGAGCAACAAAATCTTTACAAAAAATTATAAAAAAAACGCGTCCTGTAGATTTAGCCCTTGTTTTCCGTGAACTCTCTCGAGACAATAGATTCAAAATGTTCAATCTCATGGGTGATCCTGAAGAGAAAGGTCTTCTCTTTTCTGAACTGGAAGAGCCAATATTTCTTGAGTTAATAGGGCAACTAAAGCTCGAAGAGATAGTTGAAATTTTTGAGAATATGGCTGCTGATGATATAGCAGAACTTCTTGGATATCTTGATGAAGAGCTTGCCGACACTATTCTTGAAAAGATGAAGAATGAAGATTCCCAAGAAGTTGAACATCTTATGAGTTATGGAGAGGGTACTGCCGGAAGTATAATGGTACCTGATTTTATTGCCCTTAAAGAGGATATGGGGGCAAGAGATGTTATTGCTGCTCTTCAAAATGACTATCTTGATGTTGAGATGCCATTTTATATCTATGTTGTTGATGAGTATGGAAAACTTGTTGGTATAAGCTCGTTAAGACAGCTTGTTGTAGTACACCCTCAAAAGCCTCTTAAAGATTTTATGATACGTGATATTGTATCTGTGAATACATACACAGACTGCGAAAAAGTTGCAGAGCTTGTTGCTCGATATGACTTTCTTGCTGTTCCAGTTGTAGATGATGATAACAGGCTTGTTGGTATTGTAACTGTAGATGATGTTATCGATATCATAAGTGAAGAGGCAACAGGTGATATCCTTAAAATGGCAGGTGTTGGAGAAGATTATGTCGAAACTCAAACAATTCTCCGTGGAACACGTATCAGGCTACCGTGGCTCTTTACAAGCTGTTTAGGCGGTCTTGTTGCATCTTTGATTATAAGCGGATTTCATGAGAGTTTATCAAAATTTGCCTATTTAGCCGTCTATATTCCTGTAATTACTGGAATGGGTGGAAACATTGGTATCCAATCTTCAACTGTGGTTGTGCGAGGTATTGCAACCGGCAAGATCAATACAAAAGATTTATGGACAGTTGTTGCAAAAGAGATATCTATTGGGCTTATTCTTGGGCTTATATATGGTTTTATGATCGGTTTGGTTGCAAAGATTCGATACATGGAAGAGCCTCTATCCCTTATGTTTGCATTTTCAGTAGCTCTTGCTGTTTTAACATCAATGTCAGTGGCAGCACTTATGGGTTCATTAGTTCCTATGTTATTTCAGAAGATGCACATCGATCCTGCCGTGGCAACCGGTCCTTTTGTAACCACATCTGTAGATGTAATGAGTGTCTTCTCTTATTTAACTATTGCCACGCTGTTTCTTGGATTCTAATCTAAGCTATAACTTTTCAACGACCTTCAATGGTAAGCAACTTAATTTTTAATATACTATTTTAGATAACTTAAGATAATTATGACTGACTCCTTTTCTACTGATGCTATCCTTTTAAGAAGGATAGAGTATGGAGACTATGATTTGATAGTAACTTACTTTACCCGTTCAATGGGAAGGATATCGGTAATAGCTAAAAATGCAAAAAAGAGTGTCCGCCGTTTTGCAGGTGCGCTTGACCCTTTTATAGCCATGAATATTGAATGCTCTCTGCCTAAACGTAAAGGCTCTCTTCCAGTTTTAAACAGGGTCGATATTGAAAATCCATTTGCCAATATCCGGACAAATGCAGCAAAGACTGGTTATGCAAGCTATTGGGTTGAGATTATCAACTCATGGATGGACCAAGGAAAGCCAGATGATGCAATTTATGATCTGATATTTCATGTTCTTGATTCACTTAATAGAGGTAAAATACCAGTTGAGGTTTTAAGCGTTCTTTTTCAGATACGTTTTATGGGAATATCAGGATTTAAACCAAATTTATCAGAGTGCGGTCAATGTGGTATTCCTCTTGATGAAATTCAACAACATAAAGTAACTTTTGATTTAGTTTCAGGCAGGCTTATATGCGACAGATGCAGTGGTGTTAATGGTGTTAATAATTTCCATAAAAACGGCTGCGAGATTAACGAGATAGTTCTAAAATATGCCTTGCCCGAACAAACATCTTTATCTTTGAATTCTTTCAATAACGCATCAAGACGCGGAATATCTGTCTCTAAGGGAACTCTCAAGCAGCTATCATGGATGAGCAGCACAGATATAAGGTGTGCAGAGAGGCTTAAGTTTTCCAAAAAAGCGGTAAAAGAGGGGGAATATTTGTTGGAAGAATTTATTCCTTGTCATATTGGCAGGAGTATGAAGAGTTTGAATTTTCTGCACCGTATCAGACAGACTTTTCAACCAAATGATTATTAAATAAAAATAGAACAAACAGTGATATTATGAATTTTAAAAACATTCTTGAACATCAAGAGATAAAATCATCAGTTCCATGCCGTATTGATTTAGGTGGAACTCTTGATATCAGCACATTTTTTTTACCGCTTGGACACTTGAATCCCGCAACATTTAATATTGCCCTTGATATGAGAACCACAGTAATTCTATCTCCATGGAAAGAGGGATATATCAAAATATCATCTAAAGGGTTTGAGAGTGCAGAATTTGAAGCTCAAACAGCACCCTTTAACCACCCGATGGGGTTGATGTTTGCGGTAGTTAGATTTTTTAACGGAAACGGCGTTCATGTTCAGATTGAATCAACATCACCCCCAAGAAGTGCATTAGGAGGCTCATCTGCTGCTGCTGTGGCTATGATTGCAGCGTTCAAGTCAGCTATAAAAAAAGCTCAATTATCAAACGTTGAACTATCAAAGCAAGATGTTGATTATATCAACTCAACTGCTATTCATTCAGTAAACCCTGCACACACTGCCATGCTTGCACATTATATTGAATCAAGCGTAGCTGGAGTGCCGTGCGGATTGCAAGATCAGCTTGCGGCAGCTTATGGAGGTGTCAACTGCTGGTATTGGCGAATGGGTGAAAATGGAGTATCTTTTAAGCAGGATAACCTTATTTTAAAACAAGAGCAGAGCCAAATAGCAGCAGATATAGATATAAAAGAAGAGCCTCACCAAACGCCAGATAGGACTGTAAAAGAAGAGTCAAACCAAACCGCAGATATCAAAATTTCGGGCAGTTGTAAGTTTGATATTAACAACAACATTTTAGTTGCCTACTGCGGTATTCCTCATGTATCAAGCGACATAAACAGAAGATGGGTCAACAGCTTTCTTGCTGGTGAAAATCGTGATAAATGGGAACAGATAATAAAAATTACACACGCTTTTTCAAATGCTGTTAAAATCCGTGATTTCAATCTTGCAGCAGATTTGATGAATCAAGAGACCCAGATACGCCTTGATATGACTCCTGATGTTCTTGATAAAACAGGCAGGCTGCTTTTTGAGTGTGCAAAAAAACTTGGCTGCGGTGCAAGATTTACTGGCGCAGGAGGCGGAGGCTGCTTATGGGCAGTTGGAGAGAAGAGCAATATTGCAGCATTGAAAAATGGCTGGCAAAATATTGTTGATAAAGAGCCAGAGGCAGATATCCTCAAGACCAATGTTGATTTTCAGGGGATACTTATCAATTAGGAAAAGTCTTAAAATAACTATATTTTTTAATCTCAATAAAAACAAAGAGAGAAACAATGAACTTTCAAGATGTAATTTTAAATTTACAGAAATTTTGGGCAGAAAAGGGCTGTGTTCTTATACAGTCTTATGATGAAGAGGTGGGAGCAGGAACCTTCCACCACGCAACGCTTTTGAAATCGCTTGGACCTGAACCTTGGAAAGTTGCTTATGTTCAGCCGTCAAGACGTCCGACTGATGGTCGTTATGGCGAAAATCCAAACCGTCTCCAGCACTACTATCAGTATCAGGTACTTTTAAAACCATCACCGCCTGACGTGCAGCAGCTCTACCTTGACAGCTTAAAAGTGCTTGGCATTGACCCTTTAGAGCATGATATCAGATTTGTTGAAGATGACTGGGAATCTCCAACTCTTGGAGCGTCTGGACTTGGCTGGGAAGTTTGGCTTGACGGAATGGAGGTTACTCAGTTCACCTATTTTCAGATGGCAGGAAGTTTAGAACTCAAACCTGTATCTGTGGAGCTGACCTATGGACTTGAGAGGCTCTGCATGTATCTGCAAGGTGTGAACAGCGTATATGACCTTAAGTGGAATGATACAGTAACTTACGGCGATGTCTATCACCAGCAGGAAGTTGAGCAGTCAACATATAACTTTGAGGCTGCAAATACAGAGGTTTTGTTTGATTTTTTTCAAAAATATGAATCTGAATCTCTTAGAGTTGTAAAATTGGGTCTTGTACTGCCGGCTTACGAGTTCTGCCTGAAATGTTCGCACACATTTAATCTTTTAGATGCAAGAGGTGCAATAAGCGTTACTGAAAGAACAGGGTATATTGGAAGAATAAGAAATCTTGCAAGAGAGTGTGCAAAAGCTTATGTGGCACAGCGTGAAGCCCTTGGATATCCACTTTTAAAACATGTAGAGCAGGTGTAGCAATGAGAGAAGATTTTTTATTAGAAATTGGTGCAGAAGAGATACCAGCGGGCTATATTATTCCAGCATTAGAGGCACTTAGAGAAAATATATTAAAATCGCTTGATAAATTTCGTATTGAGCATAGCGGTGCACAAATTTTTGGAACTCCCCGCCGTTTAGCAGTTATTGTTAAAGATGTGGCTTTGATGCAGAAAGCTCAAACATCAACACTTACAGGACCGCCTGCAAGTGCAGGATTTGACAAAGAAGGAAAGCCAACAATTGCAGCTCATAAATTTGCTGAAAAAGCGGGCGTTTTAATAGATGAGATAAAGATTGTAGAGACTGAAAAGGGAAGCTATTTAACAGCTTTAAAGCAGGAAAAATGCGAGAGTGCAGCCTCAATTCTTGAATCAACGCTTCCTGAAATTATCCTTTCAACTCCGTTTCCAAAGAGCATGAGATGGGGGGATTTATCAATAAGTTTTGCCCGTCCAATTATATCTGTTTTAGCACTTTTAGGCGAAACAGCTCTAAAATTTGAGATCGGCACTTCAACACCTTTAAGCCAAAACATAAAATCTTCTGATTTTGTGTTTGGTCATCAATTTATGTATCCAGATAAATTTAAAATATCCTCTCCATCAGAGTATAAGCGGGTTCTAAGAGATGCTGGAGTAATTGTTGATATTGAAGAGAGAAAAGCTCTTTTAAAACAAAAAATTGAGGCAGTTGCAAATAAGAGCAACAGCACAATTTTAGTTGATGATGAGTTAGTTGATATTGTTACCAATCTGGTTGAGCATCCTTATCCTGTTCTTGGCAGATTTGATGAAAAATTCCTTGAAGTACCAGATGAAGCTCTTATTACAGCTATGAGAGAGCATCAAAAGTATTTTTCACTTACAGACAAAAACGGTAAACTCAAACCGTGCTTTATTGCTGTAAACAACACGCTTACAAAAGATATGGCTGTTGTTGCAAATGGACATGAGAGAGTCCTTCGGGCACGTCTGTCTGATGCCCAGTTTTTCTATAAGGTTGATCTTGAATCAACTATGGATAAGTTTGCTGAAAAGCTCAAAAAAGTTACCTTTCAGGCACAACTTGGCTCTATGTTTGAAAAAAGAGAGCGTCTTGTTAAGTTATCATCATATATTGTGGATATGCTTGATACTAAAAATCAATCTGTTCGAGCTGTTCAAGAAAATATTGCTGCTGTTGAAAATATTGAGACACTTAAAACAAATACAATCCGTGCTGCCCAGTTGTGCAAGGCTGATCTTGTAAGCCAGATGGTTATTGAGTTTACAAAACTTCAAGGAGTAATCGGAAGAGTCTATGCGTTAAAGGGCGGGGAGAATCAAGATGTTGCAGGTGCAGTTGAGCAACACTATAGACCAGTCCACTCTGGCGGCGAGCTGCCTGATACATTGACAGGAAAAGTTCTTGCAATTGCAGACAAAATAGACACTATCTGCGGCTGTTTTTCAATTGATCTTATTCCAACTGGTGCTTCTGATCCTTATGCACTGCGCCGTCAGAGCATTGGCATTCTTCAGATTATGACAGCTTCAAACTTTACATTCTCTTTAAAAGGGCTTGTTCAAAAGGCTCTATCTCTATATCTCTCTGAATCTGATAAAGGCAGCAACCCAGATCAAGCATCTCTTCAAAAAATCGAAACCGTAACTGAAAATGTGATGAGTTTTATAAAGGCAAGAATGAGCAACATGCTTGTTGAGCAGGGGCACTCTAAAGAGGCTGTGGCATCTGCATTATCAGTTGGATTTGATAATGTGCCTGATACGGTTCTGCGTATAAAAGCTCTTGATGTTCTAAGACAGGCTCCAGATTTTGAACCTTTATCAGCAGCATTTAAGAGAGTTGTAAATATACTGAAAAAATCAGATGCAGCCTTAAAATCAAACGTGACCGAAAAACAGGGAGTTGGCGTATCTCAAAAAATAGAAGTTGATGAGGCGTTGTTTTACAGCGACTCTGAAAAGTCTCTTTACAAATCATCGCTGAAACTATCTGAAGAGGTAAAAGGCTTTATTTTAAAAGGCGATTATGACTCTGCACTAAAGCAGATTGCATCTATCCGACCAGAAGTTGACAGCTTTTTTGATGATGTAATGGTAATGGTTGATGATGAGGCTGTAAAAAATAACAGAATTGCCCTTCTTTCACGAGTGGCAGCAATTTTTGAAAATATTGCCGATTTCTCACAGATATAAAAAATTAATTGAATATAAAAAATAAGGAGATAAATAGATGGCAGGAGGATTTGATCCTGAAAAGGATAAGCTGCTTAAAGAGTGGAAATGTGAAGAGACTGGATTGATTATATCTATTCATCAATATGCAGATGGTGAACCAAAAGTTCAGATAGGTCCAAGAATATTGAAGAAAAAAGACGGAACAGATAGAGGACCAAGCAAAGCTGGACGATTAACAATTGAAGATATAATGTGGCTTTATGGAATAATAGATGAGGTAAAAGATGAGCTTTCAGACCTGGTCGGACCTGAATGATCCATCTTTGATTCCACCTCTTGGAGGTCATCATCAACCTGATTTGGGGACAGTCGCTCTTATGGTGAGCACTGCCCCCGATTTTAGGTATATTGAGTCCAATATCGGCAAAATATCATCTAAACAGCCCTTTTTTATGGCAAATCTTATTCTTATTGAGCAAAATTCTAATCTTATTAAGCAAGACTCTAAAAATCGCCAAAATGATGATATAAATAGACGAACAGATCATATTTCTTCAACAGATACCATCTCTTCTAAAGTTGCAGTTACTGGACCTTATCTTGGAGCACCTGCTGCTGTGATGATATTAGAATCTCTTATTGCAAGGGGAGTCAAAAAAGTTGTGGTTGTTGGGTGGTGCGGAGCTATATCTGATCATTTACAGACTGGCGATATTCTCATACCTGATAGTGCAATCTCTGATGAAGGGACATCTCGCAACTACATTCAGATGCCTTCAAATACCGATTTTCCCACACTATTTCCATGTTCTGAACTTTCCCAAAAGTTAAAGTCAAATCTTGAGGTAGAGTTATCTCGTCATAATAGCCAAAATAGTACTATAACCAAAGAAGGAACAGAACTTGTTATTATAGAATCTGAAAAAAGAATTTACTGCAAAACAGGTAAAATCTGGACAACAGACGCTATTTATAGAGAGACTTCAAAAAAAATTGCCTTTTTTAAAGATATGGGGGCTATTGCAGTTGAAATGGAGTGCTCTGCCCTGTTTGCTGTTGGTCAATATCGTAAAATTGATATTGCTTCTATTTTGGTTGTCTCTGATACTCTCACATCAAACGAGTGGAGACCCGGCTTTAAAGAGCTATCCTTCAAGGAGTCACGAAAGAGGCTATTAGGTTCAATCACATCTATTATTAAAAAAATTCACTAAAAATATTAAAGATATAACCAAACTTTTGAACATCGTAAAGGCAAGTAAAAGGAGTATGAAATGAGTAATAAATTAAGACAGAGATTGAGATACTGGATATCTGTCATCTATATAGTATTTACCTTAACTTTATACCAAGGAGTTAATAACATCTCTTTGGCAGGAGATGAGAAAATATATGAATCTTTGAAGCTATTTTCAGATGTTCTTCAGGAGATTGAAGATAATTATGTAGATGAGGTTGAAAGTGAAGTTCTTATCCAAAATGCTATTAAAGGAATGATAAGTAATCTGGATCCTCACTCCAGCTTTATGCCTCCGGAAGCGTTCGATGAGCTACAAGATGAGACTAAAGGCGAGTTTGGTGGAGTTGGTATTGTAATTGCTATAAAAAACGGTGTTTTGACAGTTGTCTCTCCAATAGAGGGTACGCCTGCTTATAAAGCCGGTATCAAGTCAGGAGATATAATACTTAAGATTGATGGAGAGTCAACAAGTGAGCTTGAGTTGTGGCAAAGTGTTAAAAAGATGCGAGGAGAGATGGGAAAGCCGGTTATCCTTACTGTTGTTAAAGAGGGTGGGACTGAACCGATTGAATATAAGCTTATTCGAGATATTATCCCAATGACCAGCGTTAGAAGTGCTACAATTGCACCTGGATATGGCTATCTATGGGTTACAAACTTTAGAGATAGAACTTCTTATGAGATAAAAGAGGCTTTAAGTAAACTCGAATCTGGTAAAGTGCCACTAAAAGGGCTTATTCTCGATTTAAGAAATAACCCAGGGGGGCTTCTAAGTCAAGCAGTGGAGGTATCAGATATTTTTCTTGATAAAGGAGTTATTGTCTCAATAAAAGGCAGACTTGAAGAGCAACGAGAGAGTTTTGAAGCTAAAGCTGCAAAAGATGATCGTAAATATCCACTTACTGTTCTTATTAATGGAGGTAGTGCAAGTGCCTCAGAGATCGTTGCTGGTGCTCTTCAAGATCATAAACGCGCTCTTATTTTAGGCACAACCTCATTTGGTAAAGGTTCTGTTCAGAGCGTAAAACCTCTTAGAGATGGTTTTGGTTTAAAATATACAATTGCGCGTTATTACACACCAAATGGAAGGTCTATTCAGGCTGAAGGGATTATACCAGATATTCAAATTGAATATCGCATTGATGAACAAAATGTCGAACAGGAACAACCTTCAATTGATAAAAAAATGGTTAGGGAAAAGGATCTTAAAAATCACTTAGAGTCTCCGAACGAGAAACAAAAGAGAGTAGATGACAATAAAAGACAAAACAGAGATAGAGATGAAGATATATCAACATCAGAAAAACTTGTGGATATAGATAGGTTAAAACAGGATAACCAAGTTCAGCGAGCACTTGATATATTGGTAGGATATGGCATATTCAGTGAACTCAAATGAACAAGAAAAAGGTAAAGAGTCTAAGGATAGAAATTTTCAATCACAATATTCTATAAAAAGAGAGGAGCTATCATCAATATCAAAAAAAGATTCACATAGATTTAGCCACCAACTTATGAAAGTTTTGGCTGGAATATCTGTTTTACTATCTATATTGGCTATAGTCGCCATGATAGCAGATTTATATTTTAATAACACTTTTGTATATATAACCAACTCCCTTTTTAAAGGAAGGTATCTATCCAAAGATAATAGTGAAAATATTGTCGATCAAGTTATCTCTGATAAGAGTTCTCTATCTTATAACAAGAGATATCTTACAAAGAGACCCGTTTTTGAAATTTTTGATGATCTTCCAGATCCAAAAACAGAAGAAGAACCATTATCAGAAAAAGAGCTTATTAATAACAAAATAAGTATAGTTGAGCCGCCTAAAGAAAATATAAAAAAAAATATCGATACCAAGATAGAAGAGAAAGTTATACCTCCTACAGAGATAGAGCAAGATGATAAACAAATAGATAGTCAAAGTGAGATAGAAAAGAGAGTTGCCCAAAAAAGAGGTAAGATTCCAAGAGTTGCAATAATAATAGATGATATAGGATTTGATCCCAAGATAGCAGATGCAATTAGTAGAATAGAAAAAAATCTTACAATATCAATTCTTCCAGGCTCTCCTTACAGCAGGCAAATTGCAAAAAAATTACATTCAAAAGGTATGGAAATTATTCTTCACCAGCCTATGGAACCGCTGCAATATCCTTCAGTTGATCCTGGTTATGGTGCTATTTTAGTAAATATGGCACATGAGGATATAGCAACCGTGTTGCGTAAAAATCTTGCAGAGTTACCGCAAGCAAAAGGGGTTAATAACCACATGGGCTCTAAATTGACAACACTTTCAGAACCGATGCAACATATATTTACAATGCTTAAACAAAGAGATCTATTTTTTATTGATAGCATCACATCCAACCAGTCAGCAGGAAGAGATTCTGCAAAACTTATCAAACTTCCATTTGCAAGCCGCGATATATTTTTGGATAATATAAAGGATAAAAGATATATTAAAAACCAGCTAAATCAGCTTATCAAAATAGCAAAACAGACAGGAGAAGCCATTGGGATTGGGCATCCATATAATGAGACATTTCTTGTTTTAAAGGAAGAGATACCAGCATTGAAAAAAAGTGTAAAAATAGTACCGGTATCTCAACTGGTTAGTCAATCTTAAAAATGTGGAATTTAGTAGAAAAATGAGTTTTCAAATTTTCATCTGTTTAATTTTATTAAGATTAAGAGTTAGCTTATCGCTCTTATCTTGAAGAATAGATTGCTGCTCTTTTACCTTTTCCACAACATCTTCTGGAGCTTTCTCAAGAAAGCTCTCATTTGTAAGCCTCTTTGAAACAGATAGTAACTCTTTGGTCACCTTATCAAGCTCTTTTTCTAAACGTTGCTCCTCTTTATCAAAATCAATTACTCCTTTAAGGGATACATAAATTGTAGTGCCCATTACTACACCTGTAGCACAAGATGCAGGGGCATCTACACTATCAGAGAGCGTAAGAGTCTCAAGTCTTGAGAGATTCTCAATAAGGGATGGATTATCTGCAATAAGCTGTCTCTCATTATTATCTGATGTATGGAATATAACATTGAGCTGAAGTGATGGTTGTATATTCATCTCACCGCGAATATTACGAATTCCTGAGATCAAAGCTATAATAAAGTCCATATTTTTTTCCACTTCAAGATTTCTGAATGTGTGATCAGATAAATCATCAGTTGGAAAAGATGATTCCATAATAGAACCATTAACTGTTGGAAGGGCTTGCCATATCTCTTCTGTTACAAATGGCATAAAAGGATGGAGCATTACTAAAATATCTTTAAGAACCTTTGCCAAAACTGTTCTCGAAGCATCTCGTCTCTTTTGTCCCTCTTTTTCATAAAGAGCAGGTTTTGCAGCTTCAAGATACCAATCGCAGAACTCATGCCACACAAACTGATAAATTGCACTTGCAGCGTCATTAAATCTATAGTTTTCAATTCCTGACCTCACTGCCTCAGCAGTTGCAGCACATCTTGATAGAATCCAATGTTCACTGATCGAATAGGCTTTATCTTCTATATTGGTTATATCAAAATTTTTTTCTCTATTTTCTCCATTATCAAGGTGCATTAAGGTAAATTTAGCAGCGTTCCATAGTTTATTGACAAAATTACGATAACCTTCGACTCTCTCTTCAGACATTCGAACATCTCTTCCTTGGGCAGCAAATGCCGCAAGGGTAAATCTGAACGCATCAGCACCATAGTTGTCAATTACTTTGAGTGGGTCAATAACATTACCTTTTGATTTACTCATTTTTTTGCCATGCTCATCTCTTACAAGAGCATGAATATAGACATCTTTGAATGGAACCTCTCCCATAAAACGGGTACCCATCATCATCATTCTTGCAACCCAAAAAAATAAAATATCAAAACCAGTTACAAGAGAGCTTGTTGGATAAAAAGTCTTTAACAGCTCAGTCTCTTCTGGCCAGCCCATTGTAGAAAATGGCCAAAGTGCACTACTAAACCATGTATCAAGAACATCTGTCTCTTGAGAGATATCAAGAGAGCCACAACTATCACACTTATCAGGATCAACCTCTTCAACCATTACCTGTCCGCAAGTATGGCATTTCCAGACTGGAATTCTATGTCCCCACCATATCTGTCTGGATATACACCAATCTTGAATATTATCGAGCCAGTCAAAATATGTTTTTGTCCAATTTGTAGGTATAATCTTGGTTTTCCCATCCCTTACTGCATCAGCAGCTACCTTTGCAAGTGGTCCAGCTTTTACAAACCACTGTCGAGAGAGAGATGGCTCAACAACAGTTTTACATCGATAACAGTGACCAACACTGTTTTTTAAAGGCTCTTTTTTTACAAGAAGTCCAAGTTTATCCAATGCCTCTATTGCCATTGCCCTGCATTTGAATCTATCAAGCTCTTTGTATTCACCAGCATTTTCATTCATGTTACCATCATCATCAATAACTTTAAGCCTCTCAAGCCCATGTTTCTCTCCAAGATTAAAGTCATTTACATCATGGGCTGGAGTCACCTTTAAAGCACCAGTACCAAACTGCATATCAACATACTCATCTCGTATAATTGGAATAATTCTGTTGGTTAAAGGAAGTATAACCCTCTTTTCTGTAATACTTTTATATCTCTCATCATCAGGATTAATAGCAACCGCAGTATCTCCAAACATAGTTTCTGGACGAGTAGTTGCCACAATAAGACCATCTGTACCATTTACAAAGGGGTATTTTATATAATACAAAAAACCATCATTCTCTTCGTGATCAACTTCAAGGTCAGCAAGAGCTGTTCTGCACCTTGGACACCAATTAATAATATACTGTCCCTGATATATAAGGTTATCTTTGTAAAGACGAACGAAAACCTTTCTTACAGCATCGGAAAGTCCTTTATCCATTGTAAAGCGTTCCCGTGCCCAGTCACATGATGCACCGATCTTTTTAAGCTGATTTATTATTGCTCCGCCAGACTGCTCTTTCCACTCCCAGACAGCCTCAATAAATTTTTCTCTTCCTAACTGATCTCTTGTAATACCTTTTTGAGCCAAATTTTTCTCAACAATATTTTGCGTTGCAATACCAGCATGATCTGTACCGGGCATCCAAAGAACATTATCTCCACACAATCTTCTGAACCTACACATTATATCTTGTATGGTGATATTAAGAGCATGTCCCATGTGAAGAACACCGGTTACATTTGGTGGTGGAATTACAATAGAATAGGCTTTTTTATCACTTTTTTCGGCTGCCTCAAAAAAACCTCTATCTAACCAGTACTTGTACCATTTATCTTCAATACTTTTAGGGTCATATCCTTTTTCAAGAGAATCAGAACTCATATACTAACTCCTAACCATCTAAATTAGCTACTTATAAATAGTAGCGTCAGTTTACTGCAGGGCAGTTAAAATTTTTTTCTTAATATCATCCATTTGCCTACTCAAGATATTTTCCATTACCTGTGACACAATTGCATCTAATTGTCCGCTGTATCTCCTTTCAATAAACTTCTCAAACATAGAGAATACCTGCTCTTCTGATGGATCAAAATGGTTATCAGGTAACTTTATTTCATTATCTGGCAATAACTCAATGGCAGTTGGTGATATCTCAGCTCTATCTTGAATCTCAACTATTGCACTATCATAAACAAAAGTTTCATTTTTACTATCTTGAATAGTATCTTGTTGTACAACATTCACAAGTTCTATTATATCATCGTCTTCAGTAGTAATATCAACATGTTGTACTACATTTACAAGCTCAATAATCTCATCCTCAACTTCAGGCTCTTCAATCTTAAAGTTAAATATCTCTTTTTTGGGGGGTACTACAGAATCTAAAATTTCTAAATCTGTCTCTAAATCTATGAAATCCAGGGTTGGGGCATTATCATCTAACGTCTCTATATCTTGGGTTATATCATCAAATGGAAGAGTTTTTTTATCAAAGATATCTTCAATGTCTGTAATAATTACATCTGAAAAAGCGTCAGATGACTCGTCAGAAAAATCGAGATCAACCTCAAGGTTTTCAGAGTTATCATTTGTTATTTTTTTTATGTTCTGCATGAAGACTCCTCTTGAATCGTAACGCCCGATTCTTCCCTGATGTTTTATTCAAATGTAAAATGTATTTAGAAATAAATATCAAAGGGTTAATATCGTGTCAAGACTGATTATTCAAACTGCGTGCTTGTATTACAGCCATTTTTATTGCCTGAACAAGACTTGAATGATCAGCTCTATTTTGCCACGCTATATCATAAGCAGTGCCATGATCTACAGAAGTTCTTATAATTGGGAGTCCAAGGGTAGTATTAACGCCGTCACTAAAGTGTAGTAGTTTAAAAGGAATCAATCCTTGATCGTGATACATACATATTACACAATCATATCGTCCATTTGCTGCATGATAAAAAATTGTGTCTGGAGGAAAAGGTCCTTCTATTGAAACTTCAGATAGAAGCTCTTTTGCCTTTACCACAGCAGGCAGTATAATACTCTCCTCCTCAGTTCCAAACATTCCATTCTCACCTGAGTGTGGATTGAGTCCTGCAACTGCAATTATTGGATTTTTGATACCAAAATTCTTTTGTAATGCAATACCTGATATTTTTATTGTTTTAAAAATACTCTCAACTGTTAAAGATTTATGTACCTCAGACAGAGGAATATGAATAGTTACAAGTACAACTTTTAACCTCTCTCCAGCAAGCATCATTGCATAATCATCTGTATTGGTTCTATTGGCAATAAGCTCGGTATGACCATGAAATCGACATCCTGCAATTTTAAGAGATGTTTTTGTAATAGGAGCTGTAACCATTGCAGATATCTGACCAGACATACAAAGATCAACCGCTCTTTCTATGTAAGATATCATTGCCTCACCACTCTCTTTAGATGCCTGAAATCTATCTTTAAAATTTTCAGAGTAGAAGTTTTTAAATTGTAGATGCGATAGACTCGATAAGTTTAAGACATTAATTGTATTATCAACAAATTTAAGATTAGAGAAGTTAGCATCATAATCAGCAGAAATTTCATTAATATTTAATTTGCAGTTTTTCAAATGAACCGCCTTTTCCATAACTGCTATATCCCCAATAACAACTGGATTGCATATTTTGTGTATTAAAGGAGAATTTAAAGCTCCAACAATGATCTCTGGTCCTATACCTGCTGGATCTCCCATTGTAATCCCAATGACAGGTCTATTTTCAGAAAGTTTTTCAACTATTTGCTGCTTATCTTTATGCCCTCTGCTAATACTATTATTTTGCATGACACTACTCCTTAAGATATAAAAAAGTCACTATCAAAATAGTTGCTCAATATACTACTGACTACAAAACGTGTAAACAAAAAAGCGGTTATAAAAACAGGAGAATCTTATTGTGTGAAACTATTGAAAAATAATAAATATTCGATCTTAGATTTGAAAAATGGTTTAAATCAAAGAAAAAAGGCAAAAATAAGACAAATCAACCCTACAAAATTTTTATATTAAATAGATAAGAGTCATGAAAAATCAAAAATCTCATGTGATAACAGTCAATTGAAGAAATTGCAGTAAATTAAGGAAATTGAGCTGTTTCACAGCTTTATATGCTATTAATTCAAATAGTTATAATTACAAGACAAAGCTATTTCTAATATAATCCTAACAAAGGGATATCAGATTTGACTTGAAAAATTATATGAAATAGAGAGGTGAAAAGTTATAAGAAGAGAGGCTACTTTACAATATATATATCCCTGAGTAGCGATAATGAGTAAATTTGCACCATTTTATGAATCTGGAGATTTATGGAATCTATCTGGAATCAAGTTAAAGAAAATATGAAAAACCTATTGCCTGATCACAGCTTTAGGATGTGGATTCAGCCAATACAGTTTATAGGTTTTGAATTTTCTACAACTGACAATTCAGATACCCATATTCTCAGATGTGAACCAAAAGGATTTGAGACCAAGGTTGATAAAGTAATAGAAGATTCTCTAAATTCTGTTGTGATAAAACTTTTGTGCCCTAACTCTTTTTCAAAAAAACGCATTAAAGATAACTATATTGTGGGTATGACCCAAGAGTTTTTGAAGTTGAGTCATGAATTTAAATTGGCTAATGTTGTAATAGAGTTGGATATTGCATCTAACTACAATACAGGAGTTAAAACAAACTCATCTCATAAAGAAAAGAGAGTAAAAATAGAGAACCATAAAACAGACAGTATCAATATAAATAAAAAAAGCGGATTAATAGCGGTATCTGCTGCTGAATTAACCTCTTATGTTGCTAAACTTGGCGAAACAAATCCCATTAATAAGAGAAAATCTATAATTAATACAAGTAACGGGAAAATATCTGCAACTCACCAACTTGGCTCTAAAAATCAGAGATACGCATCAGCTCCTGATCAACTCCCTCTTCCGGGTTTAAACAGAATATTTGACACTGGCAGAATGTTGAAAAAAGATTTTACTTTTGATCATTTTGTTGTTGGTAACAATAATGATTTTGCATATACAGCCTCTCTTTCGTTAGCTCAAGGTGTAAATAGCTCAAACAGTGCGATCTATCTGCTTGCTGGAACAGGACTTGGAAAAAGTCATCTATCACAGGCTGTTGGACATCACGTTATTAGTCAAGGAATTACAGATAAGGTCTTTTATGTTACTGCTGAAGATTTTACTAATGAGATGGTTCATGCTATTAAAAACTATACAATCAGCAACTTTAAGGAGAAGTACAGAAAAAAGTGTGATGTGCTTATACTTGAAGATATCCATTTTCTCTCTGGTAAAGAGGCAACTCAAAAAGAGCTTGCAATGACCTTAGACTATCTTCTTGATGCTAATAAGAAAATTATCTTTAGCGGCTGTTATCTTCCTGATGATATACCTAAGATGAATGATCAGTTAAAGTCTCGATTGACAATGGGACTTGTCACAAAAATGGATGCTCCAGATTTTGAGACCAGAGTAAAAATTCTTAAAAAAAAGTCACAAACTAATGGCTATAAAGTTCCGAATAGTGTTATTGAGTATATTGCACAAGAGCTTTGTGACAACGTCAGGCAGTTGGAAAGCGGACTTTCAGGAGTTATTGCTAAAGGTTCACTTATGGGAGAAAAAATTACTCCTGAACTTGCTCGTGCTGTTCTTGAAAATATATCAAAGAGCAAAAAAAATATAACAATAGATTCTATAAAGCGTTTGATTTGTACAGAGTTTGGAATTTCTGAAGCAGAACTTGTCTCTACATCAAGAAAGAGCAAACTTGTCTACCCAAGACAGATGGCAATATATCTTGCCCGTAAATATACAGATCAACCTATCAAAACAATTGGTAAAAGTTTTAATAGGTATCATGCTACAGCTATTCACTCAATAAATGCTGTTGAAAAGGCAATCGAGCAGCAAGGAGCTGTTTCTAAACAGCTAACATATCTTTATAAAAAAATTGAAAGCGGAAAAATTTAGTTAAAAGCCTATCTAAAAATTATTTTAAGTTAACGTTGCATTGAGTTATTTAAACTCTCTTGGGTATAAAACTATGAGTCTAAAAGAGTCTCTATATCAATCCCTACATAAAATAACTGGTGGCAATACTACGGTAGAGCCAGAAGATCTGTGTTGTTACGGATATGATGCAACAGGAGAGCACTTTATGCCGGACATCGTTCTGTTTCCTGGCTCTACTTCGGAAGTTTCAGAGATACTTGCTCTTGCATCAGATGCGAAAATCCCTGTAATTCCAAGAGGTAGCGGTTCTGGTACAACAGGAGGCTCTCTTCCTGTTAAAGGCGGTATTGTTATGGCAATGAACAGAATGAACCATATTCTTGAGATTGATTGCGATAACTTAATCGCAAAGGTTCAACCTGGTGTTATAACTGGAGAGTTGCATAAAACTGTAGAAAGATATGGGCTTTTCTATCCTCCTGATCCCGCAAGTTCTGCTTTTTGTACTATTGGGGGAAACTTAGGCGAGTGTGCAGGAGGTCCTAAGGCTGTTAAATATGGGGTTACACGAGACTATGTACTTGGTCTTGAAGCCGTTTTACCATCAGGAGAAATTATACATACGGGTGTAAAAACTGCAAAAGGTGTTGCTGGATACGATCTCACTCGTCTTATTGTAGGGTCAGAAGGTACACTTGCAGTTATAACTCAAGCAACTTTAAAACTTCTGCCTCTTCCTGCATCTGTAAAAACAATGGCTGTCCTCTTTTCAACTATAGACCAGGCTGCTCAAACCGTATCTGCAATTATCAAAGAGTCTGTTATACCACGATGTGTAGAATTTCTTGATAGATCATCAATTGATTGTGTAAGAGAACAATTTGGTTTTCTCCTACCTGATGATATCAATGCTATTTTAATTATTGAAGTTGATGGAAGTGTTGATGTGACAGCCAAAGATACCCAGAAAATAAAAGATTTTTGCATTTCTAAAGGTGCTGTAAAGGTGGTTATTGCATCAGACTTAAAGCAAGCGTCAGATTTATGGCGTGCAAGAAAGGCACTATCAACAGCACTTTTTAAAATAGCACCAAATAAGCTGAATGAGGATATTGTTGTACCGTTAAGCCTGATTCCTGAAATGGTTAGAAGAGTTGCGCAGATTCAGAAGAGAACGGGACTTAAAATTGTGAGTTTTGGTCATGCAGGTGATGGTAATATCCATTGCAACATAATGTATAATAAAAAGAATAAAGAGGAGCTTATGCTTGCCCACTCTGCTATGGACGAACTCTTTGCCCATACGCTTGAGCTTGGAGGGACAATAACAGGAGAGCATGGTGTTGGAATTACAAAGATGAAATATCTGCCAAAAGAGGTAATGAAATGTGAAATTGAGCTTATGCGGGGAATCAAAAAAGTATTTGATCCCGGGAATATTTTGAATCCCGGGAAGATTTTTACTTAACGTCTTAATTCATTCGTGCCTGATAGATATCCATTGTTAGAATATGATCAAGCAGATCAACACCTGGGTTTTGACTGTGTTCAATTGCACAAGATATGGAGTCTGAGCAATATTTAGTACATATAATATTGTTTTTATTGAATTCTCCGAAACAATCAAGAGTGTCTCTTGAGTCTTCAATGAGTTCTCCATCTAATATGAATTGATCATTCTGGTAGAATTTCATGTTGTTTCAGTTCCTTCAATTTTATTTTTAATTAATATTTTACAAATATAATATTTCAATAACGTGATATAGTCAAATCTCATTTGATACATATACTTTCTTGTTTGTTCTATACGTTTACCTAATTTTACCTCAGACATCTTTATAACATTTATTTATAATATAATAGATGCTCCCATCATGGTCAACCTGTTTATTGTTGTTTTTACTATTTGGATTTAAATGTATATATTCAAATATAGAATCACTATCGCTTATAGCGACTCATTATCATCTCTTCAAGTCGGCTTACCAAAGGCTTCAATGTCTCCTGATCTGTTGCAGAGATAAGTATCCCCTGATTTAAAAGCCACGCATTCTCAAATGTTTGTATATCAACTTTATCCTGCTTGTTGAACACATATATTACAGGTATGGTATCTAACTTAAGTTTCTCAATTATTTTATCAACAGATATCATCTGTTGCTCATGCCTTGGATTGCTTATATCAACCACATGGAGCAAAATATCTGCATCCTCAAGCTCCTCAAGAGTTGCATGAAAAGCCTCCATTAATTCATCGGGAAGATTTTGAATAAATCCAACTGTATCTGTAATTATAACCTCAATATCCCGGGGAAATCTAAGCCTCCTACTTGAAGGATCAAGTGTTGCAAAGAGTTTGTCCTCTGCTACAATTTTACTTTTTGTCAATGTATTGAGTAGAGTCGATTTTCCTGCATTTGTGTAACCAACAATAGATATAATAGGTACCTGTTTACGATTTCTCTTTGCCCTCTGTTGATTTCTCTGCTTTCTTATCTGCTCTATCTCTTTTCCAAGAAAGGTAATTTTTTCACGAACTCTTCTGCGGTTTATCTCAAGTTTTGTCTCACCAGGACCTCTTCCGCCTATTCCTCCGGTAAGCCTTGACATAGCAGTATTTTTTGTGATGAGTCGAGGCATAAGGTATTTAAGCTGGGCAAGCTCAACTTGAAGCTTTCCTTCACGGCTTTTGGCACGCCTGGCAAAGATATCAAGTATAAGCTGTGTTCTATCAATAACCTTCATCTCAACAAAATCTGTGATTGAACGTATTTGGGCAGGTGTAAGCTCTGTGTCAAATATCATCATTGTAGCATACTTTTGAATGGCATGAATTGTAAGCTCTGCAAGTTTACCTTTACCAACAACAAATTTAGGATCAATCACCTTTCTTCTCTGTATTGCTGTGCCAATCACCTTAATATTACTTGTCTTGCAAAGCTCTTCAAGCTCATCTAATGAGGCTCTGGCATTTATACCTCTATCAATTCCATCAGCAGCGACATGGATTAACAGGGCTTTCTCCTGACCTACCTCTGCTTTGTAAAGAGAGTTGTTTTTCGAAAGCTCAGCCTCAAGATCAACGATCATACCTGTGCAATCCATTGAGAGAGAATCAATGGCAAGAGGTTTCATGACCTCATAGGGTTCTCCATCTTCTGAAGGTAAAATATGGGCTGGATAGACTCTATCTACACTCCCGTCATCAGACATTGTAACTGCTGCCATAAAATCTAATCTCAGAAGGGCAAGATCTGTAAGATCATCTTTAGTAAGAGGTTCTCTATTCAGGTGTGTATGGATACATCGCAGACCTTTAAGCTGTCCAGGACGAGCTCTATATTCAGGCGTTTCTGGTATTACAATTCCTTGAGCATCTCCTACAATTACATATACAGTTTTACCACTCCTGTTAATAAGAAGAGCTACCTGGCGTCTAATATCATGAGAAATAGCTACAAGAGCCTCAAGTTGTGTCTCTAAAATGATCTTTTCTGGTGAAGTTCTATATAGGTATAGATTTTCAAGCTCTCTTATTTGGCTTGCTTTAAGTCCGGCTGTGTTCTCAATATTTTTTTTCATCAACTCTCTTATATTTTATATTTTATCTTAAATTGAGTATAAAAAGTTTATTAAGACTTTAAAAACACCTCTTGTTGGCGTGGATAAGTGAACTCAAACTATTTTTTACTCGTAAGATTGATAGGATTGATAGGATTCATCGGCTAACTCTTCAAAACGGGTAAAAGCTCCTCTAAATACCATGTTAGCTGTTCCAACCGATCCATTTCTATTTTTGGCAATAATTATCTCTGCTTTACCTCTGTTTGGATTGTTCTCATCTTTGTTATATACCTCATCCCTATAGATAAAGGCAACAATATCAGCATCTTGCTCTAACGCACCAGACTCTCTAAGATCAGATAGTAGAGGACGCTTTTCAGCTCTCTGCTCAAGCATACGGTTTAACTGAGATAAGGCAATAACAGGAATATCAAGCTCTTTTGCAAGACCTTTTAATGATCTTGATATCTCAGCAATTTCAAGGTCTCTTCTTTCTGAGTGAAAAGGTGCCTTCATCAACTGTAGATAATCTATAATGACAAGTCCCAACCCTTTATCCATTTTAAGCCGACGGGTCTTAGTTCTTATCTCCATTACAGTGATATTTGGTGTATCATCAATAAATATAGGAAGATCATTTAAGATCGAGGCTGCCTCAGATACGCTTTGAAGGTCTTCATCACTTATAAAACCACCTTTTAGCCTTTTTGAATCAATTTGTGCCTCTGACGTTAAAAGTCTCATGGAGAGCTGTTCTCTGGACATCTCAAGAGAGAAGACAGCTACTGGAGCAGTCTCTTTTAGTGCGACATTGCGTGCAATGTTGAGTGCAAACGCAGTCTTTCCCATACTGGGTCTTGCAGCAATAATTATTAAATCTGATCTCTGAAGACCTGACATAATAGCATCTAATCTACTATATCCTGTAGTAAGACCTGCTGAAAATCTCCCATGCTCTATACTCTGTTCAATACTTTTTATATTTGTGTCTATAAGCTCACCAAGACTTGTAAAAGATGAGGTCGATTTTAGTTCAGATATTTTAAAAACAGAATTTTGAGCAAAGTCAACTATATCTGAAAAATCACCTCTATCTTGCATACACCTATCTATTATAGCCATTGAGCTATGAATAAGTGAGCGTAGTGTCGATTTACCTTTAATTATATTTGCATAATGGATGGCATTAATAGCAACTGGAGCGGCATCAGCAATAGCAGCTAAAAAAGCTGCACCACCAACCTCTTCAAGCTCATCTTTCTCTTTTAGTCGCGTTGCAACAGTTACAAGATCAGCTGGTTGATCTTTGGAAAATAGCTCTACAACAGCCTTAAATATCTTTTCATGTGCCTTTTTATAAAAATCTTCAGGTTTTAGAATCTCAAGAACATCTAATATCGTGTCATTGTCTATGAATATGGCACTCAGTAGAGACTCTTCAGCATATATGTCGTTAGGTGGAACCTTTTCTAAAAGAGGGTCTTTAAATTTATTTTTTGAACTTACCACAACAGTATCCATATATAATAGGGTTGGATTGTAATTTAAGAACTGAATTTTAAGGAGCTTAAGCAGAAAAGCAAAAAGATTCAGCCGAGCAATGCATCACTCGGCTGAAAAATATCTGGAAAAAAACAGTCGTTTCAAAAAAAGTATTATGAATTAAAACAAATTAAGCATTTGCTTGCTCTCCAACAACTTTAACTGTAATTTCAGGCTCAACATCCTTATAAAGACGGACAGGAACCTTATATTCACCAGTAATTTTAATAGGTTCAGCAAGAAGAATAGAGCGTCTCTCTATATCTATATTCTGAGCATCAAGAGCAGCTTTTATATCGTGTGTTGTCACAGAGCCGTAAAGTCTGACCTCTTCATAAACTTTAGCTTTAATAACACACTCAATATTTTTAACTTTCTCCGCCATCTGTTGAGCAAGCTCCTTCTCCTTTGCAATCTGTAATTCAAATTTCAATCTTGCTTGCTCAATCATTTTTTTGTTTTGAGGTGTAGCCTCAACAGCTTTTCCCTGTGGAAAAAGATAATTTCTGGCATATCCTGGGGCAACTTTACACTCACTTCCAACAATACCAAGAGTGTCTATTGTTTCTTTAAGTATTACTCGCATATTTAGCAACCTCCGATAAAGGTTCATCCTGAATAACAGGTTTTAGTTTATGTTAAATTTAAATTGTACTCAATTTTGTCAAGTTAGTTGTTTTAATGCAACTTTATTTAATTTAGCAGATCATCCATCTGAAGATTGTCCATCAGAATCGCTAACTATCCCTATTTTTCTGAAGTTCATCCATGTATCAAAAAAACCAAGAGCTATAATTGCTAATATTAGTATCTGTTGAATGGCAATTATACTGTAAATAGATATCTTCAATAAAAGAGGTACTCTTTTTCGTTCAAAAATGAATGATATAATAGCAACTCCCTGAAAGAAATATATTGGCATAAGAATTATAATGCAGTTAAATGCAGTAATCTTAAGACCTTTACCGGGTATTATCATAAGCAACACTAATGCAATAACAACCCAGACTATATACTCGGATGCTCTCCAATGATTAAGATTTTGTAACTGAATTAGATGGATACCCTTTTTATCTAAAATCTTTTTTATAAAAAGAATATTTACCCATACAACAAAAGATAACAGAGTCAGTATCAATGCGGGAAGCATTCTTACCAATAGATACTCAATGGCGTTAATTGAGTTAGAGATTATCTCTATACTCTCTGGTGGCATCCCCATATTTTTATATAGTACAAGAGCGAGTTTCAAATTTTCAGCAACATACCCTGACACTAAATCGACTACACTCTGTCCTGTTGATGCAGCGTAGAGAAAAAAGGCTGCTGAACATACTCCAATCGTTGATATAAGGCTATAAACAAAAATCTTTTCAATAGAGAGCCTTAGTTCAATGAACTCTCCAAGAAAAAAGCCCACCAAAAGAAGTGCACCGTAAAACAGCATGTCAATTGATAAGAAAAAACTATCACTAACCTCTGACAAACTATTTAATGTTGATAGACCACTGCTATCACCTGAAAAGAGACGTACTGCTACAAATGCCATTGCAAACACTACTAACATTATAAGAGCGCCAGGATTTCTACCAAGTTTTAATCTAAAATAGAGAGCCGGCATAGGCAATACTACAGCCATGAAGAATCCCAATATAGGCATATAGATGGTTACAAAAACTATCAACATGGAGATGGCTATTCCAGAAGATATCTCCCTTAACAGCCTATTTTTTTCCTTAATCTCCATAGTATATCATCCAGTGCTCTTTTTAAGCATTATAATTAACTCAACTTTCCAACGTATGGTAAAAGTGCAATAGTTCTTGCCTGCTTGATAGCTGTGGCAAGGGTTCGCTGATGTTTGGCACATGTTCCTGTAATTCTTCTTGGTATAATCTTGCCTCTTTCAGTGATAAATGATCTCAGATTTTTGGAATCTTTATAATCAATTTCAATTGAGCTGTCTGCACAAAATCTGCATACTTTCCGGCGTTGAAAAAATCTCTTTTTTGTGTTTTTTCTCTGAAATGCCATTATTCCTCATCCTCCTCATCATCGTCTTCGTCAAGACCATCTTCATCATCGTCCATAATATCATCATCATTTGATAAATCATCTTCTGAATCTACAGCATCAAGTGATGTAACTTTATACTCTGGTCCTGCAGCAATCTCTTGTTTAAGAGCCTCTTCATCAATATCTTTTTCAACAAGAATAGTCATGAACTTCATAATGTTTTCATCTAAGCGGAGATTTCGCTCTAACTCCTTGACGATATCTCCATCACCACCGTATGTCAAACAAAGGTAGTAGCCACGCGATTTCTTCTTAATTTCATAGGCAAGTTTTCTATTACCCCAATCCTCAATTTTTACAAGGAGTCCACCAGTTTGGGTCAGCAGGTTTGTGAACTTCTTGAAAAGATTTTTTCTGGCTTCATCCTGAAGATCGGGATTGGCAATAAAAATTGTTTCGTATCTTCTCATACTCTTCTCCTTACGGATAATAAAGCCCTGATGTTCTATATCAGGGCAAGGATTTAAATTACCACCTGATAAGTGATCAGGTGAATTATAAAAAATAGGTAATATATCACTCTGTTGTTATTGTGGTCAATAAAAATTCTAAATAAAGAGCCATTCTAAATTTTAGAAATTATAAGGGTTATAATTTTTTCAAACTTTTTTTCTCTGTTCGTTATATTCCCTGATTTTATTGCATATTCTCTCACAAAACTGCATTGTTTTATCATATTCTTCTCCCTCTACCATCACCCGTAAAAGAGGTTGTGTACCAGAATATCTCACTAAAACCCTACCATCAGCTCCAAGTTCAGCTTCAACTGCTCTTATCTCATCAGCAATTGGCTTAATATTCATAAAATCTGGACGAGATTCATCAACCTCTACATTCATAAGAATCTGTGGATATACCTTCATAATTGATGCAAGCTCTGAAAGTGGTTTGCCAGTATCCACCATAACTTCAATAAGTCTCAAAGATGTCAAAAGCCCATCTCCTGTGGTATGATATTTAGAAAATATCATGTGTCCAGAATCTTCTCCGCCTATCACTGCACCAGACTCCAACATCTTTTGCAGAACTTCTCGATCTCCAACTCCTGTTATCAAATGTTGAATTCCAAGAGCCTCAAGAGATCTTGCAAGACCGATATTGCTCATTACAGTGCTTACAACAGAGTTATTATCAAGAGTACCCTTTGATTTTGCATATTCAGCACAAATAGCAAGAATTCTATCTCCGGTAATAACCGCACCTGTTTCGTCAATAGCAATAAGACGATCCGCATCTCCGTCAAATGCAAGTCCAATATCTGCACTATATTCAATAACTTTACGTGAGAGTATTTCTGTATGCTGTGATCCGCAATGATCATTAATGTTCTTTCCATTTGGACTATTAAAGATAAAAGTTGCACTAAAGCATCTATTACTATTTATTCCTCCTGTTGGAGTTAAAAAAGAGTCATTAAAAAGCATGGGGGCAACACTGCTTGAAGCACCATTGGAGCAGTCAACTACAATTTTAAATGGTTTAGCGTTATCATATCTATTTGCTTTAGGAACGAATCCTCTTTTCAAAAACTTACAATACATCTCTTTAGCTTCACTTAGCTTATATACCCTACCTGCATCACTTATCCCTTTTTTATCTCTATTCTCAGAAGTTTGAGAAAGTAGCGAGAAAATGGTTGATTCAAGCTCTTTCTCCTCATCGTCTGATAGTTTCCACCCACCCTTTTTAAAAATCTTGATTCCATTATCTTCCCAAGGATTGTGAGATGCAGATATAACAACACCCGCCCCTATTCTATTTTTTACTGCTCCTCCTACTACTCCCATCTCTACTTCATTAAAATTTGATAATAGAAATGCAACAGCAGGTGTTGGAACAACTCCAGCAGTTAGAACATCAACACCTTCTGCTGTTATACCAGCAGTAAGGGCAGCCTCTAACATCTGACCAGATAAACGTGTATCTCTGCCAATAACAACGCAATTGCATCTGTTTTGTTTAACATATTTTCCAATGGCAATGCCTATGTTCATAACCACTATAGGAGTCATGGGATATCTATTTGCGACCCCTCTGATTCCATCTGTTCCAAATAGTTGTTTCATATTAAAAGTTCCTCTGAATAATTTAATTTCAGAATCTTGGATTTACGAATTGATAACCAACCCTTTTTTAAACTCATTGATCTCATTTTTATTAAGAAATCGCCATCTACCTACTTTTAATCCATCAATTTTGATACTGCCTACTCTTATTCGTGTAAGCTCTTTTACCTGATTCCCTGTCTTTTCAACCATCCTTCTTATCTGGCGATTAAGCCCCTGCTTTAAAATTATTTTAAATTTAAACTTTGAGAGCTGATAAACTTCAGCAGCTCTTGTTCTATGTCCATCTAACATAACACCAGCAGCCATTTTTTGAAGAGCACTTTTAGAGATAGGTTCAACTGTAGTCACAATATACTCTTTTTCATGATTGTAAGAGGGATGAGAAAGTTGATTGTGCAAATTGCCATCATTGGTTAAGAGGATCAAGCCACTTGAGTCTTTATCAAGCCTGCCAATTGGATAAATTCGGTCAGGAATATCAATTAGATCAAGAATTATCTTCTCATCAGAATGGGAGTGAGAACAGGAGCTAATAACACCTACTGGCTTATTAAGGGCAATGTAGATATACTTCTTGTCAAGAGATAGTTTAACAGGGTTACCCCGAAATTGAACTTTATCACTTTCAATATCTACCGCTGTACCAAGCTCAGTTACAACAACTCCATTAACTGTAACTAACCCTGCTGTAATATATTCCTCCCCTTTTCTTCTTGAACAAACCCCCGCATGAGAGAGAAATTTTTGAAGTCGCATCTTTTTAATTCTAAACTCTTGTTCAGGTATAGTTGCTATCATGATCTATAATTTGCATTAATTTTGACGTAGTTCTCTGAAAAGTCGCAGAAGTAGTAAAAATCGGTAAACTTGCCCATATTGAGATCAAGATAGATATCAAGCTCGCTATTTTTCATAATTTGAGCCGCTCTCTTTTCTGTCTCAACACCCTGCCAAACTCCATTTTTTACTAAAACCACATCTCCAAAAGCCAAATCCATCTTATCAGGATCGACAATTGCACCAGATCTGCCAGCAGCAGCAGTTATCCTTCCCCAATTTGGATCTTCTCCATAAATAGCAGTTTTAACAAGATTGGAGTGAGATATAGCTTCAGCAACTTTGAGAGCATCTTTAGCAGAGAGAGCACCCTTTATAACTATTTTGACAAGTTTAGTTGCACCCTCACCATCCTTAACAATCATTTTTGCAAGTTCAAGCATAACCTCATTCAAAACTTTTTCAAACTCCAAAGCATCGTCACTCTCTTCAACAGTTGCGTTAGACATCCCGTTTGCCATAGCAATAACCATATCATTGGTGCTTGTATCTCCATCTACCGATATACGATTAAATGAGCGATCGCAGGCTATTTTTAAAGCAGCTTTTAAAAGCGTTGAAGAGATATCAAGATCAGTGCAGATAAACGCAAGCATTGTTGCCATGTTAGGCTTTATCATACCAGAACCTTTAGCAGCTCCTGCAACTGTAAACTCCTCTCCTTTGATACGGTGCTTTTTTATAACCACTTTCATAGCAAGGTCTGTTGTCATAATAGATTGGGCAAAATCTTCAAAAGTTCCGTCATCAATAGTTGTGGTCAGCTCTGGGATAGCATCTCTAAATTTTTCCATAGGAAGCGGAGCACCAATAACTCCAGTAGATGCGACAATAACCAGCTCTTCAGCAATATTAAGAGCATTAGCCGCAAGCCGTGCTGTCTCCCTTGCATCTCTTAACCCCTGATCTCCAGTAAAACAGTTTGCATTACCGCTGTTTACAACAACAGCCTGACAAAGTCCTGATTTAATTCTTTCACGTCCCATAATTACAGGAGCTGCAACAACTCTGTTCTCTGTGAACAGTGCAGCAGCAGATGCAGGACGAGTTGAAAATATAAGACCTAAATCTTTCTTTCCATCTTTTTTAATACCAGCTGTTATTCCTTTAAATTTGAACCCTTTCATTATAATAGCTCCTCCAACTTCTACAAATTTACCTTGAGATTTTTTAACTGCCATCTTAAAAGTGTGAACATAGTTTATTTTTATTATTTTATATATTTATATTTTTGATATAGTATATAAATTTCTATCAGAGTTTTTCTCTATCAGAAAACAGTAAAATTATAAAAGGATTATTGATATTATGGATCACAAAGTCAAAAAAGGAAGGTGCCTTTCATGTGGAAGTTCACTTGTGCTTAAAAAGACCTGAAGGAGTGTCTATTTAGTCTGTAGGTCATGCAGAACAAGATATCCTGAAGATAGATATAAAGAGTTGATGGACGATTATATGGAAGAGATGCTAGCAAATGTTCCATGTAATAGATTGTAATAGGGTAATAGAAGTAAGTAATCTTATCTATTTAACAGAGCTGTCTGACAAGTTGTTTTGTCCAAACAAAATCCGTTTTTTTGCAATATCATACTCCTCACCATTAATTAGATTTTGCTTATAAAGAGCTGCAAGAGCTGATAATCTCTGCTCAATGTTATCGTGACCCAATTGATCAGGTGTATTAGTATGATATTGCTCTTCTGTTCCACTATTGAACCCAATAATATTTGTATCTTGAACAAGTAAGTTCATCCCTTGTCCTGATTGACCGGCAATCAGATTGTCTTCACTAAAGACAGGAGCACTAAGTTTGAAGGTCGCAACACCCCCCAAAAGTTTTACCTCAACACTTCTGTTCTGAAATGCAGGATGGGACAAAACATCTTTTATATCTGTTGATGAGCGTTTGATTCTAAGATAGAAAATCCAAAAGAGTGCAATTACTAAAGCTGCAATACCTGACAATATCCATGGTAGATACTCATACACACCTTTAAATAGTACAACTGCCACCCCAACCCCTACAACAAGTAGAACATGTAGCAGCAGAACAAAATAGGCAGCAAACAGGCTTTTAAAAAGCCCTTCTTTATCTGTTGGTTTAAATTTCATAACATCCTTTTTAAAAGTTTTTGTCTATATTGTGATGAAAAAGTAAATGGAGAGGAACTGCTCCCTCTGTTGGTATTTAGCTTTAATATTAGAAAATCAAGTCTTTTTTGAATATGTTTTCTCTTTTGGAAATCTGCTGAATCAATACTATCTCTTTGGGGGTCAACTTTGTTTTCAAATTCTGTCTGAGATTGAGACTGTTCATCGATAGTTCTGAGCATATCTTCAAGCTCTCTTATCTGCTTTCTTAATTCCACTTCAGGGGGTAAAAATCCTGAATTTTTCAAAATACGATGCACCATTCTAAACTCTTCAGGGATACTCATATCATCAAGATTTAAAGGTTTTCCCTGACCAGGAAGATTGTCTAACTCTCCATTTTTCTGTGCTTTTAATATCCTCTCTTCTACTAAAGATTCAAATCCTGCAAACATAGTAAATTGTAATCCTCCTTATATCTATGTATTACAAATAATTATATGTTATGATGAGTTATACGTCCCTTTTAACTTCACTTTTTCTTTTTAGCATTAAGCGAATATACAAATGCAAGCAGCTCTGCAACAGCAATATAAAGAGAAGGAGGAATCTCCTCGTTGATTTTGAGTGTAGATAAAACCTCAACAAGATCAGGATCGCTTTTAACTGGGATACCATGCTCTTGAGCAAGCTCAATTATATTCTCTGCAATCCTACCGCTGCCTTTAGCAATCACCTTTGGAACTGCTTCTAAGGAAGTGTCATACCTGAGTGCAACGGCTTTTTTATCTTTTGTTTTTCTCATAATACTCTTTTTTAAACCACTCTATAACAACCAATAAGTATTATTTTTCAATTATCAAACTGTATATGCAGTTTGATAATCAGAAATTACTGATTGCAAATAAACAATATGACAAAAATAATAACGGTATTATTACAAAAGCTACTTAAATTTAATCTTATCATAAAAACTTAACCTTATAGGAGTTACGCACTTAGTTTATAAGTATTTGATTTCATTTTCAATGTTTATTTATTAGCATCTGTAATTGTTGCCTCAAGTCCCTCATCATCAATCTCTATATTACGACTGGTAACCCCTGTACTTCCCATGCTGTCAGTGGCAACAAGAGTTATGGAATTTATGCTTCCCGCTGAAAATTTTGAAAGATTTACACGCACAGAAGATGTCAAGCCTCCAGAACCAGCTACCTCTTGAGATAAAAGTTTTTCTGCTTGGTTACTGCTATACCACTCTAAATGGTCACTTGTCAGAGAGCCATCTTCAGCATCCTGTGCATAGCCATAAAAAGTCATGAAAGTTCCTGCACTCCCTTCTGATTGATCTATCGATACAGTTACCTCAGTTGGTTCTGAATCTGAATTGTAATAAGTTATTTTAGGTACAGGAGGGGTATTTGTTCCAATGTTAATAATAACGGAATCAATTCCAGATGCTCCCCAATCATCTTTTGCCTCTAAGGTTATTATATGCTCACCGTTAGTCATAGGTTTATTTCCAAGAGCATCTACATTATCTGTTTTGATATTAAGACTTTCACCTGTTCCAAGAAGCCCGTCAATTTGAGAGTGCCACTCAAGGCTTTTACCAGAGAGATTTCCATCTTCTATATCTGTGGCAGTTCCTTGAAAATTTATAAACTCTCCGGGTGCAAAAGTTTTACAAAGGGTATTGGTCTCTGGACAGGTTTCAGGGGGATTTACAATCACAGCTGCTGGGTTGTTGTTTACAACTTTGATTTTAATAAATGCCTGTGCTGTTCCTACACTTCCAGTTGCTTTAAGATAAATGGTATGCTCGCCCTCTTTTAAAGGCTCGTAATCAAGAGAATACACGCTTCTTGTGTTTAATTTAAATTCAGTTCCAGTAAATAGTTTTCCATCTTTAGAAGATATCCACTCTAACTTTTCGCCTGTGATTGCAGTGCCGTCATAATCAGTTGCTTTACCCACAAAGTTAATAACATCACCAGCATTAACCAGATAAAGCTCAGTAGTTGTAGCCGCATCAGTAGATATGTAATCGTTACTATCAGCAGGACTTGTAATTTGAACAGTTGGAGCAGATGGCTGAGGCTCTCCAATGGTAATAATAATAAAGGCACTTCCGCTGTTTCCTTTAGAATCTTTAGCTGTAAGAGTTATAGTGTGCTGCCCTTTTGACAATATTTTGCTAGTTATAGTTGTTCCAGTTCCCATAGCACCGTTGATGTCTGAACTCCATAAAAGAGACGAGTTTGCAACATCATTGCCTTTAGAATCTTTTGCACTTCCGGTAAAAGTGATGTTCTCTCCAGTGTTAAATGTTAAGTCACCCGTGGGGGCTGTTATAGCTACATCAGGCGGAGTAGTTGATGCTGAAGAATCTCCAACTTTAACGGTTATAGAATCAGCATCAACTGTGTTGCCTTTACTATCAGAAAGAGTAACTGTGATTTTATGTGTTCCAGTAGTTAAGGTTGCTAAGTTAAAATTGGCTGTAGCTCCAATAGCTCCATCTAAACTTGAAT
Source organism: uncultured Desulfobacterales bacterium (assembly GCA_964425195.1). Taxonomy (GTDB): domain Bacteria; phylum Desulfobacterota; class Desulfobacteria; order Desulfobacterales; family Desulfobacteraceae; genus Desulfamplus. Next base: position 62,003 of record CAYRLG010000016.1, read on the forward strand.
TCCATGTATAAGTATAAGTTTCTGCAGCCACGGCATCAGAAATCTTGCTGACAAATGCGATAGAGTCGCCTTCAATAAAAGTCTGATTATTGGTGGGTGTAATTATTGCAATGCCTGCCGGCGGAGTTTCTGGTGTTGCTGTGCTGTCACCGCTGTCGCCACTTGTAGCAACTATTGTGAAAAGACCAGTAATAATTGAGACTATAACACCTATAAATTGTACAACTTGTTTGCGATTATGCTTAAAACTTTTAAACTCTTGATTGTTAGGGGTATTAATTTTCATCATGTTAGTTATAACTCCTTAAATCCTTTTTCCATTGTCAAAAATAACACTAAATATCCAAATAGACCACCTGCAAAAATAGCGACAATATCCCAAAAATCAAAGCAGCCGGCAATGAAATAGTTATCAACAGTCTTTAGAAACTCATATTGCTCAAACCAATTTGGTACAAGTTGAACTGCAATAGTGTCAAAATATTGACCAATCTCAAACAGAACATTAACAATACACCAAAGCATTGCAGCAGCAAGGCAGCCTCTTTTAGACTCTCCGATAAACGCACCTGTAATCACTGTAAAAGAGAGTGTGTGCAAAAAAGAAGCCATATTTTTGTCTAAACTTCCAAATATATCTGGAAAAGTTGAATGTATGGATTGTCCAATCGTGTATAAAATATTTTTAACAAACCACGTAGATTCAGGCGAACGATCGCTTAAGTAGATTAGACAACCTATAGTTAATCCAGAAAACCCAATTATAATATTCTTGATACCTCTTGTTTTCATATCGTAGGTGTAATTCATATTATAACGCTAAATCCATGTTCTTTAGATTTTAGTAGCTCATTTATGATTGATTTTTCAGCTAATTTCTCAAGCTCAACCACACGACACTCAATTTTATGAACATTGAATTGATGCGTTTGCAATCTCTCTTTAAGCTCTGAAAGCATGGAGTTGAAAAAATTTGCAGTATCTTGATCTGAAACTTGAAAACCACCTGTTATATTATTTTTAAGTACAGAAAAATCAGCTCTGATTGGTCCAAGTTCTGTCATATCTAAGAAAATGGAGATTCTAAGAAGAGAGTTCTCCTTTGAAGAGCCATTGTCATCATCTTGCTTTTTCTTACCAAGATCAATTAAGAGCTGCCCAAAGCCAAACTGCTCTCCACTGAAAAAAGGCAAAGGAATTATATATTTACCTGATTCTGAAAGATGGCTGTTGAGCAGCTGAACATTCTCAAGGTTCTGAACAAACTCTTTAAATGGATGGATATCACTTAAAGAGTTTGATTCAGATGCCTCAAAACCTGAATTGGCTATAAAATTTAACACCGCTCCTTTTATATCTTCCTGAATAAAAGATGAGGGAGAAGGAGGTGCAGGAGAAGGGTTTAGGGAAGAAGAGAGTTTTGGTGAATCAGACGCTGGATTTGAATAAATCTCTGTTGATAAAGAGGCTGGAAATTTTACCATGTCTGCGAGTTTGCCCTCCATCATAATACCGCTTTTTTCGAGCAGGCGGGGGAGAAAATCAACATCAGTTTTGCTTGATTTTAGCGAAACTGACATCAATAGATTTTTAATATCTGCTTTATCTATAACAGGTTTATCTGTCTGAATCTGTTTTGAGAAATTACTAAGAATATCTCTATCTTCTTGTGTTAAAAGAGAATTTTTTTCAAGAATAGGAGCTTGAGATTCTTTAGTTAAAACAAAAGGCTCTTTGATTAAAATAGGCGGTTCTTTTTTTACAGAAGAAATGGAGTCTTTGGTTATAAAAGTAGTCTCTTTTTTTGTATGTTCAGGAGTGGCTAAATCTTTTAGAGCAGTGGCAGTATTTTTTAGAGGAATAATATTTTTTGGATCAGATATATTGGGAAAGAGTGTTGCTGCAAGTCTGGTAAATCCTTCAAGAGGTTGATTCTTTGCAAAAAACTGCAATGCAGAATCTGACAGGTGGGTCAAGTTGCTCGCTGGAGTAGGATTTTGAGTGGTTGGTGAAGCAAAATTGGAGGTAGCTTTTGAATGTGTAGCTTGGTGTGAATGGACAGAAGATGGAATAGAATCTCCAGAAGTTTTAACGATTTCTGACATAACCTTTTCAGGAAGCACCTTTAAAATACTGAGATACCCCTGCTCTGTAACTTTAAGCTGGATAGTATCTCCCTTTGCAAGATTTGAATTTACCAAATTAGAAGATGCAGATGTGTCAGCAACAACTTTTTTACCTAAAATTAAAAGCTCTGCTTTTGAAGGAGATAGCAATTTAAGAACTTTTGCATCAACAACCTGATTTTTTTCAAGAAGGGGAAGAGTTGATTTTTTAAGGACGGTCTCCGCCTTGTTTAATTTCAAGTCTGGTAAGGAGAGCATATTTTTTATGAAATTCAAGGCAGTGCCTCCATCTCTTTAAAATTTAACATTCTTTATTTTAAAAAGCTATCTCTCCATGTTCATAAACTTTTCTTTCAAACTTATTACCAACTGCACTTCACCGCGAGGCATGGATAGTTTTGATGCAATAGTATCAACATCAAGCCCCTGCTGATAAAACTCAACTATCTTCTGCTGCTGGTCAATCAAGCTCTCTTCGGACTGTTCCTCATTTAAATCGCACCCAATTGACATTGACCATGAAGAGTTATCATTTTGGTGTTGGCGAATAGCAGAAGAATGTTGATATATTGATCTATCTTTAGAGTTTAATATCACCTCTGATCTGGATAAGAGCAGATTGATACTTATGATTCTTGAATCAAGAGCATCATTGAGGTTTTTAATAAGACGATGCTTCTCCTTTATTTGATCCTCAAAAGATGTTGCAGTCTTTTCGGACTCTTTAACTAAAGGCTCTAAGAGATCGATGATATCCTGAGCTGCTCGATCAATCATCTCTACAGCGGCTTTCTCACCCATATTCTGGATAAGTTTATCTATTTTATCCAACACTTCCTGATGAATAGAGTCTGTAACAGTTTTGATATCATCACGCCTAAAAGTCTGTTGCAGCTCAGACTCTATTTTTTTCATTTTTTTTACAAAACGCCACAAAAGCATTACAAGTACAAGATTTATAAAAAGTTGGGCAGCAATCCATAACTCCATGATAAGCAACCTGCTCATGTTTTATTTTCCTCCCCAACTCATGTTGTTTTCCTATCTTGTAACAACAGCTTTAACTTCCTTCATAACTACAACTGGAATACGCATCCCCTCTAACTCTTTAAGGCTATCTGCAAAATTTTGTGAAAGCCCACTATACATAATAGCTGCCTCAACCGTAGCTTTAGTGTCAATCTCTCCAATCTCTATTTTTTCAATATATTCCTTCATAGGTTCAAGCCTATTGTCACTTATTATCTCTCTTGCCTTAGCTAAATTGTCAACAGCTTTACCCTTTCCATCACCAAAAACAGTGGAGTATATTATTGTATTTTCAGGTAGATACCCTTTTTCATCTGGAATGCCTGTTTTATATATGATATCGCCTTTACTATTTTTTATAATAACTTTAAGCCACACTTGACGAATATTGGATACTCCAGTTGGAATATTATGTCCTGCACCATTATTTGTTATCTTAATAATAACTTTACTGCTTTTACTAAATTTATCTACCTCGATTTTAGGCTCTATATTAATATCAACAGAATTTTTCAACCTCTCTTCTGCCATTTGAGTGACAGTTTGATTCTTCTCTTTCGATGGTATTGCCATGTTTGCCCCAACAAAATAGTGGGTAAAAATATGATCTCTTTCAATAGAACCATCAGCAGCAGCTCCTGGATTTTTGGGTCTATCTGTTGAGCCTGTAGATGGATAGCCCGGTCTTTGATACATGTGACAATCTTGGCACTGGACCCCTTGTTTGCTATATGGGCTTTTTTTCCACTCTTGGTACGTTGTCTCAAGCCATGTTCCAAAGGTCACGTGTTTAACATCATGGCATGTCCCGCAAAGCTCAGATTTTGTATGAAAATCTGAAAATTCAGATAAATGGTAGTCTGACTCTGAATCTTTAAATGGTCCTCTTTTTACACCAGGATCATCCTCACCATTTCCCGGACTATATTTAAAATTTGCATTATAAACGGCATAAGCTCCTGTGATTGAGTGGCAGTAGTCACACTGAACACCTTGCTTTGCTATTTCAGAAATTTTTCTCTTATCATCAGATGTTTTTAGGGGATAACCTGTTATATATCCAACTGGTGTATGACAGGTTTGGCAATGTTCTGCCTCCTCAATCTCATCTCTATCTGTAAGCCCAATAAGACCTGCATTGGCAATGCTATTATAAATTATATCATCGTATGAAAGGTTGTGCATTGAGCCTTGCCATTGGCTATAAATTTGATCGTGGCAGCCACCACACGTTTCAGGAGAGATAAATTGAGATAGCTGATAATGAGCAATTTTCATAGATTGTCCATTAGATTGCTTACTCTTATCATCAGATTGTGAGTTGGAATGAGATGAGGCATTAGAATAAGATGATTCAAAATGCCATATATATAACATTGCCAACAAAAGCATGGCTATAAATATGAAGATGGGTCTTTTCACAACAGGTATCCTCCAGTTTTTGTTTTTAACTCTTTATATCTATTATTTTTTTGAAATATATTACGCTACTGTATCAAGCAGATTACCTGGTAGCTCGGGATCTCTTTTTTTTTTCTCTCTCCCTTTTTTTCTCTTAGCAAGCCTCTCTTGCTCCTCTCTCTTTTTTGTTTTCGTATCAATATTTGCATTGCTTAATTTCTCCGTGGAGATAACAGTTGTCTGTTCTACAGTCTCTCTCATAATCTGCTGATTTTGAAGATCAACAGGGTCTGGTTGAACAGGCTTAAGATGGTGAGTTGCCTCGTGGGCAAGGTTGGATTGCTGAATTACATGAGTATGGGCAGCTGGTATCGTTGTCATATATATACCTCCTTTTTCCTCAGCTTGATGGCATTATTATTACCCTGTCTTAAAATTTACAAAAACAACTTTATCAAATTTAATATCAGGTAAAGAGTCCTTTAAAGCACTCTTTACAATATCAAGAAGTTCACTCTCTGTAAGCCTATCTCCTTTATCTGACTTTAGTGCCATATTAATAGCATTGTAGATAACATCCCTGTAATAGGGCAATCTGCCATTTATTGTATCAGATACGATTGAATATGAGTAGTCAATCGAAACATCTAAAGAGATATAGGTTATCCCATCTTGTCTGGCTGGAGTAAATACTATAAAGTTCCCCAAAGTAATGTTACCCGGTGTCAACTCTTTAGACTCCTTAATATTTATATTTGATGATTCTGGCTCAACCTCAACATTTACACTATCATCAGCTATCTGCCCCGATGATGGTTGAGCAGAAGAGAGCAATTTATCAACTTTGTCTTTAAAAAAGATAAAATATACCCCTGCAACACAACCAGCCATGATAGTCAAAAATAGTAAACTAATCAAAATAACTTTTAATACAAAACGGCTTTTTGCAGGTTTCTCATCTGTAAAGTCAGAAAGTTCATCAATCTGACGAACAGTACCATCAGCAAGAGTTGGACCAGGTTCATCAGCCTCTTCAAGAATAACCTGGTCATCATCTTCAGGAAGAGGACTTTCAACATTCTGAACAGGAGAAGATGCACTTTTAAGGTCTTCATCCATCTCCATATCTGCCAAAATATCCTCATCTTCTTCATCAGTACCGGCAAGAAGAGCATCAATATCATCCTGAGATATTATATTTCTTACACTATCGCTTTTAGTATCTTCTAAACTCTGACCACTTTCAAAAGAATCGCCAACATCATTTAGTTTCAATAAATCATCTGTCTGATTAGAACTCTCTTTTAGAAACCCATCAATATCATCTTGTGATATGTCATTGAGCAGATCATCCATATCACCAGCCGCATCTTTAAGCAGAGCATCAAGTTCATCACTGTCAGCAATCTCTTCATTACCGCTATCAAGCTCAAACTGAGGCTCTTCTTCATCTTCTGATAGATTTACTTTAAAAGCAGTATCAGTTGAAGAATCGGCAGTTGAATCGAACTGCTCTTTATTTAGTACATTATTTGGCTCTTGAACATCTTCATTAAGCAGGTTATCAATGGTCTCTTGAGTAATTAGGCAATTTTCTATACTAAACGCTTCAGATGGATCAATTACCTCTTCATCTACCTCTTCATCTAAAATGCTTTCTGGTTCTAAGAACTCTTCATCTGGCAAATCATCATCTGTAGCCATCAATTTATCGATATCGTCTTGAGATATAAGGTCAAAAGCATCAGATTGAACAGTATTTTCACCAACCTCTTTATCTTTTTTTTCTTCACTCAAAGTTAAGAGTTCTTCTTCGCCGTCTGTAGAAGATGCATTAAGCATTCTTTCAATATCATCTTGGGATAACTCTCCAAGATCATCGTCATCTTCTCCAAATTCAGATTCTAAAGATTGAGAAATCTCTGATGTTGCTTCACCATCTTCTTCAAAAATGGAATTCTGCTCAGATTCCTCTTCAGACTCATCAAATGATGCATTCAAAAGCCTGTCAATATCGTCTTGAGAGAGTTCTCCTACAATATCATCATCATCTTCACCTTTTGAAAGTTCGTCAATACCCCCATCTCTTTTATTGACAATACTCTCTTCAGCATCTTCAATTGATTGTGAATTAAGAAGTTTATCAATATCATCCTGAGAGAACAGGGTATCATCATCATTGGAATCTGACATTTAAGAACCTTTTTGAGTTAAGAATAAGCAACAAGAAATAGATTTTAAAAGTTAATTTTGTTAAATTAATCCTAAGGTGTAAATCTAATATATTTAAGATTAGAGATTACTGTTTAGTAAAAGTTACTGCTATTAACTAATCTTCAAAGAGAGTTTTCAATTTTGATTTTAATTTATTTAAGATTGTGGTGTGAATCTGGCAGATTCTTGATTCAGTGAGATTTAGAACCTCTCCTATCTCTTTTAGAGTCAGCTCTTCATAATAGTAAAGAGAAACAACAAGTTTCTCTTTTTCATTTAGCTTATCTATAGCATCGGTAAGTAAAGACTTTATCTCTTCTCTATCAAACTGTTCAGATGGAGTATCTTTGGCTTTTAAACTTGATAAAAATCTTGTTTCAGAAGATGTCTCATTGTTTTTTGTTTTCAGAAAGGTGTCCATACTTAGTATAGTAGCACCATGAATCTGTGTAAGAGTGTCGTTGTACTCATCTATGGAAATACTTAACTCTGCAGCAATCTCCTCGTCAGAAGGGGGAGAACCTTTAATATCTTCAAGTTTTTTTGTTGCAGCAGCAACTTCTTGAATCTTTTTACGGACAGATCGGGAGTATTTATCCATGCTTCTGAGTTCATCAAGAATAGAACCTCTTATTCTGTATTGGGCGTAGGTTTTTAAAGAGACATGTTTGTCAGGATCAAATTTATCCACAGCATCAATAAGACCTAATGAGCCAGCACTTATAAGTTCATCAAACAGCACACTTGAGGGAAGTCTGCGGGCAAAACTTGAGGCAATCTGTTTAACTAAGAATGCGTACTCAACTATTCTTGCTTCTCTTAATGCAGAGTCCCTATTTTTGAGATCATCCTTTTTCAATTCACTCTACCCATTTTTTTCAATTTACCGCATCTAAAACTCTTTTCATAAAAAATTTAATATTCCCATCTGAAGATATCCTAATTGGAGAATCTACTATCTTGCGAGCAATCTCCCCAATTGCTTGAGCAGAAGGGGAATCTGGAGCATAATCTATTACAGTCTTCCTATTTAAAACAGCCTTCTGCAACTTTGGATCAGAAGGGATGTTGCCAACATATTCAAGCACAACATTTTTCAGAAACCGCCCAATTGCACTGTCAAGTGTTGCATAGACAGTTTTAGCATCTTTTTTTGAATTTACCACATTGACCAGCAGTTTAAAATACTTTGTTCCATATTCCTGGGACATAACCTTCATTAAAGCATAAGCATCTGTAATTGATGTTGGTTCTCGTGTTGCAATCACAATACACTCATCTGCAGCAGAGTTGAAATATAAGACATTGGAGGATATTCCTGCACCAGTATCAACAAGAATAATATCTGCTATACTTTCAAGTGTCTCAAATTCAGTCAAAAGATTTAGTTTCTCTCCATTTGTTAACTGTGTTAGGTTCGCAAAACCAGAGCCACCAGCAATTATATGAACACCATGATGCGTTGTAACCATGACTTCATGAAGTGTGCGTTCTCCATTTATAACGTGACTAATATTATATTTAGGTCTTAGATTAAATATAATATCAATATTTGCAAGTCCCACATCTGCATCCACAATAACAACTCTCTTACCAAGAGCATTAAGAGCAATAGCAAGATTCCCCACTATATTTGTTTTGCCTACTCCACCCTTTCCGCTGGTAACAGATATCACTCTTGGAACTCTTCTACTACCACCCAAAGATACTTTAGAACCTATCCTTGATAAAGAGTCTGTTTTGACAATATTTCTTAATCCACTTGCCTGATCCAATGTATTATCTCCTATATATTGCTCTATCCAGATACTTCTTTCTCTTTTTCTACTTATCTCCACTTTGCTCTGCCCCCAACATGATACTTAAAAGGTCTCTCGTGTCAGGGATAATTAAATCTTCTGGAACCCTCTGCCCATTAGTAATAATAGAGACTGGAAGCTGTAAATCATTTATCTGATCAAAAATTTTCCCACAGCGTCTTGTCTCATCAACTTTTGTAAAGACATAGGTTTCAGGATTTAATCTTGAAAAAGAGTTGACAGCCTCACGCATATCCAAGAAACCTGTAGTGACGCTTAAAACTAAATGAACTGAAATCTTATACTCTCCTCTAATAACATCAGAAAACTCTTTCATCCTTACTGCGTCAGAGTGGCTATGTCCAGCAGTATCAATAAGCACTACATCCATACTCTCCATCTTTTTAAGTGCTCGGATAAAATCTTCTTGATTAAATGCTGCAATACACAAAAGCCCCATTATTGAAGCATAAGCCTTAAGCTGTTCAAACGCACCAATACGGTAATTATCAATTGATATCAATCCAACTCGTTTTTTCTTTTTTATACTTAAATCTGCAGCAAGTTTTGCAATTGTTGTAGTTTTCCCAACCCCTGTAGGTCCAACAAATGCGGCTATGTGGGGCATACCTGAGTCAAGTGGTCTTGAAAATATATCTCTTGTATGAATATCTTTCATGCACTCTCTTATTACATATTTTTTAAGTGGCTGCACGATCCCTCTATGTCGAGATAAATCGCTCTCCATGGCAATTGATGAACGTTGTAAAATAAGATGTGCTCGTCTCTCTGAAATTCCAGCACGAAGCAGAGATGCCAAAATACCAGCAGATTCTGTATGGTTGTGGAGAATAGACTCCATGCCGCTCCCAAAGCCAACAAGAGATATTAAATCCCTAATATTAGCAAGTTCATCAATGATTGATATGTCAGAATAGATACCAGTAGCCTCAGAAGAAGAGTTAGAAGATGGTGAAAAAAGAGGCGAGCCAGAGGATGACACGCTATTTAAAGTGGCAGAAGCAGGCTGTCCAACATTAGCTTTTTTCTCTACTTTACTAACTACATTTGGTGCAGCTTCAACCTCAAACATATCATCTGAATATGGGTCTCTTGGACTTTTAGGAATCCTACGTGTTGCAAGTATCACAGCATCAGGACCAAGCTCTTCTTTTATATCTGCTAATGCTTTTTGAATACTTCGGGCTTTATATGTTTTGGCATTAGTGCTCATTTGTTAAGTGTCACCTTTCCACCTGCCTGAAGATTAATATCATCCACAATTTCAGCGTGAGATACAACAAACACCGAAGGCAGGGCATGTTCGATAAGTTTTCTGAAATGGCGGCGTAATGCAGGGGAACACATTACTACCGGCTGAACATCCATTGAAATCTGTTTTTCAACCTCACCACTTAATGACTGCACAATCTGCTCAACTGTCTGAGGATCAACTGCAAGATATGAGCCATGTTCAGTATGCTTAATATTTTTGGTTAGCATCTCTTCAAGAGTACGGTCAATAGTTATGACCTGAAGCACCTTATTTGGTTGAATATATGGGGCAAGCATACCTTTTGCTATTCTCTGTCTAACATACTCTGTTAAAAGATCAGAGTCTTTACTCATAGGGGCATAATCAGCAAGAGTTTCTACAATTGTGAGAAGATCTCGAATTGAGATTCTCTCACGCAAAAGATTTTGCAGAACTTTTTGCACCATACCAGTAGTCATAAGTGAGGGAACAAGCTCTTCTACAGCTTTAGGGTTAGATTTTGCAAGGTTATCCATAAGGTGTTGAACCTCCTGACGACCAAGTAGTTCATAAGCATTTTTGCGAATAACCTCTGTAAGATGGGTTGCCACAACAGTTGAATTATCCACAACTGTATAACCTGAGAATTTAGCCTCATCCTCTCTCTCCTTAGGAATCCAGAGTGCTGGTAGGTTGAAAGCAGGCTCTGTAGTTGGAATGCCATCAATACCACTTGCTACACCACCTGGATCCATTGCAAGTAGATGATTTATCATCAACTCACTTCCAGCAGCTTCCACTCCTTTTATCAAAATACGGTATTGAGCTGCACTCAACTGAAGGTTATCCCTTATGTGGATAGGCGGAATAATTATACCCATTTCAGTTGCAAACTGCCGTCTTATAGCCCTAATTCTTCCTAACAGCATACCATCTTGCTGCTTATCAACCAATGGAATCAAACCATATCCCACCTCTAACTCAATTGTGTCAACATTTAGCAGATGTTCAACATCTTCAGGAGAACCAGACTCTTCTGCTGCTTCTGTCTGTGACTCACTAATTTCGCTTAACTCTTCCTTAGGTTTTGCATCTCTTAGAAAATACCATGTTCCTGTAGCTAAAATTACAGACAATGTCATAAACGGAAATGCCGGAAGACCGGGTATAAGACCCATGCAAAAAACAATCACAGCACCAACATAAACAGGTGTTGGGCTTGAGAGAAGATGTCCTACAAAATCTTTACCCATACGATTTTCAGAGCCTGCTCTTGACACCAAAAGACCAGCAGCAGTTGAGATAAGAAGTGCTGGAATTTGAGATACAAGACCATCTCCAACTGTTAGCAGAGTATAGTTAGTTAAAGCCTCCATAACAGGCATGCCCTGTTGGAGAACTCCAATTATAAAGCCCGCTCCAATGTTAATAATAGTTATGATTATACCTGCTACAGCATCTCCACTTACAAATTTACTTGCACCATCCATAGCTCCATGAAACTCTGACTCTCTTGCTATAGCCTTTCTTCTCCTCTTTGCTTCAGCCTCATCAATCATTCCTGCATTAAGATCAGCATCGATAGCCATCTGTTTGCCCGGCATTGCATCAAGGGTAAAGCGTGCAGCAACCTCTGCAATACGTCCGGCACCTTTGGTTATAACCATAAAGTTGATAAGTACCAGTATTATAAAGATAATAAGCCCAACCACATAATTTCCACCAACAACAAAGTTACCAAAGGACATTATTATTGCCCCAGCAGCAAGAGGTCCTTCGCTGCCATGAAGAAGAATCATACGAGTTGTTCCAATATTTAATGCAAGACGGAATAGCGTCAAAACAAGCAGAAGAGACGGGAAAATAGCAAAATCAAGAGGCTCTTTGGTGTACATGGTTGTAATAAGTACAATTACAGACATAGTAATATTAAGGGCAAGAAAAAAATCGAGTAAAATGGGGGGCAAAGGAAGTATCATCGCCATAAGAATACTTACCATTGCAAGAACCATTGCAATGTCAGAAGACTCTTTTTTTAAACTTTGAAGGATTCCTGTATTTTCTTCAACCATCACACTTACTCCTTAAAATATAACTATAGCTCTCTTGCATAGCAGGTATAACTCAAAACAATGCTATAAAGTTGTACATATTCGATCAGTCCTAATTTTACATAGAATTTGACAGTTATGCCAAAAAAATGACGTTATCTAAAGACGTTTTCCCTTTAACTTATAAACATAAGCAAGAAGCTCTGCCACAGCCTGAAACAGATCAGGGGGAACTGATTGACCTATATCAACCATTGAATACAAATTTCGAGCCAGCTCCTTATTTTCAACTAAAGGCACTCCAGCATCTTGAGCAATTCTCCTTATGTTGGCTGCAACTGCACCTGAACCTTTAGCAGTAACCATAGGTGCCTCCATTGTAGCACCATCATATTTTATGGCAACAGCAAGACGAGTTGGATTTGTTACTACAACATCTGCTTTAGGAACATCAGCCATCATTCTTTGACGCGCAGCTTGAGCCTGAATCTGTCTTATTTTGGATTTAATCTGAGGGTCTCCCTCAGTCTGTTTGAATTCATCTTTAACCTCCTGTTTAGTCATCTTTTGATCCTGAAGAAACTGCCATTTTTGGTAGGCATAATCAAGAATTGCCAAAATTGCCATAACAAGCAAGATTTTAATTACGATTATAAAAGATAAATCCATGATGTATAGAAGAATAAAACCAACACTGTGATCATATAGTCTTATAATATTATCGATCTCCCCTTTAACCGCAATATAGGCAACTGAAAAGACGATCACAAGTTTAAGGACGCTTTTAACAAGCTCAACCAAAGACTTAGGGGAGACGATTCGTGTTAAACCAGAAATAGGATTCATTTTTGATAATTTAGGTTCAATGGATTCCCAAGAGATATGAAAACCCACTTGAAACAGGTTTGTTGCAGCAGCAGCAAAAAAGACAGCAAACAGAATGGGAAGAAGCATCAGAAACATAATTTCTGAGTATCTAAAAAATAGGTTTATAACCTCACTATCTGTGAGAAGAGGCACCCCCTCAAATCTTAAAGTGTCATCTAACATGGCAAGGGAATTTTTGTATATCATAGAGGCAAACATACGCATAGCCAGAACCCCTGCAAGAAGAACAAAAACCGATGGTATCTCTATACTCTTTGCAACCTGTCCCTGTTCTCGTGCTTTACCGAGCTTTCTTGAGGAGGCATCCTCAGTTTTCTCTCCACCACCTGGAGCCTCAGCCATATTAGCCTCCTGCTGCCCAAAAGAACAGAGATAAGAATAGAGCCTTTATAGAACCTATATAATCTCTTGTAAGTATCTTTATTATTTCAAGTGAAAATCCAAATAACATAAGACCAACAAGTATCTGGAACGGAAAAGCTACGATCATTATGTTCATCTGTGGAGCAAACTTTCCAGTCAATCCAAACGCAACGTTTGTAAATAAAAGAGCTGCAATAACTGGAGCACCAATCTTAATTGCAAGAATAAATAGCTGACTTCCCTGCTCTATCAATTTCTCAAGAACAATCTGCTGAAATATAAATATACCCGGAGGAATAATCTCAAAACTCTCTATAATACATAGAATAACAATATGATGACCATTAAATATAAGAAAAAGAAGAAGGGTCATCCAATATGAAATCTCTTCAAGTATCGATACATTTGCTCCTGTCAAAGGATCAACAACATTAACCATAGAAAATCCCATCTGAAATCCTATTATCTGACCTGCAAATTGTATTGAACCAAGAAAAAATCTTACGCAAAGAGATAACATAACACCTATCATAACTTCAGTAAAAATTAGCAAACCCGTCTCAATAACAGTATCAGGAAAGATTGATGAGTCTATATCAACAACTGAATAGAGAAGAAGGGATAAAACCATTGCAAGAGATGTCTTTACCACGCGTGGAACTACTTTTGTGGCAAAAATAGGGAGCATAAATAGGACAACGCTGAATCGAGCAAGCACAAGTAGATAAAGTTTGAACTCTTCAACATTGTAAAGATTTAATATAGGCATATCAACGCCAGATTTTTATGTGTACGAATATATATGAAACTAAGTATCGATTATAAGAAAATATTTCTATACATTTTCATCTTATATATAGCGGGATGTTTTCAATAATTCGTCGAGTGTATTCGGTAAATTGCTCAAGCATCCAAGGTGCAAAGAAGAGAAGTCCTGCAAAAACGGCAATTATTTTAGGAACAAATGAGAGAGTCATCTCTTGAATAGAGGTGACCGCCTGAAAAACACTCACTGCAAGTCCAACAATTAACCCTAAAATAAGCATTGGCATTGAGATCATCAAAGTCATAACAATCGCCTCTTTTGCAAACTCGATTATAAATTCTGGTGTCATCTCTATTTTCCTTAACCAAATGCAGATTATTCCTTACCCAATTCAGATTACAAAAATAGAAACCTGCAATTCAAGTATTTACCAGTTTCTATTTAAAAACCACAATATTAACAATAAGAAACTTTCTATTGAACAGAACATAGTTAAGAAAAATAATCAAGCAAAAGAAGTAATGCGAACTAGGGGTTAAACCAATCCATATTTTTGTGTAAATTAGTGGCTTGCAACCAATACTAATAGACACAAGGAGCAAACATGGATTGGCAGGAAAGATTAATATCGTTATTTGTTTATACAAGCAAGCATTATGATGGTTATATTTGGACATATGTTCATGGAGTAAAAGTTCACATACTTGCATTCCGTAGAAACGGGTTGCTGCCGCTTCCTGACTACATTGGAGTAACTCCCGCAAGTGAGGCAGATATTAACGTGCTGAAAAATTATGAATAAGATCGTAACCAGCAAACATATTACCAATATAACCTCTGAACTTATGTGTATGGTGTGGCTTAAGCTCAATGTCGTTTAAAGATAGCGTGGCTTTTTTCATTACATTACTCTTAAATAAAAATATATGGTTAAAAAAACATCGCAAGGATTTCATCATTAACAAGTTTTTTATCAAATCATTGACCAAGAACACTTTTGACCAAGCTAATCAAACCTGTTCCAATTCAGTCTGCCAAGAAATACACACGACCAGCAGGGTCTCCATAACCATCAAGGAAGATTATGTCTATATTGTTTTCAAGAGCCAATATACTTGACTGAGTTGATAGCATTACTTTATTTGATAAAACAATAGACTCTACACGAGATACAGCAATATCAAGTATTTTATCTTCATTTTGAAGCCTGAAACATTCATCATGAAATCTACAGTTTCAGTTTAACGGAAAAATAGTGTAAAGTAAAACCCGCTGAAAGAACAATATAACCCTTAAAACTCAGGAGATAAGAGGCATGACTGTTTTTGAATACAGTGCCTTAACAGATAAAGGAAAAAAGAAGAGAGGAATAGTAGATGCTGATAGCATAGTGTCGGCTGGTTTAAAGCTAAGACAACAAAATATATTTCCAACATCAATTAATGAGATTAAAAGTGAAATTTCAACAAATAACTATTCAATAAGATTATTTCCAAACAACATTATCTTTTCTAAAATCCGCAAGGCTGAAATTGCAGTTGTGACACGTCAACTTGCAACTCTTCTTTCAGCCGGATTTCCTCTTGTAACGGCTCTATCCACAATTGTGACTCAAACAGAGTCCAAAGCTCTTCAGAAAGTATTCTCAAAAATCAAAGAGTCAATTGAGGAGGGAAAAAGTTTTTCTCAGGCACTATCTCAATATCCATCAGTTTTTTCTAATGTTTACATAAATATGGTTCATGCAGGAGAGTCATCAGGAACACTTGAACTTGTGTTGGAGCGTCTTGCTGATATAACTGAAAAGCAAGAAGAGACACGCAAAAAGATAGAGACATCTCTTGCATATCCAATTCTAATGAGCATCACAGGTGCTGCAGTCCTTGTGTTTTTGATAACATATATTGTTCCCGGAATTATAAAGATATTTACAGATATGAATCAGCAACTCCCTGCCCCCACCCGTCTGCTTATATCTATAAGCTCTTTTTTTCAATCCTTCTGGTGGATTTTGCTGCTAATTCCAATTATTATTACCTTTATAATTTATGCTCTTAGAAAAACTGCAAAAGGGTTAGAGATAACTGACAAAACTCTTCTTATTATTCCAAAGATTGGCAAAATGATAAAAAAAAATGCAATTGCCAGATTTGCAGGGATCCTTGCATCTCTTCTTGCCAATGGAGTTCCAATGCTCACTGCTCTTGATATATCAAGAAATACCACTGGAAATAGTGTCATTAAAAATAGAATCACATCAGCAGCAGAGCTTGTAAAGCAAGGTGGAGAGCTTGGAAATGCACTTGATGGAAGCAAAGAGTTTCCTTCTCTTGCAATACAGATGATTAAAGTTGGAGAAAAGAGTGGAAAACTTGAACTTATGCTTGAAAAAACTGCTCAACTCTTTCAAAAAGAGACCGAATCAAGCCTGATTGCAATGACAGCACTGCTTGAGCCTATTATCATTCTTATAATGGGTGCTGTTGTAGGATTTATTGTGTTGGCGATCTGCCTGCCGATTTTTGAGATGAATCAACTTGCACGTTAATATTAAATTTAAGGAAAATTGCTATGAAGAATAAACCATTTAGTTTGATAAAACGGATTAAGATAAGAGATTTACTCTCTAATTATCTATATATTTTTTGCTTAATACTACTGTCACTTTTGCACATTAACTCTTCATGGGCTTCTGACAAAAATAGGTTAAACAAAACAGCACTTAGTAACTCTGTTGGAGTACTACTTTGCACTGAAAATGGTAATGTAATCTACTCTAAAAATGCCCAAAAAGCCTTTGTTCCTGCATCAACAATAAAGGTACTTACAAGCCTATCTGCTCGTTACTATCTTGGAGAGGATTATCGGTTTAAAACAGAGTTTTTTATTGATAGTGGAGTTCAAAAGCATACTATTACAAAAAATATAGTGTCAAATAGTAATTTAAAACAGCAATTTTCCCATATTAATCTTAAAATAAAAGGGTATGGAGATCCTCTTTTTACCTCTGCTATTATTCGTGATACATGCCATAAGTTAAGTTTAATCTTAAGATCAAAAAATATTAAATATATTAATAACATAATTGTTGATAACACATTTTTTGCATCCAACATTAATATTGATGGAAAATCAGATACAAACAACCCTTATGATGCCTTTGTTGGAGCACTCTCTGCCAATTTTAATACAGTTGCTTTCCAATATAGTAAGAGAGAACAATGTTATATAAGTGATGACCCTGAAACTCCATTGATTCCTTTTGTTATGAATAGAGTACAATCTTCTGGACTTAAAAGAGGCAGAGTTGTTTTATCTGAACAGGAGAGCAGGCTTTATGCTGGTATGTTGATACAACACTTTCTTTCACAAGAGGGGATAGCAATAAAAGGTATAGTAACCACAGGAACTATCGCACATGGTGATACTCTCCTATATAGATTTGTCTCTCCTTATGATATTGACGAAATAACAAGAAGACTTTTAGATTATTCAAGTAACTTTATGGCAAATCAGCTCTTTTTAAGTACTGGTGCACAAGCATTCTCCCCACCAGCAACTGTTGAGAAAGGAGTTGCTGCAATGGCTAAATATGCTAAACAGATAGTTGGAATATTACCATCTGAACAATTAAACTCTGTAAAGGTAAATCATAGCAACTACTTAGACTCTCAGAGATCAAATCTTTTTTTTGTTGAAGGCTCAGGACTTTCACGCAAAAACAGGATTTCTCCTGCTGATATGATAAAGGTGCTTAAACAATTTAAACCCAATTACCATCTTATGAAAAGAGCAGAGATAGTAGCAGATAACATCAAATTAGCTTACAGCGGGTCTAATTATACTATTGCTCGCAGTGGTAATGAGTATTATAAAACTGGAACGTTAAATAGTGTAAAAACAAGATGCGGATATTTTCAGACATCCCAAGGTTTATATCCATTTGTGATTATGGTTAATGAAAGCGGAGCAGGATATGACAAAATAAGGCAGTCTCTTTGGAAAAGCGTATTAGCTTATGAAGGGAAAATATGAGAAAATAATAAAGGGCACAAAATATAGTGCCCTAAGTCTCATTAAGTTATAAAATATTTCAATAGTAATCACTTTTGGATTAGGTTTCTAAAAGTGATATTTTCTATAGTGATTTATTATGATTTAGTGATACTTTGCCTGCTTCTCTCAATATAGGCGTATGCACTGTGGTTATGTATAGATTCAAAATTTTCAGCACTTACTGAAAACCAGGTGATATTATCATCCTCCATTAAAACTTTAGCAACATCACGGACAACATCTTCAACAAACTTAGGATTTTGATATGCTTGTTCAGTAACATGTTTTTCATCTTCTCGTTTAAGAACTGAAAATAGTTCACAAGATGCAGCCTTCTCAACAATATCAATAATATCTTCAATCCAGATAAACTTTTTAAACCTTGTACTTACTAAAACCTCTCCACGCTGATTATGCGCACCAAAATCGCTTATCTCTTTGGAACATGGACAGACAGAGGTGATTGGTACACCAACTTTTACCATTAAATCACGGCTTTTATCTGAGGTTCTTGACGATCCTATAATGGAACAGGTGTAATCCATAAGCCCACGTGCTCCTGTAACTGGAGAACTCTTTTCCACAAAATATGGGAAAGTTATCTCAATATGGGAAGATTGGGCTTCAAGAGTTTTTTTCATATCTTCAAGTATGTGGCTCAATGACTCAAGAGATACCTGTGAACGAAATGTATGAAGCATCTCAACAAATCTACTCATGTGAGTCCCTTTTGATTGATGAGGAAGGTTCACATACATATTTATCATTGCAACTGTAGATTGCATTCCATTTCTTTTATCCAGTACCTTTATAGGATAACGCAACTCTTTTATGCCGACTTTATCAATTGGTATATTACGGTAATCACGCTGTTTTTGAATATCTATCATGGTATCTACTTTAGAGATTTGGTGAAAATTAAAAATTAATTTATGATCGCATCAATCTCTATTTTGTTGTTAATTATTCAATCTCTATCCATTTTAATAACAACTTTGTTAGCGGCAATCTCTCTGAGAGCTGTCACCACATCCTCATTTTTTGATGCTTTAACGAGAAAATCAGAACCTTCTTTTATCTGTCTGACACGCTGTGCTGCCATGTGAACAAGTGCGAATCTACTTGGTACATTCTTAAGACAATCTTCAATAGTAACTCTTGCCAAAATCTCTCCTCCATTCAATTACAAAACTTAGATATCAATAACTTTATAAAACTATAAAATAGAAATAATCTCATAAGAGCGTTTTCCACCGGGAGCTTGTAGCACAACGTCATCTCCAGGCTTTTTACCAAGAAGAGCTTTTCCAAGGGGTGATGAAACTGAAATTTTTCCCTTTGAGATATCTGACTCCTCTTGTCCTACGAGCATATATTCAACCTCCTCTTCAGAGTCAAGATTCTCAAGAAGTACTCTTGAAGCAAATCTTACACAATCTTTAGGTACAGTATCAGGATCAATCACCTTGGCACTTGCTATTTTATACCCCAACTCTCCAATTCTTCCTTCAATAAAGGATTGCCTCTCTTTAGCAGCATCAAACTCTGCATTTTCTGAAAGGTCTCCATGTGCTCTTGCAGTCTCTATTGCTTTAATATTTTGAGGTCTATCAATAGTTTTTAGCCTTTCAAGCTCTTTTTTTAGAGCGTTGTATCCCTCTACTGTAATTGGTATCTGCTCCAACTTCTTATTCTCCATTTAATTTCACAATTCTTATGCCTCCAAAATATGTAAGGAGACACACTTTAATTTTACAACTTTCTATAACATTAGAATAGTTACTTTAGCTATGATTTTAAAATCGAAATAATTAAATTTTTAAATTTGAATCGTTAAACAAAACTACTTTAAATACGCTATAATAGTTGATCCAGCTTCCACTTTTTGACCAATAGCAACTTCAATTTTACTATCCAAAGGTAGATATAAATCAAGTCTTGAACCAAAACAGATCATACCATATCGATTGCCACGTTCAACCATATCGCCTTTTTTAACTTTAGATACAATACGTCTTGCTATAAGCCCTGCAATTTGAACAACAGTGTAAATTGCACCAGAATCTGTTTTTATTATTAGTGCATTTCTCTCATTATGCTCAGAAGCTTTATCAAAAGAAGCATTGATAAATTTTCCCGGCACATAAATAACATCTTCAACCACACCTTTGAACGGTATTCTGTTTACATGGACATTAAACACATTCATAAAAATACTTATCTTTATACAGGATTGATGCGTAAAGTCATTGGTTTGTCTCCTATCTATAACAATAATTCTCCCATCAGCAGGTGAGATTATACAGTTAGGTTTATCAGGTACAGACCTTTGGGGATCCCTAAAAAACCAACATATAAATATTGTTATAAACAGGGCAGTCCATCCCAAAATAGCCCAACCAGCAATAAAAATTAAAACAGTTACAACTATAGCTGTAACAATAAATTTAAGTCCCGGGGCTGCAATAGGCATCCTCGATTTATGTGGCCACTCGTTTCTATTCATATCTTAATATTACTACTATTAAATCAGATTGTTATTATTGATTAAAGCAAAAAAGAAGATAATCTTATACAATTAATTGCTACAAGAACTATTTTGGTTAATAACAGACGGACAATTTATTGTCAACAAAAGCACCTATAGCAGTTTAATAAAAGGCAATCTATCTTGACCAATAAGAGAGCCTACTATTTAAAAAAAGCAATCAGTTCTATTACTAAAAATAATTTGTTTTTAAGAAAAACAGGTACATTATTTATGTTGCTGTTCATAGTTGAGCTCTGCATCAGACCTTCTAATATAGGAAGGGGTTATTGCATTAGGCAACATAGAAAGGCGGGATTTATCCTCAAAAACAGTATGAGCCAAAGCAGATGCCCTGATAAAATTTTGAAATGGAGGGGCAAAAAGAGCTTTATCTGCCATAAATTTCTGAATAAAATGACGAAAAGTTACAGCTCCAGAACCAACAAACATACAAATTTTAGACCCAACAATCTCCAATGCCTGCTCAGGAGCAATAACAAGTTCTTTGCTCTTTTGAATTAACTTGCCATTATCAAAGTGGTAGATAGCAAAATAGACTTCTCCTCTTTTGGCATCCATCATTACACAGACTGGAATAGATGAAAATATGAATTGAAATGCAATACCATCAAGGCTTGATACACCTGCTGAAGGTTTAGATGTTGCAAATGCTAAACCTTTAACAATACTGATACCTATCCGTAACCCTGTAAAGCTGCCGGGACCACAAGTAGCAACAAAACCATCAATATCACTTATCTTTATACCTGCATCTTTTTCCACCATACGCACAATAATATCCATTAATGTGCGGGAGTGGGTCATCTTATTGAGATGAAAAGTTTCATAAATAGGTATATCATCTTCTACAAGTGCAACAGAACTGCTCTGTTCCGCCGTATCAACTGCAAGAATCTTCATCTGTACCATCTTTTTGATCAATATTTGAACTATTTTCTATATCTGACTTTGATGATTTTGAATCTTCACCAATATTCTTCTCTTTTACAGACTCTTCTCTCTCATCTATCTTCTGATCTTGTGTTTGCTCGTTTTCTAAAGATTTATCATCTTCATCCTGTTTTAAAAAAGCCACTTCCAATGCCTGATCTAAATTTTGCACGCATATAAAATTAATCCTCTTCTTAAGAGTTGGCGGCAGATCATAAAGGTCCTTTTTATTTTTTTCAGGAATAATAATAGTTTTAATTCCAGCCTGTAGAGCACCAAGAGCCTTCTCTTTAAGTCCTCCAATTGGAAGGACCCTACCTCTTAAAGAAATTTCTCCTGTCATTGCAACTTTATTGTCAACAATCTTTCCGGTAAATGCAGAGATAAGAGCTGTTGCCATTGCAATGCCAGCAGATGGACCATCTTTTGGAATTGCCCCAGACGGCACATGAATATGGATATCTTTGTTTTCAAACTCATCTTTATCAATATTAAAACGCTCCATATTTGCCTTTGTATATGTAAATGCAGCCCTTGCAGACTCTTGCATAACTTCACCAATTTGACCTGTTACCGATAGTTCTCCTTTGCCATGGCACAAAGAGACCTCAATATATAAAGGTTCTCCCCCAAATTCAGTCCATGCAAGACCAGTTACAAGACCTGCTTGACTCTCATCTTGATCCATATCTGTAAGGTAAATAGGAGGTCCTAAAAACTTCGTCAAGTTCTGCTGTGTAACACTAAATTTACCCTTTTTCCCTTCGGCGACCTGCCTTGCAATTTTTCTGCATATTGTCCCAAGTTTGCGTTCAAACTCTCTGAGACCAGCTTCCATAGTGTAGTCAGCTATAATAGTCTCTAAGGCACCATCAGAAATGGTAACTGATCGTCTGATCAGACCATTTTCTTTAATCTGACGAGGTAAAAGATGCTTTCTTGCAATCACCATCTTATCTTCACGAGTATAACCTGTAATTCTTATTACCTCCATTCTGTCAAGAAGCGCAGATGGAATAGTATCTGTCATATTTGCTGTAAGCACAAAGAGAACTTTTGAGAGATCAAACGGCATATTAAGATAGTGGTCACTGAACTCTGAGTTTTGTTCAGGATCAAGAGCCTCTAAAAGTGCAGATGATGGGTCTCCTCTAAAGTCATTACCTAATTTATCAATTTCGTCTAACATAAAGACAGGATTATTTGTTCCACACTGGCGAAGACCTTGAAGAATTCTCCCTGGCATTGCTCCAATATAGGTACGTCTATGTCCTCTTATTTCAGCCTCGTCTCTTATACCACCAAGAGATATTCTTACAAATTTACGTCTCATTGCTTTTGCAATGGCTTTTCCAAGAGATGTTTTACCAACTCCGGGAGGACCGGCAAAACAGAGTATCTGCCCTTTCATTGAAGGGTTTAGCTTTCTAACACTTAAATATTCAAGTATTCTCTCTTTAACCTTATCAAGCCCGTAATGGTTATGATCAAGAACCTGAGCCGCCTTGTTGATATCAAGAGAATCTTTGGTTGACTTTGTCCACGGCATCTCAACAATACAGTCAAGGTAAGCTCTTATAATACCAGCTTCTGAAGAGTCAGAGTGCATCTGATCCAAACGTTTCACCTGTCTTAATGCCTCTTTTTCACACTCTTCAGGCATCTTTGCCTTTCTTATCTTCTGATTATACTCTTCAATCTCAAGCAGCTTATCATCACTATCTCCAAGTTCACGGTGAATAGCTTTAACCTGTTCTCTTAGATAGTAGTCTCTCTGAGTTTTTGATATCTCATCTTTTACATTTGTCTGAATTTTTGCCTGAACAGTTGAAAGTTCAAGTTCACGAGCAAGAAAGTCGTTTACTTTTTCAAGCCTTTTTTTATTATCCATTGTCTCAAGTATATCTTGGGCATCCTGTACTTTAAGGCGTAAATTTGATGCCACAAGATCGGCAAGCTTTCCGGGGGATTCAATCTGTTCGAGTAAAATCCCCACATCTCCTGATAGCTCTCCTCTTAAGGCAAGGATTTTCTCGCTACTCTCCCTAACATTTCTCATAAGAGCTTGAACTTCAATTTCCAAATCTTTAACTTCAGACTCTTTTATAATCTCTATTTTTACCTTAAAGTAGCTTCTCTTTTTTTCAAACTTTTCTATTTTTCCCTTAATAATACCTTGCACCAATGCCTTGATACGGCCATCAGGCAGCTTTAACATTTTTTGCACTTTTCCAACTGTACCTATCTCAAAAACATCTGCTTGCCCAGGATTTTCAAGATCAGAATCTTTCTGTGCCGAGAGAAAAATATATCTGTTGGATTTGGCAGCCTCCTCTATTGCTTTTATCGACTTGTCACGTCCAATAAAAAGAGGTAAAAGCATATCTGTAAAAATTACCACATCCCTTACAGGCATCATAGGCATCTGTGTAGGAATATCATCAATGTTTGTCTCTTTTTCAATTATATCTATAAGATCATCAATATCAGTTTCTGCCATCTATGCTCCTTAACAATATTTATCACTCTTTTTTAGATAACTTTTTAGCCATGTTCTGAAAAATGCACTAACAATAACTCATTATATACTTTTTACAACATCATTGATAAAGAATAATTTATAAATATATCAGACTAATTTACGTAGGATAAATCTCATTTAAAAAGATACTCAAATCTCTTTATCAACTACATTTAAGGACAATTCAAAAAATGTTAAACTCTTTTACCCAGATCAATTTAGTAACAGATATCACAATAATAGCAGCTCTGTTTATGTTTGGTGCCTCTATTGGCAGTTTTCTTAATGTCTGTATTTACAGGATACCAAAGGGAGAGTCTATTGCCTTTCCCAGGTCATTTTGCCCTGTATGTAAAACAGCAATCCCATTTTATCTTAATATCCCCATTATTAGCTTTATAGCACTTCTTGGCAAATGTAGAAGCTGCAATACATACATATCAATCAGATACCCTATAGTTGAACTAATTACTGCTCTATTTGCTGTAGCAACCTTTATTAAATTTGGGTTCACTATTCAAGCTCTGTTCTGGTTTGCTTTTATCTGTCTATTAGTTGTTATATCTTTTATCGATATTGACCTACAGATAATACCAGATATTTTATC